>NZ_JAHZAA010000032.1:0-3484 GCF_019424165.1 Desulfovibrio sp. | reverse complement strand
ACATAAGGCAAAGCTGCATGAGGTTGCGGATGATGTTGGCATTGTCGGGAATATCAATGCCCAGGGCGTTTTCAACGGCATGCACCGAGGCCAGGGCATGAGTACCCGTGCACACGCCGCAGATGCGTTCGGTAAAAGCCCAGGCATCGCGGGGGTCGCGTCCCTTGAGGATGATTTCTATGCCGCGAAAGATGGTGCCGCAGGATACGGCATTGGTGATCACGTTGTCGTCGTTGATGTTCACTTCGCAGCGCAGGTGGCCTTCAATGCGGGTTACGGGGTCCACAACGAGGCGGCGGCCCGCGTCAACAACAGTATATCCTTGCGTCTTGTATTCATAGGACATGGGTGCGTTCCTTAGCTCTTGCTGGTGTCTTCGTTAACTTCCGGGGCCTTCTTTTTGTCGCAGGCATGGCGGACCATGCTGGCCGCGCCATGAATAGCCACACCGGCGGCCACACCCGCCACTGCGGCCACCCCCACGCTTTCAGCAGTGGAGTTGGTTCCCATATGCGGGATGGTGGTGATGCGGTCGTAGAAGGATTGCTGATCCCAGAAGTTCTGTTCCGAGCAGCCAATGCAGCCATGCCCGGACTGGATGGGAAAGGAAACGCCGTTGTTCCAGCGGGTGGAGGGGCAGGCATTGTAGGTGGTGGGGCCTTTGCAGCCCATTTTATACAGGCACAGGCCGGAGCGTGCGCCTTCGTCGTCCCACGATTCCACACACTGGCCCGCGTCAAAGTGGGCGCGGCGGTAGCACTGGTCGTGCACGCGCACGCCGTAGAACATTTCGGGCCGCCCCTGTGCATCAAGGCTCGGCAGGCGGTCATACGTAATGATGTAGGTCAGGATGGAACTCATGACTTCGGGAATGGCCGGGCAGCCGGGAACCTTGATCTGCGGCTTGTTGGGGAAAAGCTTGTGCAGGGGGGTGGCCGCCGTGGGATTGGGCGAAGCCGCCTGTACGCAGCCCCAGGAGGCACAGGTACCCCAGGCGACCACGGCCTTGGCATGTTCCACACCGCGCTTGAGCTTCTCATAAAAAGGTTTGCCGCCGTCAATGCAGTACATGCCCTGCTCATTCAGGGGGACGTTGCCTTCCACAGCCAGGATGTACTGGCCCTTGTACCTTTCAATGGCCTGCTCATAACAGGCGTTGGCCTGTTCGCCGGCAGCCGCCATGATGGTGTCCTGATAGTCCAGGGCAATCATTGAAAGAATAATGTCGGCCGCCAGGGGGTGGGCCGTGCGCAGGAAGGATTCGGTACAGCAGGAGCAGGAAAGACCATTAATCCAGAGTACCGGAAGACGGGGTTTGGTGGAAAGGGCCTGGGCAATAGCCAGGTCCGCGCCGGGGCCAAGCCCCATTGCAACGGCTGTGATCGCGCAGAACTTCATGAAGTCCCGGCGGCTGACGCCTTTGCTGCGCAGAACCTCGGCGGTTGTTTCAAGACGTGCCATAGTTACCTCAACGCTTGCTAGGTTGGAAGTGAGCTGTGAGGAGGGGTGCAAAAGCCGCACCGGGCAGAGAAGGGGCTATACTCAAGCCCGCTTTATCATAACATCTACTAATAAGGTTATAGGGCAGTACTTGCAAAAGCAAGTGAAAAAATTGAATGAATTCTGCAAAGGCCAGAATGGCGCGGCTGGCAGCACAAAAAAACGCAGTACAATATAACGTATTTTATATTTACCTGCTCGCGCAGCCTCATCGCAGCCAGCGTGCGCGCATAAGAAAAAAGAGGTTCTTTTGAGCAAAAGAACCTCTCTTGGTGACAGGCTTTTCAACTGCCTGCGGGCGGTGGCCGCCCTTCAGCAGTCGCGGGCGCGGCAAGGCCGCGCCCGCGAGGGTCATATAATGTTATTCTTCTTCTCCGGCGCCTTCAAATTCGATGAAGCCGGGGTTCACGTTGGTCATGGCGTTAACGATAAGTTCCACCAGGCCGCCGTAGGCGAAGTTGTTCTTGGTGTACAGGTCGTTGTGCTCAAGAATTTCGCGGATCTGGCCCTTGCAGTTGGAGCAGGGGGCGCAGATGTATTTGCGGGTTTCGGGGCCGAGGCAGTCCTTGAAGGCTTCGCTGATCTGCCACATCTTTTTACGGCCGGAAATGTTGCCGCGCCATTGTTCGATGTTGTTGCGGGTCATGATGGCAAAGCCGGAACCGCCGCCGCAGCAGTAGTTGTCCACGCCGTGGCAGGGCATTTCGCGGAACTGGGGCGCAATCTTACGCAGAATTTCGCGCTGGGGCTCCACGATACCCATGAGGCGCACCACGTTGCAGGGGTCGTGCAGGGTCACGGGGAAGTCGTTGCGCGAGGGGTCCAGCTTGAGGCGGCCGCTCATGACGATGTCGCGCAGGGTAACATAGCAGCTTTCACGCGGCACCTGGTATTCAAAGGGGATCACGCGGTCGGCAATGACGGTAAGCGCCTTGTGGGCATGGCCGCATTCGCCGATGACGATTTTTTTGACGCCCAGTTCCTTGGCGGCCATCATGTGTTGCAGTGCGATGCGGGCGGTCTGGGCATCGTCATAGAACACGCCGTAGTTCACGCCGTCATAGGCAAGGGCCTTGCTGGAAAGCGTCCACGACAGGCCAGCTTCCTGGAAGATGAGCGAGAAGGAAGCGATGTTTTCAGGCCAGGCCATGATTTCGCCGGCATTGTGCAGCAGCATGATGTCCGCGCCCTGCACGTCAAAGGGCGTATGGATGCCCACGCCGGTGATTTCGCTGTAGTCTTCGTCAATGAACTCCACGTTTTCTTTCACCACTTCGGGGGTCATGCCCGTGGAGGAGCCGGCCTTCATGTGGTTCATAGTGCCGCGTTCGTGCAGTTCGCGGGGGTAAATGCCCATTTCCTGGCTGAAGACCTTGCGGATTTCGCGGGCCATGAGGCCGTTGTCCACACCGATGGGGCAGGTCTGGGCGCAGCGGCGGCAAAGGTTGCAGCGGTAGGCCAGTTCGCCCAGGCGGGCCACGGTTTTCCAGTTCAGGTTCATGTCGCCGTAGCGCCATTTGGCCAGAGGCTCTTTCTTCACATACTGCTTGTAGATGCGGCGGAAGATTTCAGAGCGGAAGTTGGGGCGGTACATTTCGTTTTCGCCCGACATCTCGTAGAGATGGCAGGCATCAGAACAGGAATTGCACTGAACGCAGTTGTCCGTGCTGGTTTCAAGCATGGGCAGGAAGGTCCAGTTATTTTCTTTGCTGAACAGCTTGCGCACGCCGTCGAGGAACTTGTTGACCAGCTCTTCCTCTTCTTCACGGTTTTTGGGCTTGGGAATGTTCAGCACGCAAACTTCGTCAAGAATACAGGCTGTGTTTTCTTTCTGCTCTTCAGTAAAGGGCTTCCAGGGCATGGTATGCATATCCACAGCCAGCTCGGGGATTTCTTTCAGGTCAATGCTGACCATCTGCCCGTCGACGGTGGAAACGTCAGTCAAGCGAAGGTTGTCTTTCATGTCTGAACTCCCTAGTCTTCT
>NZ_JAHZAA010000031.1:29928-30217 GCF_019424165.1 Desulfovibrio sp. | reverse complement strand
ATTTCATGTTTCCACTGCGGACGGTGCGCAGCCTCGCCTTCAATGGTAGGAACACTACCGCCCATTTTTTGAAGCATGGCTGCGCCTTCGGCCGTGGCTGAACGCATGTTTGGCATATTCTGGTGCATATGCGGGTTATACTGGTTGGTATTGCCGTTCTGCACCGTCGGCGCAAGGCTTACAGCGCCTCCGGCGGCATGGCCGCCGCTTCCAGCCCCACAGCCGGTAAGCAGCATCACCGCACACAGCATGGTCATCCACAATACGCGCACAAATTACCTCATACAGT
>NZ_JAHZAA010000031.1:26680-29918 GCF_019424165.1 Desulfovibrio sp. | reverse complement strand
AACAGGCCTGGGTGGCACCCTCGAGATGGCGCAGCCATATTTCAGCAAAACCGGCGTATTCCGCCGTACCTTTCAACACCGGCACGCACTGGCGCCCCTGCGATTCAACACGGCTGCGCCACGACTGACTGTCCTGCCCCGCCATATCCTTGAGAGCGTGATTGCCAACCACTGAAAGCAGCGGCATAAGCCACACCCTCTCGGAAGCAAGACGGGGCAAAATGTCCTCAAGCAGCACAGCTCCGTTCATGGCCCCTACATGCACGTGGGCGTCAATGCCATAAACGGCTTCCGCCAGATCGGCGTAACGGGCCACGGCCTGATGTTCTGCGCCATGCCCCATAAAAATAACATCTTCATGAGCCGCGCGCCCGGATGGCAAATGGGTTACGCAGGCACGGGCAGCGGCGCTTACGTCATCCGCAGATGCCAGCATAGGGTCGCCAACATGACAACGCAGGCCGTCCTGGGCGACTATTTCATTCACAGCAGCGCATACTTCGCCGTGTTCCCGCCCCGGTATGGTTTGCAAAGGCTGCACAGCCACATGGGTAAAGCGTTCCAGGCTGAGACGCCGCAAAGCCTTGAGGACGGAATCGCTCTTCTGTCTGGCTCGGGCCAAGCGTTCTCGCAACAGCAGTGAGGTATATGCCCAGCGCACGGGTACCCCCGGGTAGCGCTGGCGCACAAGCGCGTCAAATCCCTTGAGGGCACTCTGCCCCTGAGCGCTGCTTGCGCCAAAAGCCACCAATAATATTGCACGTCTCATGCGGCTAATTTGTACGTTACTTGCAGCATGGTGGCAAGACGGCTGTCGCTCGCAGTGCGGGAAGAGCGCTGTATTGACCCGCATGGCTCACAACGATACAGTGCCTGCATTATGGGACGTACGCTCCCTCTGGGGAAGGCGTGTACCGTGCCGGGAGGTTCTGATGGCAAAGGCGCTGATTCTGGGAGGCGCAACCGGTCTGCTGGGGCAGGCCCTTGTTCGTGTGCTTGCAGCGCGAGGCTGGCAAGTGTCGACCCTGGGCAGGCAAGACGGCAATGTGATGGATTTCGATTTTTTGCAGTCGCGTTTGCTTGCGGCACACGCGGATGTGGTTTTTAACGCTGTGGGCTTTACGGCTGTTGATGCTGCCGAGGACGATCCCGACGCGGCGTGTGAGGCAAACCGTACCCTGCCCGATGCGTTGGCGCACATTCTTAAAAATCTCGGCAACGGCCACCTGGTACACTACAGCACCGACTTTGTTTTTCAGGGCCAGGGAGAAACGCCACTGACCGAAGAAGACGAGCCGCACCCTCTGTCGGTATACGGCAGCACCAAGCTTGAGGGCGAGCAGGCCGTACTGCGCGAATTGCCAGAGCGCTCCTGCGTGTTGCGCACGGCCTGGCTTTTTGGCCCCGGCCGCAAAAACTTTGTGGACACCATTGTGGCAGCCTGTGAAAAGCGCGATACCATTAACGTGGTTCACGATCAGGTCGGCTCCCCCACGTACAGCGTTGACCTGGCGCAATGGAGCGCCGCCCTGGCTGAAAAACAGGCCACAGGGCTCTGGCACGCCGTCAACAGCGGTCAGGCCAGCTGGTGTGAACTGGCTTGCGAATCCATCAATCTCGCGGCCGCTTCCTGCCGGGTCATGCCCATCGACTCGGCCCAATGGCCGCAAAAAGCCCGGCGGCCGGAGTTTTCTGTGCTGGATAACAACAAGCTGGGCGCTTTTCTGGGCAAAAAGCCACGGCCATGGCCCCAAGCTCTGCGCGATTATATTTTCAGGGATTACCTGCCGTCTCACCGCAAGGAGAAAGACAAGCATTGATCTCTCGTCAGCAGACTATTCCTTTCCTGCCAGGCCCCAGCCATGTCGCCACGGCAGGCAGCCGCAGCCATAAGACATGCGCCCGGCACACAAACGGCCGCAGCCCGGGGTACAAAGCAGGGAGCTGCGCGTCCTGCCGCTTGCCGGGAATGTTTGCGCTTTCGGTTTTGATCCTGTTGACGCTGTGTACGCTGCTGCTCTCCCCTGCTGAAAGTCATGCCCGGCCCAAAAGCATGGCTGATCTGGCGGCAATTTCCGGCAAGCTGGTGGAAACCGGCGTCAGTTACGGGGCCATTCCATCGCTGTACAGGCCGCGCTATGACCGCACTCTGGATGCGGACCTTAACACCAGCGCCGATGAAATTGTTTTTGTGGTCATGCTGCCTGACGGCCCGCGCATATATCTACAACGCTACATGGTCTGGCACCAGGTTGTTAATGAGCTTATTGACGACGTGGCCTACACCATCACCTACTGTCCCACCACTGGCACGCTCATGGCCTATGATGCCTCCATGGGCGGGCTCAATCTTATTTTTGATGTAGAAGGCCGCCTTTATGACGGTAACAGTGTACTTATTGACCGCAATTCCGGCAGTCTCTGGCTTCAGGAAACCGGCATGGCCTTTGACGGCCCCCTCATGGGCAGAGGCCTGCCGACCATTCCGGTATTCTGGACAACGTGGGGGGCCGCGCGCAGCGTCTTTCCCCAGGCCTCCGTCATGGCCAAGCCGGCAGGAAATCGCCCCTACGGGCGCGACCCCTACGGAAACTACCAGCGCAAAGGCACCTACTATGACAACGACAGGCTTATCTACCCGGTAGAACGCCTGGACAGGCGGTTTCCGCGCAAAACGCATATGCTCTGCCTGGAATATGAGAACTATCTGCTGGCTATTGATGTGGCCTATGTGAAAAAAAAAGGAACAGTTAATTTCTTTGTAGGGCCGCACGCCTTGCTGGCTGTTCATGATCCGCAACTGGATGTGGTGCGCGTGTTCAACCGGCAGATATGGGCAGAGCCTTTTCTGTTTGTCAGCCGCTACGGCAAGCTGATGGACTTGAAGACACGGAGCGTATGGGATCCGGCCACCGGAAAAGCCATGGAAGGCAATATGAAGGGGGCCGCCATGCCTGAATATTTCGGCGGCTATTCCATGTGGTTTGCCTGGTACAGCATCAACCCCGAAACGCTCACTGTTCCCGGACCGGGCGAAGTGCCGGAAAATCTGCTTTCACCAGACGCCCCGGGGCATGACAGCGCAGGTTCCGGCTCTGCTGTCGCTCCCGCCACGGGGCTTCCGCCAGCCCCCTGACCGGTACACGGCCACCGGCCGCAACTATTCAGCCTCAAACTTTTAGACGGCCACGTAACTTTGTGTCCGTCCTGCACGATAGCTTATTTGCGTCAAAGACGC
>NZ_JAHZAA010000031.1:22500-26670 GCF_019424165.1 Desulfovibrio sp. | reverse complement strand
GGATATCACCATCCGGTTTGGCCCGAACGGCATGCGGCCCGTATCCTGCTGTGGGCTTGCCATCTGTTGCGGCCTGCGGCCGGTACATGCAAAATGTGCAGAGTTCCTTATCTGTTTTTTAATCCTCCCGATTTTCTCCGGTGACACCAAACTCAACGGGTATCTTTATATAAAAAATGCCGAGCTGCTCTTCGTTAATTTTTGCGAACAGCAAATCCGCCTGCACCGCATCCACAGCCATGGTCACTTCTACGGGCTGCTCGACCATTTCAAAAAAATGAGCCGAATAATACTTGCCGTTTCGACCGTACCCTCCTTGAGCTGCTGCCACAGTCGCCCCCTTGATTCCGATCGCCCTTGCCTGTTGGAGCAACCACTCTGCAAGGTTTAACCTACCGTGAACACGCCCCTGCTGCGTAAAAAACGTAAGCTGATAACCGTGCATATGTACCCCTAGCGAAAACAGGACCGTAGTAATGCAAACGTCCCCATACCGAGCAACATCATGATAAGCGAGCCACAAACATGCAGCAGTACGGCTGCCACGGCAGTCATGATGCGCTGTCCTTGTAAAAGAACACCGATTTCCGCTGTAAATGTTGAAAAAGTGGTCAAACCACCAAGAAATCCCGTAATGATGAGTAACCGCAATTCCGGTTCCACCGCGGGCAGTGCATTGAACATACTGACAGCCACACCGATAAGATAGCCGCCAAGCAGGTTGGCCGCCAGGGTTCCAAGCGGTATGGGAAGAAAGATGGCATTCAACATCAAACCCAGAAACCACCGCAAGATGGCTCCGCAAGATGCCCCAATACTTATGAGGGCAAGCGTTTTAAGCATATATATTCTCCGTCTGTCATCATGTGCGCAGAGGCAACAAGAGTTTTTAACAGGGCAGCCGCCAGAGCAGAACACAATTTCAAAAAATAAAAACAATTGCAGGGGATACCCCTGATACAGAAAACCGAAAATTATTGGCGCTGGCAAAAGCAGCAGCCCGCGCATACCCTAAACCAGATAAAGGGGGAGCCACGCTGCCCTCCCGGTACAAGGTCTGCACAAAAAACTTTTTACTACCCTCAGTGACTCCCATCAAAAGGCCATAAAAACCAGATAGCCACAAAAACACAGGCACATTGTCACCAACATTGTTCATGCCCGGATAAAAAATGCGCAGGCCAGATAACCCAGATATTTCCGGGCAATTTCAAAAGCGTCGCCAACATGGTTCTATTTTCGGCAAATCGTTGCGCGACTGACAAAAATTGTGAACAAAAAAGGCAACCACATCACGGTGTGGTTGCCTGAAAATAGTCTACCAACACCTTTCAAGGTTTGGCAGGAGTCATCAGCAAATGCGGTTCAAGGGGAACTCCATCCCCTCTGATACCGTTACTGCCAACAGGCCCAAAAGTAAATTTTTATTTTGCCGCAGCATGGCTGCACACTTTGCTGAAATCTAGTTCCCAATACTACTTGACCTCAGCGCGAAATAGGGCTAATTAATAATCGTTAGTAGATAACGTCATGCTTTAGCTCTCACCTCTGCTGAAGCTTTTCCATAATGCCGCGTTTAAAAAACAAGCGGCATGGGGCCACGCGATTTTCGCATATCTGGCCTCGAGCAGTCACTCTGCCCCCTTCCTAAATCAATCCCACTTTGTTGATGAACCAGTTGAGTGGTTCATTTTGCATGCCATGTAAAAAGCGCTTGCACCAGCGGCAGCTTTAGCTGTTTTGCGGCCCAAGCACTTAGGAGGCCATTCATGCGTAATCTTACTCTTTCCCGTCCGGCGGCTTCACAACAAACTCTTGTTGCCGCCGAACCTGATTCCAGAATCACGTTAAATTTTCCTGCTGACCAGACAAGCCTTGAGCGCGCGGGCGATGACCTGCTGTTCAGCTTTGATGACGGCTCCAGCATTCGTATCGAAAATTTCTATTCCGAATATAATAAAGACAATGCTCCAGATTTTGAAATAGACGGACAGCTTGTAAGTAGCGCAGACTTTTTCAGCGCCTTTGGCCCTGACCTGGCGCCTGCTGCCGGCCCTGCCGCCGGGGCGGAACGCTCTGCCCGGTACAGCCAGTGGGGCGATTCGGCTCTGATGGATGGCGTTGACCATCTGAACGGCCTGGATATCGGCTTTGACGGTTCCGGTGCGGATTCGCAGTCCGAAAACGGCCTGGGCTTTTTTGCCTCCGCCTCGCCCACTGCCGGCACGACAGTCACTCCCCTGCCGCCCGAACCCAACGAGCCGCCGGAAATCGGAGCACACACCGATCGTCTGCACCTCAAGGAATCCGGCGTTGGCCCCACATCGACTTCTCCCGACCCCAATACGTCCATTGCCGGAACCCCCAGCGCCAAGGGCCAGATATACGCAACCGACCCCGACGCCAAGGATGTGCTGCAATATCGCATTGAGGCCGCAGACGCCGACACGGCATCCAGCATTATCTCCAACACCATGTCCAATGGTGTGCAGACTATTGTGACATCCTATGGAGTCCTGGTACTCAATACCAACGATGTGCCGCCCACCTACACATATACCATCGACCAGAACAAATGCGACTTTCTTGGCGTCAATGATCCGGATATTGAGCAAACATTCAATATCGTTGTTTCAGACGGCCGTGGCGGCGTGGTCAAAGGCGAGATAGCCGTAACCATTGAAGGCACCAATGACCGCCCCATCATTTCCATCACTGATGACAACAACGGCAATCTTTCCGTCACTGAAGACGTCAGCACCGCCGCATCCGGCACATACGTCGTCTCTGATCCGGACAGCGACGGACACTGGGCTGCGGGCGCGGATAACGCCAACCATTCCTATTCCATACGTTCCGGTTCGGAAACATCGGGCAGCGCCGCTGACGGAGACTTTGGCGAAACCTCCACGTTCAGCACCAAGTACGGCACCCTGACCGTCAACCCTGACGGCAGCTACAGCTATACCCTGAATAATGACAGCTCCGAAGTTCAAAGGCTCGGCGAAGGCCAGAGCAAGGTGGAAACTTTTGAGATTACGGTCACCGATAAATGGGGGGCCAACTCCAGCCAGACCATCACGGTAACAATCAACGGTACCAACGACGCCCCCGAGATCGACATTTCGTCGGGAACCCTTACGCTCAAGGAAAGCGGCGTGGGCGCGCAAAGTGACCCTAACGTGGACAATTCCGGCCAGTCCCAGGGACACGCCGGCAACAACTATTCCATCACGGGAATCTCCACAGCCAAAGAAAGCTTTTCTGTAAGCGACAAGGATTCCGCCGATGTGCTCACAGCTACCCTCACTGATAGCGATGGCAACGCCATACCCGGCTGCGATGCCATTGCCGGGGCCAACGGCACATGGACCGTAACAACCGAGCACGGCATCCTGACCATTATTCCCCATCGCACGGTAAACCCCGCCACCGGTGAACAAAAAATCACCTACGAGTATACCTACAAGCTGGACAACGCCAAGGCTGACCACCTCGCCGAAGGCGATTCCGTGGACTACACGTTCACTGTGTCTGTCACTGACGGACATGGCGCCCCCGCAGTCCACGATATCAACATTCATATTGAAGGAACCAACGACCGGCCCTACCTTGCCCTTGAAAACGCCCAACTGCTCAAAGACTCCGGCGTACACAACGGCAATGAAACGACCAGTGACACCAAAGACAATGTTGACAGCGGTTCCGGTTCCTACCAGTACGAAAAAACCGTTATTAACGGCCAGCTCAACAACCCCGACGCCCTTGGCAATAATATTATTGACAAGGATGACGGCGCCACCCACACCTATCGGGTAGTCACAGAAACCGGCTGGAGCACCAAGGGGGTAACTGAAATCAGCTCGGTCAAGCTTGGCGGCACGGCCCAAAACAACAGCGTCCCCAACGGCCTGACCAACACAGTAGTATCGGAAGACGCCAGCCAGGTGGTCATAAAAAATGAATATGGCACTCTGGTGCTCAAGGCCGACGGGTCGTACACCTTTGAACTGGACACCACGGCAGGTGGCGCTGCGGACAAGCTGCCGCAGGGCTCTACCATCACTATGACCTTTCCCGTCATGATTACGGACGATAAGGGCGCCACCAGCGTAAACAATCTCAACATCACAGTGGTAGGCACCAACGACAGGCCCGAACTGGCCGATC
>NZ_JAHZAA010000031.1:18329-22458 GCF_019424165.1 Desulfovibrio sp. | reverse complement strand
GAGGGTACGGCCGAAGGCAGCGACGTGGACCACGGCGCGGTGCTTACCTATTCCATTACCGATGCCAATGGCGCTCCCCCCACAGTTCTTCCCGGGGCGGTCATTCAAGGCAAATACGGCACACTTACCCTTGACCCGACCACCGGCAAGTATACCTACACCCTGAACAACAGCCTTAATGCTGTTCAGGAATTGAAGAACGGCGACAAGGTTGAAGATATCTTCACCGTAACCGTGACGGACGAACACGGTGCCTCTGACAGCAAACAGCTTGTTATCAACGTACACGGACAAGACAATGCACCGGCCTTTATAGTGCCGGCCGAGGTTTTCCAGGTGCGTGAATCCGGCGTGGGTACAGTTGATGCCAACGGCAACCTTACCAACTACTACGGTAACCAGGAATATCAGGGCAGCGGAACCATTTCCGGCAAGGCTCAGGCCGTTGATCCGGACAAGGGCGACACGGAAAACCTGAAATATTACTTCCTCAACAGTTCAGGCGGGCGTGAAACCACGCTTGTCACCACGTATGGCACGGTCTCCATTAATCCCGATACCGGCGAATATACCTATACGCTCAATGATGCCAGCGACGCGGTCAATGCCCTTCAAGCCAATGAGCACGCAAGCGACGGCTTCACCATTGTTGCTGTTGACCCCAATGGCAATACCGGTGAGATGAATATCACCGTCAACATCGTGGGTACCAACGACAGGCCAGAACTCAAAGACGCTATCCAGCATGAGGAGCTTCGCGAAGACAGCGGTTCCTACGTCACTACCGGGCAGGTCGTGGCTACCGACGTTGACCTTCCTGCCGGAGAAAAGCTCATATACAGCCTTGTTCACAATGGCAGCACTGTGCAGACCATTGAAGGCAAGTATGGTTACATCCAGCTTGATACGTTCACCGGCGAGTACACGTACCATCTGTACAATGACAAGGTGCAGTCCCTGTCCGAAGGCCAGTCTGTTGACGACACCTTTGTTGTGCGCGTCACCGACAACCTCGGCGCATTTGTGGATGGCGACATAAAGGTCACCATTCACGGCACCCAGGACGACCCGACTATGGAAACAGCGGTTCTGGTCCTGGATGAAGATACCGCACAGTCGGGAAGCCAGAAAATAGTGTGGCACGATGCGGATGAGGCTGACGGCCTGCTGCGCATCACGGCAGACGGCAAGGATCTTACCGGCAATGATTCTGTGGAAATTGTGGGCAAGTTCGGCACGCTGACCCTGCGTGCGGACGGCACCTATTTCTACAAGCTGAACACCGGAGACGTGCAGTACCTCAACGTGGGCGACCATGTAGAAGAGGTGTTCAATGTCAACCTCACCACGGGTCATACCAATGCTACGGGCCAGGAGGTCAGCAGTTCCGTTAACGGTACGATCACAGTCATCATTACCGGAACCAACGACGCCCCTGTTTTTACAGCCAAGGAATGGCAGCCTGACGGCCCGGCGGATTCTTTGCAGACCTCCGGACAGGTCTGGGCCACGGACGTGGACAACAAAGATTACACCAACGACTCCTCCGCTTCCGAACTGAAGTTCTACTTCGAAAAGGGCGAAGGCGATGACGCCCAGTATGTGCAGACCATCGAGGGTAAATATGGCAGCATAACCATCAATACCCTGACCGGAGAATACACATACCATCTTAATATACATGGCTCCGCGTATAAGGGGCTTGGCAAAGACGAAGAAGTTTCGGAAGAATTCGCAGTAGGCGTTATTGACCCCCACGGAGCCAAAGACAGTGCCACCATCACCATTAACGTCATCGGCAAGGGTTCCGGCGGCGGCACTGGCGGTGGCGGTGGCGATCCGGTCCCCCCCATTGACCCAAGCAATCCGGGGAACGGCGACACCCCTTCAGACACCCTCAAGGTTACTGACCTTGACGTCAAAGAGGATGTGGACGCAGACGGAATAGATGACGGCTACATAACCGCCAGCGGCAAGCTCACGCTGAAAGACGGCGGTGATCCTACTGATCAGTTTTATCTGAAAAACAGTGACGGCACAGATGCTGTACTGACCAATACCGGTCTGTATGGGTCTCTTATCCTCAAGCCTGACGGCAGCTACACGTATGTGCTCAATAATGACAGCACGGCCGTGCAGAGCCTGCGTGATGGCGACCAAAAGACTGAAACGTTCACAGTGTATCACCCCAAAGAAGGCAAGATAGATATCACTGTCACCGTTGAAGGCACCAACGACCAGCCGCGCATCACCACTCCCGGCGGCACACATGAAAACGGCCAGGATATCGCCAAAACCGAAGGCGTGACCGGCAAAATTGTTGCCACGGACATTGATGAAGGCGACACCCTGTCCTATTTCCTTAAAGACAAGGATGGCAACCTGGTCGACAAGATCGAAACGGAACACGGCGTCATCACTATTGATAAGAATACGGGAGAATACAAATACCTCCTGGACAGCAATCACGGTCAGCTCAATGCAGACCAGACCGTGGAAGAAGTGTTTACCGTTGTTGCGCAGGATAATTCCGGTAATGCTGCAAGCGATACCTCCGATCCTACGCAAATCACCATTACCATAACGGGCGACAATACCCCGCCCACAGTCACGGTAACCAACCTGACCGTCACGGAAGACTCTGCCCTGTCTGACAGCAGCCAGGTTCAGGTCGTGGACGATGTACCCACAGGCATCACCTACGGCGCGGCTACAAGCAACACCGGACCGCTGCAAACTGTTGTGCAGGGGCAATACGGCACACTGATCATCAATCGTGACACCGGCGAATATACCTATACCCTCAATAATGGCCTGGATGCCGTGCAGGGCCTGCATGAAGGTCAGCAACTCACGGAAACATTCTATATTACCGTGACAGACAAGCATGGCGCCAGCGTCGTTGAGTCTCTTGACGTAACAATCAAGGGAACCAATGACGCCCCGGTCCTTTTTGTAGAAAGTGGCCTCAGCATTGCGGAAGGCGAACTTGCCGTATCCGGGCAAAGCCAGGTGCATGACAAGGATGCCAACGAAACGCACACCTTCTCTCACTCCGGCGCTCAGGGCAACGATGACTACGGAACTTTCACCATTGATGCCAACGGCAAATATACCTTCACGCTGGATAACGACAGCGATGCGGTTAAAAAACTGGCATTGGGCCAGTCGGTCGATCTTATATATACGGTGACTGTCACAGACATTGACGGTCTGACCGATCAGCGTGATGTTGTCATCACCATTACCGGCACAAACAATGCGCCTGAAGTCAAGGCTGCCGTTGCGGAAGTGACGGAAGACGACATAAGAACCGGGCCGAATGGAAGCGAAATGGTTTTTGCTTCCGGCCACATAGAGGCGACAGACCCGGACGCCGGCGCGCAGTTGCAGTACTTTGTCAAAAGCAATGACCAGACTGACCAGATTGCCCGGGGAAGCTACGGCACGCTTACCATCAGTTCGGCTACCGGGGAGTATCTCTATGTGCTGAACAATGCCGACCCGGCTGTCCAGGCTTTGGGCCGCAATGATTCAATGACCGAAACCTTTACCATTGTGGTCAAGGACGAACACGGCGAAGCCACGGAAACCCAACTGACGGTGACCATTAACGGCGCCAATGATGCCCCTGTTATCACCAGCGCCCCCGGCCTGACTGTTACGGAAGACACTGTGCTTACCAGCTCTGGCAAGCTCATATTCACTGATGTGGACGCCACAGACACGCATACCTTCGGTGTCAGCACCAAGGACGGCCTGCAAGGCGAAAGTGCTGCTGGCAAGTACGGAACCCTTACCATCGACAGTGACGGCAACTATACATATACACTCGACAACTCCAACCCTGATGTGCAAAAGCTCGCTCAGGGGGAAAGCACAACGGAAACATTCACGGTATACGTCAGCGATGGCGCTGAAACAGTACAGAAAGACATTGTTGTCACCATCAAGGGAACCAATACCGCCCCCACCATCGAATCCTTTGACCCTGCCCTTGCTGTCACCGAAGGCAGCAGCGATGCAAGCGGAACGGTTGTGGGAGCCGACGTGGATAATGGGGCCACACTTTCATACTATGTGGGTAACGACAACGCGACAAACAGCTCTGCTCAAAAGGTGACTGGGC
>NZ_JAHZAA010000031.1:17316-18319 GCF_019424165.1 Desulfovibrio sp. | reverse complement strand
TTCGGCACGCTGAGCATCGATAACAACGGCAAATATACCTACAGCCTTATTGAAGACAAGGCACTGGTCATCAACCCCGGTGAAGTACGCGAAGAGACGTTTACCATCTTCGTCAAGGACGAACACGGGGCTTTGGCCAAGGAAACGGTAACCATCAGCGTGACAGGCACGGAAAGCACGCCGGTCATATCGGTAGCTGCTGACCTCACCGTCAAGGAAGATGAAATCCTTGACAATCATGCCACTGTCACCGTGCTGGACGATGCCCGCGATATGGGCAACCACACCTTCGGCGTTTCTGTTGCCGGCAACGGCAACTTTGATGGAACCGCCACGGGCGCTTACGGCAAGCTGGTTATCGATGCCAATGGCACCTATACCTACTATCTGGATAACGATCTGGGCAGTGTGCAGTCGCTGGGCAAGGGCGAATCGGTGGAAGAACACTTCACCATTCAGGTTACCGATCCCCAGGGCAACAGCACAACAAAGGATATCGTTGTCAAGGTTGAAGGCACCAATGACGCCCCGGTCATCTCTTCGTGGGAACCTGCCGGTAGTGATATCACCGAGGGCAGCGGCCTGGCCATTACAGGAACGGTCATTGCCACCGACGTGGATGCCAACGATGTTCTGTCCTATTTCGTGGGCGCAGCCAATGCCGAATCCAGCAACAGCCAGACTTACAAGGGAACATACGGCACGGTTACCATCGCAGCCGACGGAACGTACTCCTATGTTCTGCATGCGGGGGCAGACAAGCTTTCGCAGGGGCAGCAGGCCAGTGAAACCTTTGCGGTACTCGCTTCTGACGGCAAGGGTGGCTGGGCCTCCAAGGATGTAACCGTCAACATCACAGGCACCAACAACACCCCTGTGCTTGAAGAAGCCAGCGGCAGCATCTATGTTCCTTTTGCCCTCAACGGCTCCCATATAACCGGACAGTTGCAGGGACATGATGTTGACGCCGATGACGTGCTCACCTACGGCCTGCAGGGCGGCA
>NZ_JAHZAA010000031.1:5302-17306 GCF_019424165.1 Desulfovibrio sp. | reverse complement strand
TCCATCACCCTTCAGGGGCAGTACGGCACCCTGACCATTGACAGCGCTACCGGCCAGTACACGTATGAGCTGGATATGAGCAATACCACGGTGCAGCATCTTGCCAAGGGCAGCACGCTGAATGAAACGTTCACCACCACCGTGCATGACGGATGGGAAACTGTGAACAGCAAACTTGAGATCACCGTCAACAGCGACCATACCGTTAAAGGGCTGGATACTCCCGGCATCCTGTATGGTGACAGTTCAGACAACCTGCTGCTCGGTTCCGGCGGTGATGACATCATCAAGGGCGGCATCGGCAACGAGGCGCTGTTCGGCGGCGACGGCAACGATATCCTGTACGGCGGCGCAGGCAATGACTATCTTGACGGCGGTTCCGGCAGCAACCAGCTCTATGGCGGTGAAGGCAATGACGTGCTGGTGTTCAGCGCCAGCAACACGGTTATGGATGGCGGCACCGGCATCGACATGATGATCGGTGCGGACAAAGACACCCTTGACAGCCTGTTTGCCAACCCTGCCACCAATACCATCCAGAACATAGAAATCTTTGTGACGGATGGCGGAAAGGGGCTGACCAGCCTGGCCGACCTTGAAAGCCGCGGTGTGCTCCTGAACACTAACGAAAAAATAGTGCTGTCTTCTGACTGGAACGTTAACACCGATCAGACGCCAAGCAGCATGTCCAACGACTATGTGGCCTTTAGCAACGACAGTATGACCATACTGGTTGCCAAGGCGGCGCTGGCTGAAGGCATATAAGCAAAAAAGCGATACTATAATGCCGCGGGCCTTTTTTCTGACAACAGGAAAAAGGCCCGCGATGCTTTTTCTGCAACAGGACGAGTGCGCAGTGTTTTTTTACACCGCCCCATTCTTTGCAACAGCTATATGCCGCCTTGACCTCAGGGCCTGTGCGGCTTATGTTCTGAGGCGCAACCCGGCTTTTAGCCCAACCCCATAACGGAGGCTTGCCGCATGTTCGGCATTGGCATGCAAGAATTGTTGCTCATACTGGTGGTAGTTCTGCTGGTTTTCGGCGCGAACAAGCTGCCGGAACTCGGCGGCGGACTTGGCAAAGCCATCCGCAACTTCCGCCGCGCATCTTCCGAACCTGATGAAATCGACATCACGCCAAAGGACAAAAAGCCTTCTTCCACTGATGACGATACCAGCCATAAAGCCTGAGTCGGCCGGATGATATAAAGGATTTTGTCATGAAAGCAGAGCAATTATCCGTTTTTTTGGAAAACAGGGCCGGACGCCTCGCAGAAGTAACGCATGCCCTGGCCGAAGCAGGCATCAATATCCGGGCGCTTTCCCTTGCAGACACCTCGGACTTTGGCATTTTGCGCATGATCGTTTGCGATCACGAAAAGGCTAAAACCATACTCAAAGAAAAGGGCTTCACACTGGGACGCACCAGTGTGGTGGCTGTAGAAGTTACAGACGCCCCCGGCGGCCTTGATTCAGTTCTCCAGCTTGTTTCGCGCAACGGCATAAATGTTGAGTACATGTATGCTTTTGTTCAGCGCGAAGAAGAAAGCGCCGTTATGATTTTTCGCTTTGACAAGGTCGATCAGGCCGTTGAAGTATTGCAGGCAAACAACTTCACCATCATTCCCGCTGCTCGTCTTTGCGCCAGATAATCATCCTGAGCAGCCAGATCATAGCGCTGCCGCCAGACAGTGCAACTGTGTAAAGCGACACGAAGTTGTATTATACAGAAGCCCTGCCAGAGGCATGAAGATATTAAAAAATCCCCTTCCGGAGCATTTCCGGAAGGGGATTTTTAGCAAACTGCGGGCTGAGTATCTTTAATCACACACGTTTTGGGGATGCCATCAAACCAACCGGGCAATATTTTTCATACGGTCGCCGGGCAACAGAGCCACCGGGGGCACGTCAATCAGTGTATGGCAACCGGGATTCAGCCGCGTGACAGCCCGTGCGCATGAAACCAGAACCTGTGCAGTCAAGGCCGGATTATCAATACGCATGTCAAAGCTCAGCCGCTGGTTGGAAGCGCTTCCGGAAGCGCCGATGCGTTCCATAAGCACGCCATGAGAATTATCGGCCACGGCATCCAGCTCTTCCTGGCTGCCAACTTCACGCACATCCAACGGATCATTGCTGAAATAGGGATCTGCGGCAATTCGTTGCTTGATATCGGCAAAGGAAGCTCCCGCAGCAGGAAGAACGTAGACCAGACGCGAATGCTTGCCGCCACCAATGGGAATGGTGATGGAGCAGGCGTTTTCCACGCCGGAAACAGCCCTTGCAGCTACGGAGTGGCCCATGGAACGTCCCCGGCCAAAATTGGTGAACGTCGTTCCTGCAGGCGTCATGGCTTCAAAAAGCGCACGCAGCACAGAATCAGTCCCCGGGTCCCACCCTGCTGCGGTTATGCACGCCCTGCCCGCAGCCTTGGCCACCGTGTCCAGATCTGCGACGACTTGCGGGATTTCAGAGTGGATATCAAAGCTGTCAACGGTGCTGATATTTTTTTCCATATAGTGGCGCGCGTCCACAGGCACATTTCTGGATGGGCCACAAATTACTGCAACATCCGGCCTGCCACGCTCAGCTATCAACGCA
Source organism: Desulfovibrio sp. (assembly GCF_019424165.1). Classification (GTDB taxonomy): domain Bacteria; phylum Desulfobacterota; class Desulfovibrionia; order Desulfovibrionales; family Desulfovibrionaceae; genus Desulfovibrio. The sequence goes on along the minus strand of NZ_JAHZAA010000031.1, from coordinate 14,705 downwards.
TCAATGGAAGCGTAGTCCGGCACTCCTTGCAAAAATAAAGACTGGGTACCCAAGGAAGAAGCACGCCTCACGACACCAAGGCAATCAAAATCCCGGGCGCAAAGCAGACAATCAATGACAGCCTTGCCGATATTGCCCAGTCCGTGCACTGCAACCTTGATTGTGCTCATATATTCCTCCTATCCTCTTTGTTTTCATGTGCAACCGCAGATTGTAAATTCTATGCGCGGTGGCCTGCTCGCTTGAAAAAAATTCCGTCACGCGTCCTGGCTGTTACAATCCACTCAGCTAACTTTCCAAATAAAAAAAGGAACCTACCGCGTAAGCTCCCACAATGACCCGGCTTTGATGAAAAGCCATGCCTATCCGGCGCAATAAACGTATCCGCGCTAAAACGACAGACCGTAACACAATGGGAAAAGCAATCCCTATAACCTCAAAAGAGTATACAGGCAGCGGTTTCTTACTGAATTATCAATCAAAATCTGGCAGGTGTCCATTGTTTTTTCGTTGCTCCCCACCGCATGATTCATGTTTTGTTTCGCAAAACATGCGACGAGTTCACGATTCAATCCTCCATACGACGTATGGAAGCAACGCGTAGACGTGTATGACAAAACAGGCCCTTTGCCCAGTTACATGTCGCTTTGTTGTATGCCGCAATAGCGCTTTTGACCTGATTGTTTGTAGCGCGATTTGGAGGCATTTAGAGGCAGCCATATTTTTATGCGCTCCAGATGCCCCAATAGTTGCCCCAGAAATGTCACGGCTGTCAACGGAACTCAACGGAATACAGCGGACTGCAAGGCAAAGAAAAAGCCCGCAAAACCCAGGTTTCACGGACATCAGCGGAGCGTAACGCCCCGCACTGGGAGGCCCCCCATGGGCCTCCCGGCGGGCATTTCAGGGCCGAAGAGGCAAGCCCTGAAAATCTTGTATCGGACAGATCAACTACCTAGTCGGCCTGCGTGCGGATGAAGGTAGGAATTTCGAAATCATCCTCATCATAGGTAAAATCTTCCTGACCAGGATTGTGCGCACGGCGGCGAGCGCCCTGATTCACGACTTCACGCTTGAGGAGATACGGCGGGCGGTTGCTGTTTTCGTCATACCAGCGCTCTACCTCAGAACGGCGTGACGCGCGCGGCAGACGCCCTTCACCCATATCATGCTCTTCCGCGGGCTGTTGAGCCAGACGGCCCATACGGCGCGGCTCGGCCATGACGGCGTCAGGGCCAGGCTTGCGGAAGTTGGTCACAGTGGCAGCCTGCGGCGCCTGGCTCTGAATGACCTGAGGGGCCTCAATGCCGGTAGCAATGACGGTAAGCCGGATTTCATCGCCGATATTGTCATCAAAAACCACACCAAAAATGATATTGGAGTCTTCGGGTGTGGCATCGCTGATGATATCGCCGATTTCTGCGATTTCTTCAGCCGTAATGTCCTCAGGAGCAGTAATATTGTAAAGAACAGCCTTGGCGCTTTCCAGCGACACATCTTCGAGCAGGGGGCTCATAATAGCGCGCTGGGCAGCCTCACGGGCGCGGTTTTCGCCAGAAGCGATGCCCGTTCCCATAAGGGCCAGCCCCGCTTCAGACATGGTTGTACGCACGTCCGCGAAGTCCAGGTTGATAAGCCCGTCGCCCACGATCACATCCGAAATGCCTTTGACGGCATAGTAGAGCACGTCGTTGGCTTTCTGCAGCATTTCAGCAAAAGGAGCTTTTTTGGGGGCAAAAGCCAGCAGGCGGTCATTGGGAATGGTGATAAGGCAGTCCACGTGCTGCTTAAAGTCTTCAAGCCCGGCTTCAGCGGCACGTTTGCGCTTGGCGCCTTCAAAGCTGAACGGCTTGGTAACCACGCCCACTGTGAGCGCGCCCATTTCCTTGGCGGCCTGGGCCACCACAGGCGCAGCGCCCGTACCCGTACCACCACCCATACCGGCGGTAACAAAAACCATGTCTGCATCGCCGATGGCTTCACGAATGGCATTGACGCTTTCCACTGCGGCTTCACGGCCAATAGCAGGGTTCGCGCCCGCACCAAGGCCCTTGGTGAGCTTTTCGCCCATCTGCACTTTTACAGAGGCGCCATTCTTGGCCAGGGCCTGCACGTCTGTATTGGCGCAGACAAACTGCACGCCGCGCAGACCGGAGGCTATCATGTTCTGCACAGCATTGCCGCCGCCGCCGCCAACGCCTATAACCTTGATTTTAGCGTTGCTGGCCAAAGACGTGTCAATATCGTCCACGATCGACTGAGACATAGGTTCCTCTCCTGTTTTAACCAGTCCTCAAATGCCCGTTTGAGGTCGTTTGTTTAAGAAATATCAGCAAACCACTTTTTCATGCGAGCGAGCACGCCATCAAAGACGCCGCTCTCACTTCTGGTGGTGAACTTTTTCTGGCCGGAAACTTCTTTTTCTGCGCCGTAGCGCAACAAGCCCACTGCTGTGGAAAACTTGGGGCTGTTAACCACATCCTTAAGGCCGCCCACATTGCGCGGATAGCCGATACGCGTGGGCAGATTGAAAATCTGCTCGCCCAGTTCCTGGCAGCCTTCCATAAGGGCGGTGCCGCCGGTGAGCACAACTCCTGCGCCGATCATGTCCTTGTAGCCCGAACGCACAAGCGTCTGGTCCACAAGATAGAGGATCTCCTCCATGCGCGGTTCGCAAATTTCAGCAAGCACCTGACGCGACAGACGGCGCGGTTCGCGCCCGCCCACACTGGGAACTTCGATAAATTCATCGTGCCGCACAAGGTCGGCAAGCGCGCAGCCATACTTGAGCTTGATTTTTTCAGCCGAGGCAATGGGGGTGCGCAGGCCAAAAGCAATGTCGTTGGAGAGGTTTTGTCCACCCAGGGCCAGAACAGCCGTATGCTTGATGGCATCATTGGCAAAAACAGCGATATCAGTAGTACCGCCGCCAAGGTCTACCAGTGCCACGCCGATCTCGCGCTCTTCCTCAGTAAGAACAGCCTTGGCCGAAGCCAGAGACTCAAGAGCGATATCAGACACTTCAAGCTGGCTGCGGTGGCAGGAACGCACAATGTTCTGCGCCGAAGACACGGCCCCGGTGACAATGTGAACCTTTACTTCAAGGCGTACGCCAGCCATGCCCAGGGGGTCGGCAATGCCGCGCTGGTTATCAACGATATATTCCTGCGGCAGGATGTGGATCACCTCGCGGTCAGCGGGGATAGCCACAGCCCTGGCGGCGTCCAGTGCGCGCTCGATATCTCTTTGCGCGACTTCGCCGCCCTTGACGGCAATAACGCCGTGGCTGTTGATGCCCATGATGTGGCTGCCCGCAATACCCACATAGACGGAGTGGATTTCGCAGCCCGCCATGAGTTCGGCATCTTCCACAGCCTTGCGTATGGACTGCACGGTCTGTTCGATATTGACCACCACGCCCTTACGAAGGCCGGTGGAAACGCTGGTGCCGATGCCCACCACATCAACAAGGCCCGACTCAGTAAGTTCACCCACCACCGCGCAGATCTTTGTGGTGCCGATGTCGAGACCGACGATGAGCTCGGACTTATTCATGCCATTCTCCTAGAAACGCCTGTTCTTCACACTCGTATAGTTCACGCCGCATCAGTTTTTCACGGCCTGATTAAGCAAAACCCATACATTGCCGTTAACTGCCCGAACTTCACGCACATTGCGCAATTCATGTCTCCGGGCCAGGTCGCCCAAAGTCACTCCCAGCCGGGCCAAATTGCCTTCCCAGTCGTCAGTGGCTATGGAGAGGCGCATTTCCCTGTCTTCCAGGTACACCTCAAGGCCTCTGCCGGGACTCAGGGTAATGGAGGCAATAGCTCCTGCCTCCACTGGCAGCATACCGTTTTGGATGTCTTTCATCAGGCGGGCGAGAAAGGGGATGGCGTCTTCGGCCCCAGGTTCCACCCGCAAGGTGGGGAGCGACAGGAAGTTCTTGCTTTCCACTGGCGCGATAATCATGCCGCGCTCATTGGCGTAATACAGGGTACCTTCCTTGTGCACCCAGAAGGAGGGCATCCGCTCCTTCAGTTTTATCACAAATCTGTCGGGCAAAAGGCGTTTTACCGAAACTTCCTCTACCCAGGGGGTCTGACGCAGATTGCGTTCTACTTTGGCAATGCTGACGGCCAGGCTGTTATCGCCTTCCTTAAGGTCGCCGTACTGCAACACCATATCGCGTGAAAGACGTACATTGCCGGCCACATCTACATGACGGGTGATAAAAAAGTCGCTGGTTACGGCTTTGTTGTACAGCCATAGCGATGCAAAGCACACACCGGAAAGCACGGCTCCCAGACCGATCAGCAGCACAGTAACGGCAGCCAGGCTTTTCAATCCACCCAGCCCGCGCAGCTTGCTTAAAATCACCGCCATAAAGGCCGGCATGCGAAGCTTTGCGGATTTTTTGCCTTTGCCCGTCACAGCGGCGCGCGTGTACGCGTTGCGGGACTTGCGGGCGCTTTTTTTCAAGGGAAGAGGCATGGAATAATCCTGACTTCGGGCTCAAGCACTACACCGAACCGTTCCCGCACAGTTTCTCTTGCCTCTTGCAACAAGGCCAGGGCCGCTTTCGCGCTACCTCTGCCCTCATTGATCATGAAGTTGGCGTGCAGGGTTGAAAAGGCCATGCCGCCCATTTTTTTTCCTTTGAATCCCGCCTGATCAAGAAGCTTGCCGGCAGGCATTTCCGCAGAGGGATTTTTGAATACGCAGCCAGCGCTCCAGGCCGTCACAGGTTGTTTAGACTTTTTCTCAAAAAAGTTGTGACGCATGCGATTAGTGATGCCATCCCTCGCTGCTCTGGTCAAGCCAAATGTGGCTTCCAAGACGATAAAATCATTCTTTTTCTCATCAATACACAGGCTGCGGTAGGCATACTGCAACGCGCTGGATGCAACAGTGCGCACCCCACTGCCATCGGCTATCAACACATTTTCAATCATTTCACATGTTTCAACACCAAACGAACCAGCATTCATGGCTACGGCTCCACCGACGGTACCCGGTATGCCCACAAGCCCTTCAAGTCCCGCCAGTCCCTGCTCCGCGCAAAAACGCAAAAGCCTCGGCAGGGGTACTCCCGCTCCGGCGCGTACAAGCACCCTGCCCTCTTCTTCACCCGTCACCTCCGGCCCCTGCATGAAAAGCGGCCGGATCAGAACCAGCGGCAAGTCACCATCCTGGGCCAGAATATTGCTTCCGGCACCCAAAACGACCGGGGTCCCTCCCAAAGCGCGCAAACGGCGCGACAGCGGCGCAATATCCTCGGGGCCTTCAAGAATCAGCTCTGCAATAGCTGTCCCGCCAAGACGCAGCGTTGTGCGCTGGGCAAGTTGCGGCGAAGCGATCTCACGCATGGTCAAGCCCTTCCAGCCATGTCGGGCCCAAACGGGTTATATTGCCCGCCCCGAGGGTCAGCAGTACATCCCCTGCCCGCAGAATGTCCGGCAATGCCCGGGCAAGGTCATCCAGCGTCTGAAAATATTCCACAGGTGTTGATGATACCTGACGAATTCCCTGCGCCAGGCTTTGCCCCGAAACGCCAGGGATGGGATTTTCAGAGGCCGCGTAAATTTCCGTCAGCAGCAACTGGTCAACATTGTTGAAAACCTTGCAAAACTCGCCAAAGTGGGCTTCGGTGCGGCTGAAGCGGTGCGGCTGAAATGCCGCCACAATACGCCTGCCTTCGAAAACCTGGCGGGCAGTGGCAAGGGTTGCGGCGATTTCAGCAGGGTGGTGGCCGTAATCATCCACCACAGTAATCCCCTGTTTTTCGCCTTTAAATTCAAAGCGACGTCCCACACCCTTGAATCCACACAAACCGGCGGCACATTTTTCAAAGCTGATGCCCACCTCCATGGCAGCGCCAATAGAGGCAAGCGCATTGAGAATATTGTGGCGACCCGGCTGCGGCAGGCTGACTTCGCCCAGTTTTTCATCATGCAACCAAACCTGGAAACGGCTGATCCTGCCGCTTTCCAGCGGCACAGCGCGCAGGGCGTTATCCTCCGCAAAACCATAGGTAAGCACCGGACGCTTTACCCGCGGCAAAAGTTCCAGCACGCCGGGGTCATCTCCACAAACAATGTTCAGGCCGTAGAACGGCACATTGTTCATAAACTGCACAAAGGCACTGTCTATGGCTTCCCGCGTTTTGTAGTGGTCCAGGTGATCCTCGTCCACGTTTGTCACCACGTTGATAATGGGCAACAGGCAAAGAAACGACCCGTCAGATTCGTCGGCCTCCGCAATCAGGTATTCCCCATGCCCAAGATGGGCATTGGCTCCGTAAACGTTGAGGCGCCCGCCGATGATGACAGTGGGGTCAAGGCCGGCCTCATCAAAAATCGAAGCAGTAAGCGATGTTGTCGTGGTTTTGCCGTGCGTACCCGCAATGGCTATGCCCTGACGCAGACGCATAAGCTCAGCCAGCATTTCAGCGCGGGGGATAATGGCGATATTGCGCTTGCGGGCCTCCACAAGCTCGGGATTGTCGTCGCTGATGGCTGTGGACTTGACCAGCACCTGCACGTCACCCACGTTTTCTGCCGCATGCCCGACCGCAATACGTGCGCCCAGGTTACGCAGATGCCGAACAACGGCCGAGTCGCTCATATCCGAACCGGAAATTTCGTATTTGAGATTGAGCAGTACCTCGGCAATGCCGCTCATGCCCGCGCCGCCAATGCCCACCATGTGGATGTGCCGAATCTTGCTGTTCATGCGTTACCTTTAAAGAATGTCTAGATAATTCACAGGCGGCAGTCCGCCATAAAAACATCCCGCAACCGCTTTCAGCGCAGACGGGCTATCTCTTCCAAAACAGAAACCACACGGCTGGCGGCATCGGGCCGGGCTGCGGCAAGAGCGGCAGCCGACATGCGTGTACGCTCGCCGCTGTCGTTGAGCAGGCCGACAAGCGTCTGGGCAAGGTTTTCTTCCATCATGCGCGGCTCCGGTACAAGAATGGCCGCTCCACCTTGCGCCAAGACTTCGGCATTGCGAGTCTGGTGGTCGTGAACCGCATAGGGAAAAGGAACCAGAACCGAAGGCAAGCCGGCGGCGCACAGTTCCGCCACAGTGGTCGCTCCCGAACGGCACAGGGCCACGTCAGCCCAGGCATAGGCCGCTGCCATATCATCAATAAACGCCGTAACCGCGGAAGCGTCATACCCTGCAGCAATGTAGGCATCGCGCACGGCCTGTTCGTCCGCAACGCCTGTCTGGTGACGAATATCCACACCGGCAGCCTTGAAGGCAGAAAGGTGTTCCACAATAAACATGTTCAGGGCGTGCGCCCCCTGCGAGCCGCCCATCACCAGCAGACGCCTGGCCCCGCGAGCACGTGGCAACCGCCCGGCTTCGCTCACTCCGGCGCGCACGGGGTTGCCTGTCAGAACGCACTTGGCGGGATCAAAGCCTCTGGTGTCCGGCAAAGAAAGGCAGATACGCTGCGCCAGACGCGCCAACACACGGTTGCTGGCCCCGGCGATGGCGTTCTGCTCATGCAGCATGATCGGCACGCCCAACATCCGTCCGGCCAGCATGGGCGCAAAGGCGGCATAACTGCCGAAACCTGCCACCACGTCAGGCCTGAAACGCCGGACAATGCCAACGGCCTTGCCAACGGCCCAGGTCATGCGCATACCGGCCTCCACAGCCTTCAGGCCCCGCCCCAAAAAACCGCGCACAGGCAGGCCCTCAAAAGGAATATTTGCCACGCGGGCCAAACGGGCTTCAGGCCCGTAGAGCGAACCTACAAAAAGCAGCCTGGCCTGAGGGTATTTCCGCCGAATCTCTTCGGCAACGGCCAGAGCGGGAAAAATATGGCCGCCTGTGCCGCCTGTGGTCAGGAGGATGTTGATGTCCATGTGTCCGCCGTTCGTGAAAAGTTCATAAGCAGTCCCACGCAAAGCATGGTCGCAAGCAGGTTACTGCCCCCGTAGCTCATGAGGGGCATGGGTACGCCCTTGGGTGGCGCTACCCCCATAACCACGGCAAGATTCATGACCGCGCCCATGGCAAGTATGGTGGTAAGGCCGAAAGCAGTAAAGCGGTCACGCAGGTTGCGCTGCCCCTGAATAATTCTGTAACAGCGCCAAAACAGCAGACCAAAAAGCACCATGACCACGCTCATGCCCACAAAGCCCATTTCTTCGGCCAGCACCGCCATGATAAAGTCGTTGTGCGCTTCAGGCAGATAGAACATTTTCTGCTTGCTGGCTCCTACACCGACACCAAAAAAACTGCCCGAACCGATAGCCAGCAGAGACTGCACAAGCTGATACCCGGTATTGTGGGCGTCCTGAAAAGGGTCAAGAAAGGCCAGCAGGCGGCGTAGACGGTACGGAGAAGAAATGGCCAGTGCCATGGCCCCCCCGCAGGCCAATGCCAGAGAGAAGAAAAGATAGACAAAACGGGTTCCGCCAGCCACGCACATGAAAAACAGGATACTGGCAAGTACAACGGCGCTGCCGAAGTCAGGCTGAAGCAACAGCAAGAAACAAAACAGACCCGTCACCGCGAACGGGGGTATGACGCCGCGGCTGAAGGTTTTGATGAGGTCCTGCTTGGAACTCATGAAATACGCCAGGTACAGGGCAAGGGCAATCTTGACGAATTCCATTGGCTGGATATTCACCGGCCCCAAGGGAATCCACCTTTTGGCGCCGTTAATGGCAGGAGCCAGAGGTGAAAGGGTCACCAACAAAAGCAAAAGGGCCAGAAAAAGAGCCGGATACTGCAAGCGGTACAGCCACTGACGCGGCATGAGGGCCGCACCCCACAGGGCTATGCCCCCCAACAGGGCAAACAGTACCTGACGCTTGAAAAAATAGTATTTATCGCCATTGACCTGCTCTGCCACTATGCCGCTGGCCGAAAGCACCATAACAAGACCAATGGCCAGGATAATGAGCATAATCGCAAACAGCCACCAGTCAAAAGGCGCAAAGGGGCCTTTTTCCGTGGCCCGGCCCATGGCGCTGTGCGCCTTGTTGGTTTTGGCTTTTGCGGCAAAAGCGTTTTTCATGACAGCTTACCCACTATGCGCTTAAAATCCTTTCCACGCTCTTCATAGTTGGCGTAAAGATCAAAACTTGAGGTGGCCGGGGCCATAAGCACCACATCGCCCCTGCGCGCCGAGGCAGCGAGATGTTTTACGGCAGGCTCAAGAGAGGCATGCCAGGTCATGGGAACAAGACCCTGCCATGCGCGTTCAAAATGCTCCCTGCCAGCCCCGAAAAGAGCCACTTCGCTGACACGGTTTTTGACGAGATCCGCCAGCCCGGCAAGATCGCCGCCCTTGAATTTTCCACCACACAAAAGACGCACGGGGCGATCAAAAGCTTCAAGGGCCACTTTAAGAGACGAAACCGTTGTACATTTGGAA
>NZ_JAHZAA010000031.1:0-5292 GCF_019424165.1 Desulfovibrio sp. | reverse complement strand
TTCAAGTTCACGCACCCGCTCAAGGCGGTGCGGCAGGGGAGCAAAGCGCGCCACGGCTCTGGCTGCATTTTCTTCGCTGACGCCGAAAAGACGGCAGGCTTGCCAGGCTGCTTCTTCATTCACGCGGTTATGTACGCCCATGAGGGAACTTTCAGGAAAACGGTCCGCAGCGCTCACATAAACCTGCCGGGCCTTCAGACCGTACCGGGCCGCGAGACTGCGCAGGCTCTCGTCAAGCACGGCAAGATCGCCCTCATCCTGGCACCGGAACAGGCGAAACTTTGCCTCCGTGTATTCAGCCATATCTTTGTGATAATCCAGATGATTGGGCGTAATATTAAGTAAAATGCCCGCCCGTGGGCAAAACGTGGAGCAGGTTTGCAGCTGGAAGCTGGAAATCTCCAGCACCAGCACATCCGCCTTGTGTCCGGAAAGCACGTATTCCGACAAGGGGGTGCCGATGTTGCCTCCCAGAAAAACGGCATAGCCCTGCTCATGCAGCATGGCAGCCGCCAGTGATGCGGTTGTGGTCTTGCCGCTGGTTCCGGTAACGGCCAGCACTGGCTCGCTATCCAGATAGCGCCATGCCAGCTCCATTTCTGCCAGAATTTCCGTGCGCTCCTCATCCACAAGGCCTGCAAGGCGCGCTACAGGCATGCCGGGGCTCGGCACAACAAAGGCGGCATTTTCAAACTGATCAGACGTGTGAGGGCCAAGCTCAATGCTGATTCCGAGTTGCCGCAGTTCGCCCGCCAGCCCTTCCCTGCCGGAAAAGGCATCAGGGTTACTGTCCAGCAGGCGCACCCGCGCTCCCTCACGGCACAAAAGCCGCGCAGCGGCAAGGCCGGAGCGCCCCGCACCCACCACCACTGCCGTTTCGCCAACGCTGATGCGTCTGCCGCGCGTTTTTTCCAATGCCATACGATATCTCCTCAACGCAGCTTCAGGACCGAAAGCGCCATGAGGCCAAGCAGAATTGACGTGATCCAGAAGCGGATGATGATTTTGGACTCTGGCACGCCTTTAAGTTCAAAATGATGGTGCAAAGGCGCCATGCGAAAAAAACGCTTGCCCCCGGTCCAGCGGAAGTACCCCACCTGCACGATGACAGAAAGCGTTTCGGCTACAAAAAGGCCGCCTACCACAGCAAGCACAAGCTCCTGCTTGCACAGCAGGGCAAGATAGCCAAGCACCCCACCGATGGACAGGGACCCCACATCGCCCATGAAGACCTGAGCCGGATAGGCATTAAACCATAAAAAGCCCAATCCCGCGCCCACAAGGGCAGCGCAAAAAATGGTAACCTCACCCACGCCGGGCATATAAGGGACCAGCAGATAACCGGCAAAGCGCGCGTTGCCCGTAATATAGATAAAAATGGAAAAAACAATGCAGGCCACAATGGAAGGGCCTATGGCAAGGCCATCAAGACCGTCCGTAAGGTTAACGGCATTGGACGCCGCCACCATGACAAAAACGCCGAACGGCAGGTAAAACCAGCCCAGATCAAAAGTCACTTCTTTGAAAAACGGAATGGTAAGCTTGCTGCTGTAGTCAGGATTAACGAAAAGCAGCAGCATGGCTACACAAGCCACGGCAAGCTGGCCGCCCATCTTGGCCTTGCCGGAAATGCCACGGTTTTTATGATGACGCAGTTTGGTGATGTCGTCCCAAAACCCCACAGCCCCGAATCCGGCAAAAACAAAAAAGGCCTGCCATATGTAAATATTGGTCAGGTCTGCCCACAAAAGCAGGCTCACCGAAAGGCTGAACAGCATCAACAGGCCGCCCATGGTGGGAGTTCCGGCTTTGCAGGCGTGGGCCGCCACGTCTTCATGAATATACTGACCGCACTTCAACTTGCGCAGCCATGCAATAAACCGTGGTCCGAGAATTATGGAAATGAGCAGAGCCGTCATGAGCGCCGCCATGGAACGGAAGGTGATGTAGCGGAAGACGTTGAAGAATGTCCATTCCGATGCGAGAGGAGAAAGGAAATTGTAGAACATGCACGGAGTCCGTTCGTTTGGCCACTCTGCGACCGTTACTGTCAACGGGCCAAGCAAGGCCCTGGGTAGAGATTAGTGAGGCACACACCCGCGAAATAAAAAGTTCCCGTTTCGGCTGAGCTATCCGGACGTCGGGATGAAACAGCCCGCGCCGGGAAACGGCATTGAAGCTCAATATCTCTGCCTGCGCCCGTAAATGGTTTTCCACGGGCCTGAACGGGCCTCAATATCTGGGCGGCAGGATGCAGCGGTCAGACAGTTGGCACTGCAATTCGTCCGGACAGGCGAACCTGTTTTTTGCAAGGCGAATCTGCCTGGATCGTTACAACGAAGGCAGTTACGAACTAAAAACGCAGGAACTCTTCCCTGCTAAGCTGCCTGCAAAGGCAAAAAAGCTCTAGCTGCTCAAGGCTGCCATAAGCGTTTCGAGCCTGTTGCTGCGCGAGCCTTTAAACAGAACCACGCCGCCGCTTTTGGCGGCCTTGCTCTCCAGGCCGTAGTCCTGCAGAGTCCGCCATGTTTTCATAAACTCCCCGGCATCGGCAACGACCTGCCAGGGACCGGCATAGCCCGCCAAAGTAAGGCCCTTGCGCACATCCTCCGCATGTAACCCTTTCCAGATAATCGCAGAAGGATTCAGACCGGCCAGACGGCGGCCCAGGGCCTCATGCTCCATGGCTGCCTGGCTGCCAAGCTCAAGCATGGCACCCAACACTGCCACAAAAGGACGTCCTGCGGCTCTTTCGGCCGCCGCATCCAACATGCGGCCCATAGACAGTGGATTGGCGTTGTACGTATCATCAATCAACAGCCATGACCCTGCCTGCACCTGATTAAAGCGTTGCGCGGGTATGCGGGCCTGCGCCAGCCCCTGGCGTATGGCCTGGAAGTCCAACCCGAGCATGTGAGCGACGGCAGCCACGGCAGCCACGTTTTCCGCTCCGTATTCGCCCCTGAATGGAGCCGTAACGTCAAATTCCTTGCCCCCCAACCACAGACGGTACAAACCGTAGGAGTCAGCCGGGGCAGCAGCAGTCCCCTGCGGAGCCGGAGCCGCGCCCGCATAAACGGCGCGAAATTCCGCATCCCGGCCGCTGCCGCTGAAAAAGCAAATATCTGCTCCCGTGGCACGGGCTTCACGCGCCAGATCGGGATAATCGGCGCAGACAAGACCTTTACCGCCTTTGGCAAGGTACTTGAGCAAATGCGCCTTGTGCCAGGCCACGCCTTTTTCGCCGAGCCCTTCAGTGTGGCCTGTTCCGGCGTTGAGCACAACCGCAATATCCGGGCGCAGCACTGAACCCAGGTCATCCATGTCGCCTTTCTGGCTGATGCCGGCTTCCATAACCCAAAAATTTTCGTCGCCGTCTGTGCCGAGCACCGCACGGGGCATACCGATCTGGTTGTTGTGATTCAGGGCATTGCGGGCGGTCTTTCCGCCGAGGGACAAAACCTGGGCCAACACTTCCTTGAGGGTCGTCTTGCCTGCCGTGCCGGTAACAGCCACCACGCGCGCCTTTGTCCTGTCGCGCCACAATCCGGCCAGTTCCCCCAGAGCCTTGACCGTATCAGGAACCATCAGAACCGGCACATTGATGCCCGGCAGAGGCCGTGCGGCCAGCACCGCAGCAGCACCTTGCCCCACGGCCGTCGCGGCAAAGTCGTGCCCATCCACCCTGCTGCCGGGTACACAGACAAAAAGCGCTCCTAGCCCTGCCTCACGGCTGTCTGTCACGACCGACGTCAGGACGGTGTTTTCCACGTCCGGCAAAACTCCGGGCAAGCCCAGACAAGCTGCCGCCTCATTGATGGTTATGCGCACTGAAGTATCTCCCGCACCACTTCCTGATCGCTGTAGTGGTGTTTGACTCCCTGCATAATCTGGTAGTCTTCATGACCTTTGCCGGCAATAAGCAATGCATCTTTTTTGCCAAGCATGCCCAAAGCCCGGGATGTGGCTTCACGGCGGTCAACCTCGACTACAACCTCTCTGGCATCTGCAAGACCAGGCAACACATCCTTGAGTATGGCCTCCGGATCTTCAAATCGCGGATTGTCCGAGGTCAACACGGCCACATCCGACCAACGGGCCACAGCTTCGCCCATAATGGGTCTCTTGCTGCGGTCACGATTGCCGCCACAGCCAAAAACAGTGATCACGCGCTCAAAACCTGCATCGCGCAATGCTTTAAGAACATTTTCAAGCGCATCGGGAGTATGGGCGTAGTCCACAAAAACATTGAGCCCCTGCGGATTTTCCACCCGTTCCAGCCTGCCGCTGACTCCCGTAAAACTTTCCAACGCCTTGAACGCTTCAGGATCAATTCCCATTTCCAGCGCCACAGCCTGCACGGCCAGCAGGTTGGAGGCATTGAAAGCTCCCACAAGGGGGGAGCGCAGCTCCCACTGCATGTCTTCAAGGCTCATGCGCAGATGGCAGCCTGCTGTGGTGGAAGAAAACAATTCTCCCCACAAATGCCGCCTGTTGGGCGCACCCTTTTGCAGGCCGAAAGAAAGGGCCGTGGGGCACAGCTCCAGCAGCCGGCGGCCCCAGGCATCGTCAGCATTGACGGCCATGGATTTGTCGGCGCGAGGCAGCTCAAGAAAAAGCCTGGCCTTGGCCTGAAAATAACTTTCCATATCTCGATGATAATCGAGATGGTCCTGGCTCAGATTGGTGAAGGCCGCGCCGGAAAATGGCACACCGCACACCCGCTGCTGGTCTATGGCATGAGAAGAGACTTCCATCACGGCCACATCCACGCCGTCGCGGGCCATTGCGGCCAGCATGGCATGTACGCTCAAGGCATCAGGAGTGGTCAGGGGGGCCGCCTCAACATGACCGGGCCAGCGGTAGCTCACTGTTCCCATTACACCGAGCTTATGCCCTGCCTGGGCAAAAAGGCGTTCAAGCAGATAGGTGCAGGTGGTTTTGCCGTTGGTGCCTGTAACACCCACGATACGGATAGGCAAGGTATCCGTATGCCAGCGGGCCTGTGCCAGCCGCCAGAGCGCCTCACGCGGGTCGGCATGGTGGACAACCCTGCATCCGGCGGTCGCTGCAACCGCAGCCTCTTCACTGTCGGCCCGGCAAACGATAACTCCCGCACCGGCTTCGGCAGCGGCAGGAATAAACTGGGTGCCGTCTTCCTTGACGCCGGGTACAGCCACAAAAATATCGCCGGGACATACCTGACGCGAGTCTGCGCGCACCTCAATCTCGCCGCGTCCGCACTCATCCAGCAGTGCCGCAAATTCCCGATTCATAATCAACCTCTTTGTA
>NZ_JAHZAA010000030.1:951-30413 GCF_019424165.1 Desulfovibrio sp. | reverse complement strand
ATTCCATACTGCATCCTCTGCTGACAAGGGTTCCCAGAGGAATGCCCACTTCACGCCGCATACGCTGGTCTGCGTGAATGAGCAGTGCCTGTAGTTCGTCGCGCAGCACCTGCAGTTCACGGCCAAGGCGGGGCAGGGCGTCAGGCGCAGTGTTGCGGTTATAGCTGAGCTCTTCAAGCTCGCTTTTTTTGGAGAAAATACGCTGCCGCAAGTCCCGCACCTTGGGGCGGTACTCTTCCACGATGATCTGGGCCTTCATGCGCTGGCCCGCCGGCAGGTAGTCCAGCCACATATCCAGCGTACCCATGGCCGTGCGCACTGCCGAGGAGGGCAGTGCATCGCCTTGCTGGCTTTGCGCGGGAGAATACGCAGGCAGCAGCGTGCCGCACAGAAAGGTCAGTAAGAAAGAAGTCTTTCGCATGGCAAAATGGTCCCTGATCTTGCATCTGTGGCGTCCGCAACGTCAGACGCCGTGTATTCGGGCCGGAGACGGCAAAAGTGCTGCCGTGGCAACGCACGTTTTGCATCTTATGCAATTGCAAAAATCATGCAACTTTTTTTATGGTCCCCACCTGTGCATGATGACACTACGCGCGCATGACGCTATAAGTACAGGTATGACCTCGGCACACAACACCCCGGACGGCGAAAGCCGGAAAGAAGCGCCCCAGGGCTGGGGAGGGCTGGAGCTTTATGCATCCATGAAGGGCATGCGGGGCGTCTCGCGTACGCCTCTTGGCTTGCTTATGGGCGGTGCGGCTCTGGTGCTGGCCCTCATGATCAGCCTGCTAGCCTATATATCCATCGAGCGCAGCGAGGCTGCCATGGCCCGGTTGCTGGCAGAAAAAGGCTCTTCTCTCATTATTGCCTTTGAAAGCATTTTGCGGTCCGGCATGCGCAGCGAGGCGGGCGTGCGCCTGCAGGTGCTGCTGGAAGAAATGGCGGCAAGCCCCGGCATTGTTTTTGTTTCCGTAACCATGCCTGACGGTATTATTGTGGCGCACAGCAGCCGTGTGCGCCTTGGGGAAATACTGAAAGTTGAAGGCAGGGAGATGGACGAATCCCGTATGCGTGACCTGAGTCCGGGCATGCTGGCCCAATGGGGCATCATGCAGATGGAAGGGCAACGGGTTTTTGTGGTGTACCGCCAGTTTTCGCCCGGCATGGCCGACATGCCCAAAGGTTATCCGGTTCCCATCATTTTTCTCGGGCTGGAGATTTCGCCTTTTGAAATCACGCGCAGCCAGAACCGGGATTATGTTGCCATGCTTTCATCCGTAACCCTTCTGGTGGGGTTGGCCTGCCTGCTGGCGCTGTATTATGCCGAACGGGCGCGCGAGTCACGCCAGCAGCAACGAAAGGCCGAAGTAGAGGTGCGCCGCCTTGAAGCCGAGGTGCGCCGTAAGGAAAAACTGGCCGCTGTGGGCAATCTGGCCGCCGGGGTAGCTCACGAGATTCGCAATCCCCTGAGTTCCATCAAGGGCTATGCCACCTATTTCGGCCAGCGTTTTCCCGAAGGCAGCGAAGACCGCGCCGCGGCCAATGTGATGGTGAGCGAGGTAGACAGGCTCAACCGCGTTATTATGGATCTTATCGGTCTTTCACGGCCAAGTGATGTCTGCCCCCGCCCCGGGCGTCTTGCCGATGTGGTGGAGCACGTTGTGCGCCTTATCAGGCAGGATGCCGAAAATCGCGGTGTTGAGGTGGAGTGCCGGATAGCCCCGGGCGTGCCGCTGGCTATGGTCGACCCGGAGCGTATGGGGCAGGCCTTGCTGAATCTTTGCCTCAACGCGCTGGACGCCATGCCGGATGGCGGGCGGCTCACCCTTGCCGTGGCGTGGCATAAAAAAGGCGTGTGTCTTATGGTGCGGGATACGGGCGTGGGAATTGTCCCCCGCCAGTTGCCGCATGTCTTTGACCCCTACTTCACGACCAAGGGGCAGGGAACCGGTCTCGGGCTGGCCATGGTCCACAAGATCGTGGAGGCTCATAACGGCGAGATCAGCGTTACTTCCCGCCAGGCACAGCCCGGCGCGGAAGGCGAAACCATCTTTCGCATCTGGCTGCCGGAGGTGCCTCCGGCAACACCGCCTTTTGTGGAACGCAGAAAGAGAAAGCGTCTGTGATGCACCGGGCTGAGCGCGGTAAATGGCCGCGGCCCGGCTGGTCAGGAGGATTGTCAGGGTGAGGAACAGCATTCTTGTAGTGGACGATGACGACGCGCACCGCGGTATGCTGCGAACCATGCTTCGGTCCTGGGGCTATGCGGTGGAGGAAGCTGCCGATGGCGATGAGGCGGTGGCCCTTGTACGGGAAAAGGCCTTTGACGCCGTGCTGACCGACGTGCGCATGGCGCGCATGAACGGCATACACGCGCTCAAGGGAATTCTTGCATATAACCCCGCGTTGCCAGTCATTCTTATGACCGCGTACTCCTCGGTGGAAACCGCTGTGGAGGCGCTGCGCCTGGGGGCATATGACTATCTGGTCAAACCCCTGGATTTTGAAAGCCTGAAGCATTCCTTGCAGCAGGGCATCGAGCATTCGCGCCTGAGCGTTGAAAATCGCGAACTGCGCCGTCAGTTGAGCCATGCAGCGGCCATGCCCGGTATTATCGGCCGCAGTCCGGCCATCCGCGCCATGCAGGAAATTATGGATACCGTCGCTCCCACCGAAGCCACGGTGCTCATTACCGGTGAGTCGGGAACGGGCAAGGAGCTGGTGGCCCGCGCCCTGCACGGTAAAAGCCTGCGCGCCGACAAACCACTTATTACCGTCAACTGCGCGGCTCTGGCGGAAAATCTGCTGGAATCCGAACTGTTCGGGCATGAAAAAGGCTCGTTCACCGGTGCGGAACGCCGCCGCGAGGGGCGCTTTGCCCAGGCCCACGGAGGTACGCTTTTTCTGGACGAAGTGGGCGAAATGCCCCTTGCGCTTCAGGCCAAGCTGCTGCGCGCCCTGCAACAGGGCGAAGTACAGCGCGTAGGCTCTGATACGCAACTTACTGTGGATGTGCGCGTACTGGCCGCCACCAACCGCGATCTGCGGCACGAAGTGGCGCAAAGGCGTTTTCGCGAAGACCTGTTTTTTCGCCTGAATGTCATCAGTGTTGACGTGCCGCCCCTGCGTGAAAGGGCAGAAGATATTCCTGTGCTGGCGGCATATTTTCTGGAAAATTTTGCCAGCCGCAACCGCAAGGCCGTGCGCGGGTTCTCCGCTCAGGCGCTTGATACCATGCTGCGTCATTCCTGGCCGGGCAATGTGCGCGAACTGGAAAATGCCGTGGAACGGGCCGTTATTCTCTGCACCGGCGACCTCATCACCGCGCGCGAGCTGCCCTCTGTGCTGTCCGAAACCATTGCGCCGGAAGAAGCCCCGGCGGAGGCGGATCTTTCTCTGGCGGGTCTGCCCCTGGATGAGGTGGAGCGCAGGGTTATTGAAGAAACCCTGCGCCAGACCGGTGATAACAAGAGCGAGGCCGCGCGGCGCCTTGGAATCACCCGCGCCACCCTGCACAACAAGCTGCGCAAGTACGAACTTGAATAGCGCGGCTTTGCCGTGAACCCGGGCTGACGCCGGCCTTGGTGCTGTTTGCCGTGGGGCGGGAGCGCTGCTGTTTGACGCGGGCCGGGGCTTTGCGCGTCAAAGCGCCAGAACGGGCGTTGCAGCGACCTTGTCAGGCATGCTTGCCGCGCCGGCGTGTTCCGGGCGGCCAGCGCGGAAGGCTTTTGTCCGGGTTACGTGAGTTTTTGGCTTGCCCGCCAGTGCGCTGATCCGGCCTTTGCGTGAGTTTTTCCGTATTGGTGTGGCGGGTGCCGGGCTGCCGCATGTTTTCAGCGGGTTACGGGCGCAGCGTTGTTGTATGCCGCCCGGGCCGTCAAAATCATACCGGGAACCGCATGAGCGATACACAGATCAAAAATATGAACAGCAAGGATATGCCGGAAGATACGCCGAATCGGGAAAAACTGGAGCGGCTGGCAGATTTTTTTAATGAAGTAGGAATGTTGCGCCACACTCCGCGTACGGGCTACGCCTTTCTCGGTTCCGGTAAAGAAAACGTGGCCGAGCATTCCTACCGGGTCAGCGTCATGGGGTATGTGCTGGCGCGCATGAGCGGTATTGATCCGGCAAAGGTGACGTTTCTTTGCCTTTTTCACGACCTGCATGAGGCGCGCACCGGCGACCTCAACTATGTGAACCACCGTTACGGCCAATGCCAGCCCCGCCGCGCGCTGGAAGACTGTGTTGCCGGCACGGGCCTTGAGGATGACGTGCTGCCCCTCTGGGATGAGCTGGCAGAGAACGCAAGCCCTGAAGCCATGCTGGCCCATGATGCGGACCAGCTTGACCTTATCTGCAATCTTAAGGTGGAGCTGGACAAGGGCAACGCTTTTGCCGGGCAATGGCTTGAAAGTGCCGTCAAGCGGCTGCGCAGTCCGGCTGCCCGCGAGCTGGCGGAAGTTGTGCTGCGTACAGACCATAACCGTTGGTGGTACGGCCGGGTGGAGAAGGATTGGTGGGTACGTCGCGGCCGCGAATGATACTGATACGCGTTTCGACAACCCATAGAAATCACTTTACAAAATATTCCAATATACGCTAGCTTCGTTCAGTCCAGAATTGTAGGAAAATGCCGTTGTGGCGTCTTCTCGCCGGGTCGTAGAAAGGGGGAGGCATGCATTTTCTGGGGGATGGAACGGAAGACCGCGCCGGGGGGCATGTGCGGCTTTCCGGTGATTGGGGCGTGGAGTCCTTTTTTCCGGAGTTGGACCTCAAAAGTCGGGAAAGCTGCCAGATCCGGCGTCTGCTGGGTTGCATGGAGCAATATGACCGCACCACATGGCTTTTGCAGTTTGAGTCATTTTTGCAAGAAGCCCTGCGGATTGTGCGTTCAGACCTGATGGGGCGGCGCTTTGCCGTCCTGCATGCGGATATGCAGGGCTTTCAGGTGCTCAACCGTCTTTACGGTGAGCAGGCGGGCAACAGCATGTTGCGCGCCTTTGCCGCCTTTTTGCGGCATCTGGACTGTTATGTGTGCGGCAGCCGCATTTTTGCCGACCAGTTTGCTATGCTTTTTGCTGTTCCCGAGGGGACGAGCCTTGAAACCGCAGCCGGAAAGATTGTCGCCAAGGGCGAAATGTTTCTTGCAAAAAAGCGCAAACTGCACCCGCGAAGCCACCTGGCTTTTGTGGGAGGGGTCTGCCCCATAGAAGGCACGCCTGCCAGCCTGCACCCTCATGTAAGCCGGGCGGATCAGGCACGGCGCGCCCTCAAGCCCACCCTGCGCTCCCGTGGGGGAATTTTTACCGATGCTATGGAGGTGCGCCGCTTGCAGCGGCAGAGCCTGTATGAAGACGTGATCAAGTCGCTGGAATGCGGCGGCGTCTTTTTTATGCTGCAACCGCAAATAGACATCGCCACCGGCGCAGTAGTGGGGGCCGAGGCCCTGGCAAGAATGCGCACCCCTGACGGCAGGGATATCATGCCCGCCAGTTTTGTGCCTCTGCTTGAAGAATCGGGCGACATCATCAGCCTGGATTTTCTCGTTTACGAGCAGGTTTGCCGCTACCTGCGGCAATGCCTTGATGCGGGCAAACCCTTTGTTTCCATAACCGTCAATATTTCCCGCGAAAATTTCAGAAATCCTGCCTTTGCCGAAGAATTTCACGCCCTGGTCTGCGCGCACGGTCTTGAACCGCGCCATGTGGGGCTGGAGATCACTGAAAGCGTTTTTATCAAAAACCTTACAGAAATACGCGACAGCGTGCGCCAGTTCAAACAGTACGGGTATTCCATCTGGCTGGACGATTTCGGCGCGGGGTATTCGAGCCTCAATGTGCTCAAGGAAGTGCCTTTCGATGTCATCAAGATTGACAGGAGCCTGCTTGGCTCCGGCGAAATAGCGTCAGTCAACAAAAGTATCATCAGCAGTATTGTCAGTCTTTCCAGTGATCTGCATATGGATGTATTGTGCGAAGGGGTGGAAAACGCCACACAGCGCAACTTTCTTCTTGGTCTTGGCAGCATTCAGGCGCAGGGTTTTTTTTATGCCCGGCCCATGTCGTGCCAGGACTTTGAAATACTTATGGAAGATGGCGGCACGCTTAATCCCCCGCAGGGCGGCGCAGGCTAAAGCAATACCTTCGGGAAAGACCATGCAAAAAAACATCCGCGCCGCATGCAGCGCGGATGCAAAAGACCGCTCGGAGGGGCTCAGCTCCACAAGGTAGCCGCGCCAGGCTCGGTACGGCTCAGCCGATGACCACGGTTCCCAGGGGGGCGTCGTCCAGCAGGTAGCGGCGCAGGCTCGAAGGCGCCCGACCGTCCAGAATAAGCGCGCGGCGGCAGCCCGAGTCCAGGGCGTGCAGGCAGGATTCCACCTTGGGGATCATGCCGCCCGTAATAACCCCTTCCGTGCGCAGTTTTTCTATTTCCTTGCGCGTCAGGGCGGGTATGAGCCTGCCCTCGGCATCCAGTACGCCCGGCACGTCGGAAATAAGCACAAAATAATCCGCGGCCAGCGCCCCGGCCAGCGCTCCGGCGGCAGTGTCGGCATTGATGTTCAGCGCCTGCCCGTCTGCGCCGCCGGCCACCGGGGCCACTACGGGTACAAAGCCCGCTTCAAGCAGGCAGCGGGGCAGGGCCGGGTCCACAGCTTCCACCTCGCCCACAAGGCCCAGTGCGGGATTTTTGATGGCGGCGTGCAAAAGGTTGCCGTCCCGGCCGGAAATACCGGCGGCGCGCACGCCGTGCGCAGCCAGAGAGGCCACCACGGCCTTGTTTACCTGGCCGCACAACACCATTTCTACTGCTTCCATAGTAGGCTGGTCGGTAACGCGCAGGCCGTTTTCAAAGCGGCTTTCAATATTCAGGCGTCGCAGCAGGGCGGAAATCTGCGGTCCGCCGCCGTGTACGACGACAAAACCCATATTCTGGGCTGAAAGTTGTGCCAGGTCTGTAGCAAAGGCTGTGCACAGGTCGGGTTTGTCCATGGCGTGTCCGCCATATTTGATGACAACCGTGGCGTTGTTCATGCGTATTCCTTGTTTGCGGCCGCGTGAGGCATCGCTATATAATGTGTCTGATGATTGCTGAAATTAACACCCCGCCATGCGGCACGCAAGCGCGCCGCATGGCAAATGCGCGACAAAATCAATGCGGTTTCGGTTTTATGGCGGCATGTTGCATGACACAGGCCGGAGGCATCCGGCCTTCGCAGAACGGCATTGTCTTGCGGGCGTAAAAACGCTAGCCTGCACGCCAGATTTGGAGGCAGTATATTGTTAGAGGCGCGGCGAATTTTTGACGAAGAACTTTCCTGGGGACGCGAGGCGATGGCGGCGGCCAGTGTGGGGCTGTGGGCCATTTCATATGACACGCGCACGGAAAGGACCGCCATGTTCACCAATGAGGCCATGCGACGTTTGCTGGGCGTGCCTGAAGGGCTGGACCCCGAAGCGTGCGCGGCCTTCTGGCTTCGCCATGTGGACAGTCGCGACCTGCCTCTTATCCGTGAAAGTCTGGCGGCGTTTAAAGATGACGCCAGCATGCGCGAAATCCGTTATGCCTATTGTCACCCCGACATGGGGGCAATGCACGTGCGCTGCGGCGGCAAGCGCGTGTCTTCCTCCGATGACCCGGTGTTGCGTGTTACCGGCTTTCATCAGGATATCAGCGAGCTGCACGCGGCGCATAATGCCCTGCGTGAAAGCCTTTCACGGCTTTCGCTGGCGTGCCGTCTGGGCTGGCTCGGCGTATTTGAGCTGGGCCGTAAAAACGGCAGGCCGGAATTTTCGTGCAATGAGGTTTTTTACGAGCAGTTCGGGCTGCGTGAAAGCGCGGACGCCGCGGAACGGCTCGTGGCCGTAGAAAAATGTATCCTGCCCGAAGACCGCCACCGCTGGCGCAATCTCTGTCGGGCCGAGGGCTGGACCCTGGGTTTCCAGGAGCATGTGGAACTGCGCGTGAGCCACCCGTGGCGCGGCCTGTGCTGGTTTGTGGTAACCTACGAAGTGGTGGGGACGCAGGACGAACCCCGCATCACCGGGTATGTGCACGATGTGACCAAGCAGCGCCAGCATGAGTGCGTGCTGCGCGAGGCCAAGGAAAGCGCCGAAGCAGCCAATGCGGCCAAAAGCATCTTTCTTGCCAACATGAGCCACGAAATACGTACGCCCATGAACGGCATTATGGGTATGGCCCATCTGGTGCTCAATACAGATCTCAGCCCGCAGCAGCGGGATTATGTGGAAAAGATCCATTCCACCTGCGAATCCCTGCTGGATATCATCAACGATCTTCTGGATTTTTCCAAAATAGAAGCCAATCATATGGATCTGGAGGCCCTGCCGTTTCAGCCTGTCAATGAAGTGGAGGCGGTGCTTGCCCTGCTGCGCCCGCGCACCCAGCACAAGAACTGTGTTCTTGAAAGCCATATTGACCCCGATATTCCCAAAACGTTGGTGGGCGACGCTCTGCGCCTGCGGCAGATACTGCTGAATCTGGGCGGCAATGCCATCAAGTTTTCAGAGCGTGGCGTGGTGCGCGTGGATTTGCAGCTTTTGCACCGCGAGGGCAATAGCGTTACTCTGGCCTGCCTGGTGAGCGACGAAGGCATCGGCATGAGCCAGGAAGAGCAGGAACGTATTTTTACGCCGTTTTCTCAGGCGGACACGTCCATCACGCGCCGTTTCGGCGGCACCGGTCTTGGCCTTGCCCTGTGCCGTCGCCTGGTAGAGCTGATGGGCGGCCGGATACATGTGCAAAGCGCGCCGGGCAAGGGCAGTGTATTCCGGGTGGAACTGCCTTTCGGCGTGGGCCGTGAGGATATTTTTGCTCCTGACATGGCAGGGGCCGGACCGGAAGAGCAGCCCGGCTGCCTGCGGGGGCTGCGGGTGCTCATGGCCGAAGACGGCGACATAAACCGTGAGATTATGGAAGTGCTGCTAAGCGGTATGGGCGTGCAGTGCATGGCCGTGAGCAACGGGCAGGAAGCGCTTGAAGCGTGGCGGGCGCATGCCGGGGATATAGACCTTATCCTTATGGACGTGCAGATGCCGGTGATGGACGGTTACACCGCCACACGCGAGATCAGGGCCGACAGCCGGCCCGAAGCGGCTACGGTTCCCATTGTTGCCATGACGGCCTATGCCATGCGGGGCGATGCGGAGCGCAGCCTTCAGGCAGGCATGAACGCCCATCTGACCAAACCGGTCGATGTGCGAGAACTCACACTCACGCTCAAACGCCTTGCCCGTACCTGCGAGGAAAGACCGGCGTAATGCCCCTGCGGCTTTTGCGCCGCTGTGTGTCGCCGTTGTTGCGACAGAAGTGGGTGGCCTGCGCTCCGGCCCGCACACGCCCGGCCCGCATATGTCCGGCCTGTGCGCAGCGTAGCTTCCGGCGTACCCGGCGCGCGCCCTGACAGGGAATGTACCTCCGCACAGGGTGAGTGCGCCCGCTGCACAGGCACAGGATGCCGGCGCGGCGCAGCCACGGAACGGGCGCGACAAAAAATTTCTTTCGTAGAAAGTCAAAACCAATCTGCTCCAAGGATGACAACATGACTCAAGTGGTTACACGATTCGCCCCAAGCCCCACGGGACACCTGCATATAGGCGGTGCGCGCACGGCCATTTTCTGCTGGCTTCTGGCCCGTCATTTCAACGGCCGCTTTCATCTGCGCATAGAAGACACCGATCTTTTGCGCTCAAAGCAGGAGTATACCGACTCCATCCTGGCTTCCATGCGCTGGCTCGGGCTGGACTGGGACGGTGAGCTGACCTATCAGACGCAGCGTACCGACATCTATAACGCCTATGTGGATAAACTGCTTGAAAACGGCCACGCCTACTGGTGCTCCTGCACCCCCGAGGCTGTGGAGGCCATGCGTGAAGAAGCCCGCGCGAAGGGACTCAAGCCGCGCTATAACGGCTGTTGCCGCAACCGCGACCTGGGACCGGGCGAAGGGCATTGCGTGCGCCTCAAGGCGCCGCTGTCGGGCAAGGTGGTTTTTGATGACCTGGTCAAGGGCAAGATTGCCGTGGATGTCGGCGAACTGGACGACATGGTCATTCGACGCGCTGACGGCATGCCCACATATAATATGGCTGTGGTGGTGGACGACCACGACATGGGCATAACCCACGTTGTCCGTGGTGATGACCATGTGTCCAACACGCCGCGCCAGATTCTCATCTATGAGGCTCTGGGCCTGCCCGTGCCGCGCTTCGGCCATGTGCCGATGATTCTCGGCCCTGACCGCCAGAAGCTTTCAAAGCGCCACGGCGCGCGCGCCGTTATTGAATACCAGCAGGACGGCCTTCTGCCGCAGGCCCTTGTGAACTACCTTGTGCGTCTGGGCTGGTCCCACGGCAATCAGGAGCTGTTCACCCCGGCGGAACTGGTGGAATACTTCGACGGCACCAATTTGAATCCCGCGGCCGCAGCCTTTGACCCGGCCAAGCTGGAATGGTGCAATGCCCACTTTATGCGCGAAATGCCCCTGGCGGAGCTGGCCGTGCTTACTGCGCCCTTTGTGGAACAGGCTGGCCTTGGCAGTCTGTCGCAGGAACGTCTGGAACCGTTGTGTGCCATGTTCCGTGAACGCGCCAACAATCTCAAGGCCCTGGCCGAAAGCTTCCGCCCCCTGCTGGTCCGTGCGGCAGAGCTTGAGTACGCCGAAAAGGACGCCGCCAAACACCTGGCGGAAGCGGGCAAGGCCCATCTGACAGCCCTGGCTGCCGTATTTGCCGCCTGCGATCCCTTTACGGCCGAAAACCTTGAGGCTGCCCTCAACGCCTACGTGGCGGATAATGGGTTCAAATTCAAAGAGGTGGCCCCGCCCCTGCGCACCGCCCTTATGGGTTTTATGGGCGGCTCGCACCTGAACGAGATCATGGCCTTTCTGGGCAGGGATGAAACCCTGGCCCGCCTGAAAAAGGCGGCGGGGTAGGCTGCATCCTTTCAGGCTGTATTACGCCGGAACAAAAGAGGACGCCCACAGACAGGGCGTCCTCTTTTGTTTAAGGCATTTCCCGTCCGGGCGATGCCCGTGTCCTACTGATACAGCGTGCTCATGGAGCGCAGCAGGTTGATGAACAGGCCGTCCAGCCCCAGAATGAATGTCTCCACGTGGTCGGCCATGATGACGAGCAGCAGCCCCACAAAGAAAAATCCTACGCCGATCTTGGCCGGAAAGCCGAATTCCATAATATGTATCTGGGGTGATGTGCGGGCCACAAGGCCCAGCGCCACCTCGACCATAAAAAGCGCCACCATGACGGGAGCGGCGATCTGCAGGGCCAGCACAAACATCTGCGCGGCCAGATGCAGTATCTGCCACAAAATGTTGGACCCTATGAACAGCGCCCCCGGCGGCACGATCTTGAATGAGGCCGCAAAGCCCTTGATCATGTACAGATGCCCGTCCAGGGACAGGAAGGTCAGCAGCGACACCATCCAGAGAAAAAACGCCGTTATGCCGGTCTGGTTGCCCGTAAGCGGGTCTGCAAAGTTGATCATGGTAAAGCCCATCTGAAAGCCCAGCAGCTCTCCCCCGGCCTGAATGCCCATGAACAGAAAATTGACGGCCATGCCCAGCACAAGGCCCAGCACGGCTTCGCCCAGAACCATGAGCACGAGGTCAAAGGGGTGCGCTGGCATGTAGCTGCCCGGCAGGGCCAGATGCGGCCATACACCCAGTGTGAACACAAGGGTGACGGCGGCTTTGACCTGAATGGGTATGTTGTTTGTGGAAAACACAGGCAGCATGAACATGACGATACTTACTCGCATCATGGTCAATATGAGGCTTAACACCTCGGCCTGATTATACCCGAACACGTCCATGCCGGACAACTTGCAAAATGGTTGCCAAAAAGAACAGCCTGTTATGTCTCAGGCGTGTCAGAAGCGTGACATGCGGCGAAATATTGGAAAACCCCGGCCCCGCGTGGTGGAACTGGCATCAGCCCCGGCCCTGCTCCTCACCGCGATAGCGCCGCAGGCTGCTGAAAACCCACAGGGCCAGCAGGCAGACCAGCAGGGCCGCCGACAGCAGCACCGTGCTGTGTGCGGCGGAAAAGGCCGCCTGCCCCGCCTCGACTATGGCCTGTCCTTTTTCGCCACCGGTAAGCTCCGCTGCCACCATCGTGTCGCTGATGGAGTCCAGGGCGCTGCGCGGCAGGTTCTGGCGCAGGTTTTCGGGCAGCCGCAAGGCAGTGCTGTAATTGGCCGCCAGTAATACGCCAAAGGCCGTGATGCCCAGCCCTGCACCCAGGTCATAACCCAGGGCTTCGATGGAGCCGGCCGCGCCGCCTTTTTCCGGCGGCACGCTGCCCATGATGGCGATGGAGGATGCAGTCAGGCCGATGCTGAGCGACAGGCCCAGCACTACCATATAGGCCGCCACAAGCCAGCCCGCATCATGAAAACTGGCAAGGCCCAGACCGGCAAGGCTGCCCCCGGCCGCCAGCAGGGATACCGTGAACACGTTTCGCAGGCCAGCCATGACGACCAGCCTGCCGGCCAGCGGCCCGCCCACGGCAGAGGCGGCCATGATGGGCAGCATGAATATGCCCGCCTGTAGCGGCGTGCGGCCGAGAACGAACTGCAATTCCTGGGCAATGGTCAGCTCCACGCCCGCAAGGGCGCCAGAAACCACAAGGGCGGCCACCAGACCCACCCGGATGGCGGGCAGCCGGAACAGGTCGAGATCCAGCATGGGGGTGCGCGCTGTCATCTGTTTTCGGATGAAGAGTGCCATCAGGCCAATGCCGCCCAGCAGTGCAATACCACAAAGCAGAAGGGAACTGTCCTGCCTGAAGATCGTTTTGACAGCGTATACCGTGGACATAAGGCCCGCAGCCAGTGTCAGGGCCTGCCCGATGGGCCACGGCTTTCTGGGGCCGGGGCGGGGCCTGGGCAGGATCGCGGCGGCCAGGGGCAGGATGATCAGGATAAGCGGCACATTGATAAGAAAGACTGAGCCCCACCAGAAATGTTCAAGCAGCAGGCCGCCCACCAGGGGCCCCATGGCCGCGCTCACAGTGCTTACAGTACCCCAGATGCCCAGGGCCATTGCCCTTTCTTTCCAGTCGTCAAAGGTGATCCGTATGATGGCGAGCACGCTGGGGACGATCATTGACGCCCCCAGGGCCAGACAGGCTCTGGCTGCGATGAGCGCTCTGGCCGTAGGCGCGAAAGCCGCGGCCAGCGATGCGGCCATAAAGATGACCAGTCCGGCCAGCAGGAGCTTGCGTGGCCCGATGCTGTCGCCCCGTGTACCCATAGGAACCAGCAGGCTGGCCATGATCAGGGGGTAAATGTCTATGATCCAGAGTATCTCCGTTCCCGTGGCCTTCAGGGCGAGGGTCAGGGAGGGGACGGCGATGTGAAGGATGGTCATGTCTGTGGCGATGGGCAGCCATGCCACCATAACGGCCAGCAATATGCGTCGGCGGGCAGCCCTGGACGGGCCGGGCTTGCCGGGGCTCGTGGGCGTTTGCCCTTCACTGTTCCTGGTAGGGGAATTGTGGATGGTATCACTCATACTATGGTCGCATATGATCACGCGGGCGGCCTTTATGCCCGCATATTTTTTAAAGCATGTCACTTTTTAGAGGGTATATTTTCAACGTTGTTGCGCCGCCCGCCACGGCATTTATCAGCGCATATGCCAGCACCGTCTTTTATGCCCGAGGCCGCCGCCAACTGAAGCTGGTTTGCACCCTTTTGCGCCAGGCGCCTGCCGTGTGCTCAAGAGCGGGCGCCGGGCGGCAACGGTACAACAGAAAGCAGCATGACCTGCCCCTCCCGTGCGGCAGAAAAGCTCCGGGCATTCATGCCGGGACGGCATAGGCAGGTGTGGTTGCGTCTTTCTGCCGGGGAATATGTAACGCGGTATTGTGTGCAGGTAAATGCTGACGGTGGCGCAGCGGCTTGGGATAACGCTGTTTGAATATTGTTCCGGCGGCTGCGTGAGCAGCCCTTTGCAGTGCCGTGAAAAGAATACAGGCCACCGTGCCGGCAGCAGCGTTGCCGGGCCTGTAGCGTCCGGCCTGCCTGCGGCCTGCTCGGCTGTAACAGCCGCCTGTACCGGTGTACAGGTTTATTTGTTCAGTTTTTCTGCGATGAGTTCGCGTATGATCTTGCTCAGGCCGGGCAGATCCGGCTTGGATACCTGCTTGTCGGCTCCGACCTTGACCCCTTTGGCGTACAGGGCATCGGTGATGAGCGAGGAAAAAAGTATCACCGGCAGGGTGCTGAGGCCAGGGGTATCGCGTATCTGGGCTGTCAGCATGTGACCATCCATTTCGGGCATTTCAATGTCTGAAATGACCAGATGCACCATGTCGGTAAGTTCCTTGCCCTGTGCCTGTGCCTCGTTGCGGGTTGTTTGCAGGTATTCCCAGGCTTCGCGCCCGCTGGCTACGGCCGTGACGCGAAAGCCGGATTTTTGCAGCGAAGACTTGATGATGTGCCGCAAGGAGTTGGAATCGTCGGCCACAAGCAGGTGAAACTGGCCCGCGCCCTCCACGGGTGTGGTGTCTACCTTGATCTGCGACATGTCCAGGGTGCTGTCCAGGCTGGCGAGGATTTTTTCCATATCCAGAATAAAGAGCACACGGTCCTGAATGCGCAGCACCCCGGTGATGCTGTCGCGCGAGTAATTCTGCACGTACTGGTTCGGTGGTTCGATGCGGTCCCAGGTCATGCGGTGAATGCTCGTTACAGCCGAAACCAGAAAGGCCGCCTGCACACCGCTGAATTCGGTTACAATAACCTTGGCGTTGTCTTCGGTGACCATTTCCTTGCCGAGCCATGTGGCAAGGTTGAGAATGGGCAGCACCCTGCCCCGCAGGTTGAATGTGCCGAGCACCGAAGGATCGCACTTGCTGGGTACGCTGGTGATGTTGGGCAGGCGGATGATTTCGAGCACCTTGGCTACGTTGATGCCATAATACCCGCTGTAGGCACTGCCGTCCGGCTGCTTTTCGTCTATAAGAAATTCAATGATTTCAAGTTCATTGTTGTTGACGTTGAGCATGCTGTTCTGCGACATGGCTACCATCCTGTCTGCCTGCGCATGGCGCATGGCAGGGCTTGTGTGCTGGCGTGAAGCGCCGCCCGGCTGGGGGACGCAGGGTCACTGTTGTTCTCATCGGCCGGAATGATTTTTTTCTTAGAGCGGCAGCGGGGCGGCGGTGCGATTTTTCACTGTTTTTCTGTGCGCACTGCCGGAGCATCTTTGCTGCCGTGTATCTTTGAGGCGATGGCCGGGTTGCGGGCCGCTGCCTGCAACTCCCTGCATACGGTGTGTGAAGAGCGTTGTGCCGTATGCGGCAGGCCTGAGGGCTAGGCCAGAGCCTTGCGCCGGGCCGGGCGCGGTGTTTTGGGCGGCTCCAGCCTGGGGCAGAAGTCCGCCATTTCGCACTGGTCACACAGGGGCTTGCGCGCCTCACATACCTCGCGCCCGAACCATACCATGCGGTGGTTCACGTCGCCCCATTCCGCACGGGGGAAAAGGGCCATAAGGTCGCGCTCTATAACAACGGGATCCGTCGACTCGGTCAGCCCGAGCCTGTAGCTGATGCGTTTGACGTGCGTGTCTACCGCCAGGCCCTCATTGATGCCGAAAGCGCCGAACAGCACCACATTGGCCGTCTTGCGGGCCACGCCGGGCAGGGTGATGAGTTCTTCAAGGCTGTTGGGGATCCGCCCGTCGTATACCTCGCATACGCGGGCAGCGGCCCCCAGGAGGTTTTTGGCCTTGCTATGGTAAAAACCCGTGGAGCGTATGACCGCCTCCAGTTCCTCAACAGGAACCCCCATAAGGTCGGCGGGGCCGGGCCAGCGGCGGAACAGTTCCGGGGTGACAGTGTTGACCCGGGCGTCCGTACACTGGGCCGCCAGCACCGTGGCCACCAGCAACTGCCACGCGGTTTCGGCATCCAGGTGGGTGTGGGGGGCGGGGTAGCGGGTGCGCAGGGCTGCCAGAACTTTTTGCGCCCGTGCCGGGCGGGATTTTTTCACGCTCATGTCCGTCCTATGCCACAGGCGTCGGCAGCCTGCAAGCCGTGGCGGGCGCGGTTCGCGGCCTCTTTGTTTTTTGCGTGTTTGGGTATAAGCTGCCTCGCAAAGACATGCTGTACGGGAGAAATCATGTCCTATCTGGTCTATGTCACCGCGCCCGATGAAGAGCTTGCCCTTGATCTTGCCCGCATGCTGGTAGAGCGGAATCTTGCCGCCGGAGTGAACATCGTGCCCGGCGCGCGCTCCATTTACCGCTGGCGCGGCCAGGTGCATGATGCCGCGGAATGCCTGTTGCTGGCCCAGGTAAGCCGCGAGGCGCTGCCAGCCTTTGAGGCGGCCGTGAAAAGTATGCACAGTTACGAGGTTCCCTGTATCGTGGCCCTGCCCATAGAGGCCGGGCATGCGCCGTATCTGCGCTGGATCAGGGAAAACAGCCGTCCGCCTTCGGCCTGACATTGCCGCGCCGTGGAGATTCCGGCATGATCATTTGCCCTTGCGGCGTCCGGCGCGGACTGAAAGCGCGCAGTGCCTGCGCCAGAGCGCAGCAACAATTACATCCGTTCACCCCATAACGAGAGGAACTCATGTCCATCTATGTTTCCGGTTCTCTGGCTTTTGACCGCATCATGACCTTTCCCGGCAATTTTCAGGACCATATTCTTATGGACAAGCTGCACATGATCAATGTGAGCTTTATGGTGGACGGCATGGATGAGCGCCGGGGAGGCTGCGCGGGCAATATTGCCTACTCTCTCGCCCTGCTTGAGGAAAACCCCGTCATTGTCGCCGCCGCCGGGCGCGATTTTGATTCCTACGCGCAAACCCTCGCGGCCCACGGCCTGCCGCTGGACGGCATACGCCGTGCTGACGAGGTGTTCACGGCCCTGTGTTACATTACCACAGACCTGAACAGCAACCAGATTACGGGCTTTTACCCCGGGGCCATGACCCTGCCGTCGCTGTATGATTTTCCCGCTCTTGACCCGGCAAAGGATATCGCCATCGTATCACCCGGCAATCTGGACGATATGCGCCGTCTGCCACGTTTTTATCGTGAAAAGGGCGTACCCTATATCTTTGACCCCGGCCAGCAGTTGCCCGTGCTGACCGCCGAAGAGCTGCTTGAGGCCATTGAGGGATCCCTGGCCTGCATTACCAACGACTACGAGCTGAACATGATCTGCAAGGCCACGGGCAAGAGCGAAGATGAAATCGCCGCCAGCACACGCTGGCTTGTGACGACCCTTGGTGCGGAAGGCGCGCAGGTGCGCGGCAACCGGGGCGAAAACGTCCGCATCGCGCCTGTACCCGTTGAAAAGGTGCTGGACCCCACCGGCGCGGGTGACGCCCACCGTGCGGGCCTCATCAAGGGGCTGGTCAGCGGCCTTGCCATGCCCGAAGCCGCAAAGCTCGGTTCGGTGAGCGCCAGCTTTGCCCTTGAAAATCTGGGAACCCAGGAGCATGTCATCACTCCGGCGCTGTTCCGCCAGCGCTACGAGGCTGTTTTCGGGCCGTTGCCCCAGGGTATTTTTGCCGCGTAAGCAATCCGCCCACGGTCGCGCATGCTGCGGCATCCGCTGCGATCCGCCGCAAGCCGCTCACGCAACGGCTGCTGCAACCAATACCGGGCAGGCCGGGTGTCATTGATGCCGGCCCGCCCGGCTGATACCTGCCGGAGGCCGTCATGACGCATAATCTGCCCGAGGGCATCAAGGTGCTCTTTGTTTCAGGCTTTGGCCCTGTGGTGTGCAGGCAGGAGGCAAGCGAACGTCTGTACAAAGACACACTGGGGCTGCCGCTTGAGCCGACAGACGGTTACGAGGGCTACTGGCACACGCAGGCCGTGGACGGCGTAAAGCACTTTGCCCTCTGGCCTTTGGACAAGGCGGCGCTTTCCTGCTTCGGCAGCAGCCGCTGGCCCGACGATATACCTGTGCCGCAGGCCTGGCTTGAGCTGGATGTTGAAGATATCGAAAGCGCCACCCGCCTGCTGGAAAAAAGCGGCTGCACGCTGCTCACGCGGCTCAATCAGGAGCCTTGGGGCCAGACGGTCACACGTTTTCTCAGTCCGGAAGGGCTGCTGGTAGCCATCGCCCACACGCCGTTCTTGCGCAAGGCCGATTAAGGCTGTTCCTGGGGAATCCTTTTGCATTCCACCGCGATTGCGGCAATATTGTCTGACGATCGTGCTTGCCCGGCGATATGGCTTCCGGGCAAAGAGCTGTTCCCGCCGGGGAGCAGGATCCATCGAATGTCAACTGCCCGGGAGTACTCCCGTATCCACGGTATGTATCGGGTGAAAGGCTCCGGCAGGGCAAAACAAGGTGCAGCATATCCCGTAGATGTGGCGCGGCAGCGGCCCTGTTTCCGTTGTGTGGCCGTAAGAACGGCCGCCGGAATGTCCGCATGCCGGGCGTGTAGACTGCGGGATTTTGCCGGAGGAAAGTATGCTGTATATAGCGCTTATGGTCTTTGGCGGATGCCTGGTGGCCCTGCAGTCGCCGGTTAATGCCGCCCTGAGCCGCACAGTGGGCATTTTGGAAAGCAGCTTTGTTTCATTTGCCGGCGGCACATTGTTTCTCGGGCTGGCGGTGCTTTTTTTCGGGCGCGGGCAACTTATGCGGCTGCCGGAAGCCCCTTCGTGGCAATGGATCGGCGGTGTTTTCGGGGCTATCATGGTGCTTAACACCATCATTGCCGTGCCGCGCATCGGCGTGCTGACCACGGCCATGGCCATGATTTTCGGCAACCTGCTTATGGCGGCCATCATAGACAACTATGGCTGGTTCGGTTTGCCGGTCACGCCTTTCGGCTGGCGGCGGCTGCTGGGTTTTGTGCTGGTGCTGGCGGGACTGGCACTGGTGTTTCGTCGTTAGGGCGGTTTGATCTGGGCCGTTCCATCCTGAAGCGGCTCTGGTTGAAGCGTGAGCGGGCTTGCCGGGCGGCATTTTTCAGCATGTCCGGCAAGAAGTTTTTGAACGTTGCGAAAAATAGAGGAAAGGTCATGCGGGTAGACGCAGTAAAGGCCGTGCTGGCAAGTCACGGCCTGGCTGAAGGCTATATGGAATTTGAGGTGTCGAGCGCCACAGTGGACCTCGCGGCGGCAGCCGTGGGCTGCGAGCCGGGGCGCATTGCCAAGAGCCTTTCCGTCATGGGGGCAGACGGGCCGATGGTGCTGGTGGTTATGGGTACGGCCCGGCTGGACAACCGCAAGTTCAAGGATGCCTTTCGGTGCAGGCCGCGCTTTATCAAGCCCGAAGACCTGCAGGAACAGGTGGGCCACCCCATGGGCGGCGTCTGCCCTTTTGCCCTGCATGACAATGTACGCGTGTATCTGGACGCCAGCCTGAAGCATTTCGACCCGGTGTATCCCGCAGCCGGAGCGCCCAACAATGCCGTAAAAATTTCTCTGGCAGAGCTTGAGCGCGTTACCGGGGGAACCTGGGTGGATATTTGCAAGGAAGAGGAAAAGGCCTGAGGCCGCTGCGGACTGTCAGCTTTTGTCCGCAGTTCGCCGTTTGCAGCCCGTTGCCGGGCCGTGCGGGTAAAAAACAGGGCCGTCGGGCTACCGGTTCCGCCCCCGGCGGCAGCCGCCCCCGCCGCACTGCGCGCCATCGCCGCTGCACAGCCTGTATTCTCCGCCTTCAATGCGCAGCATTTTGCCGTTGACCAGCGCATCGGCCAGTTTTTTACGCGCCTCGGCATAGATGCTCTGCACAGTGGTGCGCGCGATGTGCATGTTCTCGGCGCAGGCCTCCTGGGTCATGCCTTCAAGGTCAATGAGCCGCAGGGTTTCATACTGGTCCACGGTCATGACAACGGCATCTTCAGCGGTCCCGCGCGGGCTGTGCACATCATGCCCTCTGTGGCGGCCTCCCCGGCCCTGGCCGCGTCCCGGCCTCAGTTCCGGCCCGGAATCCGTCCCGCAGGCAAAGGCCGTGTCAGAGTTCGGGGTATTGGCCGCTGGGCCGCCACATCCGCCCTGGGACGGGGAGTGTCCGGGCAGGGGGCCAAAGCAGGTATTTCTGGGCATAGAGCAGACTTTACGCCACTTTTTGGGTCTTGGCATGGTTATTCTCACCGCATATCAAGGCCGCCCCTGAGGGAGCGGCCTGTCTGTTTGGAGCAATTAACGCTTCAGATGGTTGCTTAACGGTCGGCAAGGCCACCCTGCAATCATTTGGCGACAAGGATCTGGAAATAAATCCTTTTAGAGCATTTCAAGTGTGAAATGCTCTAAAGGGTTGGTCTGGTTTTTCAGGCCGGCATATCTCTACGGTCTTGGCAAGACACGCTGACATTGGCGCTTGACCGGGCAGGCACTTTGCGCTTGCGCCTCCACGGCGGGCGCCTGCCCGCACAGCCGCCAGAGCGCATTCAACGTGAAAATGCTCTAGTTTTCTGTGGTGTCGTCAGCGGCGCAGGCGGGCATATTCATCTGGCGCATGCCTTTGCCGCGGCACATGCCCCGGCCCTGGCCGCGTCCCTGACCCCGCCCGGATTCCTGAGCAGCATCCATGCCGGGCATATTCTGGCCGGGCATGTTCTGGCCGTGACAGGCCCCATGACGCATACCACGCCGCATGCCGCCACCGCCCTGTTCCATGTTTTTACCCATACCGTTTCCGCCGCACATGCCGCGTCCGCGTCCGGTGCGAGGGCCGGCTCCTTCAGGACCTGTAGTATCATTGCAAGGCATATGAACCTCCTTTTATTCTGGTTGCGCCCTGTGCCGGGCGCGTTTATTACTGACATATGTCATGAACAAAGTATGGCCCTTATCTGACATATGTCAATAACATTTCTGCATATAAAATATATGCTGAAAATATACCATGTTATGGTTGATGTGGTCGGGCGCCCCGTCGCAGCAGCCGGAAACGGGCATCCCAAAAGACGCGAGATGTCGGCGCAGACACCGCGCGCAAGCACAGCGGGCCGCGCCGTAAAAACTTTGCGGATGCATGCCCGTAAAGCCACATACCCAAAAAGAAGGGCGGAAGCCTTGCGGTTCCGCCCTTGGGGATAAAGCTGTTGCCGTTTCGCCCGCCGGTCTTGCGGCGGCTTGCGTTGTGTCCCGGCAGGCCTTGGCTATGGCAATATACAGCGCCTTATTTGGTAAACAGGATAAGGGCGACCATCTCCAGGTCTTCCGTGCCGGTATTGAGGATGCCGTGGACTTCGCCGTCATTACAGACGGTCACATCACCGGCTTTGACAAGCACTTCTGTACCATTGTCATTGTAGGTTCCCTGCCCTTTGAGCACGTGGTAGATTTCAAGCTCCCCGCTGTGCTTGTGGCTGCCGATGGCGCAGCCGGGCTTGAGATTCACCAGATTGAACAGGCGGCCCTTTCCGGCCAGGCCGTCCTCATTGACAATCTTGGTGAACTTGGTGGTTCCGGGGCCACCGAACATTTCCTTTTCAAACCCTTCCAGAGCATCGGCGCGATAGATCATGTGTTCTCCTTGTGCCTTTGTTTGGTTGCGGCCTGTACCTGCCCCGCGCGCTTGCGGTTATGCTCCGCTGTCAGGCGCGGGCATCTCTCAGGCCTTTGCTTCACTGGCATTCGTGTCATTGGTGTGGGGCGCGTCTGCCGCGTTTTCCGCTGCACTTTTGCTGCCCGCCGCCTCAAGCCTGCGCCGGGGCCGCCGGGTGAGCTTGCGTACAGTACGCTGTTCTGAAGGCGGCGGCGTGCTCTTCATGCGGGGCGGCATATCCTTGATATGGATGTCCAGTTGCGGAAACGCCACTTCAATACGCTGCTTGCGGAACTCTTTTTCTATTTCAAGGCGAATGGCAGAGGCCGTGGAGCCGCCCACGTCATAGTCGCGTACCCAGAAAAGCAGGCTGAAATCAAGGGTGCTCGCGCCGAAGTCCGCAAAGGTCACGCTGGGCGGCGGATATTTGAGCACGTTGCTGTTGGCATTGGCCGTGGCCAGCAGAATACGCATGACCGCGGCCGTGTCGCTGCCGTAGGCCACGCCCACCTTGATTTCCTTGCGCACGGTGCGGCTGTTGCGCGTCCAGTTGATGAGGCGGCTTGCCACAAATTCCGAGTTGGGTACGATGATAAGGGCATTGTCGAATGTTTCCACCATGGTGGCGCGCACACTGATCTTGCGCACGCGGCCCTGTGTGCCGCCCACTTCCACCACGTCACCGGCCTGCAACGTACGGCTGAAAATAAGAATGAGGCCGGACAGGAAGTTGTTGACAATGGTCTGCATGCCGAAACCGATACCCACGGAAAGACCACCGGCCACCATGGCCAGGTTGCTCAACTCCATACCCAGAGCCTTGAGCACAAAAAGGCCGAAAAAGCACCACAGGGCATAAGAAAAGGCCGTCTGCATGGGCGGAATGAGCGTGGCGTCTATTTGCAGGCCCTGTTTGGGCAGACGCCCCAGAAAGCGCGAGCCCATGGCCACGGCCGTGCGCGTAATGTAAAAGGCGCTGACGATCATGAGCAGGTGCAGCACGTTGAACTGCGTTGCCCCCACGTTGACGCCGCGCAGAATATAATACTGCAACAGGGGCAGGCCGCCGGGCAAGGTTCCCACCCACTGGGTCACGCCCACAAAGGCCACCACCAGCACCACAGGTGCTGCCAGGGCTACGGCCGTATGCGCCAGCGCGGCCCGCACGCCTTCCTTGGGCAGCTTTTCGCTGACTGTGGTAACAAAGCTCATGCCGCCGAGTGAAAGCTGCAGGGCCAGTGAGCAGGAAACAAAGCAGAGGTACAGCACCATGCTGTAAAGATGCATGCCGAAAATGGTCATGATGAGGCACAGCCACAGCACGACGGGTTCGGTTTCAAGCACCGAGCTTTCCAGATGCAGCGGGCCAAGGTCCTGCTCCTTGCGGCGGCGCTGCCGCATGATGTCTGCAATGAGCAGACCCAGCCAGATGATCAGCACCAGCGGCCGGAGCAGCGGCAGGTACAGAAGGGCGTAGGCGCACAGGGTCAGCGGAATGAGGTGCCAGAAGGGCGAGCGGTCTATCTGCACTTCCGGGTACTTGAGCCGCCGCAGGTCCCAGGCAAGGTTGATCTGCGCCACGATGAGGCTCAGGTTGCCCAGGGCCAGGAACAGGCGAAAAAACTCTCCTGTGGCGGAAATGGAGCCGCCCAGAAGGGCCAGCCCCACGCAGAACCAGGGCAGGCTCACACGAAAAATGTGGCGCACCATCGGCGGCGATGTTTCGTTAAGCCAGCGGCGCGACAGCAGCACGGTGATAACGCTTGCGAAAAGCAGGCACATGAAAAAGCGCAGCACAGCCGTACCCCAGTTGTCAGGAGTTACGGGTACTTCAACGGGAATGCGCAGCAGTAGCCCCTGGTAGGAATAGGTCATCTGCTTGGGAAAATCCGCCCAGGCTGCCGGGCTGAGCCAGGGAACGGGCTTTTGCAGGTAATAATCCTTCCACAGGGCGGGCAGTTCCGAGCTTATTTCCTCACGTGTTTTTTCCAGCCGGTTGAGCAGGCCCAGGGAGGGCGCAAGCGCTGTGTCGTATTGGGCCAGCACCGCCGTGAGGCGCAGGCGGGTCATGGCCAGGGCCTGTATGTATTCCTGCATTTCTGCGCTGATGCGCTCGTCATGCAGGTCTTCGGGCAGGCTGTCGGACAGGTAGCTGATGCGCTCAAGCAGGCCCTGGGCTTCGCTGCGGGCGTCCATCATGGGCGACAGTATCTTGCGCACCTCTGTGATGGTCACGGTAAGACGGCGGCTGACGGCCTCCATGGCGTTGGGCATGTTCTTGTAGGTATTGCTCAGCACCAGAAGGCGGCGGGCCTCGTCAACAAAGGGCTGCACCTTTTCACTGACGTTGAGGGCGCGGTCGGCAAAGGTGTCGCTCATGGCCAGGGCTTTGCTGTTGACCTCTTCAAGCATGCTGTGCTGGCTGCTCCAGACCATTTCCCAGGGGTCGTGCAGCACGCTGGGTTTTTCTTCTTCCTGCGCGGTGGCGTCTTCGCCTCCCTGTGCGGCCGGAGCTTCCTTTTTGTCGGCAGCGGCAGGGCGGGCTTCTTTTTTATCCGCCTTGGGCGCGGTATTTTCTTTCTTTTCCGTTTTGGGCTTCGGATTGGCCTTTTTTTCGGCCCTGGGTTTTGCGACGTCCTTTTTTTCGGGCGCTTCCGGGCGCGGGGCCGGGGTGGCAGATTCGCTGCCGCTGGCGGCGGGCGTAGCGGGCGTTGCCTGCGGCTGTACCGGCAGAGGCGTGGCCGTGGAAGCGGCTTCCTGGGCGGGCGGTGTGCCTTGCGGGGCTTGCTCCGCTGCGGCAGCCGGGCTGCTGGTAGTGGCAGTATCGGCGGGCAGAACAACTGATGCCGTGCCTGGGGTAGCGTCCGCAGGCTTTATGGAGTCACGGCTGGCAGCAGCGGTGTTTTCCGGTGCAGCGGCGGTAGCGTCGGCGGCAGGGGCATGGCCCGCGGCAAGAACACAGCACAGGATCAGCAAAAAAAGGCTTGAAAAGCGCACAAGATATCGCATGTATGGCCTCAAGAACTGGTGGTCGTATATCGATCTGAAAAGAATGTTTTTCTGTTGCCGGCATGAATAAGGGCGTGGTAACCCCGGTTGGCAAGGTCCACTACGCCCTTCTGAATGCATACGCCAAGAGTTGGCGTTTGAAAAGAGCAGGCCCCGGGCAAGGCGGGCAAAACTCCGTGCCGGGGCTGGACAAGGCAGACGCCCGGCGGCATATTCGCCTTATGGAAAACCAATCTTTCTCTGCCGGGGCAATGCCCGTGGCTCTGGGCCGCTGTGAAGGCTATGATCGCCAGTCGCTTGACCGGCTGACAGGTGATGTGCTGGATGCCGCACGTATAGCGCAGTTTCATTCCCTCAAGCCGGGAACCAAGGTGCTCGTGAAACCCAACCTGCTCATGGGCAAGTCACTGGCGTGCACTTCTCCCGGGGTTGTGGTTGCTGTCTGCCGCTGGCTGCGTGACCACGGGGCGCAGATGGCCGTGGCCGATTCGCCGGGTTTCGGGCGCGCCGGGACTGTGGCCCGCGCCATTGGCCTTGAAAGCGCCCTGCGGCCTCTGGGCCTTGCCGTGCGCGAGCTGGACAGGCCCGTGCCTGTGCGGCTGGATGCGGATCTGCCTCCCGGCCTGCAAGGCAGCAAGGGCGGACGCAAAAAACCGTCTTTTCAGGTATCGAGCGCTGTGCGGGAATGCGATTTCATCCTTTCCCTGCCAAGGGTCAAGGCGCACGGGCAGATGTTGCTCACCCTGGCGGTGAAAAACTGTTTCGGCTGCGTAAGCGGTCTGCACAAGGCCGTGGCCCATGCCCGCGAGGGGCGCGATCCTGCATATTTTGCCGACTGTCTGGCCGCTCTTTGGGCCGCCCTGCCGCCAGTGGCCGCCCTGGCTGATGGCGGCGTGGCAATGCACAGGACGGGGCCGTCCAAGGGCGAGCCTTTTGTGCTGAAACTGATGGGAGCCAGCCCCTCGGCCGTGGCGCTGGATGAGGCGCTGTATGCGGTTTTTGGTCTTGCCCCGCAGGATGTTCCCCTGGGCGCGGCGCTTGCGCGGCGTAAGGCTCCGGGCAGCGCCGCTGCGGGTATGGAAATGGCCTTTCCGCTTTTGCGCCCTGAAGATTTTGACGCACGCGGCTTTGAGCTGCCGCAGCGTTTGTCGCACACGTCTTTTCATCCCGCGCGTTTTGTACAGAGTTGCCTGCGCCGCGCCATCGCGGCCATAAAAAAATAAGGAAGCGTAAATGCCCAGAATTCTTCCCGGTGAAACTGATATTTATGCCATTACAGATTCCCGCCTGTCGTTGGGGCGCTCTCTCGAAGAAGTGGCTTCGGCCCTGCTGGGGGCAGGCGTGCGCCTTTTGCAGTACCGCGAGAAAAATCTCAAGGGCGGTGAAATGCTTGAGGAATGCCGCATGCTGCGCCGCCTGACCCGTGAGGCGGGGGCCTGCTTTATTGTCAACGACCATGTGGATATTGCCATGCTTGTGGATGCTGACGGCGTACATGTGGGGCAGGAGGATCTGCCTGTGCCTGAAGTGCGCAGCCTTGTGGGACCGGGCATGATTATCGGGCTTTCCACCCATGAGCCGGAGCAGGCGCTGGCCGCGCGGGCGCTGGGGGCGGACTATCTGGGGGTGGGACCCATTTTTGCCACGCAGACCAAGGAAGATGTGGTGGCCCCCGTGGGTTTTGACTATCTGGCCTGGGTTGCCGCCAACATTGATATGCCTTTTGTAGCCATAGGCGGCATCAAGGCTCACAATATCGCTGAAGTGGCCCGCCACGGCGCGCGCTGTTGCAGCCTTGTTTCCGAACTGGTGGGCGCGCCGGACATTGCCGCGCGTGTGGATGACGTGCGGCGGGCCATGCGCGGGGAGTAGGGGAAAAGGATTTGTCCTTCAAGAGGGGGGACCGCCCTGCGGGCATGGGAGATTTTTTTGATCTTTTTGTGTCCGTCTACGCGGCGGACGACAAGGCGGCGGGCGCGGCTGCCTGCCGGGGTGGCACGCTACTGCGACAACATCTGGCCCCTTGAACGGCAATCACTTTTGTAAAAATGCAGGCGGGCGTTTTGGCGAAGCCGGCGGCGTGTTCAGGGGAGGCTTCGTGTCCAGGGCCGAAACCGGGGGCGTATCCGGGGCTTCCCGCGTATTGCGCAGGCACTGGCGCAAAGCCGCCATGTTGGCGGAGAGCATACCCTTGCGCCAGATCAGCTCCGTGGTGGCATGACACAGGGGATGCTCCAGCCGGTGTACGGAAAGGATGCCGCCAGAGCGGCACAGGTGCAGTACCGAATCCGGCACAGCGCCTACGCCCATGCCCGCAATAACACCCCCCACAATGGCATGGTAGGAGGCCAGCTCGGCGATGCGCTCCGGCTCCCGCCCGTGGGCGCGAAACCAGTTGACCAGGCGGTTCTGGTAGGCGCAACCGCCCTGAAACGCCAGCAGCGTCTTGCGTCCGATGTCGTCAGGGCAGCGGATGGGACTATGCCCTTCAGGGGCGATGACCACCAGTTCCTCTGCAAAGGCGTTCATGCGTTCCAGCCGGGCGTCTTCAGGCATATCCACCACAAAAACGGCATCCAGCCTGTTTTCAAGCACATCCTTGTATAAAGAGCGGCTTGTACCGACCACCAGCTCCAGCGCGATTTGCGGGTATCCGGCGTGCAGCCGCGCCAGCACTTCGGGCAACCGTGCTGCCGCTGCGCTTTCCAGCGCGCCGATGCGGAACTTCCCGCCGGGAGCCATGCCCCGGACGCGGTTTTCCGCTTCTTCGGCCAGGGCCAGTATTCTGAGGGCGTACTGATACAGGCTTTGCGCCTTTTCCGTCGGGTAAAGGCGTTTTTTTTCGCGCAAAAAAAGCTGTACGCCCAGGCTTTCTTCCAGTTGAAGAATGCGCATGGTCACGCCCGAAGGAACCCGGTTCAGCGCCTTGGCCGCGGCTGTGATGCTGCCGGTTTCCATTACGCTTACAAGCGTGCGCAGGTCGGTCATTTCCACTTGTTCACCAAAATTGAATATCCTTGTTATTTTTATTCAGTTGTCATGAACATTTTTACCATTATATAGTCCACAGCAAATGGCAAGCACCGAAATTGTTCGCGCGGCGGCCTCAATGTGGTGGTAGCGGTAATGAAAGAGACATGGAAGTTTTTGTGGCAGATGGCCTTTCTGATGGCCATCTTTTTGGCATCAAACTGGTTTGTGGGCGCTACAGGTCTGCCCATACCCGGCAACGTGCTTGGCATTATTGTGCTTTTTCTTCTTTTGCTCACAGGCGTTGTTAAAGAAGACCACATCAGCACGGCAGCCGATTTTCTGCTCAAGCACATGGTTTTTCTCTTTGTGCCTGTGGCTGTGGGGCTGATGCAGTGGGGCGGCGTTTTTTATGATTACGGCTGGATTTTGCTGGCAGCCATTGTTGTCGGGGCTGTTTTGCCCCTGCTGACAGTGGGAGTTTTGGGCAGGGCCATGCGCCGCCGCACGCGCCGGAAGGAGGATGAGTCATGCAGCCCTATGTAAGCACAAGCACGGTTCTTTGCATTC
The DNA here is from genome assembly GCF_019424165.1 of Desulfovibrio sp. Lineage (GTDB taxonomy): Bacteria > Desulfobacterota > Desulfovibrionia > Desulfovibrionales > Desulfovibrionaceae > Desulfovibrio. The sequence goes on along the minus strand of NZ_JAHZAA010000030.1, from coordinate 2,346 downwards.
TGGGCACACTGCTGGCCTACATGGCGGTGCGCGCCCTGTACCTGCGCTACCGGCACCCCCTGATCAATATTGTGGCACTTGGGGCGGCAATTATCATCACAGTGCTGGTGGTCTGTGATCTTTCGTATGCCGTGTACGAACCGGCAGCGAAAATCATGACGATCTTCATCGGCCCTGCCACCGTGGCGCTTGCTTTGCCCCTGTACCGCTACAGAAAGGTGCTTTTGCGCTATGTTTTCGCCATTACGGGCAGTGTATGTGCGGGAGCCTTTGTGGCCATGTTTTCCGCGGGGCTGATCGCCAGGCTTGGCGGCCTGCCTCAGGAAGTGGTTATTTCTATTATGCCTAAAAGCGTTTCTATACCCTTCGCCATTGAAATTGCCGGATTTTACGGGGGGATACCTTCTCTGGCAGCGGCCTTTGTGGTGGCCACGGGAACCCTTGGTTCACTCATTGGTGGCTGGACACTCAATCTCGCGGGCGTGGCCGATCCGTTTGCGCGCGGGCTGTCGCTCGGCACGGTGTCCCACGCACAGGGAACGGCTGCGGCCTTGCAGGAAGGGGAAGAGCCGGGCGCCATGGCGGGGCTGGCGCTTATTCTGGCGGGCATTATTACTGCCGCCATCGCTCCTGCCGTGGTCTGGCTGGTGCTGCGCTTTCCCGCCATTATGTAGCTTCTGGCAGAGGGCTGGTTTCACAGTGTGCGTGCGGGTGACCGCTATGGAAATGTGAGTAAAATTTACTCGCCCAGATGGTTTGGTGGGTAAAATTGCCGCAGATTCGGGCAGAAATGCCTGAAGGTATTTTTTAAAATAAGCAATAAAAATAATGTGTTGTACTGGTGATAACGTCTGGCACGGCTCTTGCCATTAGTAGTATGCTCCCACTAATGGCGTAGCCGGCCAGCCTTCCAGGCAAGGGCTGACCGCGGATTGGATTGTCCACACCCTCCTCCTGTGACAACCCCGAGGTGTCAGGCGGGCGCACCCAGAAAGCCCGCCTGACACCAATGCTTCGCCAATGCTTGCCCGACTGTGCAAAACCAGAGACCCGCCCGGTAGTACCGGGCGGGTCTCTGGTTTTATTGCTGGGCTGCCTGTTGCGTGGCCAGCCGCGCAGGGCGTCAGGCCAGCTTCATGAGCATGGCCCCGCATGCGACCAGAATTACCGCAATTCCTCGCCAGACCGTAAATTTTTCATGCAGCAGGATCACGGCCAGCAGCATGCCGAAAATAACCGAGGTTTCGCGCAGCGCGGCCACCATGGCTATGGGGGCGATTGTCATGGCCCATATGGCGATGCCGTAGGAGCCAAGCCCCGCCAGGCCGCCGAAAAGGCCGATGGCGGCCCTTTTGCGCACATAACGCAGATAGGTCATACCGTGCTGCCGCAGGA
>NZ_JAHZAA010000030.1:0-941 GCF_019424165.1 Desulfovibrio sp. | reverse complement strand
AAACATGCAGCGGCACGATGTTGATCACAAAAATCCAGCAGGCGTAGCTTATGGCGTTGCCGCTGTGCTGCGCGCCCAGACCGTCCGCCAGGGTGTAGCCCATGATGACAAAGGACGTGCGCAACGAAATGAAAATGGCATTCCTGTCCGCACCGCGCCGCATATTGTCCCTTGCAAGACAAAAAACGCCGCAACACAGCGTGAGCACGCCGCACCATGCGCCGAGGCTGAGTGATTCACCGAAGAAAAGCATGGCCAGCGATGTCAGTAGCGGGGCACTGCCGCGCATGATGGTGTAGCCGAAAGTAAGGTCCACCTTCTTGTACGCTTCTGCAATGCAGATGTAGTAGGTGAAGTGACAAATGCACGACATGCCGAGATAGGGCAGGCAGGCCGGATCAGGAAGCGGCAGAAAGGGGACAATGCATGCCGCGCCAAGCCCGGCGCCAAGAGCGTTAAGGCCTGTTTCAAAGAGCTTGTTTTCCCCGCCTTTGACTATGATGTTCCACAGGGCGTGCAACAGGGCGGCAAACAGGACAGTAAGAACAATGTACGCTGGCATGAAAAATTTCACTACGCCCATTGCCGGGCTTTGGCAAACGCCAGTCTGCTGATCATCCACAGGGGCCTGCTGCACGCTGTCAGATTCTTGCGAAGTAAATCATTTCCGGTTCATCTTGAGATATTTTTCTCAAAACGATGCTGTAGTGCATCCCCCGAAGGCCGAAACGCGCGCAAAGCCGAAATGAATTTTTTTCAACATGCTGAAATAAAATGAATTGTCTGTGCGGAATGTCTTGGCATATGTCTTGCTTTTTCTTGGGGTAGCGGCCTGCCAAGTGCTGGTCTGATTCTGTCGGTCAAAGTTTTTTTCGTGGAGCACAACTAACCTTCAAGGAGCCTTATAATGAAGTTTCAGGGTATGACTATCGGTGTGCCGA
>NZ_JAHZAA010000003.1:177237-198069 GCF_019424165.1 Desulfovibrio sp. | reverse complement strand
TGTTCTGCCCCTGTTCAGCGAAACCGGAACGGCCCTTGCCACCATCTGCTCGTATGTGGTGGGCGTGGTCATGAACTTTCTGCTTACGCCCCTGGCGGCCACCTCTACCCTTTCGGCGCCCATTACCGAGCTTGGCGTACAGATGGGCATTGACCCCCGGCTGCTCTATTTTTCCTTCCAGTACGGTCTGGACAACCTGCTCTTCCCCTATGAGTACGCGCTGTACCTCTATTTTTACAGCAGCGGCTACATCCGGTTCAAGGACATGCTTGTGGTCATGGCCCTGCGCATGATCCTGACAGGCGTTTTTGTGGCCGTCATCGCCATGCCCTACTGGCGCATGGTCGGCTAGACGACGAAACGACACATTCCGCCAACAGACACATGGGGATTCTTTCGATGAAAAAACTGACAGGTTTTCTGCTGGCCGCCACAATACTGATGGGCGCGGCCGCTCCGGGGCAGGCTGTGGAGTTCAAGGTCAGAGGCAGTTGGCAATATGCCTTTGACTACATCCAGGGCGGCAGCTTTATGGGCAAAAACCGGCAGGGACAGCGCGAAATCGGGCAGCAGTGGGCTGCCGTACACCAAAAAAGAGACAATTTCGAGGCCATCCAGCGCCTGCACCTGCAATTGCACGCTGTGGCGTCTGAAAATCTTTCCGGCACGGTATTTTTTGAAATCGGCGAGCAGCGCTGGGGCATGGCCGCCCAGGGCGGCGCTCTCGGGGCTGACGGCGGCAACATGGTCAAGCTCAAGCAGTCCTATCTTGACTGGCGCGTCCCCGGCTCCGGCCTCAAGCTGCGCATGGGCCTGCAAGGCATGAAGCTGCCCGGTTTCGCCATGGACAGCCCGGTGCTGCACGACGACCTCGCCGCGCTCAGCGCCGCATGGACCTTCAGCCCCAAGGTGACGGCAAGCGCTGCATGGATGCGCCTGCTTAACGACAACTGGCAGGGCGACGCCAGCCGACCGGCAAACTTTATTGACAACTTCGACCTTGTTGCCCTTACCGTGCCGGTCACCCTTGACGGCCTGAAGTTCACGCCCTGGGCCATGGCCGGGGGCATGGGTCCCAACAGCCTCATGCCCGCCACTGTTACGGGCATGCCCGGCGGCAGCAAAAAATTCACCCTCAACAATCCCATGGCAAGCACCCAGGGCATTGACGGCCTGCAATTGCGCGACGGCCTGTACCCGGCCGCATTCAGCACAAGGCGCACCGGCGCATCCATCTGGGATGACGAGTACAGCACCCTTTACTGGGGCGGCATCACCGGAGACTGGACCGCCCTTGACCCCTTCCGCGTGCGCGCCGACGTTGTTTACGGCGGGGTCAAGCGGCAGCATGAATACCTCAACCGTCAGGGCTGGTACGGCATGCTTGTTATGGAATACGCCACGGACTGGGGCCTGCCCGGCATCTACGGCTGGTATTTCAGCGGCGATGACGATAACCCCCATAACGGTTCGGAACGCCTGCCCTATATTGCCACCACCAACAACCTGCACAACTCCCTTTCCACTTTCGGCTACAGGGGCAATCCGTCCATGGGCGGAGCCAAGGGCGTGCTCGGCACCAACCCGAGCGGCACATGGGGTGTCGGCGCGCGCGTCAAGGACCTGAGCTTTCTTGAAAACCTGCGCCATACCCTGCGCCTGAACTACTTCGGCGGAACCAATAGTCCAGAAATGGCAAAATACATCACCGGCCGCAAGGCAGAGGACGGTTCCGGCCGTCAGATCTACCGCAACAATACGGATTTCAACTCCTTCGGCACCTATCTGACCACCGAAGACAAAGGCATGGAAATCAATCTGGACAGTACGTTCAAGGCATCGGAAAATCTAAACTTCTTTGCCAATTTGGGCTACATACACCTTTGGCTCGACAAGGACGTGTGGGGCCGGTACCAGAATACTTCCGGCGACAGCCTCAACGTTGCCGATGCCTGGAAGGCGTCTCTCACGGTCGTCTACTCCTTCTAGGCTAACCGCCAGAAGCAGTGGATCATCACCCAGAACTGACACGGGCCGCCCGGCGCATGCACGGGCGGCCCGTGTCAGTTCTGCAGACCGGCAACTTCTTTTCCGCTCATGCACGTGCTCTGTTACAACGTTCACGGAATAAAAATATCCCATAATAAATGCCCTACGCAATTACATATACATTCCATTACTGAAAGCCATGAAAACTTTTCCCCGGCACAGGGGGCTCATGTGCTGTCAAAATCAACCTTCGCATGCTGTACGGGGCATGCGGCGCGACATACAGCCCGTGCGGCGGCTGCACATCAGCATTGCTCTTGGCTCTGTCATGCGCTATGCTACGCCATATTTTTATCCGTAAAAATACCGTCTGCCGCGCCTCCCGCAAACAGGCAATACGGAAACCGCAGGAACGGAGAGCCGGACAATGAGTGCCGCAACAACAGAAGCCAGCATTCCCGCCGCACCGCACGCTCCCGCCCCGGACATCGGCCGGGACGGGGCAGACACGCTTCTGTACGGTGTTGTGGGCTGGCCGCTGACACAGAGCCTTTCGCCCCTGCTGCACAATACCGGCTTCAAGATTCTCGGCCTGCCCGGGCTTTATCTGCGGTGGGAAGTGCCGCCGCAGCGGCTGCCCGCCTTTGTAGACAGTGTGCGCCTGCTGCATATCCGCGGCTGTTCCGTTACCATTCCCCACAAGATTGCCCTGCTGCCCCTGCTGGATGAAGTCAGCCCTCTGGCCCGGCGTGTGGGCGCAGTCAACACTATCTACTGGCATGACGGCCTGCTTTGCGGCGACAATACTGATGTTGCGGGTTTTATGGCCCCGCTGGAGCAGGAAGCGCTTGGCGGCGCAAACGTGCTTGTTCTGGGCGCAGGCGGCGCGGCCCGCGCCGTGGCGGCCGGTCTGACTGCCCTTGAGCCTGGCAACAGGCCCGAAAACATTTATGTGGCAACGCCCTCCGACCGCTCGCACCTGCCCCTGGCCGAAGAGTTCGGCCTGAACCCCCTGGACTGGAACCGCCGCCATGATGTTCCGGCACTTCTGGTCATCAATACCACGCCCCTGGGCATGCGGGGCAAAGCCGAAGGCGAAAGCCCCTACTCCTTTGAGGCCGCGGGCAAAAACCTGGGGCCGCATGCTGCCGGGGCAACGGCCATTGCCTATGACATTGTATATAACCCGTTGGAAACACGCTTTTTGCAGGAGGCCGCCCGTGCGGGCAGGCGTTGCCTTACGGGGCTGGACATGTTTTTCGGCCAGGGAAATGCCCAGTTCCGCCTGTGGACGGGCCAGCCCCTGCCCCGGGAGGCGCGATGCGCGCTGGAGGCTGCACTGGCAGCAGGCTAGGCCATGACACCTTGAGAATGAATATTCTCAACAGTCCAAGGCATGCGCTACGATATTGATTGCGCCGGTACACAGCGGTTCGCCTGCGCACAGCCAGGCAAAGGCAGAACGCACTGCGGCCTGACACGTCGCGTGTCGCACAAAAGCTCCTGCGGCAGCCGGCGCCACATGCCGTCGCTGCGAGGCAAAACTCCGGCAGCCGTTGCAACAACTGTCCGCCTGAACTTCCTGCGGACACAAACGAGGTTCATATGCGCATACTGGTCCTGCACGGGGTCAACCTGAACATGTTCGGCAGGCGGGATCCCGCCCACTACGGCAACGCCACCCTGGCCCAGATAGATGAAGCCCTGGCGGATCTGGGCAGGGAGCTTGGCGCTGCGGTGGAAAGTTTTCAGACCAATCACGAAGGCGTCATGGTGGAGCGCATCCACAAGGCCGCGGATGAGGACGTACAGGCCGTCGTCATCAATGCAGGAGCCTGGACGCATTACAGCCATGCCATTGCCGATGCCCTCGCCATACTGGAAATTCCCGTGGTTGAGGTGCACATGTCCAACGTGCATGCGCGAGAAAATTTCAGGCACCATTCCGTGCTGTCGTCCGTCTGCACAGGCAGCATCTGCGGCTTCGGGCCGTCGAGCTATCTTCTCGGGCTGCGTGCCGCGCTTGATGCGGCGGTGGCCTGCACAGCCGGAAAGGTGCTCATCTGAAAGGTTCCACTGCCCTGGAACTAGCTTTTTGCGGTGTTCTGCGTTACTCCCTGAGACATTCTTGACTTGTCCAGGGTTCCCCCCAACAGCCTCTAACCAGAGAGTTCACATGAACGACGCCATCAATCTGAGCCGGATGCGCGACGCCGCCTTTACGGCGGAAGTGGAGGCGCTAAGCGGCCAAAATGTTTCAACCTGCTACCAGTGCGGCAACTGTACAGCCGGCTGCCCGGCAGGCTTAGTCTATGACCGGCAGGTCAGCCAGATCATGCGCGCCGTACAGCTTGGCCTCAGGGATGAAGTGCTGAATTCGCGCTCTATCTGGATGTGCCTTTCCTGTTCCACCTGTAGTCTGCGCTGTCCCAACAACATTGACGTTGCGGGCATAATGGAAACATTACGCCACATGGCCCGCAAGGAAGGTCGCGTGACCGTACCCAAGGTGGAAAAGTTCTGGTTTTCCTTCCTTGATACGGTGCGGGCATTTGGCCGCACCTATGAAATCGGCACCATGGCCCTGTATATGATGCGCTCCATGCGCGTGTTCACTGACGTGGACCTCGCCCCGGAAGCTCTCAAAAAAGGCAAGCTGGGCCTCAAGCCCCACGTGCTGCCCCAGGGAGCAGCCCCGGTTTCGCGCATTTTCCAGCGTTATAAAGAACGCGCCAAGCGCGAGGGGGTACGCCCATGAATTTTGCCTACTACCCCGGCTGCTCGGCCCGAGGCTCTTCCAAGGACTATGAAATGTCCACCCAGGCCGTGTGCAAGGCCCTGGACATGAACCTTGTGGACATTCCGGACTGGAACTGCTGTGGTTCCACCCCGGCCCATGCCGTGGATACCGAGCTGTCCGCGGCCCTGTGCGTGCGCAACCTCGACATCGCCGCCCAGCAGCAGGCCGAACTGCTGCTCACACCCTGCCCGAGCTGCCTTTCCAACCTCAAGCTGGCCGCCAAGCGTATGGAAGATCCCACGTTTCGTGAACGTGTGGACGAACTGCTCGACGGCCCCTCGGCCAGGGCCTTCCCGCCCGTGACCTCGGTCATGCAGGGCATTGCCGAAGCCTATGATATGGAAACCATCGCCGCCCGGGTGCGCAAAAGCCTCAAGGGCCTCAGGCTGGCCGCCTATTACGGCTGTCTCATGAGCCGCCCGGCAGAAATCATGAACTTCGGCGATCCGGAAAATCCCACACTTATGGAAAGCATGCTCGCCGCCTGTGGCGCTGAAATGGTGGACTTTCCCCTCAAGACCGCCTGCTGTGGCGCGTCGTTCGGTATTCCCGAACGCGTGATGACAGCCCGCAACTCCGGGCGCATTCTCGACCTTGCCACCCAGCTTGACGTGGATGCCGTCATCGTGGCCTGCCCGCTCTGCCAGATGAACCTTGACCTGCGCCAGGAGCAGGCATCCAAAGAGATGGGTACGACCTTCCGCCTGCCGGTGCTCTATTTCACCCAGATGATGGGCATAGCCTTTGGCCTTGACCACAAGGAGCTGGGGCTTAACAAACTGCGCGTCAGCCCTGACGGCCTCATCCGCAAGCTGGACGAACTCCGGCGCAATTCCGCCGCCGCAGACAAGGCCGCTGAAGGAGGCAGGTCATGAGAATAGGCGTTTTCGTCTGCCATTGCGGCAGCAATATCGGCGGCACCGTTGACTGCGCCAAGGTGGCTGAGATTGCCCGTACCTATCCTGACGTAGTGTATGCCGACGACCCCATGTACACCTGTGCCGAGCCCGGCCAGGCCGCTATTGAGGCTGCCATTCACGAACACAAGCTTGACGGTGTTGTGGTGGCTTCCTGTTCGCCCCGCATGCACGAGCCGACCTTCCGCCGCACGGTGGAACGCGCGGGACTCAACCGCTACATGCTCGAAATGGCTAATATTCGCGAGCATGTCTCGTGGATTGGCCGCGACAAGGAAGCCAATACCAACAAATCCGCCGAACTGGTTTTGCTGGCGGTTGAAAAACTGCGCAACAACAAGCCGTTGCTTGCCAAAAGCTTTGACGTCAACAAGCGCGTGCTGGTCATCGGCGGCGGCGTGGCGGGCATTCAGGCCGCCCTTGACTGCGCCGACGGCGGCGTACCCGTGGTGCTTGTGGAACGTGATGCCACCATCGGCGGCAAAATGGCCAAGCTGGACAAGACCTTTCCCACGGTGGACTGCTCTGCCTGCATCCTCGGCCCCAAGATGGTCGACGTGGCCCAGCACTCCAACATCACGCTGTACGCCTATTCCGAGGTGGAAGACATCTCGGGCTATGTGGGCAACTTTACGGTAAAAATCCGTAAACGCTCCACCTATGTGGACTGGAACCTCTGCACCGGCTGCGGCGCCTGCACAGAAAAATGCCCCAGCAAAAAAACGCCTGACGCCTTTAACGAAGATATCAGCAATACCACGGCCATCACCATTGCCTTTCCGCAGGCCATTCCCAAAAAGGCCGTCATCAACGCCGCGCACTGCCGCCAGTTTATCAAGGGCAAATGCGGTGTATGCGCCAAGATATGCCCCACCGGGGCCATCAAGTATGATATGGAAGACGAGATCATCACCGAAGAGGTGGGCAGCATCGTGGCCGCCACCGGGTATGACCTCATGGACTGGACCATATATCAGGAATACGGCGGCGGCGCGTACCCCGACGTTATCACGTCCTTGCAGTACGAGCGGCTGCTCAATGCCTCCGGTCCCACGGCCGGGCATATCAAGCGCCCCTCGGACGGCAAGGAACCCAAAAACATCGTTTTTGTGCAGTGCGTCGGCTCGCGTGACAAATCCATCGGGCGGCCCTACTGCTCCGGCTTCTGCTGCATGTATACGGCCAAGCAGGCCATCCTGACCAAGGACCACATCCCCGATTCCCAGTCGTACGTCTTCTATATGGACATTCGCGCCGCAGGCAAGATGTACGACGAGTTTACCCGCCGCACCATGGAAGAATACGGTACGGAGTACATCCGCGGGCGCGTCTCGCAGATCTACCCCGACGGCCAGGGCCAGCTCGTGGTTATGGGCGTGGATACGCTCATGGGCCAGGCCATTGAAATCAAGGCCGACCTCGTGGTTCTGGCTGTGGGTATCGAGGCCAGCAAGGGTGCGCCCCAGTTGGCTGAAAAGCTGCGCATCTCTTATGACAGCTACGGCTTCTTTATGGAAAGCCATGTCAAGCTCAAGCCTGTGGAAACCAATACCGCCGGTGTGTATCTGGCGGGCGTGTGCCAGGGAACCAAGGATATTCCCGCTTCCGTGGCCCAGGGTTCGGCAGCGGCCGCCAAGGTGCTGGCCCTCTTTGCCAAGGATATGCTGGAAAGTGACCCGCAGATCGCCCAGGTGGACATGCGCCGCTGCGTCAACTGCGGCAAGTGCATCCAGTGCTGCCCCTTCGGAGCCATCAAGGAAGTGGAAGTCCGGGGCGAGGGCAAGGCCCAGGTTATTGAAACCGTGTGCCAGGGCTGCGGCCTCTGCACGGCCACCTGCCCCCAGGGGGCCATCCAGCTTTCACACGCCACAGACAACCAGATTCTTGCGGAGGTTAACGCGCTATGCCAGCTTTAGAAGGCAAAGAATTGCGGATTGTGGGTTTTCTCTGCAACTGGTGCTCCTATGGCGGCGCCGACACAGCCGGTGTGGCCCGCGCCACCCAGCCCACGGATCTGCGTATCATCCGCGTGCCCTGCTCGGGCCGCATAGACCCGCTGTTTATCGTCAAGGCCCTGCTTAACGGGGCGGACGGCGTGCTGGTTTCCGGCTGCCACCCGCGCGACTGCCACTATGCGGCAGGCAACTTCTATGCCCGCCGCCGTCTTGAAGTGCTCAAGCAGTTTCTGCCCGTGCTCGGCATTGACGACCGCCGTTTTGAATACACCTGGGTTTCGGCTTCTGAAGGCCAGCGCTGGCAGCAGGTGGTCACGGTCTTTACCGACCGCATCCACAAGCTCGGCCCCGCGCCCCGCCTGGAAGATCCCGAGCCGCTGCTCAAGATCGCCGACATGGCGCTTACCTCCCTGCGGCCTCTGGGTACAGGACAAAAGGCGGCCCTTGGCGAACTCAAGGACGCCATCAAGGCCAAACTGCCCGAGCTGGATTTTGTCATCGGCTGGGGCGAAGGCTACGATGCCGCCCATACCGTACCCATTTTCATGAAAACCCCCGAAGATGTGGACAAGCTCGTGTGGGGTCCGCTCAACGTCAACAACCCGGCCGTCTACCTGCCCTCGTTCAAGGGCAAAAAAGTGGGCATTGTGGTCAAGGGCTGTGACTCGCGCTCTGTGGTGGAACTGCTGCAGGAAAAGCTTATCCGCCGCGAAGACGTGACCATTTTCGCCATGCCCTGCGAGGGTACGCTGGATATGGCCCGCGTTACCCAGGAGCTTGGGCGTTACACCAGTATCGACAAGGTGGAATATGACGAGGCCGGTGTTACCATTACGGCCGACGGCAAGTCCCACCGCTTCTGCATGACCGACTACGCCCAGGGCAAGTGCTACGGCTGTACCACTCCCTCGGCCGTTCTTGCGGATACACGCCTTGGTACGCCTGCAAAGGTGGAAGCCGGCCCCCACACCCCGCCCGAACTGGCCCTGCTCGACGCCATGACGCTTGAAGAGCGCATGGCCTTCTGGCGCGGCCAGATGGAGCGCTGCCTGCGCTGCTACGCCTGCCGCAATGCCTGCCCCATGTGCGTCTGCCGCGACTTCTGCGTTTCAGACAGCCGCGACCCGCACTGGATGACGCAGGAAGACAGCGTGAAGGAAAAACTGTTCTTCCAGACCATACACGCCATGCACCTTGCCGGGCGCTGCACGGGCTGCGGCGAATGCCAGCGGGCCTGCCCCGTGGGCATTCCCATTCTGGCCCTGCGCCAGCAGATCGGCCGTGCTGTGGGCCAGCTCTTTGACGGCTACAAGGCGGGCCTCAATGCCGAGGCCGTGCCGCCGCTTCTGGGCTATGAAGTGGAAGAAAAGAACATCCATGAGAGGGACTGGAAATGAGCATGACCCGCTTTGTAACCCCCGACGGCCTGCCTGCCTTTCTGGCCTTTCTCTCGCAACAGGGCAACCGCGTGCTTGTCCCCGTGGAAAAGCCCGCGGCCAAACGCTCCGTAGTCTTTGAAGCCTGGGAAGAAGGCAAGCCCTTTACCCTTGCAAAAGCCACCGTGCCCGCCAAGGAAGCCGTGCTGCCCCAATGTGAGACCCTGGTCAGCTACAAAAAAAGCAAAGACCCGGAAAATCCGGCCCGCGTCTCCATCCAGGTGGACGACACGCCGCAGGCCGAAGCCACCGTGGTGTTTGCCACCCGCCCCTGCGATGCGCGCGGTTACGCCATCCTTGACCGGCCCTACCTTAAAGGCCCCTTTGCCGACCCCTATTACAGAGCCAGGCGTGATGCCCTCACGGTCATCAGCCTTACCTGCAATTCGGGCTGCAATACCTGCTTCTGCCACTGGGTTGGCGGCGGTCCCACCTCGCCCGAAGGTTCGGACATTCTCATGACCGAAATCGAGGGCGGCTATGTGCTCCAGGCCATCACGCCCAAAGGCGAAGCGTTGCTTTCCGCCTCTTCGCTTGAAGACGGCGGCGACCGCTTTGCCAAGGTGGAGGAAGTACGCAAGGCGGCCTGGGCCAGCCTTGTGCCTGCCCCCAACATCAAAGAGGCCCCGCAAAAGCTGGCGGCCATGTTCACGGATGTGGAGTTCTGGCAAACCCAGACCGACCGCTGCCTGTCCTGCGGCGCCTGCACCTACTTCTGCCCCACCTGCTATTGCTTCAATATCACGGACGAAGGCGAAGGGCTGAGCGAAAAAGGCGGACGCCGCCTGCGCAGTTGGGACAACTGCATGTCATCCCTGTTCACGCGCGAGGCCAGCGGGCATAACCCCCGCACCACCAAGGCCCTGCGCATGCGCAACCGTGTTTCGCACAAGTACTCCACCTATCCTGAAAACTGGGGTTCGTTCTCTTGCAGCGGCTGTGGCCGGTGCATCAGCAACTGCCCCGTCTGTCTGGACATCCGCGCCATTGTGCTGGCAGCGCTGGAAGCCAAGCAAGACAAAGCCGAGTAGGAGCAGACATGGCAACCAAAAAAAATACCGCTCAGGCCAAGGGCGGCTCCAAGGCGGCCGCCGCGCCCAAGACCGCTGAAGTCCGGACCGAACAAAACGCCCCGGCTGCAACCGCGGCCAAAGCCGCGCCCAAGGCTCCGGCCAAAGGCGGCATGCTGCGTGAAATAACGGCCCGCCCGCAACCCACTGGCAACCCCTATCTGCCTATGACCGCCACCGTGGCCGAAGTTATTCAGGAAACCGGCAATATCCGCACCCTGCGCGTGGTGCTGGACGATACCGAAACCATGAAAAACTTCGTTCACGAACCGGGGCAGGTGGGACAGCTCTCTGTTTTCGGCGCGGGCGAAGCCACCTTTGTTATCAACTCGCCGCCGTCACAGAAAGACTACCTGCAATTCTCGGTCATGCAGGCCGGCGAAGTGACCGCAGCCATCCACCGCCTGTCGCCCGGCGACAAGGTCGGTGTGCGTGCGCCGCTGGGTAACTTCTTTCCCTACAACGACTGGAAGGGCAAGGACGTCTTCTTTGTGGGCGGCGGCATCGGCATGGCGCCCATACGCACCATCATGCTGCATGTGCTGGAAAACAGGAAAGACTACGGCAAGGTGAGCCTGCTCTACGGCGCGCGCACCCCGCGCGACATGGCCTTCAGCTATGAAGCCGAAGAATGGCTGCGCCGCGACGACCTGGACTGCACGCTCTGCATCGACGCGCCCTTTGAAGGCTGGGAACACAAGGTGGGCCTCATCCCCAACGTGCTCACCGAACTGAACCCCGACCCCAAAAACTGCGTGGCCGTGCTCTGCGGGCCGCCCATCATGATCAAGTTTACCGTGCAGGCGCTGGAAAAACTGAACTTCGCCCCGGAAAACATCGTGACCACACTGGAAAAGCGCATGAAGTGCGGCATCGGCATCTGCGGGCGCTGCAATATCGGTGGGCGCTACGTCTGTGTGGACGGCCCGGTGTTTACCTGGAAAGAACTTCAGGAACTGCCGCCGGAGCTGTAACCAAAAGCATACCCGGCGACCGGGGGCATTGCCCCCGGTCGTTGCATTGCCAGACCTTCGTTTGTGAAAGAGGCCCCTTTTTCTAAAAAGGGGCCTCTTTCGCGCTCTCTCCAGCAAAAATTTCTGCCGGACAGTTTCTGGCAGGTGCACAGGCAGGCGGCAAGGCGGGGCGGTTACACAACGGGCGCCTGTTCATGCAACCTACCAAAATAAAGAACAGCACTCGCGCCCGCAAGGCGGAAAAAGCCCTTTTCGAAGCCCAGGCCCTTTACCCCCTCACCATCCACACGCAAGCATCCATTCCAATTCATAGTTCTAAAAACCCTATAAATATCAGCGGGAACGAAAATGACTGGCAACTTTTACTGAAACATGTTATCATACTAAAAAAGTATGTAACCGCTCCGCGCGGATAATGGAGGATACATGTTTCAGCACCATTCAAAAAGATTCACGCCCGCACGCGCCCGCCATGCCGGGCGAACAGCCGCCAGAGCTGCCGCGCTGCCCACCCGCAGCCCGTTGCAGACCTTTTATCTCGCCCTGGGCATCTGCCTGCTTGCCGCCGCCTGTGCGCTTGTGGCGGCTCCTGCCAAGGCCGGTCCCTTTGGCAGTCTTTTCAGCCGTGAAACCACGCTGGAAATAAAGGACGAAGCCGTAAGCCTGCCCCTCACCCAAGTCAGTGAAAAAGCGTCTTTTTACAAAGTCAACATAGACGGAACCGACATTATTTTCTTTAGCCTGCGTGATTCCGCAGGCAGGGTGCGGCTGGCCCTGGACGCCTGTGACGCCTGCTGGCAGGCGGGCAAGGGCTATAAACAGGCAGGCGACACCATGGTCTGCCAAAAATGCGGCATGGTCTTTCCCACCGAGCGCATAGGCATGCGCAAGGGCGGCTGCAACCCCCATCCTGTAAACTTTACGGTTTCGGAGGATGCCGTTGTTATCCCGGCAGGGGAGCTTCGGGACGGCGTCAGATTTTTCAGGGGCCTGTAGCCTATGAACATCATCACCATCCCCCTGCGCTGCCTGCGGCAGAAGTGGGGACGCTCCGCCGCTCTGCTCTCGGTTTTTCTTCTTGGCGTGGCTGCCATTACGGCACTCAACAATGTTTCTTCTTCCGTGGCCGAAGGCTTTGAAAAAAAACTCAGCGCCTTCGGGGCCAATATAGCCATCACCCCCAAGCGTGAAAGTCTTCAGATATCCTATGGCGGCATCCCGCTGGGCAACGCGCTGGTAGACAGCGGCCACATCCCCCTGGCAGGAACACTGCATGCCGTCGCGGGCATTCCTCTCAAGGACAGGATATCCGTAGTAGCCCCAAAACTCGCCGGGCTGGCCTCATTTGCCGCACACGCCGAAGCCCCCGCCACCCTTGTGCCACTTGTGGGCGTGGACTTTTCCAGCGAGCTTGATCTCAAGCAGTTCTGGCGCGTACAGGGGGCTATCCCCGGCATTGAAAGCATGCACGCCCCGGATCCGCTCATGCGCCGCATGGAGGAAGAACACGCCCGCCACGCCGCCCCAACTTCCGCAAATACCGCAGGCGCAAAACCTGCGGACGCCACAGCCGCAACAGCGGGCATCCCGCCTGAAGGGCATGGCGTATCTGCCCACGGAGGACACGTCGCGGGCAGTCCGCCCCCCGCAGCAGCAGGCGAAACATTTTCCGATGAACACCGCCTTCTGGCCGGGGCATCTCTTGCCCAACGCCTGAGCCTTGCACCGGGGCAGACCGCTCTGCTTAACGGTGAGCCTTTTCTGGTTGAAGGGGTGCTTCAGCCCACAGGCAGCGACGATGACAACGTGCTTTTTGCGCCCATCGGCATGGCGCAGCAGCTTTTCAATGCGCCCGATGCCGCCAGCTTTATCGAGGTGGCCGCGCTCTGCTCCGGCTGCCCCATTGAAGACATCGTGAGCGAACTGGAAGCCGCCCTGCCTGGGCAGGACATCCGCGCCCTGCGACAGGTGGTGGCCCAGCGCATGTACTCCATCTCCTTTGCGCAGAACATGGCCCTCGTGGTCACAGTGGTCATTCTTTTTTCCGCCTGTGTGATGGTGGTCATGTCCATGCTGGTGTCCGTCAACGAGCGGCGCAAAGAAATCGGCCTGCTGCGCGCTGTGGGCTTTTCGCGCCAGGCGGTCTTTTTTATTTTTGCCGCTGAAGCTCTCGTCATTGGTTTTCTGGCAGGAACCTTCGGCTATACAGCCGGATACCTGGCAGGGGGCAAGGTTCTGGCTGCCATGCAGATTGAAGCTGCCGCCTACCCGGCCTTTTCCCTGACCGTCATGTTCGGCTACGGCCTGCTTGCCGGAGCCCTGGCGGTGCTTGCCGCGGCCTTTCCCGCCTGCAAGGCCGCCCGCGCCAATCCGGCGGCGGCTCTTACTTCGCTGTAGCAGCACAAGAGGATGAGCACATGCTTGAAGCAATTGATATAGTCAAATCATATAGCGCAGGCGGCGTGTCTGCGCCGGTGCTATGCGGCGTGAACCTGCGTATTGAGCAGGGAGAATTTGTGGCAGTCACAGGCCGTTCAGGTTCGGGCAAATCTACCCTGCTCAACGTGCTTTCCACCCTGACCGAACCTGACAGCGGGCAGGTGCTTTTTGAAGGAACCGACCTGCGAGCCATGAGCGAAAAGCAGCGCGACCATTTGCGCAACAGCGCCTTTGCCATGATTTTTCAGGCACATCACCTTATGCCTTATCTTACGGTGCTGGAAAACGTATTGCTGCCCGGGGCCAACAGTTTTCGAGGCATACCGGAAGAATTGCGCGACAGGGCCGCCGCCTGCCTTGAGCGGGTGGGGCTGGAGCACAAAAAAGACAGCCTGCCTTCATCCCTTTCCGGCGGCGAGCAGCAGCGTGTGGCCATTGCCCGCGGCCTTGCCGCCGCGCCGCGTGTACTTTTTGCCGACGAGCCTACCGGCAGCCTGGACATGGCTACCGGCGATGCCATCATGCAGCTTTTGCAGGAGCTGAACAGCGAGGGCCTGACCATCGTTATGGTCACCCATAACCCGGACTATGCCGCGCTGGCCGGCCGCAGCGTGCACATGCTGGAAGGAAATATGGGGCAAACCCCCGCAACGGCATTGGCAGTTGACAGACGCGCCCCTGTAGGTAATGGAAGAACTAGTCTTTCACCAAGGGAGTTTTCATGAAGAAAGTTCTTGTTTTCTGTTGCCTGCTGCTTGGCCTGCCCCTGGCGGCCCAGGCCGATAACGAAAAAATCGCCCCTGATTCTTTCATCTGTGCCGAGCTTGTGACCATTCCCATGACGGACGGCGGCCAGCCGCCCATTTTTGAGGCGTTGCAGGTTGATGGCTACGCCAGCGCCGGACTGGGCGATACCGTGGCTCACCCTGAAATTCTGGCTCCCATCCTTACGGAAGTGTACGCCTATTGCCAGGCCAAGCCCACGGACAATGTGGCCGACGTATGGACCAAGGTCCGCAAGGCCCAGCCCACACCAGAAAAGGGAACCTGGCAGGCGGATAAAACCACCTGCAAGGACTACAATAATGACCCTGACAACGGTAGCGGCTTTGTCATCTGGCTGGATGGATACAACAGGGGCAAAAACAAAACCCAGGCTTCCATTCTGGAAAATGACGACACCCTCAAGGCATTTCTGGACGCCTGCGCCAAGCAGCCCGATGCTCTGATGCTGGACGTACTGGCAAAAAACGCCAAGTAGCCTCCGGCACGCCGGAAACATCAACAGTCCGCTTTCTCTCGGGAAAACGGACTGTTTCTGTTTTGTGCCGCCAAGTATCACCCGGCGGCGAACCGTCGCAGCTTCATGCCGCACCTGCACACCACAACCGGCACAGCGGCAAAGCGCACAGTCCAGCACATGCCGCGCTATCAGTACGGATGCGAATGGGCCTTGTGCATCTGAAAATCTTTCAGATACTGCGCGGCCACGTCTTCCGAGGTGATGAACAGCACATTTTCCGCATTTTTCCTGTCCACGCCCTTGCGCAGGTTGTAACTGCCTGTCTGCACTGTTTTTCCGTCATATATCATAACTTTATTGTGCATGGTCTTGTGATCACTATCCATATATACGGCCGCTCCGGCATCCTTGAGCTGTCCGGCCAGATAGGGATTTTTGTCCTTGTTGCCGCCTTTGGCGTCAAGCACGGCCTCCACCTGTACGCCGCGCTTGGCAGCCCTGGCCAGGGCCTTGGCTATGCCAGGCTCTGAAAAATAGTAGGACAGGATATGAATGGATTTTTCAGCCCTGTTAATATGGTCGATGACCGCTTCCCGGATGCCTCCGTTCGGGGCAAAGTACGCCGTGGCCTCTGCCTGCGCGGCCTGGACCGGGCCTGCTGCAAGCGCCAGCGCCAGCGCCAGAACAAGGGCAAAAAACGGCAGTATTGATGTTTTCAGCTTCATGAGACCTCCATGATGCAAATATGCATGCCTTTTTTAGCATGGAAGAAATGGAGAAAAAATCAAAAAGAATTATGTGACACATAATCACAACTGATTGGCATTTTCCGCGTGTCCACCAGTAAAGTTTACAGCACTTCCCATCACAGTAGAACTACTGAAAAACGCTGGAAGCTGGGGGTAGCGCCATGTTCCACCGCACGATACACCTACTTGATGCAGGCTGTATAAAGATCTTATTTATAATAATCGCACTGCATTGCACTGCCCCTGCCATATGGGGAGCAACCGCTCTTGCCCCAGTTTCTGAAACCACCAGACAGGGGGCCGATGGTGCGCCTGGCCCCCTTGGCAACGCCCAGCCGGGAATTTCCGGTCAGTCTGTTCCGGGTACCGCCTGGGGTACAGACAATATTGACCTGAACACGGGAACCTTTGGCGACAACCATGCCATTGGCGGCATGGGCGGTACGGGCGGCCAGGGCGACGTAACGGCAGACAACGGAAGAAAAGGCGGCACAGGCGGCACGGGCGGCAACGCTTATGGCGGCATTGGCTATACCAGCGGTTCCATCAGCGCAGGAAACCATGTCGTGCTGGAAAATAACACGACACAGGGAGGCGCAGGCGGGCAAGGTGGTACGGGCGGCAACGCCACAGGTTCCGGCAATGGCGCTTCCGGCGGTAAAGGCGGTCAGGGTGGCAATGCACGGGGCGGCGCGCTTGGTACTGATGCAAGCATCACTATTACCGGCGGCGGAGTCATTAAAGGTAACGCTGCTGCGGCCGGTAATGGCGGCGATGGTGGACTAAACGGAAATATAAATCCCGGCCACGTCTCCAGTTCACTCCAATATGGCGCAGGCGGCGGTAACGGCGGCAACGCGCAGGGTGGCGCACTGTACTCCGTCGGGCAGACGGCCATCAATGGCACTGCCGTTGTTTTTTCAGAAAATACGGCCATCGGCGGCAATGCTGGAACTGGAGTTGATGGAGGAACCAAGAGCACCGTACCAGTTTCTGGTACCGGTGGTTCCGCGCAAGGCGGCAGCATTTACGCTGGCGGCGGACTTGTTCTTGATGCTGAAACATCTGTTTTCCGCAGCCGCGCCCTTGGCGGCGCGGGCGGCAATGCCGGGCATGTTCTGTTCGTGATTTCGGGTGATACCACAACTGCTGGCGTTGCTGGCGGCAATGGCGGCGCTGCTGCGGGCGGCGGTGTTTACAGCGGCAGCAGTGTAAGCGGCAGCGGCGTTCTTTTTTTTGACGCCACCGCAGCCATAGGGGGTGCTGGCGGCAATGGCGGCTCAGCAGCAGGCTCCAACAGCACCACATTCAGCGGGGCAGGCGGCAACGGCGGCAACGCACAAGGTGGGGCCATTTATGGCGCGGCGCTCAGCCTGGGCGGTATGTTCACCAACAGCCTGGCCCTTGGAGGCAGCGGAGGCAATGGGGGAGGCGGCGAACCAGCGTTTGACCCCAGCGTAAACAGCAATGGCGCCAGAGGCGGCAGTGGCGGCGGTGGCGGTGAAGCCAGCGGTGGGGCACTGTACGCAACGGGCAACCTTGACCTTGGCCTCACAACTCTCAGCAGCAATCAAGCCAGAGGAGGCAACGGTGGTAACGGCGGCAGTGGCGGCGCGGCTTCAGGCACAGGCAACGGCGGTCAGGGCGGCAGTGGCGGCGCGGGCGGAGCAGCCCTTGGCGGCGGCGCCTACGCAGGTACGCTTACTGCGGCTGGCGGCCTCATTGCGGGCAACCAGGCTGTAGGCGGCCGGGGCGGCAATGGTGCGGAAAGCGGCGCGGCCGGTCCCGATAACGGCAGCTCACAGGTGGCCGGAGACGGCGGTACCGGTGGCGCAGCCAGCGGCGGCGGCCTTTATGCGTCAGGGACCATGAGCACCAGCGGCGTCCTGAACTTCAGCGGCAACAAGGCCACTGGCGGGCAAGGCGGTGATGGAGCGTATGCGCCCGGCAGCAGCAGCTCCGGATCCAACAGCAATGGCGGTGCGGGCGGCGCTGCACAGGGCGGTTCCCTGTACGCCGGAGGTCTTCTGACACTTGGCGCACAGACGGTTTTTGATAACAGTCTTGCTTTGGGCGGCGATGGTGGCTTTGCCAATGAGAGCGATCAGGGCGGTTCCATTGGCGGCACTGGTGGTGCGGCGTGGGGCGGCAGTATTTTTTCCGCTGACCTGCATTTTACCGGTACGCTCACAGTAACAAACAGCCGGGCTGTGGGCGGCAATGGCGGGCAGGCCCATAGCAATGGCAAGCAGAACGTGGGCGGTACGGGCGGCAACGCCTTTGGCGGCGCTGTCTATAGTGGCGGCGCGATGAACGGCACGGCCCCGGCCAGCTTCAGCAATATTTTTGCCCAGGGCGGCGCGGGCGAATCCTCAAGCAAGGGCGGCAGACGCAAGGATGGCGGCAACGGCGGCCTTGGGGGCAATGCCTCGGGCGGGGCCGTGTACGCTGTCCAGTCCATCAGCCTGAACGGCCTTGCCATAGACAAGGCCGGCGCGATCGGCGGTAACGGAGGCAACGGAGGCAAGGGCGGCAATCCCGATAGAGATCCCTATCTTACTGGCCCCGGCGTTGGCGGCACAGGCGGTAACGGCGGAGCGGCTTCCGGAGGGGCGCTTTATAGCGCCGCCAACGGCATAAGCCTGAGTAGTGCCGTCATCAGTAATGCCAGCGCCCTGGGCGGCGCAGGCGGCAATGGCGGCGCAGGCAATGAAGGCAGCGAATACTACGCGGCCAGCAGCGGCGGTAACGGCGGCAGCGGCGGCGATGCTTTCGGTGGAGCTGTTTATAGCGGCGGCGACGTTACGGCTGTTGACAGCACTTTTATCGGCAACCGCGCCCTTGGCGGCAGCGGGGGCAACGGGGGCAAGGATAACGGCGGGGGAAGCGGCGCAGCAGGAGGTGCAGGGCGCGGCTATGGCGGCGCTCTTTACCTTAACGGCACAATTGCATCATTGCAGAATGTTTCCTTTATCAGCAATACGGCCAGCACCGCAGGCGGAGCCGTATTTATGGAAATTGCGGGAACGGATGTTGCCCTCAGCCTTATTGCCGACAGCGGCAGGCAGTCCGTATTCCAGGGTAACAGTGCGAACGCTTCGGCCAGCGGCATTACCTTTGGCGCTACAAACGGCACAGCCATCGGCAACATCGATCTGAATTTCAGCGGCGATGGCGACATTTATCTGTATGATCCCGTCTCCGCCACCACCACCGGCACGTTTACCGCCACAAAAACCGGCAGCGGCGTACTGGCCTGGGGAGGACAGAATGTCCTGAACACAGCCGTAAATACCATCAACCTCACCAACGGCACTACCAGACTGCTGCGGGACTTTTCTCTTCAGGGCGCTCCAGTTGCAATCAACGTCAGTGGTTCATCCACAGTATTGCGCCTGGAACAGGGAAGCACGATGACGCTAGAGAATGGCAGTTCACTTTCTATGGGGCCAGATGCGGTGCTCTCCATAGAGCTGGGCAACAGAAATCCGGGCAACGCCATTTTTACCACCCGCGGCGGCAGCCTCTCATTCAGCAACAATCCCGTGTACCTCACCTGGAATCCCATCAAGCCCCTCAATGACATTGCCGGATCCTGGCAACTGGTGGACGGGGCATATTCCGGGGCGTACCAGTACGCGGACAACAACGCTCAACTGAAAATATCTGCCGATGGGATCATAAGCGGCTATTATTCCTCACCTTACAAAGGATTTTACACAGCAGCCTCGGCCAATGGCAAACGCGTGTGGCACGCCCTTAACGAATATATGGGACGGCACCCTGAAATCGCCCAGACAGGGGGTGGCCCGGCAATAGCCACGTACGCGGCCGACGTCAGCGGCATGACCCCCGAAATGTACGCCAATCAGGGCAGACAGGCCCTGCTCGCCCAGAGAAAAACTGCGGAACAGGCGCTTGCCCTTGCCTTTGGCGCAAAAAGCCGGAGTACAGGGCCTGATCCCTCATCTATTGCGGACATGACCCGCCTTGCAGGTGATGCCGCCCCGCTCTCGCCCCAGTCCCATCCGGATCTGGCATTCTGGAGCACTCAGGGACGCTATGACGGCCTGACCGCCAGGCGCAGACAAATGGAAAACACCCCTCTGAACGCCGCAAGGAACACCCTGCTGCCCACCCGCCAACTGGGTACAGCCATGCTTGCCAGCGAGCATGATGACGATGATGCCGAGCCATTGATGTTGAGCGGCCTGAACCGCGACCTTGGCGGTGTACGCTTTTTTTCCGGCCTGACCGGCAATTTCATGCACCGTGACGGAAGCGGAGATTATGGCGGCTACCGCTACACCAGTGGCGGGCTGCTTGCGGGTCTGGCCTTTGCTCTCGCCCCCGGATGGGAAGCTGGTGGATACGCTGGATTCAGCCGCGGCCATATGCAGGACGATGATACCGACAGCCACTCTGCCGTGGACGGCGCGCATTTTGGCCTGTTTGCCAGGTTCGATCACGCTTCGGGCTTTAAGGCCACAACTGATCTTGCCTATGGGCATTTCTGGAATTACGGCACCCGTAAATTTTTCCTTGGATCCAGCGAACAGCGCTACGAAAACAAGTACCAGCAAGATCTGCTGGGGCTGGGGCTGGAGCTGGCCTATGATCTGGATGTTGTGGAGCACACTCGCCTGACGCCCTATGTGGGCGCGCGCTATACACATCTGTGGCAGGACGATTTTAAGGAAAAGACAAAAGGCGGCAGCATAGCAGACCTTGCCCTGCACACCGATGCCGCCCGCGCCGATTCTTTCCGCTCCCATATGGGGCTGCGCCTTGCCAGAGATTTTCAGGCAGCGAAAAATGCCGTTGTCACACCCTCGGTAACGGCCGGCTGGCTGCATGAATGGGCCGACAACAATGTGGAACTCACAAGTACCCTGGCAGGAACAGGCCCTTCATTTTCCACCAGATCGGCATCCGAAAGCCGCGATGAACTCCACTTGGGCCTGGGGCTGGACACCGTCTTTAACCTGCATGACAGATATGATCTGGGTATCCGCGCGGGGTACGCCGTAGACCTGCGGGCCGAGAGCCAGGATCACGGCGTCTTTCTGAGTATGGAGTTGAGTTTTTAAGGCCATACAACGCGGAAAACATACATTTCAAAAATACTACAAATATCATTTAGACATGCTGGCACGCTGTATTTTCCACGTCTGCCCGCATCCATCAAGCCTTTGAGACGGGAGCGGCAACTGCGCACAGCCGCCGTGTCACCTTGATACCATCCCAACAGCAAACCCCA
>NZ_JAHZAA010000003.1:113626-177166 GCF_019424165.1 Desulfovibrio sp. | reverse complement strand
TGCCGCTTTTCCGGCAGCGGCCGGAGCGGCCCCGGGCAGCACTCTCAGAGCAGCCTGATGAGTACGGCGCCCGCTGATTACCTATGAGCGGGCGCGCCGCTCAGGCGTAAATGCAGTTTAGCTGCGCTGCCAGGTGCCGTAACCTTTGAGAATGTATATTCTTAAAGGTAGGCTACGCTAGATGTCCCTGTACCGTCCGCCGTTGGCGGCCGAACTGACCAGATGTGCATAGCGCCGCAGCACGGCATACGGACTGCGTTTTTCCACCGGCTTGTGGGCTGCGCGGCGGCGCTCAAGCTCAGCTTCGTCCACCATCAGGTCAAGCTTGCGGCCGGGGATATCGATATGGATCATATCGCCTTCCTGTACAATGCCGATAATGCCGCCGTCCGCCGCTTCAGGCGAGATATGCCCGATAGCCGCGCCGTTGGTGCCGCCGGAGAAACGGCCGTCCGTCAACAGGGCCACGTCCTTGCCAAGCCCCATGCCCGTGATGGCCGACGTCGGCGAAAGCATTTCGCGCATGCCGGGTCCGCCTCGCGGCCCTTCGTAGCGGATGACCACGCCGTCGCCGGGTTTGATCTTGCCATCCAGAATGGCGGCCATAGCTTCTTCTTCCGATTCAAAGACCCGCGCCCGCACATCGCGGCACATCATTTCCGGAGCCACGGCAGACTGCTTGACCACAGCGCCGCCGGGGGCGAGGCTGCCGCGCAGAATGGCTATGCCGCCCTGCCGGGAATAGGGATTGTCTACACTGCGGATAACGTCTCCGTCCAGCACGCGGGCGTTCATGTCGCTCAGGTTTTCGCCCACTGTACGCCCGGTAACGGTCATACAGTCCTTGTTGATCAGGTTCAGCCTGTCCAGTTCGGTCATGACAGCGGGGATGCCGCCGGCATTGTCAAGGTCGACCATATAATGGTGACCGGCAGGGGAAAGTTTGCACAGATTGGGACTTTTGCGGCTCACCTCGTCAAAGATGTCCAACCCGAGATCAAGCCCGGCCTCGCCAAACACAGCGGGCAGGTGCAGCACCGTATTGGTGGAGCAGCCCAGGGCCATATCTACGGCAACGGCATTGGCTACCGCCTTGGGGGTCACGATATCCAGCGGGCGGATGTTGCGCCTGAGCAGGTCCATAACGCGCATGCCCGCCGTCTTTGCCAGGCGGATGCGCGCCCCGCTCACGGCGGGAATAGTGCCGTTGCCGGGCAGGGCCACGCCTATGGTTTCGGCCAGGCAATTCATGGAGTTGGCGGTAAACATGCCCGCACATGCACCACAGCCGGGGCAGGCGCGCTCGGCCATGTATTCCAGTTCTTCTTCGCTCATGGCACCGCTGCGCACCTTGCCCACGGCCTCAAAGACCGTGATAAGGTCGCCGCGTTCGCGCGGGCCGATATTGCCGGGCAGCATGGGGCCGCCGGAAACCATGACCGAAGGGATATTCAGGCGCATCATGGCCATCAGCATGCCGGGTACGCATTTATCGCAGTTGGGTATGAAAACCAGGGCGTCAAAGGCGTGGCCGCGCGCCATGATTTCTACAGAATCGGCAATAAATTCGCGCGAGGGCAGCGAAAAACGCATGCCTTCATGATTCATGGCCAGGCCGTCACAAACGGCAATGGCCGGAAACTGCAAAGGAGTACCGCCAGCCATGCGTACTCCGGCTTTTACCGCGTCGGCCAGAGCATTAAGATGTAGATGGCCCGGCACAACCTCGCTTGCTGCGTTGACCACACCTACCAGCGGGCGGTCCATTTCTTCCCTGGTCAAACCGAGTGCATAAAGCAGGGAACGGTGAGGGGCTTTTTCAAGGCCGGACTTCATTTTTTTGCTGCGGCTCTCATCCATGGCGGCATCCTTACGTTGTAATAACGGGTTTTCCCGCACCAAGCGCGGCGCGGGCAACTTTTTTATGCTACGGTAAAAGACCGCGTGCGTAAATACACGCCCGACAAGGCCGGGCGGGCAGCAGCCCCTGCCCGGCGGCAACACGCGGGAGTTTTTTTTCGCTGAAAGCCCACGCGCTCTTGAGAGCCGAAGGGAAGTGAGCTAGTTTCCGTGCATGCAAAGCTCCACTCCCACTCTGGCGCGCCGCTATATCTTCAAGCTTTTGGCCAATATTGCCACCGTGCCGGTTTATCTGGTTATGGAGGCCATATTGCCGCGCGCTCTGGGGCCGCAAATGTACGGCAACTACAGCTTTGCCACCAACCTGTTCCAGCAGTTCACCGGCTTTCTGGATATGGGAACCTCCACCTGCTTTTACAACGCCCTGTCGCGCAGGCAGAACGAAACCGGGCTGGCGGCCTTTTACGCCCGTGTGACTGTACTTGTGATGGGCATCATTCTGCTGGCGGCCCTGGCCTTGCAAGCTCCTCTTCTGGGCGACCTGCTCATGCCTGACGTACCCCTGTGGCTGGCGCCCCTGGCGGCTCTATGGGCCTTTCTTACCTGGTGGGGCCGGGTACTGCGCTCAATGAACGACGCCGTGGGGGCCACCGTGGCGTCAGAAATGGTACGCACCGTTGTCTCGCTTTTTATGGTGGCCCTGCTGGGCATCATGTTCTGGCAGGACTGGCTGAACATACACACGCTTTTTGCGCAGCAGTATCTTATGCTCGGCCTTATGGCCCTCGGCTACTGGCTGGTAACACGCCGCCACTGGCGCAGCCGCGAGGTGGCCGTGCGCTTCAGCCTGCCTGCGGGGCAGGGCAAGGCCTACAGCCGCGAATTTTTTACTTACAGCCACCCTCTTTTTATACAGGCGCTGCTTTCCTTCCTTCTGCTTACGGCCGAACGCTGGCTTTTGCAGTGGTTTGACGGCAGTGTGCAGCAGGGATTTTTTGCGCTGTCGCAAAAAGTCAGCATGGCCTGTTTTTTGTTTGTGTCAGCCATGACGCCCCTGATCATGCGCGAACTGTCCATCGCCTGGGGGCACAATGACCGCGAGGCCATGGGGCGGCTGCTCACGCGCTTTGCCCCCCTGCTCTATGTGGTTGCGGCCTATTTTTCATGCTTTACGCTTATGGAAGGTTCGGCGCTGGTAGATTTTTTTGGCGGCGCGGAATTTGCCGCCGCCACCCTGCCCGTGCAGATCATGGCCCTGTATCCCCTGCATCAGGCATACGGCCAACTGGCGGGATCGGTCTTTCATGCCACCGGGCGCACGCGCGTGCTGCGCAACATGGCGGCCCTTGAATGTGTTTACGGCTTCACCGCCGCATGGTTTTTGCTGGCCCCACCGGAATATATGGGCCTGAACCTCGGCGCGGTGGGCCTGGCCATAAAAACCGTGGCTGTGCAGATCATTACCGTCAACGTCTACCTGTGGCTGGCATCACGCTTTCTGCCCCTGAGCTTCTGGCGCAACCTGGCCCACCAGGTATGGAGCCTGGCCGTGCTGCTGGGGTTGGCATGGCTTTGCCGTGAAGGCACACTCATGGCCGGTCTGGGCGATGTGGACACATTTTCGCGCTTCTTGATATCCGGCGTGCTGTACAGCGTGGGTACGGTGCTGCTCTGCCTGAGCCTGCCAGCGGTGCTCGGCCTGTCGCGCCAGGACCTGCGCGAACTTGTGGCCCGCGTTAAAAAGTCCCGGCAAAAATCCGCCTGAGCCGCCTGAATTTTCATGCAGCCGGGCGGCGCTACCGCCAGACTACGGCGGACAGTTTCAGGATGCCGCTGCAACAGGCACACGGTGCGAATAATCGACGTTACACGGCAAAAGGCCCCGCTGCACGCAGCGGGGCCTTTTGCTTTATACCGGGTCGAGCGCGGCTTCAGCCATGTCCGTCCCAATGCCAATCCGGGCCGATCCAACCTGGTTCAGTCCGGCCTGGTTCAATCCGGCCTGGTTCAATCCGGCCTGTGGCCGGTCTGTGGTTAGCCCGGTCAGGCCCAAACCGGACCTGACCGGGCTGTACAGAGAATACGCTTACGCGCCCGAGCGCAAACCGGCGATGAGTTTTTCAAGATCGCGGGCCTGCCGGGCCAGGTCCGCAATGGCAGCCGTGCACTGGCTCATGGCCTGATCTGTGGCGGCGGCAATATCGCTGATGGAGTTGATGGCCCGGTTGATTTCCTCTGAGGTGGCCGACTGTTCCTCTGCCGCTGTGGCAATGGAGTGTACCTGGTCCCCGGCGTTTTCCACCATATGGACAACCTGGGCAATGGCCTCGCCCGATCGGTGAGCCAGGTCCGTAGCTTCGCCCACGCGCTTGCCCGCTTCTTCCATCTGGTTAACGGCCGCCGTTGTCCCCTGCTGGATGCCGCCGATGGCCTGACGCACCTCGGTAGTGGCCTGAGCCGTTTTTTCGGCCAGTTTGCGCACCTCGTCGGCAACCACGGCAAAGCCGCGCCCGGCTTCACCTGCGCGCGCAGCCTCAATGGCGGCATTGAGCGCCAGAAGGTTTGTCTGGTCGGCAATGTCGGAAATAACGCCCATGACGGTTCCAATGCCCTGCGCCTGACGGCCGAGGTCGCTCATGATGCCTGTCATGCGCGCGGCTTCTTCGTGGATGGACTGCACGGCAGCGGTTACCTGCGTAACCAGGTGCGCGCCGCTCTGCGCCTCCTGCTTGGCGGTATTGGCGCTTTGCGAGGTAGCTGCGGCATTTTTTGCCACTTCCATAATGGTTGCGTTCATTTCTTCAACGGCGGTGGCCGTCTGGTAAACGCGGGAGCTCTGCTCGCGTGCGCCCTGGCTGGAATGGTCGATCTGCTCTGAAAGACGCCGCGACGCCCCGGCCATTTCTTCCACCAGTTGTGATGCTTCGGCGGCGGCTCTGGCTATGGTCTCGTTTTGCGCTTCAATGCGGCTTTTCTGATTGTATATCTCGGTCAGGTCATTCCAGAAGGCGATGGAGCCAAGAAGCGTGCCGTCAAGATTGTAGAACGGCGTGGTGTGCACGGCGACGCGCAGCTTGCGGCCTGAAGGCGTCGTGTGGTCAAACTCCAGCGACAGGGTTTTGCGCTCCATAATGGCCCGGTCTGACAGGGTTTCCCGACCGGCATCACCGTAGAAGAACAAACCGGAACGCTGCCCGATCCAGGAATCGCGCGGGCCGCTTTTTTCCAGCAGACGGCATATTTCGTCATTAACCCAGATCATGTTGAAATCCGGCCCCACAATGCCGCAAGGGGTGGGAATACCATTCAGCACGCCCTGCGAAAAACCGAGGCGCTGCTTGAGATCTTCAACCATGTCGCGCAAATGACCGGCAAAGGTCGCCATTTCAGCCCTGAAGCGGCCCTGCATTTGCGCCTTCAGGTCGCCTGAAGCCACTTTTTCCGTAAAGCTGGTCAGCGCGCGCAGCGGCCTGAACACAAAATGCTGGTTGATATAGGTCAGCAGCCCGGCCAGCAACGCTATGGCTGCCAGCCCCACGCCGCACAGGACCAGGCTCTGCTCCGTGGCGGGGGCCGCCAGTTCGGCATCATAGGCGCTCATGCACACAAGCCAGCCCGTAGCCGGAATGGCCGCTACAGTCATGAATTTCTTTTCGCCCTCCCACGGGTACTCGATAACACCCTTCTGGGCCTTCAAGGCCCTGGCGATAAAATCTTCGCCCGAAAGGTCTTTCAACAGCAGCTTTTTGTTTGTCCCGTGGGCGATCAACCGTCCCCTGGTGTCCAGCGCAAAGCCGTAGCCCCGGTGGCCCAGGCGTATGGGGTCAATGGTCTTGGCGGTAAAGTCGCTCCAGCGCGGGCATACGGACACAGCGCCGAGCAGGCTGCCGTCAGGGGCGTAAACCGCCTTGGTCACCACATACACCAGCATGGTGGGGTCAGTGGTGGCGCCCATGACGCTGCCGCTGAAGGCCAGATCCTTACCGCTGAAAATGGCCTTGCTGTAGTCGCGGTCAAAACGGTCCCCGCCGGTCATATCAGTCAGCGCGGCGTTCAGCCCCGCCACAATGCGCCCTTTGACGTCAAAAACAAAAAAAGACCAGTACGAGGGAAAAGATTTTACGTAGGTGTGCAACATCCGCTGCACTTCCTCCGTAGCCCGGGGTGAGCCTGCCAAGGCCTCCCGCACGTGCTCTTGCCCCGCAAGAATCGTCGCCACGTCCACAGACTGCTCAATATAGTTCTGGGCAGACTGCGCCACAAGACGGGCCGTCTGATCCAGGGCTTCGCTTTGGACTCCCGAAACCATACGGTACGACGACAAGGAAACATATGCGATCAGAACCGCAATAATGATGAAAATGGATGCTGTTATGGAAACTGTGCATATGGTGTTGATGCGTATCTGTCGCATTATGCGCCCCCTGACGCTGAGGTGAACAAAGTCTTAGCCATGTATGACAGCCCCGGCTTGTTGACAACCATTTTTATTATAAAAAAATAGATAATTAATGGCATTCCACATACAAAACACCATATATACGGCATTGCACAAGGCCATGCCGCTGGTCTCACATCCAGTATCCACCGGAAACCTGAACCGTATGAAACGAGGTAATGACTTAAATCGTTGCCCGCAGGAAAAACATTAGTACTTGTACAAAAATTCCCGGCGCAGCCTGCCCGGCGCGCCGGATGCGGATTTTTTATGGCATTACGCGCCGTTTCATGATTATATGGGCTGGCTTGGCAGAGACGGCCCAAGGGCAGCCCGTGAAGGCATTTAAACAGGAGGGTGGCATGAGTACACATGTAACGTGGGCACTGGTGGGCTTTGGCATCGCCCTGCTTTTTACCTGGGTGCACCATATGCTCAAGAAGCGGGGCTTCAAGTTTTTCTGGTACCACCCGCTCTTCACAGGCCTGTTCCTGCTCTTCATCCTCTATCTGCTGGAACGCATCTTTGCCGACCTTTCAGATATTGAGGTACAGGAAAGCTGGAATATGCTGACCTATCTCGGTATTCCCCTGGCCGCTGCGGCCATATTCTTTCTGTACCGCAGCATCAAGGGTAAAAAGCGCGAATAAGCCGCGCCGCACAGGCGGCACACGGCCATATATTTCATACGCCTGGTTGATCGGCGTACGCAGAAAACGCGGGAGAAGCCCCGCGTTTTCTGCGTTTCGGCATAGCGTTTGCAATACTATGCCCGGCAACCATGACACATTCTAGCAAACAGCGAAGGCGCTGCGCCGCTGCACACGGCCCAATCCCTGCCAGCGACGACAAGCACCCCAAAGCCCCGCTACCCAGTGTCGATCTTTGAATAAAATATCCGCTCCAACGAAAACATCCCCCCACAAAAAAATTTCCCCCATGCCCGCAAGAATGCAGCCGGATCCTGTCTTAACGGGTAGAAAAATATATTCTACTTTTTAGTAGAAATTTGTATATGCTTCTATATTAGCATATTACGCTATTTTTTTGCTTTTTATATAAATCCATATGCATTTTTTTAGTCATATTTCTACATTATCGTATATTTATTTAACGGCCATGCCAAAGGCTCATTAATGTAAACACTTAATAATTTTAACTGGTTGTATAACCATACAATGAAAAGCATCTTCATTTTCTTCTTCAGAGACAAAAAACTTCGATTCTGAAAAATTAATAAATTAAAATAGACTATTGTATACGTTAATTCAATATTTCACAAACAAGGCAGGCCTGTCCATCAAAACACTTATTCACATTTCGAAAATAAAAAAACTACCAAATGTCAACTTTCGACCTTTTTGTAGCTTTTTATCAGGCCAACTTGGCCCGTGAGGGATCTTTTCCAAACCACTGTGTAAATATATCTATCATTTCAGCCGGATCCTCGCTGTGGAACTTTTCTTGCTAAGGAGCCTGCATGGGGCAAGCCCCTTCCATCCTGCACGTAAACCACCGGGAGGCTTTCATGAAGTTGTTCAAGTTGGTGACCGCCTGCGCCTTGTCGCTTTTTGTAGGGCAGGCGGCCCTTGCGGCAGAAAAGCCCATCAAAATCGGCTTCCCCATCCCCCTTACGGGCGAAATCCCCAAGGTGGGCGAAGGCTCCAAATTTGCGGCCGAAATGCTGAAAGAAGAAATCAACGCCAAGGGCGGGCTTAAGGTGGGCGATAAGTATTACCCCCTCGAGTTCATTTATGAAGACAACGAATCCAAGCCCGAATCCGCCGTTAACGTGACCCTCAAGCTCATTGCGCGCGACAAGGTACACGCCATCGTAGGCCCGCAGTCTTCACGCCAGGCCGTACCGGCCGGGGGCGTGGCCAATGATGAAGAAGTCCCGATGATCACCCCCTGGTCCACCAACCCCGACGCCACCAACGACCGCCCCTGGGTCTTCCGCGGCGCGTTCCTTGATCCCTTTCAGGCCCCGGTGGCTGTAGACTTTGCCACCAAGCAGTTCAACGCCAAAAAGGCCGCTGTGCTTTTTGAAGTCTCTAACGACTATTCCAAGGGCCTCGCCGACAATTTTAAAGAAGCTTTTGAAAAAACACACGGTAAAGGCTCTGTGGTGGCTATGGAATCCCACGGCCCCAAGGATCAGGATTTTTCCGCCCAACTGACCAAGATCATCGCAGCCAAGCCCGACTTTATTTTTGTACCCGAAAATTACAGCTTTGCGGCCCTGATCGTGCCGCAGGCCCGTGACCTCGGCTATAAGGGGCCTTTCATGGGTTCTGACGCCTGGGGCTCGGCAGAGCTGTTCAACCTTCGCGGCAAAGACTGCGTGGGGCAGTATTTCTCCACCCACTATACGGCCGAAGGGGCAACGGGAAAAACCCGCGAATTCATCGACAAATACAAGGCCAAGTACGGCTATGTGCCTGACGATGTGGCCGCCCTTACCTGGGATTCCATCAACATCGTTCTTCAGGCCATCCAAAATGCCGGCAAGATTGATCCCGATCTCAAAAAGCAGCGCAAGATCATCCGCGACAACATGGCTGCCATTGAAAACTTTGACGGCATCACCGGCAGCATGAAATTTGACGACAACGGCGACCCCATAAAGTGCGCGGTTATCGTCCGGGTAACTGACAGCGGCAGCTTTGCCTTTGTGGAATCCGTCTGTCCCAAATAGCCAGACCTGCTGACAAGCCTGGGATGGCAGGCCGTGAGCGCCCGCGGGGGGCGGGCGCTCACGGCACACACTGCCCGAGGGCCTTTACGGCACGGAAAGCGCGTACGGGCCAAGGCCCGTCCCCCTGCGCATCCGTATGGCCGTACCCGGCCCCAACCGCTCATACCGAATCGGGTGCCCTATGGATTTCTTTTTGCAGCAGATGCTTAATGCCCTGCAATGGGGCAGTTTTTATGCGCTGATAGCCTTGGGCTATACCCTGGTATACGGGGTGTTGCGCCTTATCAACTTCGCGCATGGCGATATTTTTATGGTCGGTGCGTATATCGCCTTTTTTGTTTCCACCTGGCTCATTTCCACTGACGGTATGGGTCTGCCCCAGCAAGCCGTATTGTGGCTGACCATTCCCCTGACCATGATGCTTACCGCCTTTGTGGGGGTAACCATTGAGCGCGTGGCCTACCGTCCTCTGCGCCGCAAGGGCGCGCACCGCCTGTATGTGGTCATTACGGCCCTTATGTGCGGGCTTATTCTTGAAAACGGCAACCTGGCCCTGCTTGGCGCCACCAAACGCAAACTGCCCGAACTGGTAGACAAAACAATCTATTCTTTCGGCCCGCTGGTGGTCACCAATCTGAAGCTCTGGGTTATTGTGGCTGCGGTTCTCGTTTTTCTTGTTCTGCAAACCATTGTCACGCGCACCAAGGTGGGCATGGCCATGCGCGCCGTCTCCTGGGACCGTTTCGCCCTGCCGCTTATGGGCATCCCCCTGGACAGCGTCATTGTGGTCACCTTTATTCTCGGCTCCGGCATAGCGGGACTTGGCGGCATGCTTTTCGCCATGTGCTACCCCACACTTGAGCCTTACATGGGGGCCATGATCGGCTGGAAAGCCTTTATCGCTGCCGTGGTAGGCGGCATAGGCGACATACGCGGGGCCTTTGTGGGCGGCTTTTTACTGGCCTTTGTGGAAATTATGGTGGTAGCATTTCTGCCTTCCACCTATATGGATCTGTTTTCTTTCACCATTTTGCTGCTCATTCTGTGGATGCGGCCCACAGGCATTTTCGGAACCCCCCAAACGACCAAAATATAGCCGGAGTCAGAGATGCTGCTCACCATTGTGCAAATAGTACTCGCAATCTTCGCCCTGCTCTGCTTCGGTTATGCCATCAAGCGTGTCGTCACCTGCAAAAAAACCGACTGCCTGCTTTTTATGGTCGTCGGCGTACTGCTCATCTGTGCAGAGCAGTTTTCGTGGATAGACGGTTACTGGCTGTCCGTGCTCAAGTTTATGGGCATCAACATTGTTTTTGCCGCCAGCCTCAACCTGGTTAACGGCTATATGGGCGAATTTTCCTGCGGGCATGCGGGTTTCATGTGTGTAGGAGCCTATGTGGGGGGGCTTATCTCCATCATCCTGTTCACCAACAACAAGCTTATGGGCGCGCCCCTGTTGCCTCCGGAACTGGCCCCCCTGCTCTTTCCGCTGGTCATTATTGTGGCGGGCGGCGTGGCGGCCATATTCGGCCTGCTGGTAGCCCTGCCTTCGTTCAAGACGCGCGACGACTATCTGGCCATCATTACCATCGCGGCCAACTACATCATCATAGCCCTTATCATCAATATTGATGTGGTGGGCGGGCCGCGCGGCCTTTCCGGCATGCGCGGCGTGGTGCGAGCCATGGAGGGTGTGGCCGACCTGCCGTGGATGATGGTGTGGGTGGTACTGCTTGTGATGGTTTCCATCATGATGCTTTACCGGCTTGTGAACAGCACTCTCGGCAAGGGTATTCCGGCTGTATGCCAGAATGAGGTTGCCGCAGAAATCATGAGTGTGAACACCAAGAAGGTGAAACTTGTGGCCTTTATGGTGTCCGCGGGCATCGCGGGCATGGCCGGGGCTGTTTACGCCCACATGTTCAGTTCCATCTACGCCAACAGCTTCGGCATCATGAAGTCCACCGAGGCTATGGTCATGGTTTATCTGGGCGGCATGGGCTCCCTTTCCGGCTCGGTGCTGGCGGCCATACTTTTTACCCTGCTCATCGAGGTGCTGCGCTTCGCACTGCCTGCCCTGAGCGACCTTTTGCATCATCTGCCCTTTGTTCCTGACAGTTTCATGATCAGTCAGGAATGGAAGTGGGTGCTTATCCCCCTTATCCTTATCCTGCTTATGCAGTTTCGCCCTGAAGGGCTGCTGGGCGGCCGCGAACTTACCCAGGTCTTTCCCCGGCTGAAAAGGCTGCTTGCCCCGGCCCGCGTGGAATAGACAACGCGGGCGTCACGGTTGTGCGGATACGTATTCAATGACTGACAACGTACTGGGGGCGAACCTTGGCACTGCTTGAAATGAAAGACGTAACACAGCGCTTCGGCGGTCTTATCGCGCTGTCCTGCTTCAACATACAGATAGAGGACCACAGCCTCACGGGCCTTATCGGTCCCAACGGCGCGGGAAAAACCACGGTATTCAACCTGGCCTCGCATTTTTATCACGCCACTGAGGGCGAAATCACCTTTGCCGGGCACAAATACCAGCCCAAACTTGCGCCGCATGAGGTGACCACTATGGGCATGGCGCGCACCTTTCAGAACATCCGCCTGTGGCCCGGCATGACCGTGCTGGACAATATCTGCGTGTCGCAATACAGCCGCCTGGGCTACGGCCTGCTGGACGCATGGTTCAATACGGGCCGCTACGGGCGCGAGGAAAAGCGCGTCAAAAAAAAGGCGGCGGAAATTCTGGAGGTTATGGAGCTGGGGCATGTGGCGGAAGAACTGCCCAAAAACCTTCCCTACGGCCTGCAGCGCCGTGTGGAGCTGGCCCGCGCCCTTTCCACAGATCCCAGGCTGCTCTTGCTGGACGAACCGGCAGCCGGGCTCAACTCGTCTGATGTGGACGGCCTGATCAAGCATATCGGCTGGATTTACGACCAGTTCAAAATTGCCATATGGATGATCGAGCACCAGATGAAGGTGGTCATGTCGCTTTGCCAGCATATTACCGTGGTGGAATTCGGCCAGACCATCGCCAGCGGCACGCCGCAGGAAATCCAGAACAATCCCGATGTCATCAAGGCCTATCTGGGCGACGAGAACGTGTAGGGGGCATCATGCTGCTTGAAGTGGAAAATCTCTATGCGGGCTACGGCAAGATAGAAGCCTTGCACGGCATATCCTTTCATGTGAACGAGGGCGAGATAGTCACCCTCATCGGGGCCAACGGGGCGGGAAAATCCACCACGCTCAAGGCGGTCATGCGCCTGCCCCCGCCGGAATCTCCCTCGGTACTCAGCGGCGACATCCGCTTCAAGGGCGAGTCCATACTCAAAACTGAGCCGCACAACGTGGTGGCGCGTCTCAAAATGGATCTTGTACCCGAAGGCAGGCATATTTTCGG
Source organism: Desulfovibrio sp. (assembly GCF_019424165.1). GTDB lineage: Bacteria > Desulfobacterota > Desulfovibrionia > Desulfovibrionales > Desulfovibrionaceae > Desulfovibrio. The sequence goes on along the minus strand of NZ_JAHZAA010000003.1, from coordinate 164,767 downwards.
CAACCTGACCGTGCGCGAAAACCTCAAGCTTGCCACCTGGACCCGCAAGGACGGCGGCGTGGAAAAAGACATGGACAGGGTTTTTGACCTTTTTCCCCGTCTTAAAGAGCGCATACACCAGCGCAGCGACACGCTTTCCGGCGGCGAACAGCAGATGCTGGCCGTGGGCCGCGCGTTGATGACAAGCTGCTCCGTCATCCTGCTGGACGAGCCGTCCATGGGGCTTTCACCCCTGCTCATGTATGACATGTTCCGCACTTTCAAAAAGCTCAACAGCGAAGGGCTCACCGTCATTGTGGTAGAACAGAACGCCCGCCTGGCCCTGCAGGTGGCTGACCGCGGCTATGTGCTGGACACCGGGGGCATTGTGGCCCAGGGAACCGCCGCGGAGCTGGCGGACACACCGGAAATAAAGGCCGCCTATCTGGGCGCATAGCTGCTTCGCACCAACGGTAAAGGCGGCCCCGCCTTGTTGGGAACATCAGCGGGCGACCAAAACCGGAACTGCCGGAAAAGCAGAAAAGCCGTTACGGCGCAACTGCACAGACTCCATAAAAAGCATGATCTTCCGGCATGGCCTGCCGCCGCGCCGGAAGATCATGCTTTTTCCGCCCCCAGCCTGTATGGGGCAGGGGCGATGCCGTGCCGGGCCTGTACCCTGCCCAGCGGGCGGGTGTATGACGGCCCCGGGCGATTCCGGCCAGCAAAAGTCCGGGGATAGCTCTTTCCGTATACAGAAAGCGCGCAAAGGAGTATGCTGAATCCATCGGGTTCCCCCGAAAAACCGGAGAAACCAAGGAGAACGCATGAGCCAAGAGCAATCCGCCAATCCCGCCCTGGGCCAGCTTACCCAGTGGCTTCGCCAGCGTCATACCCAGGTCATGCAGGCCGAAGCACAGGCCCTGCAATATCTTGACGCCAATGATACCCCCGGCCATAATGCCGCCATGCGCCAAAAGGCCGAACTGCTGGCATCAATGGCCGACGATGCCAAACCCATGCTGGAATTCCTGCCCGGCGAGCTGCGCTTCAACGTGGCCCTGGCGCTGGAAAATTTTTCAGCCAGCGCGCGCACGGCCCTGCGGCTTGACTCCATCTTTTATATGGGCGCGCTGCTTTACCCGGATGATCATCGCAAAGGCGAGCCGGACAACCTGACACTGTGCATCGAACGCATGGAAAAAGAAGGCGCGGACTTCCGCCCGAGCTAGCGCCGCGCCAGCAACACGCGCTGCGCGAAAATAACGCACACGGCATGGCGGCAAACAGCTTGCCAATACTTTTTACGAGCTTATTTACCACTACGGGCCGCCGTGCGGCGTGCCTGTTACCGCCCCGCAAGGGGCATGGCACCGCCCGGCATAAGGCCGCGCGGCATCAGTAATCTCAAGGAGAATCTCATGACGCGCACCCTGAATCTGCCCGATCTTCCGGCGCTGCTCAAATTATCCCTGCTGCCCCTCCTGGCCGCCATTGTTCTTATGGCATCCCCGGCGCAGGCCATGCCCGGCATGGGCGGCGGAGGCGGCATGGGCGACAAGTTCGACCAGATGGACACCAATAAGGACGGCAAGGTCAGCCGTGAAGAGTTCAAGGCGCTTTTCCCCAACATGCGGGATGAAGCCTTTGTTGCCATTGACCAGGATGGCGACGGCTTTATCTCCCTTGATGAATGGAACGCCTTTATGAAAGACCACTCTTCCGGCATGCGTCCCAACCGTGGCATGGGCGACGGCCCCATGGGCGCGCCCGGTGACCCGATGATGCCCAATCCGGGCAACCCCGATCTGCCGCTGGTTACACCGCCCAATGGCAACTAAGCGCTCCGGCCCGGCCCTTTCCGCGCCCCGGCGTTCCGCAGGGAATGCCGGGGCCGCTTCCGTCTCCGGCCCTGACAGCCTGCACCGGCAGCCCCTTTTTGTCCCTATGAGCGCGGAAGAAATGCGCGCCCTCGGCTGGGACTGTCTGGATGTGCTTTTCGTCACCGGCGATGCCTATGTGGACCACTCCTCGTTCGGCAGTGTGCTGCTGGCCCGCTGGCTCATCCACCACGGCTTTCGCGCGGGCATTGTGGCCCAGCCCCGCTGGGAAAATCCGGATGACCTGCTGGTTATGGGCAGGCCGCGCCTGTTCGCAGGAATCAGCGCAGGCGCTCTGGATTCCCTGCTGGCCCACTACACAGCCTTTCGCAAAAAGCGGCATGATGATGCCTATACCCCGGGCGGCAAGGCCGGAGCACGGCCCAACAGGGCCTGTCTTGTCTATGCCAACCTGGCGCGCAGGGCTTTTCCGGGCCTGCCGCTGGCCCTCGGCGGCATAGAGGCCAGCCTGCGCCGGGTGAGCCATTATGATTTCTGGACAGATTCCCTGCGCAAGCCCATCCTGATGGACGCCAAGGCCGACCTGCTCATCTGGGGCATGGGCGAATACGCCACGCTTGAGTACGCCCGGCGGCTTCACAAAGGTGAAGACACGCGCGGCATCCCCGGCACAGCCTGGCTCGACAGGCTCGAGCAGACACCGGAAGGCCCCCGCCCGGCCAGCCTGCCGCTGGAGCTGGCCCAAACACCGGCCGTGCCGTTGCCCTCGCATGAAGACATCCTGGCCGATCCCGTACAACTGCTTGTCATGACTCAGGCCCTGGAGCGCCAGGTGCACAGGCTGGACGCCTGGGCTTTTCAGCCCGTGGGCGACCGCGCCCTCATGCTGGCCCGCCCCGCGCCCCCGCTGACAACAGAAGAAATGGACGCCCTGTACGAAATCCCCTTTACCCGGCGGCCCCACCCAAGTTACCGCGAGCCCATACCGGCGGCAGAAATGATGCGCACCAGCATTACCAGCCACAGGGGCTGCGGCGGAGGCTGCTCTTTCTGCTCGCTGGCCCTGCACCAGGGCCGCCGCATCAGTTCCCGCTCTGAAGACTCCATCCTGGCCGAAGCCCGCAGGCTCGGACAGGAAAATATGGAGCGCGGCAAGGGGCCGGTAGCCATATCAGACGTGGGCGGCCCCACAGCCAACATGTGGCAGGGCTACTGCGCCCTGGACCGCATGCGTGAACGCAGCAGCGCAAACCGCACGGGTTCACCTGCCCACCCCCTGGCACAGGCCGGGGCGGAAGAGCGCAATACAAGCCGCTGCCGTCGCACAAGCTGTTGTTATCCTACTATTTGCAAATTTTTTACCACTCCGCAGGGCAAGCATGTGGGCCTGCTGCGCAGCGTGGCAGCCCTGCCTGAAGTCAAACAGGCCCGGGTTGCCAGCGGTGTTCGGGCCGATCTGGCCCTGCGCGATGCCGCCGCCCTGGCTGCCTATACGGGCGAATTCACGGGCGGGCAGCTCAAGGTGGCGCCCGAGCATTGCGCAACCGGCGTCTTGAGCCTCATGCGCAAGCCGCCGCTGGAAGTTTTTGAAGCCTTTCTGGCAAGCTTTATCCGCCAGAGCAAGGCCGCAGGACGCGAGCAGTACGTTGTACCTTATCTTCTCAGCGGCTTTCCCGGCTGTACGGATGATGATATGCGCACCCTTTCCAACTGGCTGCGCGAGCGCAACTGGAATCCCCGCCAGACCCAGTGCTTTATCCCCACGCCCGGAACCATCGCCACAGCCATGTTTTATTGCGGCAAGAATGAAGCCGGAGAAGACATTTATGTGGCCCGCACCGATGCCCAGCGCTTGCGCCAGCACGGCATACTCATGCCTGAGCGCAGCAATGCGGAAGGCAGACGGCCAGCCAGATCCGGCCCAAAAAACACTGCGGGCAAAGAAGGCACAGCGGGCAAACGCACTGCCCCGGGGCGGGAGCACGGCGAAAAGCGCCACAACGGCAACAAGGCGGAACACACGCCGGGCAGCGGCCGCAGCCGGGGAACAAACCGGCCCGACCGGCCTGCCAGGCCGGACCGTTCCGGGCGCACGACAGAACAGCGTCCGGCCCACGAAGCAGAACGCACAAGGGATAAGAAATCCGGCCGAGGCAATGACCACGGTCAAAAATCCGGAAAATTTCCCGTCCCCGGACGCCGCGCCTGAAGCACAGGAGAACAGTCATGCCCAACATGCTCGAAGACAGGCTCACCCGGCTGGAAGAGCTGACATTTTTTCAGGAAGAACGCATCGAAAAACTGGATGCCGCCCTCACGGCGCAGCAGACGCAGCTTGATGCAGTGGAAAGGGAGCTGGCCGACGCCCGCCTTGTTATCCGCGCCCTGCGGGACAAGCTGACCCAACAGCCGGAAAATACATTGCCGCCCCATTTTATGCCGGAGCGCTGGTAGGCGCTGCTGGCAGAAGCACAGCAAGCCGCACCAGAAGAAAGCATGATAAGAGCCGCTGCGCCACAGGACGAAACCGCCATACGGCAATGCGCCCGCCTGGCCTATGAGGGCTATATCCCGCTCATGGGCCGTGAGCCAGCCCCTATGGCGGCCGATTTCGCCGCGCAGATCGCGGCCGGGCTGACGCACGTCTGTCTGGGAGAAGATAACGCGGTACAGGGCTATATTGTTTTCTACCCCCAGGGCAACCACATGCTGCTGGAAAGCGTGGCCGTGCTGCCCGAAGCCGCCGGCCGGGGCATGGGCAAGGCGCTCATTGCCTTCTGCGAGAATGAAGCCCGACGCCTGGGTCTCAGTACGGTACGCCTGTACACCAACGAAAAAATGACTGCCAATCTCTCCATCTACCCCCGCCTGGGCTATACGGAAACCGGCCGTTGCCTTGAAGATGGCTTTAAACGTGTTTTCTTTGAAAAACGCCTGGGGTAGAGCAGAATAGCGTTAAAACACTTCACATCTCAAAGTTGTTATTCTGCCGAAATGCACTCTTCGGCAAAATCCACACCGTGTTACAACGCGCTTCACTCTCGTGCAGCGTTTGCGCATGTAGTTTTTTTCAAAGCTAATGTGCGCGAAACAGACAAGGCCGGCTTCGGCGCGCCCTGTCCGGCCGGGCCGGTAAACAGGCACGACGCTTGTGCCTCTTTGGCAAATGCCCGCCGCACAGGCGCCCCACGGAGGCACTGGGGGGCAGTCCAAACAGTGACAGTTCAAAAAATCCCGCCCCTCGGTTGAGAGGCGGGATTTTTCAGATATTGTTCACTGCGGCTCAGAGCATATTCACGTTGAGCCTGCCTGACGGCGGCGCATCCGGGTTTGTCGGGGCGGCGCTAGCGCCTGTTTTTCAACCACCTTGCGGCAGGGGAAAGGCCCGGCATACCGGCGGAGCTTCACCATCCGGCTGCGGTCTTTTATAAAAACCGCAGACAGCGGCTTTAGAAACCGAAGCCGTCGGAGTTGGCGCCGGAAGCACCAAAGCCGAAATCGTCAGGCACGGCGCTTTCGTCCATGGCTTCAGCAACGGCCTCGTCGCCGGAAGCGGCAAGAGCGGCTCCAGCGCCGCCAGCCATAACCATGCCCTTGAGTCCGTCCTTGATGGCGTCTTTGATATTCACAAGCAGGTCGTCATGATTGATGGCAACCTTGCCCTGGAATTCGGCCACCTGACGGCGCAGGCCGCCCATATCAGCATTCATGGCCTTGATCTTGGCTTCCAGCTCATCCACTTTTTTGGACAGGGCCTCGGCGCGGGCTTCGGCAGGCTCGAGAACGCGCACGCGCTCTTCAAGGGCGGTGGCAGCCGCGGTCTGCGCGGCCAGACTGTCGTATGTTTCACCAAGGTAATCAACTATATGGTCAACCATAGCCTTGGTATGCCCGTCCATGGCGGGCAGAGAAACATTATCACCAAGCAGGCTTTTGCCGTTATTCACAAAAGCGTCCCAGGACTGCCCTTCTTTCCATTCCAGTTCCGCAAACTTGGGGTAGCAGTGAGCCAGCCAGGTGGCGGCAAAGGGGCCAACGGCCCTGGCGCAGGTATCACAGACGATGGTACGCCCGGCCACAAAACCGGCAATTTCCTTTACGTCCACGCCTTCCTTACCCACAACGAGGGCAAGCACGGACTCCACAGGAAAAACTTTGCGAGATGTATCGGACATGGCGGCCTCCTCCTCGGAGATCGTAATTTTATTCAAAAAAACCTTAATGCCAACAGTGCACACTCTGTCGGCGCTCCCGGGGACCGGCCGCCGGGAGCGCCGCGCCAACTAGCTTCTGCCGTACATGCGGGCGTACAGCAGGGCCGCCGTGCGGTAGACAAAGTGTCCGAGCTTGGACCAGGGCAGATAGGCAAAGAGCATCCACACAAAAACCAGGTGCAGGTAGTACACCAGGAATGCAGGCACAATGGTGTCCGCCAGGCGGAAGCACTGCGACAGCACACCGGTAACCGCCACCAGCCAGATGATGCCCAGCAGGTACCAGTCGTACCAGTTGGATCCCTGGAACTTGGGGTTCAGGCGCAGACGGCGCACCGTAAGAAAACCCAGACCCAGCAGCAGCATGAGCGCGCCGATGTTGGCAAGAATTTTCACCGGGAAGGTCAACGGCATGGGCGTTTCAAAGTGTATGATGGGTATCACCTTGCCGCCCCAGTGGGCGAAAGCCACTATGGCGGTTACGCAGGCCAGGATGGCAAAGCTCCACACCAGCAGAAAGTGTCCGTACTTGCGGCTGGGGGTATCCTTGCCCGTGGCGGGGCCGTCTTCGCAGTCGTCAAACTTGCGGTGCGTGATGATTTCATCCCACAGCACGTCCCACAAGTGCCATATCCAGCATTTTGTTTTGCCGATGACGGTCGTTGTGCCTTCAGGCCTGAAGAGCGCCCACAGCTTCATGACGCCGCGCGCCAGAATGAACAACGCACCAAAGAACGTCAGTATGAAGATGGGGTCGATGGTGTAGTCGCCGTAGAATATCTGGCCGAATACAATGCGGCCGTCGGCAGCGCGGGGGAACCACTGGCCGCCGTTGAATCCGGCGCGGATCCACCATACCACAAGCCATATGACAGCAGGAATGCCGAAGAGAATGGGCAGGCCCGAGGGCTTGCTCATCCACTTGCCCACCACCGTGGGTTCGGTCAGGTCCTTGTAAATGACGTTGCGCGCCGCACCCATAAGGTCGGCGGGCTTGGCGCCGCGCGGGCAAAGGTCAGAGCAGTTGCCGCAATTGTGGCAAAGCCACAGGTCGATATCTCCACGCAGTTTGTCCTTGAGGCCCCAGGAGGCCCACACCATTTCCTTGCGCGGATAGGGCGCATTGGCAGGAGACAGTGGGCATGCCACCGAGCATGTGGCGCACTGGTAACATTTCTTGAGGGATTCACCCCCCGCCTCTTCCAGCGCCCTGACAAACTCCAGATCAGGTTTGATGGTAATTTGTGCCATTGCTGCCTTCCTCCTACATGCCCTTGAACGGGTTGGGGCCCATGGCCACGATGCGATCCACAAAGCCGTCAATTATGGCGGGAACCTTGTCGTATTCGTCAATGGCCACTTCAAGCAGTTCCACACGCTCAGGTTCAACGCCCAGACGGTTAAGCGTCTCGGCGATATTTTCCTTGCGCTTGGCGCAAATTTCCGAACCCTTCACAAAGTGGCACTGGTAGTCATCGCCATACTTGCAGCCCAGCAGCATCACGCCGTCATAGCCCTTGCTCATGGCGTCAGACACCCATATGGCGTTGACCGAGCCAAGGCAGCGCACGGGAATGATGCGGCAATAGGGGCTCCAGGGCTTGTGGCGCTCACCGGCCATATCAAGGGCAGGATAGGCGTCGTTTTCGCAGGCCAGAATGAGCACGCGGGGGCCCTCCTTCTTGAAGTCCTTGGGCACCTGCACTTCACGGATCATGGAGCCGATCTGGTCAATATTATAGTTGGCGAAGGAGATGACGCGCTCGGGGCACGCGCCGAAACAGGTGCCGCAACGGCGGCAGCGCGTGGGATTGAGCCTGGGCGTTCCCTTTTCGTCGTCGTCCAGAGCGCCGAAGGGGCATTCTTCAGTGCAGCGTTTGCACTGGGTGCAGCGCACCATATTGAACAGGGGGTAGGAAAGATCCCCCGAACGCGGATGCACAGACACGCCGTGGCTGGATGCCTCAACGCACTGCACAGCCTTGAGCACCGCGCCCTTGGCGTCTTCTTCGCAGGCGTCCATAGTAAGGGGCTGACGCACGCAGCCCGCCGCGTACACACCGGTGCGGCGCGTTTCGTAGGGGAAACAGATGTAGTTTGAGTCGGCAAAGCCGTCAAACAACTGCAAGTCCGGAAAATCCGGTCCCTGGCGGTAGTCAAAATGGATGGTCACGTCTTTGGCCGTGGTGGGCACAAGGCCCGTAGGCAGAACAACCATGTCCACATCAAGGTCAAAGTCCATGCCGAGCAGGGTGTTTTTGCACTCCACAACCATGTGGCCGCCCGCTTCGCGGATGTCGGTCACATCGGCCTTTGTCATCATGACGCCCAGGCGCTCCTGCATTTTCTTGTAGAAGCGTTCCAGAATGCCGGGAACGGTCATGTCCTTGTACAGGATAAAGGCCTGACAGGCATCATTGGTCTTTTCACAGACCGTATTGGCAAGGCGCAGCATACCCACACTGTTGACAGCGTTGGAGTAGGACAGGTGACGCAGGCTTTCGAGGTCTTCTTTCACAAAAACCGCTTCGCCTGCCTCAGTGTCGGAAGCCGCAGCCGCGGCGGGCTTTTCATCTCCGGCGGCCGCGCTTTCTTCGGCAGCCTGGGCCACGGCCTGCTCAGCCATGGTGGTATCGAGCACAAAAGCAATGCGGTTGGCCTTTACCTGGTCGGCCACCAGCATTTTGCCGAACGTGGCCGCATCAACCACCATGGGGCTTTTGCCAAGACCCATGGGAGCCAGGTATTTCTGGTCAAGGGCAACCCAGCCCGTAGCCAGCACCACCGCGCCCACTTCCACTTCCACAGGGCCGGAAGCCGTGGCAATCACGGCCTTGAATTCGCCGGGCTGACCTTCCAGCTTTTCCATGCGGGAATTCATGTGGACCTTGATTTTGGGACTGCCCGTAACCTCACTGACCTTGGCCACGAGGTTTGTGGGCTGCTTGTCCGTCCAGGGCGAAACCAGGGGAGAGGCCATGGGAATGTTGTTGGCAGCGCCGCCGAGCCTGTCGGCTTTTTCTACCAGCACCACCTCATACCCCGTGGCCGCAGCTTCCAGAGCCGCCGTAAGGCCGGTCCAGCCGCCGCCGATCACCAGAATGCGCTGCACGCCCGTTACCGAAGCGGCTTCGGGGGCTTCGCTCTTCTGCAATTTTACCACGCCCATATTCACGTAATCGCGGGCCATGAGCGTCAGCAGTTCGGGTGCGCTGGCAGAATCAACGGGCGTTCTGTCCGGATTCTTGTAGGCCTGCACGCACTGCTCACGCAGGTTCACATGTTCCACCTGCACGGGCAGACGGTACAGTTCGCCGTCCACACGAGGGGAAGCGCCGCACAGCAGCACGCCGTCCAGCCCCTGGGCCTCGATATCGGCCCGAATTTCATCCACGGCCAATGCCAGCACGGGAACCACCTTGACCACGGCAGTGAGATCGCCCCACTTTGCCGAGGTCTGCGCGGCAAGCGCCTCGATATCAAGGCCGCCGCCAATGTTCTGCTGGTCAAAATAGACGCCAATCTTACCGGACATGCCGCCTACCTCCCTTTCACCGTTTGTACCGCCTTCAGGGCGGCGGCTGTACCGGACTGAGCCGAGCGCATCACATCCAGAGGCATGCGCGCGCAACCGGCGGCAAATATACCGGCTTCCTCGCCGCCCGCCACAAAGCCTTCTTCATCAAGAGGCAGAGGCAGAGGCGCGTCTTCGCCGGCCAAAGAGGGCTGCATGCCCGTGGCCAGCACCACAAGGTCATAATCAAGGGTGAGCTTTTCGCCGCTTACGGCGTCTTCTGCCGTCAGGCGCACCTTGTCGCCCTCGGCCTGCACCACATCGGCGACCTTGCCCTTGACAAAATGCACGTTGGGCATGGCCTTGACCTTTTCAAGCACCTTCACGTAGCGACCAGGAGCGCGCATATCAATATAATACACGGTGATCTGCGTATCGGGATTCTGCTCGGCAATGTACTGGCACTGCTTGAGCGTGGCCATACAGCAGATGTATGAACAGTAGTTCAGATGGTTCTGGTCGCGCGAACCGGCACACTGCACAAAGGCAACGCGGTGTGGCCTGCGTCCGTCCGTGGGGCGCGTGATGCGCCCGCCAGTGGGCCCACAGGGCGAGGCGAGACGCTCCATCTGCATGTTGGAAATGCAGTTTTTCACGTTGCCAGCGCCAAGGTTGCTCAGGCGGGTGACATCATAAGGCTTCCAGCCCGTGGCAATGACCACGGCGCCCACGCCCAGCTCGATCTCGCGGGGGGCTTCGGTCACATCCAGAAACTGGTTACCTGCCACACGGGCCTTGTCGGCCTTGGAAAGAGTCTGTTTATCCAGGGTGTAGCGGCTGGGGAAGGCAAAAGGCATGGCCTTGTACAAGGCTTTGCGCTTTGAAAGCCCAAAGTCGAATTCGCTGGGGCTTTCGCCGTCAAGGCTGGAGGCCAGCAGGCTGAAATCCACGTTATGGGGCGCCGTGTGGCGCGGCTCGATGCGCACCTTGACGGTATAATCGCCCTTGACCCCGCTGAAGCCCACAACTTCGGCCTGGGTAAAGAACTTCACACGCGGATTTTTCCTGATGCGCTGGAACTGGATTTCCAAGCCGCAGGAGGGGGGACAGAGTTTGGGAAAATATTTATTGAGCTGAGCCACGCGGCCCCCAAGCCAGGGCGACTTTTCGACGATATAGACGTCGTGACCCAGTTCCGCCGCTTCAATGGCGGCTGTAAGGCCTGCAAAGCCGCCGCCCACGACGAGAATGGCATTGGACATCCTGGATATCCTCCTGCGTTGTTGCATAGCGGCTGAAGAAGTGACAACGCCCCTCGCCGCGGAAAAAAGGAGTGGCCGCATCCGGCCAAACCTTACGGGCATCGGCTCGCGCCAACTGCCGACGGCCGGCCACAGTTTCCGAATGTGGCGGCCCGGAACCGTACCCGGTTGCCCTAAGACTTTGCCTCACCATCATAGCCGGCAGTTTTTCCGGCGGCGGCGAACCGCCTGACGGGGACATACAAACCGCATGCTGAGCATCTGCGCGGCGGGCAAGGCGCATTTCGCGCCCTTTCGCCAGTTGCACCCGCTGGCCGTAGCAGAGCGTACAGCCAAGGGGGGCGGCCTTGCGGCCGCCCCTTTTGTGCTACATGCCGCCGACTAGTCGGGGATGATCTGGTAGTAGGGCTTCTTGAATATCTTGGTCTCGCCGGTGGCGGGATCGTACTTGGAGTTCACGAAGCACTTCCACTTGGTGTCGTCCAGGGCCATGAAGTCCGCGCGATAGTAGAAGCCGGGATAACGGGATTCTTCGCGGAAGGAGATGTGCTGCATGTGCAGGCGCACCGTCCACAGGCGATGGTAGTTTTCCCAGCAGCGCAGCAGTTCGTGCAGGTCACGGGAGGCCAGCTTGAGGGAGTCTTCTTCCATCATGGCAAGCAGGTTGAAGCCCGTGTCGAGCAGAGCCTTGGAGGTGGTGTAGTAGGTGCTCACGCCGCCGCCGTATTCGTCGGTGCACTTCACAAGACGCATCATGAAGTTCTTGGGCGTGATGTAGTTGGGGTTCACCACAGGGTCGGTGGAGGCGTCCTTGCCGGCCATGAAGTTGTAGTACGGACGGTAGATGAGCTTCTTCAGTTCATCGGCGGTTTCCTTGAACTCGGGCTTGAAGTCCTTGTGGTCAAGGCACCAGCGCACCATCTGCTTGCCGGCGATACGGCCTTCAGCATGCGAACCGGAAGAGAACTTGTGACCGGAAGCGCCCACGCCGTCGGCGCAGGTGAACAGGCCTTCAACGGTGGTCATGCGGTTGTAGACCTTGCCGTTGCCCGCACGCACCTTATAGTCTTCAGGCACCCATTCTTCGTCGGGACCGGACACCCAGATGCCGCAGCACCCGGAGTGGGAACCGAGCAGATAGGGTTCGGTGGGCATGATTTCGGAACCGCGCTCTTCAGGGGCGGTATTGGTGCAGGCCCACAGGTTGGCCTGACCAACGCACATGTCGAGGAAGTCTTCCCAGGCTTCGGACTCAAGTTCCTTCTGCTGTTCTTCGTTCAACGTGGCGAAGGTGGTCTGCAGGGCGGTCTTGGTGTCCATGTAGATGGGGCCACGGCCTTCGCGCATTTCGCGAAGCATCATGTGGTTACGCAGGCAGGTCGGAATGACATGGCCCTTGGCGTAGCCGCGGTCTTCGTAGGGCTTCAGCATGGCACGGTTGGTCACGCAGTAGTCTTCGCCCTTGCTGTTGGTGGCTTTGGCCTTGAAGAGCAGGAACCACGCGCCCACGGGGCCGTAACCGTCCTTGAAGCGGGCGGGTACGAAGCGGTTTTCCATCATGGTCATTTCAGCGCCGACCTGGGCACACATGGTGTAGGTGGAACCGGCATTCCATACGGGATACCAGGCGCGACCCATGCCTTCACCGGTGGAGCGGGGGCGGTACACGTTCACCGCGCCGCCGGCGGCCACCATGATGGTGTTGGCTTTGAAGATGTGCACTTCGTTGGCGCGCAGGTTAAAGCCCACGGCGCCGGCGATGCGATTGGGGGTATTTTTGTCGAGCAGCAGCTTTACGATAAAGATGCGCTCCATGATGCGGTCTTCACCCAGGGCATTCTTGGCAGCTTCGGCCACGATGCACTTGTAGGATTCACCGTTGATCATGATCTGCCAGCGGCCGGAACGCACGGGGGCGTCGCCCTTGCGCAGGCTCTTGCCGGCGGCCTTGGCGGCGGCGCCGTTCATGTTGTGGCCGTCTTCGCCCTTGATCCAGCAGGGCAGACCCCAGTCTTCAAACAGATGCACGGAGTCGTCAACGTGGCGGCCGCAGTCGAAGATAAGGTCTTCGCGCACGAGGCCCATAAGGTCGGTGCGGACCATGCGCACGTAGTCGTCGGCGCTGTTTTCACCCAGATAGGTGTTAATGGCGGAAAGGCCCTGGGCCACGGCGCCGGAGCGCTCGAGGGAAGCCTTGTCGCAAAGCAGAATTTTCAGACCGTGCTTTTCGCCCCAGCGGACGGCTTCAAAAGCGGTGCCGCAGGACCCCATGCCGCCGCCCACGATGAGCAGGTCAACCGCATGTTCTTTAACTTCGGGTTCGGCAATGGCTACGCCCTTTATCGCTTCCTTTACGGGAATCATAGGCATAATGGTATCTCCTTATCGCACTAGCGGTTGCAAAGACCTAACGGCCGTGTTCCATGCAAGTAAGAACCTTTTCGGCTTCCAGCATTTCAAACTTCTTGCCGAGAGCTTCCTTGGGAGCAACCAAGGCCTGTTCGGTAAACAGAAGTTCGTCTTCGATGTTGCCGCCTTCGGGGAAACCTTCAAAAGGCTTGATGGAACCTTCCGGAGTGGTGCGAATGGGGAACTTGAAACGCTTTACATTGCCGTTACGAAACTGAACCGTCCACATGATGGAATCTGCCGACCGCATGGGGATACAGGTTCCGCCCATGGGAGCGAAGTCAGCGTAGGGGCGGGCCGTGATGGCGCCCTGGGGGCAGATCTTCACGCAGGAATAGCATTCCCAGCAGGCGTCGGGTTCCTGGTTGTAGGCCTTCATTTCCTCGGGATCGAGGATCATGAGGTCGTTGGGGCAAATGTACATGCAAGCCGTCTTTTCGCCACCCTTGCAGCCGTCACATTTGGACGGATCGACATAAGTCGGCATACGTATCCTCCAACTCAGTAAAAAGTGTTTGAAAAACCCGCCGGGTTCGGCGTGGCGCGACGGGAAAGACCGACACGCCGGGGTTAGCCGAGCGCCTTCGCTAAAACGTTGGGCGAATGGCTTGCGCAATTAGTAACAAGCACTTGGCGTCCGAGTCAAGCCCCCTCTGCAAAATTTCGTGGAAACATTACATTGCCGAACAGGCTTTTCCAATAAAATTCAGCCAGATAAGGTTCTTGTGAAAAAAGTTCTAATCCCCGATTCAAACCTTCTCAAAACAGAGTCCTCGCGAGCACACCCTTGCAAGAGAAGTCATTTCAAGCTAACACGTTTGCGCAGAGAAAGAAAGACTGTGGCGCAGATTTGCTGCGTATTTGCAGCAAACCCCTGCAATTCCACACAACGAAAAGGGATTTAATCACCCCCCCCCTCCCCATTTTCCTACAGGAAAGAGCATGACTGATCATTCGAACGACCCGCGCGGCCCGCGCCCCCCCCGGGACAGCCGCGAAAAACGCGATTTCCGGGGCCAGGGCGAGGCACGTCCGCGCCGCCCCTTGCGCGAAACCGTTTGCGAAATTGACCGCGACATTTTACGCCTTCTGCTGCGGCGCCATAATATCCTGACGCGCATGCGCGGCGACAAGCCACGCATGGACGCCGCCGAGGAAAAAATACTGCGTGAATCGTGGGAGGCCGCTGTAGCCCGCATCAGTCGCGACGCCCGCCTCTCGGGCCATTTTTTTTCTCTTATGCAGGAAGTGGAATTTCAGCCCCGCCCTGTAAGCGAGCGGCAGGAAAGACCCGAAGGCGAAGGACACGAGGGCGGCTCCGCCGACGGCGGCCAGCCCTTTGCCGACAGCCCCCGCGAAAGCACCGACAAGCGCATGGCGTTCAACCTGGCCCCGCCGACCAAGGCCGTGCGCCTGCGCATGCAGGCTCCTCTGGCCTGCCACGCCACACGCGCGTGGCTCATGCTGGCAGCCGCCACAGGGCAGCCCCTGCGCCTTAGCCCAAGCCTCATGAACGACCCTGTCGTGGACTGTGTGAAAATGCTCAACCAGGCCGGGGCAGCCCTCACCCGTGAGGACGAAGGCGTTACCGCCAGACCCGCCGTACCCCTGGGCGCGCCCGACAAGGTGCTCTACGTGGGCGACAGCGCGTGGAACTTCTTTCTGCTGCTGGGCCACTATCTGGGACGCCCCTCACGGGCAAAGTTTGCGGGCGAGTCCGGCCTGAAGCTGGCCGACCTTTCCGCTGTGCGCCACTTTCTGCCCACCATGGGCGCGCGCCTTGTGCACGTGGTCCCCAAGAGCGACGGCCTGCCCGCACGGCTTGAAAGCTCGGGCATTATCCCCGACGCTGTAACCATGCCTGCTGATACGCCCGCCGAACTGGCCGAAGGCATTTTGCTGGCAGCGCCCGGCTATGAACACAGCCTGGCCATGGATATCAGCGGCCACCCGGCCCAAAAAACCATACTGGCCCGTACACTGCCCATCCTGCGGGCAGCCGGAGCCGATGTGGCCGTGGACAGCGGCGTTGTGCGCATCCATCCGACAAAGCTGAATATTCCTGCACAGCCGCAACTGCCCGTTGAACCGGAACTGGCGCTGTTTCTGCTGGCCTTGCCCCTGGTTCTGGGCGGTGAAACGCGCCTTGCCGGCCAGTGGCCCCAGTGGCCCGCCGCCGAAGCCGGTTGGGGCATCCTGCGCGATCTGGGCCTTGATCTGCAACAGCAGAAAGGCAAGGAAGGCGAAGAAATCTACGCGCAAAATACGGCTCCGCTCAAGGCATTCAGCATATCTGCCCTGCCTGCGTACCTGCCTGCGGACTGGTCGCCCCTGGTGGTTGGCCTTGCCGCATGCGCAGCCTTGCGCGGCGGGCAGACAGTACTGCCGCCATTGCCTCAGGGAACGGACATGCATGAAGTGGAAAGCTTTCTGCATGCCGTAGATCTGGAACTGGATGACAACAGCAGATTGTGCAAAACTGCACAACCAGAAGCCAAGGTCGCCTGGAACGCCCCCACGCCTGTGTGGGCCATGGCTCTTGCTTTGGCTGCTTGTGCAAAACAGCACCAGAAGCTCGGCAACCCCGGTGTCATGACCGGCCTGTATCCGGCCTTCTGGGCTTTGTACAACGCCCTGCCCGAGCCGCCGCAGCGCCGTGCCACCCCTGAAACCGCCCCCGCGGCCCCGGCCCGCCGGCGCATTATCACCACTGCGGTGGCTGTGCCGCCGGAAATGAAGGAAGAAGAAGACTACTAGAACAGCGCCGAAGACAATTTACTTTGAAATGCTCTGTGGGGAGGAACCCCACAGAGCATTTTTACGGTGAATCGCTTTATGGGGGAGGCGACCCTTTTGCAAACGGGTCCCTCCCCCGCAAAGCATTGCAGGCATAAAATGCGTGCTATTTTGTCAACCGCGCGCTATTTCTTGGGCGCCGTTTTTTTCTGCCACATGGCAAAATGGGCCAGCGCCATGCCGCCATGCCCTGCGATGTAGGCTACCATGGCCCAGGCAAAAAACTTGTGCACGCTCAGGGCAGTAAGGCCGAGGCGGTCATTGCTCCAGTCGTTAAACCACCACAGGCCGGTAAACACCGCCAGAAGCAGCGCGCCCATGCCAAGGCCCTGAATACATGCGGGCAGGCCTTTGGGGCGGGGGCCAACCATCTTGAACTGTGCCGCAGCGCGCATATCCTTGCCGAGCTGCTCCATATCGCCCCACAGATAGGGAAAGAAATTGCGCAAGCCGCGCTTTCTGATGCTGAGCGTCACAAGGGCGATACCCAGCAGGCACAGGGTCATGCCTGAAATGATGTGTATCCAGGCCAGGCCCGAGGGGCCTTCCACAGTGACCACCATGACCATGCTGGTCAGGAACTGCAAAAGCACAAATGCGATCACGGCGGCATGGATACAGCGCAACAGGGGCGGCTGGAAAAAACCCAGAAAACGCCACAGCAGCGCGCCCTGAGCCACAATTTTTTCCTTTACGGTCATGCAGTACTCCCTGAGGTATGAACCGCCACCCCGTGCCGCTCTGAAAGCCAGGGCAGCGGCATGCCGGGGTCAAGGGACGGTCCTGTTTTTTTAGGGCAATTTCACTTTAAAACTGCCCTGACGGCTGCGTGCGCAGACGTCCGCCACAGAGGCGCAAACACAGCGGCCTGTGTGGATAAACGCCATAATAAGCCTCTTGCGGCTTTAAGAACACCTGTTTTCAAAGCCGACATGCTCAAAAAAGCAGTCTCCCACAAGGACGCCGGCAGCATCAGCCCGAAAGCCCAGTGGCCCAGGGCCGGGAAGCTATACAGTACGGCCGCGGCAGGTGGCATATGCCCCCCCTGCAAACTATTGCCGCCAGGCTGCTTGCCTGGCCTGGCGGCAGGGACTCGTCCGATATGGCTCAGGCCATGCCGGAAAAAGAAACTCCTAACGGCAGCAGGAGCAGTGCAGCATATGCTGCATTTTTTCTTTCTTGGTACGCAGGTAGTGCTCGTTTTCAGGGCAGGCGTCCATTTCGATGGGTACTCTTTCGACAATTTCGATGCCGTAACCGGAAAGCCCCACAATTTTCTTGGGATTGTTGGTCAGCAGGCGCACCTTGTGTATGCCCAGGTCAACCAGCATCTGGGCGCCGGTTCCGTAGTCACGCAGATCCGGGGGAAAGCCCAGTTTGCGGTTGGCTTCCACGGTGTCGTACCCTTCGTCCTGAAGGGCATAGGCACGTATTTTATTGGCAAGGCCTATGCCGCGCCCTTCCTGGCGCATATACAGCAGCGCGCCGCGCCCTTCTTTTTCTATCTGCCGCAGGGCCGCGCCAAGCTGGCCGCCGCAGTCGCAACGCAGCGATCCCAGGGCGTCGCCCGTGAGGCATTCGCTGTGCACGCGGGCAAGCACAGGCTCCGGCCCGGAAAGGTCGCCCTTGACCAGTGCCAGATGCGTACCCTGCTCGGTTTCGCTTCCATAGGCATATACCGTGAAATCACCGCACCTTGTGGGCAGATGGGCCTTGGCCACATTGCGCACAGACACCTGCCCCCTGTTGAGGCGGTAGCGGATGATATCCTTGACAGCCACGATCTTGAGGCCGTGCTCTTCGGCAAAAGTTTCCAGATCGGGCATGCGGGCCATTGTTCCGTCATCCCGCATGATCTCGCAAATAACCGAGGCGGGCTTGAGCCCGGCCAGCTTTGACAGGTCCACGCCACCTTCGGTCTGCCCGGCGCGCGAAAGTACGCCTCCGGCCTTGGCGCGCAGGGGAAAAACATGCCCCGGCGTCACAAGGTCGTCGGGGCGCACTTCATCGGCAACAGCGGCCAGAATGGTGGTGGCGCGGTCCGCGGCGGAAATGCCCGTGGTAACACCCTCGCGGGCTTCAATGGAAATGGTGAAGTTGGTGCCGAAACGCGAGCCGTTGCGCTGCGTCATAAGAGGCAGATCAAGCCGGTCGATCATCTCCGGCGACATGGGCAGGCAGATAAGCCCCCGCCCGTATTTGGCCATAAAATTGATGGCCTCGGGGGTGACAAATTCCGCGGCCATGGTCAGGTCGCCTTCATTCTCCCGGCCTTCATCGTCCACAAGAATGACCATTTTGCCCTGTTTAATGTCGGCAACGGCTTCCTCAATGCTGCACAATGGCATGATGCTTCCTTCGTTTGGCCCGTGGCGCGGGCTGTGAATATTATAATTTATGTAAGGTAGGGCCGTGGCGGCCTTCTGTCAACCAAGAGCGGCAGCTCCCATGCCTGTGCCGGGGCTTCCCCGGCAACCCGGCTGCCGGCCGGAAAAGGCCTGACGCTCCGCCGCGCAATCCATCGCATGGCCCGCCACTCAGAAAGCAGGTATACACCAGGCTGACTGCCCCTGTGAGACCTGCGCCGCACTGCCGCCGCAGACGCTTTACAACTGCGGTCGCTCCGGCGTCGTGGCCGCCGGGCGCAATCCGACCTCGGCCAGCAGATCGGCCATGGGCCGCCCCAAAAGAAAAGGCAGCATGGCGGCGGGTATGCCCGCGCGCTCCACACACAGCTCGCGAAAGGCCGCCTCTGTACGCACGGCCTTGCTGATGCCGTCAAGCAGGTTCTGGCGTTCGCCCTCATCCATAGCGGCCTCTTCCCCGGTTACGGCGCTCGCCCCCTTGGGCGCGAAGCCAAGACGCGCCGCGGCCTCAAGCACGGGAGCCACAGGATTCTGCTCCTCGTGGGCGGTCACAAGGTCGGGCAAAAGGGCTCGGGTGCCGTCGGGCATTCCGTAAAAACCCGGTATATGCGCCAAAGCGGCCAGCGCCTCCAGAGCCTTGGCGCGGTCAAGCAGAGGCTCGCGAGCCAGCAGGTCTTCCAGCGGGTCCGTATTCATGCAGAACAGGGCCGAACACTGCACCGGGCGATGGGCGTAAATGGCGCAGCCCGAAGCGTCGCGATAAAAACGACAGCGCCAGGGGTGTGCCTGGCCGCCAAGCCCCGCCACCTTGATGCACTCCCGGTCAAGCGGGCGCAATTCGCCCCGCGCATCGTCACGCGCCCATTCTCCCGCGCGCAGGCATATAAGCGTTTCAAGGGTGAGCACGTCTCCGGTGAGGCGCGGCAGGTCCGCCTGCATGAGGGTAGGGCCGCCACGCAGACAGCACATGCCGCAACGGCGACAGACAGGGGCTTCAAGGGGTGAGGACATATCTTGTGAAATCATGCGGTCTCCATCGCGGCATGCCGCCGGGCTTTCATACGCCGGTGCACAATGTGCAAGGCGCGAGCGGATGCTGTTTTTACCGGACGCCGCGCGCTCGGAACGCGCAGCAAAAATTTCTGTGGGCGCTTGGCGCTGTGTACCCGCTTCAGTCTTTTGCGGCAAGCTCCGGCGCGCCCGCCCCGGGCCGCCTGAAGCGCCCGCCCCACCGTCTGCCCAGCGAGCGCGACATCTTTTCCATATAATAATAGTATACGGGGGTTATGTAGAGCGTAACAATCTGCGAAAAGCAAAGCCCGCCGACCACAGCCATGCCAAGGGGACGCCGCGCCTCGGCCCCGGCCCCGATGCCTATGGCAATGGGCAGCGCGCCCATAAGCGCCGCCACCGTGGTCATCATAATAGGCCGGAAGCGCACATGGCAACCACGCGTAATGGCTTCAAGCGGCTCCATCCCGGGATTATGGCGCTGCGCTTCAAGGGCGAAGTCCAGCATCATGATGGCGTTCTTCTTCACGATGCCCAACAGCATGATGACGCCCACAAAGCCGTAGAGGTTCAAATCCATGCCGAACAGCCACAGGGTCGCCAGCGCGCCGAAACCCGCCGAAGGCAGGCCTGAAAGAATGGTCAGGGGGTGGATAAAACTTTCATACAGGATGCCCAGTACCAGGTAGATGACCACAATCGCCAGCACCAGCAGCCAGCCCATGCCCGTCAGCGAGCTTTGAAAGGCCTGCGCCGTACCCTGCGATTCGGCAGTGACCGTATCCGGCAGCAGCGGTTTGGCGGCGGCCTCCACAGCGGCCACGCCCTGCCCCAGCGACACCCCGGGCCGCAGGTTGTAAGAAATGGTCACCGCAGGAAACTGGCCATTGTGGTTCACGGCAATGGGGCCGACGCCCGGCTCCATCTTCACCAGCGTGTCCAGCGGCACAAGATTGCCGTCAGCCGCGCGCACGTACAGGCGCGACAGGGCCGAGCTGTCCTGCTGGAATTTCTTTTGCAGTTCCACAAAAACCGTATAGTCGTTGGTTGGCGCGTAGATTGTTGAAATTTCGCGCGACCCGTACGCCGATTGCAGGGCCAGCTCTATCTGGTGCGGGCTTACGCCCAGCGCCGCCGCCCGGTTACGGTCGATGGTGACGCGCAGCTCGGGATTTTTCAGTTGCAGGTCGCTGTTCACGTCCTGCACCTGCGGCAGGGCGCGCAGGGCCTCTTCCACTTCCTGGGCGCTGTCATACAGAGCTTCCATATCCGGCCCGGACAGCGTGTACTGGTAAAGGGCCTTTGAAGAACGCCCGCCGATATTGATGGCCGGAGGCACACGCACAAAAACCCTCAACGAAGGCGAAATATTCAGTTCACGGCGTAGCTGCTCGGCCACCTGCTCGATGCCGGGTCGCTGGCCGTGCGGCTTGAGCGGCATGAGCAGTATGCCGTTATTCATGCTCGGGCTGCCGCCCACAATGCCCACGATGGAATTGTATACGGCCAGGTGGGGATTTTTTTCCAGCAGGGGGTCAAGGCTGCGCTGCGCGTTTACCATGCCTTCGTAGGACACGCCCTGCTCGGCCTCGGTGCTGGCCACCAGCATGCCGAGATCCTCCACGGGCAGAAAGCCCTTGGGCATGACTGCCCCCAGCCATCCGGTGAGCGCCAGCAAAAGCAGAGAGGCCATGAGCGTCTTCAGGCGATGGCGCAGCACCACAGCCAGTGAGCGTGCATAAAGGCTGTTCAACCGGTCAAAACCGCGCTCAAGCAAGCCGTAAAACCCCTGTCCGGCGGTGCGCCCCACGGCATGCGCGCCCCGCGCTTTCAGAAAGTAGGCGCACAGCATGGGCGTGAGCGTAAGCGATACCACCCCCGATGCCAGAATGGCCGTGATGATGACCACGGCAAACTCCCTGAACAAACGGCCCACAATACCGCCCATAAACAGCACGGGAATAAATACCGCCGCCAGCGAAACCGTCATGGACACGATGGTGAAACCGATTTCCGCCGATCCGTCGTACGCCGCCGTAAGCGGATCCTTGCCCATTTCCTGGTGGCGCACGATATTTTCGAGCATGACGATGGCGTCATCCACCACAAAGCCCACGGCCAGTGTCAGGGCCATGAGCGAAAGGTTGTCCAGGCTGTAGCCAAGCACCGCCATGACGGCAAACGTGGAAATGACCGACATGGGCAGGGCCAGGCTGGGGATTATGGTGGCGGGCAGGTTGCGCAGAAAAACAAAAATGACCAGCACCACCAGAAAAACCGTAAGCACCAGGGTAAACTTAACATCCGCCACAGAGTGACGGATGGAGTCGGAACGGTCGTAAAAAACTTCCAGCGCAACGGACGGCGGCAACTGACGCTCAAGGCCCGGCAGAAGCTTGCGGATGGAATCCACCACCTGCACGGTATTGGTTCCCGGCTGGCGCTCCACGGCCAGGGTGATGCCTGGCGAGCCGCCGTTGCCCCAGGTAAGCTGCTTGTCCTGCTTTACGCTGTCCACCACCTGCCCGAGATCGCGCAGCCGCACCGGCGCACCATTGCGGTAGGCCACCACCGTATCCTGAAAAGCGCGGGCATTGAGCAGTTGGCCCGAAGACTTGATGGCGCTGGCGCGCTGCGCCCCCTCCAGCGAGCCTGTGGGCAGCATGCTGTTGGCCGCGGCCACGGCATCGGCCACCTCGTCGATGCCAAGCCCGCGCGAGGCCAGCTCATCCGGGTCAAGCTGCACTCGCACGGCGTATTTCTTCTGCCCGTACACCACTACCTGGGCCACGCCTTCCACCATGGAAAGACGCTGGCCTATAAGGGTATCGGCATATTCGTTAAGGGCGTACAGCGGCAGGGTGGGCGACGACACCCGTAGATACAGGATGGGCATGTCGGCCGGGTTTACCTTGCGGAAGCTCGGCGGCGTGGTCATGTTGGCGGGCATGCGCCGCTGTGCAAGGCCGATGGCCGACTGCACGTCCAGAGCCGCCGCGTCAATATCGCGGTCCAGGGCGAACTGGATGGTTATGCGGGTACGGCCCGTCGAGTTGACCGACGAAATGGAGTCAATGCCCGCAATGGTAAAAAATTCCTTTTCCAGCGGCGTGGCTACGGAAGCGGCCATGGTTTCCGGGTCGGCCCCCGCAAGGTCGGCCATGACCTGGATGGTAGGAAAGTCCACATTGGGCAGATGGTTGACAGGCAGGTTTTTATAGCCCGTTATGCCGAAAAAAAGCATGCCGAGCATGAGCAGCACCGTGGCGACCGGGCGGCTGATAAACACGGAGGCGATATTCATGCCATTTTTTACGTTAACTGCATATCAGGCGCAAGAACAAAAACAGCCCCAGCCCGCAGCACAGGCCGCCGATAAGCTTTCTTAGCAATTCCGTTGGAATACGTTTGGCAACAGCCACTCCGGCAAACAGGCCCGCCAGCGCCATGCCGCAGATATAGGGCAAGATGGTAAAGTCCACATGCCCGTCAGACATGTTGCCGATAGTGCCGAACAGGGCCGTGGTCACCTGATAGGGCATGGCAAGGCCCACAGCCGTCATGGGTGAAACGCCCGCCATGATCATCCAGGGAATGGAAAGCACCGGGCCGCCCGCTCCTGTAAGCCCGGCCATAAGCCCCGTTACTGCGCCGATGCAGAAAAAGCCGCGCCTGCTCTGCCAGAATGCGCTGCCGCTGCCCGGCCTCGGCGGCCGCAGAGCGCACAGGCCCGCAAAAATGATAATCCCGGCCAAAAGGGCCACCAGCGGCCCGGCAGGCAGCCAGGCGTTAAGCAGCGCGCCGGGCCAGGCGGCAAGACTGCCCAGCATGTAGGGCAGGGCCATATGCCAGTCCACATGGCCCAGACGGCGGTACATGATTGTGCCTACAAGCCCCACAGGCAGAAAAGAAGCCAGCGCCGTACCCATGGCCATATGGGTTTCCTGCCCGCTGAAAAGAATGAGCGCCGGAGGAATAAGAATGCCGCCCACTCCGGTTATTCCCACCAGAAAACCCACCAGCAGGCATGTGGCGTACAAAACCGCTATCATCATGACAGTCGCCTCAATAATTAGAGCATTTTCACTTCAAAAATATACCGTTGCAAAATTCTTACGCCGCCTGCCCCGGCCCCTGCCCGCGCGGATGCGCCGCGTGCACGCTTCTGGCGGGGCGATCTCGCGAGTCGCCCGGCCAATATCGCACAGGGCAATGTCACCCTCAAGCTGCGCCAAAACCCAGCAAAAGGGCCGCAAGCCAGAGGGCCACGCCCCCGCACAGGGTGCTCCACCACAACAGGGAGCACAAGGCCGACAGACGGGAAGCATCCCACGTGGCCGAAAGGCCGCCACGTTCCTCGTCCTCTGGCGACGGCCCAAGCCAAGGCTTGGGCGTCAGCACGCCAAAATAGACCGACGGCCCCGCCATGCGCGCCCAGCACAGCCAGGCGCAGGCCGTCATGGACCAGCCGGAATTGGGACTGGGCATGCCCACAGCCTGACGGGCCACCACGCCAAGCCCGGGCCAGCGCCCCGGCCATGCCGGAAGCCCGGCGGCCCGACGAATGATGCGCTGCCAGGGCTGCCGGGCCGCCACCCTCACGCACCGGCGAGCAAACACGCAGGCAAGCCGTGAGCACAGGCGGGCCAGCACATGGGCCAGCGCCGCGCTCAGCGCAGCCAGGCGGGCCGGTATAAAGGCCAGGGCATCGTCGGCCCGCGCTCCGGCCCAGCCGAGCCAGCGCCACTTGTCAGTGGTGTACCCCCACATGGAATCCGTGGTGCTGACGGCCTTATAGCACCACAGGGCCACAGGGCCGCCAACCAGCAGCCAGAAAAAAGGCGCGGTAAAGGCATCTGTGAGATTTTCAGAAAGCGTGTCGGCCAGGGTCTTGCGCATGAGCGGTCGATCCATGCTCCCGGTCTCGCGGCTGACCAGCCAGGAGAGCGCCTCGCGGGCTTCAGGCACGGGCGCCTGTTCCACCCGTTCCAGCACCGTGCGCCCGGTTTGCAGCAGGCTGCCCATGGCAAGGCCGGACCAGCCCAGATATACCGCCAGCGGCAGAGCCAGCAACGGCAGCGATGACAGGCCCCAGGCAGCCAGCCCCGTACAGAGCGTCAGCACCGCCAGAGCCGCCGCCCCGGCAAGACGACCGCGCAGACGCTGTTTTTCTGCCGGGCCGGTCGTCATGAAGCGCCGCGCCGGACCTTCCAGAGCGTCCAGCAGCCTGCCCACACAGCAGACAGGGTGCCGCCAGGGCAACGCAGGATCGCCGAGCCACAAATCCAGAACAAGGGCCAGAGGGGCCAACCACCAGCATTCCCACACAGACCAGGGGAAGACCAGGGAAAACCCGTGGCCCAGGCTCACGCCCAGTCCTCCATAAGCCCCGTGCGCGCCAAAGCCGCATAAAGCACAATGCCCGCCGCTGTAGACAGATTGATGCTGCGCACGCGCCCTTCCAGCATGGGGATGCGAACCCTGTGCGGCGAAAGATCCAGAATATCCCGCGGCAGGCCGCGTGTTTCCGGGCCGAAAACCAGAAAATCATCCGGCTCAAAGGTAAAATGATGTACCGGTACGCTGTCACCCGCGCTCTTGGCCGAGGTGAACACCAGCCGCCCCGCGCGCCCGTCCATCAGGGCGTCCCGCGTAAAGTCGCGCCAGCAGGGCCAGACCTGCAAACGCACATTGGGCCAATAATCCAGACCTGCGCGCTTGAGGTAGCGGTCTTCCAGCTTGAAGCCCAGCGGCTCTATGAGGTTGAGCGTTACACCCGTGGCTGCGCACAAGCGGGCCACATTGCCCGTATTGGGGGGTATTTCCGGCTCGTAAAGAACTATCTGCATGTTTTTTCCATTTCGACGCATATGGCGCAGGCCGCCGGAGTCCGGCGGCGCTTCCGGCGGGCGAAAAGCGCGGCGGTTTCCACACTGCTTTTTGCCCGGGCAGCAACGGCGGCGCCACGGCATTAAGGCCCGGCCCATCTGCTGCGCGGACGTTTTTTCGGGAGCGTGATAGTAGGGCGTATGCCAATGCTTTTCAAGAGGCTGCCGTCAGAGGTTATGGGAACGTGCCGCGGCCGCGGGGCGGTAGGCATCAGGGGCAGAGCCAGGGCAGCGATTGGAGCAAAAACCGGGCAGACGTCGAGGGCAAACGCCGGGGGCAGACGCCGGGGTCAGCCAGTGGCGGAGACAGGCCAGCCACTGGCTGGTCCACCCCTGCGGGTGCAAACTACCCCACCCGGCCCGCCAGTCCCGGCACTGCCTGACAAACCACGCGCATGTCCCGGCTGCTGCGGCCGCTGTCGTCCAGCGTGGCGAACGATTCCGCCCCGGTGACCTCCACTGCGGCCCCGTGCGCTCCACCCTGCTCGAGCTTTTCCAGCAACAGCTCACGGGCGCGCGCTCCAAGGGCGTCCAGGCTGTAGCCCTTGCGGATATTTTCCATCAGATCCAGAGCCGGGGCGCGCAGGATGCCGCGCCCGGTATCTGCGTAAACTTCCAGCGAGTCCGTGGGCAGGGTCAGGGCCGCGCCCACGGCATTGGCCACGGCGGCGTGAGGCGGGCATTCCACGGGCATGCCCAGCGCAGCGGCCAGATGCGCACCCATGCAATCTGCCGGGCCGCCCA
Organism: Desulfovibrio sp.; assembly: GCF_019424165.1. Classification (GTDB taxonomy): domain Bacteria; phylum Desulfobacterota; class Desulfovibrionia; order Desulfovibrionales; family Desulfovibrionaceae; genus Desulfovibrio. The sequence continues at coordinate 138,743 of NZ_JAHZAA010000003.1, read as the reverse complement.
TGAGCCATGCACGCAGGGGCCGCGCCCGGCGCAGCGCCTTGAGCCCGGCAAGGGTGTAGATGGGACGGGCGTTGATATCCTCCACCAGATCATGAGCCGCCGCGACTATCCGGGCAAGAGCGTCGTCCACGGCCTTTCGGGCCAGTACTCCGGGCGCAAGGCCGTGCCGCCGAGCCAGATGCCCCATGCTCTCCACCGAAGCAGCCACATCCCCTGCGGTTTTTCCGGCAAGCTGTGCAGCGCCGGCTTTGGCCGCCGCGCTTTCCGCCTCTGGGCATGGCAGGCTGTGCAGCGCATTGAGGGCATCCAGCAGGGTTGGCCGGCTGCCGCCAAAGGCCACGGCAGGCCCCTGCCGCAACGGTCCTACGCGCACTACGGCCTCATGATCGCTGCCCTCAACGCTGATGAGCGAATCGCCGCCCACACCGATGGAAACCGAGGCCAGCGCCCGCACGAGGGTGCGCCGCCCCTGAAGAAGCATGCCGTCCCTGTCCACCACGGGCGAGCCGTCAGCCACCAGAGCCATGTCTGTGGTGGTTCCGCCCATATCCAGCAGCAGCCCGCAGCCCTGGCACGCGGCCGGGCACAAGGCCAGCACGCCCATAACGCTGGCTGCCGGGCCGGAAAGGATGGACTGCACCGGCTCCTGCCGTGAAAGATGCAGCGGCACGGCCCCGCCGTCAGCCTTGAGCAGACGTACTGCGGCGGATACCCCGGCCCGGGCAAGGGCGCTCTCCGCCGCCTCCAGAAAGCTGACGTGCAGGCGCTGCACGGCAGCGTTGAAATAGGCGGTGGCGATACGACGCGGAAAGCTGAGACGGCCGGAAAGCCTGTGTCCCACAGTAATGCCCGGCGCGGCGGCTTCTGCCGCCGGCACGCGGTCCGGGGGCGCATCCCGGCGCAAGGCAGAGCCGTACGCGCGCGCCACGGCCCCGGCCATGGCCTGTTCATGCGCCGGATTACGCGGCGAAAACTTGCTCACGCAGGCTACGGCGGCGATGCCTTTCTCTTTCCACACGGCAGCCTGGCGCTCCAGCTCCGCAACATCCAGCGGGCTGACTTCAACCCCCCTGTGATCAAGACCGCCGGGAACCATGCACACATGCCGCCCCAGGGCAAAACGGCCGGGCGCAAGCCCCGGCCCGGCGGACAAGGCCAGCCCCACGGCATCAGCCTTGTCCTGCACAAGAGCATTGACAGCCAGTGTGGCCCCAAGGGTAACACGGCTCACCCGCCCGAGCAGCGCCGCGCCGCCAGCGGCAGCCAGGGCTGGATCACTGTCCAGCGCGGTTGCCAGGGCCGCCAGCACCTCGCCAATGGACGCGGGAAGATCATCGTGCCGCGTGGGCGTTTTGGCAGCGGCCAGAATACGCATGCGGGGCATTGCCGCGTCCGGGGCGGCCTGTTTTTCCGGTTGGCCCGATGCCTGCGGCGCGTGTGCCGCACATGTGGCGTCAGCGGCGTTCAGGGCTGTTGCGGCATGGCCTGCGGGTGACACATCTGCCCTGCCGGATGGATGCCTCTCAGGCTCTTCCATCAGCAAAACCGCGTCGGTATGGGTTCCCCCGGCATCAATGCCCAGCAAATATACGGAAGTATCTGTCGTATTTTTCATGTCTGTCTGTTGCATACCTGTCCTCATTGCGCAAAAAGGCAGGCCCAGCATACGGCATGCGCCGCCCCAGGGCCAGACCTTTGCCCGGAGGCGGCGCGCGCCGCGGAAGGCCCGTTGCCGCGCGGTCAGTGCGCTTGCCATATGGGGCGCTTTACAGTAAATTTTTTCTCTTGCGGACTCGGCGGTCATGTGCGCCGCCGATGATGCCGCCCTACTTATGAGTCTTGCGGAGGACAGTCATGCAAAAGATGAAGTACATCTGGGTTGACGGAAAAATGGTTCCCTGGGACGAAGCCCAGGTTCACGTGCTCACACATGCCCTGCATTACGGCAGCGCCATTTTTGAGGGCATCCGGGCTTATGCCTGTGTCGACGGCACGTCCGCCATATTCCGCCTTGAAGACCACTGCAAGCGTATGCTCAACTCCGCCAAGATCCTACGCATGAACCTCACGCTTACCGCAGAAGAGCTGGTAAAAGCCTGCGTTGAAACGCTTGAAATCAACAAGCTGGCCGAAGGCTATGTGCGTCCGCTTTCTTTCGTGGGCCATGGCGAAATGGGCGTCTACCCCGGCAACAACCCGGTGCAGACCATTGTGGCCGTCTGGCCCTGGGGAGCCTACCTTGGCGCCGAAGCACTGGAAAAGGGCATTCGCGTCAAAACCAGCACCTTTGCCCGCAGCCATGTGAACACCAGCATGTCCAAAGCCAAGGCCGCAGGCAACTACATCAACTCCATCCTTGCCAAGGTGGAGGCCAAGGACGAAGGCTATGACGAAGCCGTCATGCTGGATACCAACGGTTATGTGTCTGAAGCCACTGGTGAAAATATCTTTATCGTGCGTGACGGGGTTATCAGGACCACGCCCTGGACCTCCATCCTCGGTGGCATCACCCGTGATTCCGTCATGAAGCTGGCCCAGGACCTGGGCTACACGGTGGAAGAACAGCAGTTCACCCGTGACGAAATGTATATCGCCGATGAGGCGTTCTTTACCGGCACCGCGGCGGAAATAACCCCCATCCGCGAGATGGACCACCGCCAGATCGGGGCCGGACACGCCGGGCCTGTGACCAAGCACCTGCAAACCGAGTACTTCAGGATCGTCAAGGGCGAAAACCCCAAGTACGCCGGCTGGCTGCACCACTATAAAGTTTAGCTCAACTGGCGCGCCCGGCCCACCGGGCGCGCCGCCCGAAAATCATGAAGCATCTCTCCCTCGCCTCGCGCTACCGCCCCCAGACCTTTGCCCAGGTGGCGGGACAGGACATGGTAAAAGCCGTCCTTTCCCGCGCCGCCGCCGAGGACAGGCCCGCTGCGGCCTATCTTTTGAGCGGCACGCGCGGCGTGGGCAAGACCACCATTGCCCGCATTTTCGCCAAGGCCCTCAACTGCGAGCACTCCCCCGGTCCCGAACCGTGCAATGAATGCGCCCAGTGCCGCAAGATCACCCAGGGCGTGCATGTGGACGTGACGGAAATTGACGGCGCGTCCAATAACAGTGTGGAAGACGCCCGCTCGCTGCGCGAAACCATCGGCTACGCCGCCATGGAAGGCCGCTACAAGGTCTTCATCATTGACGAAGCCCACATGCTCACGCGCAACGCCTTCAACGCCCTGCTGAAAACTCTTGAGGAGCCGCCGGAACGCGTGGTCTTTATCTTTGCTACCACCGAGGCGCACAAATTTCCCGTCACCATAGTGAGCCGCTGTCAGCATTTTGTGTTCCGCCATCTGAGCGAAGACGCTCTGGTCGAGCACCTTTCCGGCGTGCTGCGCAAGGAAGACGTTGCCTTTGAAGACAGCGCCGTGCGCCTGCTGGCCCGCCGCGCGGCGGGCAGCGTGCGCGACAGCATGTCCCTGCTGGATCAGACCCTGGCCCTGGGTGGCGAACAGCTCACCGCCGCCGCCACACGGCAGGTGCTGGGCCTGGCCGGACAGGAAATGTTCGCCGGGCTTTTCGAGGCCCTGCACACGCAGGATTGCCCCGCCGTGGCCGGACTTTGCCGTCAGATATTACAACAGGGTGTGGATATCGGCTTTTTTGTGCGTGAACTGGCCGGCAACCTGCGCAATCTTTTTCTTTTGCGGCAAGGTGGCGCGGCTGTGGCTTCCAGCCTGCAACTGCCCGCTGACGAGGCTGCCCTGTGGCAGGGTCTTGCGCCGCGCTTTTCCACGGCCCACCTGCATGCGGCATGGCAGATGACGCTGGACGCCCAGCGCGGCATCGTGCAAAGCCCGGAACCGGCAGCCGCCCTTGAGCTGCTGCTGCTTAACCTGGCCCTGCTGCCGCAACTGCTGCCCGTGGGGCAGGTCACGCCGGACCAGATGCCCGCAGGCCCGACAGGCGCGGCCCCGGCCGACGCAAGCCAGCCGCCTTCCGGCATGCCGCACGGCAATCACAGGGCAGGGCAGCCGCCCCATGCAGGGGCAGAAGCATCCCGCAACAGCGCCGGAGCGCCGGATGACATCCCGGCGGCTTCGGGCATGGGCAAAAGCGCGGCCCGCCCACGAGCCACCGCCACAGCCACCCGCCCTGCCACAGACGGCGAAGAGGCCGAAACACCCGACCCTGCTCCAGCCTGCGTCCACAGCCGGAGCCAGAGCAGCCGTCGGCACAGCGTTCAGGGCGGTCCCCCGGACAGCGCCCACACCAATGATCAGGGTGGCATACAGGCCGAAGCAGAGGCAACGCCCCCGTACAGCGCGCACCGTCGCGCCCCCGGCAACGGGTTTTCCGCCCCGCCCGATACGTCCAGGGACGAAACCTCTGTGCAGGCGCTCCATACGGAAGCCCCCGGCCCGGACATGGGCGGCGCCCCCTGGACAGGGCAGGACGAAGATTACGCGCCCTACGAAGACGAAGCCCTGACGGAAAGCCCGGTTGCGCAGAACTGGCCGGGCCGCCGGAACGCGGCAAAACGCCCGGACGTTTCCGGGCAGGATGCTTCGGCCCAGGATGCCTTTGGACGCCATGCTTCCGGCCAAGACACTTCCGGCCAAGATACTTCCGGACAGGATACTTCCGGACAGGCCCACGGGGACAAACAGACGCAGCAATCCGACGCGCAAAGCCTGAGCCCCCCTGCCGCCGCACCGGTCAACCCTGACGGGCGCAGCCGCAACTGGCAGGATTTTTACGATTTTTGCACGGCGGAACAAGCGGCTTCACGCCCCGTTCCGGCTCCTTATGTGCTGCGCGGCATAGGGGTGGACTGGCAAGGCAACACGCTGCGCTTGCAGCCCAGAACAGAAACGCAGTTGCACCAGCTTGAAAAACAGGCCAAAGCCCTGTATGCCGCACTGGCCGCCTACGGCGCGCCGGAAACGCAGATGGAGATTATCGCCCCCAAGCCGCACAGGCCGGAGGCGGACCTTATTGCCGAGTTCAGCCGCAAGGAAGAACTGCAACCATTTTTTGAGGTGCTGAAGGCCTCGCTGAAAGGCTGCCGCCCCATAGACTAGCCGCATCTTCACGAAGAGCGGAAAGGGGACAGGGTATTGGCAGCCGCGACTGCCCGGTGGTCCAGGTTGCCCGCGCAAGGCGGCCCCAGCGGGGTTTTCTGAAAGCACTTGCGGGAAACGCCATTTTCGGGGATATTCCGCCGCACCATGCGCCACATGACTTCAGGGGGCCTGCCGTGAACACATCAAGCGCGTTCTGTTCCTGTAAAAACACGGCCTGTCCGCTGCATCCGACCAGGCATGCCAAAGGCTGTGCGCCGTGCATACAAAAAAATCTCAGGCTCAAAGAAGTTCCCAACTGTTTTTTTGATTTGCTGGAAGGGGCGGAATCAAGGGAAGGAGACTCCTTTGAACACTTTGCAAAACAGGTTCTCGGCTCCGGAACCGCCTGCCGCTGAAGGCGGATCGTGCGGCACGGCAAGGCCGCCGGACGAAAGAACCCGCGCAACGGCCCGGCAAGGAAAGACAAAGATCTTTCATCCTGATGCAACAATTTGAATATTCAAGGAGAAACATATGCGCAACATGAATGACATCCTGCGCCAGGCCCAGGTCATGCAGAACAAGATCGCCAAGCTCCAGCAGGAAATGGGCGACCACAGTTACGAGGCCACCAGCGGCGGCGGCATGGTCAAGGCCGAAGTTTCCGGCAAGCAGGAACTGCGCAAGATCACCATTGATCCCAAGGCACTGGAAGGCGGCGATGTGGAAATGCTGCAAGACCTCATCCTGGCTGCCGTCAATGAGGCGGGGCGTATCGCCCGTGAAACAATGGACCGCGAAATGAGCAACATTTCCGGCGGCATCAAGCTGCCCGGCCTCTTCTAGGTTCATGAACAAACGCATTCCCGAACCGCTCAAGGCCCTGGTGGAGCAGCTCGCGCGCCTGCCGGGCCTTGGCCCCAAATCCGCCATGCGCGCGGCCATGGCCCTGCTCAAATGGCCGGAAGCCGAAACCCGCCGCCTGGGGCGCGGCATCCATGACCTGCGTGACAATCTGCACCTGTGCTCGCGTTGCGGCGGCCTTGCGTCCACAGACCCCTGCCCGGTCTGTGCCGATGCCGAACGCGCGCGCGACACGCTCTGCCTGGTCACCGAGTGGGACAGCATGCTTACCCTGGACGAAGGCGGCTTTTACCGGGGCCAGTACATGATCCTCGGCGGCCTGCTGGCCCCCCTGGAACGCATGGACGCTGAAGGCCTCGACACCGACCGGCTGGTACGCCGCCTGGACGAGGGAGAAGTAACCGAACTTATCCTGGCCCTCGGCGCCACGCTGGAGGCGGAAAATACCGCGACGTTCATCCGCCGCATGGTGGCGGGACGCTTTCCGCATGTGCGTATCTCGCGGCTGGCGCAAGGCATACCCCTGGGCGCGGAAGTCAAGTATATGGATAAAGAAACCCTGCGGCAGTCGCTTCAGTACCGGCAGGATCTCTAGAGCAGATGAACTTTGAGGATGCGCATTCTCAGAGTTCATCGCCCGCCAGCTCACCGCGCCACACTCAGACAGTAGATCTTCCCACATTGCAGGAGGTTCTGATGGACCCGGCCTTTTCTTCCGTCATTCAGCATCCGGTGGCACAAGCCACTGTGGCTGGTCTGTTGTCATGGCTTTCCGTCAGTCTCGGCGCGGCATTCATCTTTACCCGGCGGGAATTCTCACGCAAAGCCATGGACTGTCTTCTGGGCGCAGCCGGGGGCATGATGCTGGGCGCGTCCTTCTTCGGCCTGCTGCAACCGGCCATGGAGCTGACCTCTCACATGGGACGCACGGGCTTCATCCCTGTAGTGTCCGGCCTGCTGCTGGGCGCGGGCTTTCTGCTGCTGCTCGACCGCGTTCTGCCCCACCTGCACCTTGTGCAGGACACCACCGAGGGCATCTCGACACGCTGGCGGCGCAGCGTTCTGCTTGTTACGGCCATGGCCCTGCACCATATTCCCGAAGGTCTGGCCATCGGGGTAGGCTATGGGGCGGCCGCTGCTGAAAGCGGCCTGGCTACAGGCATTGAAAGCCTCGGCATGAGCACTGCCCTCGTGCTTACCGCGTCCATCATGCTGCAAAACCTGCCCGAAGGCATGGTAGTGTCTACCGCCTTGCGGGCCGAAGGCTATTCGGCAAAAAAATCTTTCTTTTATGGCGTGCTCTCCGGCGTGACTGCCCCCATCGGGGCCATACCGGGGGCCATGGCCGCAGGGGTAACCGCGGGCATTCTGCCTGTGGCTCTGGCCTTTGCCGCCGGGGCCATGATCTATGTGGTCTTTGAAGAGGTCATTCCCGAAGCCAACGCCTCGGGCAATGGCAATGCCGCTTCTCTTTCCTGTATTATCGGGGTTTGCCTGGTTATTGCGCTCACCACCCTGCTGGGCTGACCGCCCCCCCCTTTTTTTCAAAAAACTGACCAACGCTATTGCATGCCCCTGCCTGAGCCGGATTCCCCTGCGGAACCCGGCTCGATCCTGTTCGCATGGGCCGCATGATATGCGCCCGGATTGCTTGTCTTAAAAAGACAACAATTTCACTCTTTGCGCTTTTTTTCATCTGCCATAAGCTTTTTTCCACATCATCCGAAGATATAAGCAAGGCGATTTGTTATTTTATTGAAAATGTATTTCATCGCACGGCTATTGGTGGTTGCGGATATGGCTTTTTTTATTTACTACTAAAGAACTCGTATTTTTATACAAACATGTAACGCTTCATGGCGCGCAGCGTAATCATCTTTTGGGCGCACTTCATACACAGGGGGGTCGAATATGTCACACAGTATGCACTGACGGGGCGTCCGGAACAGCCCACCCCCGGCCATTGGACACACAAACACAGTCGGTCTGGAGCCGCGGACCAGATCCCACGCGACACAGCACCGCAGCCATGGGTACACCTGAACGTATTTTCCGCCACCTGTGACTTCGGGAGCGGCTATCTAAGGAAGAACCCTTATGAATCTCACCCTCAGCTTTCGCATCATTGTATTTTTCATCATTGCCCTTGTGCTGGCCTGCGCGGCCATGCTGACCGGTTTCAAGCTCGCTCTGGGCGACGGCCTGAGCGCCGCCGCCATGTGGAAAGCCCTGCTGTTCGGCGCGGGGGGCATTGCGATCCTGGGCGTCATTGGCGCGGTATTCATCAATAACAGGCTTGCACCCATCCGCAAATGCGTTCTCTATGCCGAAGCCATTTCCGCCGGGCATGAAGAGGCCAAGCTTGACGTGTACCGCACCGACTGCCTGGGACACCTGGCAGAGTCATTGCGCATCATGGTCGCCAAGCTGGAAAGCCAGGCCCATTGGTACGAGGGCATACTGAACACCCTGCCCATGTCGGTTTCCGTTACGGACAACGACATGATCTGGACGTTCTGCAACACCTATGCCCTCGAAACCATGAATAAAACCTGTCAGAACGATGTGGTTGGCAAACATTGCTCGGAAAAACAGGGCAATATCTGCAATACCCCCGAATGCGGCATCGAGCAGTTGCGCCTGGGCAATAAAAAAGTCATCAACCACATGCCCAACGGCAAGACCATGCAGATCATGCTGGACTACCTGAGGGACGCGGAAGGCAAGCCCATCGGGCATGTAGAAATCGGCGAAGATATTACTGAAAAGATCATGCTTGAAAAGCAGGCCGCCGAGGCCGCGCACAAGGCAAGGGTGCACACAGTCACACAGCTTGAAGACGTGGTGGCCCACCTGCAGCATGCGGCCGATACGCTCAATGCTTCACTTGGCGATGTGCGTGACAAGGCGGGCGTTGCCGCCGGGCGCATGGCCGAAACCGCCACCGCCATGAATGAAATGAACGCCACCGTGCTTGAGGTGGCCCATAATGCCGAGGGCGCCGCCAAGGCCGCAACGTCCGTGCAGGGACACGCGCAGGAAGGTGCGGGCATTGTGCTGCGCACCATCCAGAGCATGCAGAGCGTACAGCAGCAGTCCAGCGGCCTCAAGGGCGACATGAGTGGCCTTGACAAACAGGCCAAGGATATCGGCGCGGTGCTCACCCTTATCCGTGACATTGCGGATCAGACCAACCTGCTCGCCCTCAACGCAGCCATTGAGGCCGCCCGCGCAGGCGAGGCCGGACGCGGTTTTGCCGTGGTGGCCGACGAAGTGCGCAAACTGGCAGAAAAAACCATGAGCGCCACCCAGGAGGTGGAAACCGCCATTGCCGCCATTCAGGACGGCACGGGCAAAAGCGCCACCACGGTTGACAATACCGTGTCCGCCATTGACGAGGTAAGCCACATGGCCGAAGAGTCCGGTCAGTCCCTTGAGCAGATTTCAGCTCTGGCCGGGGATTCCAGCTCGCGGGTTTCTGCCATTGCCGCCGCTGCCACGCAGCAGTCCGCCGCCTCGGAAGAAATCAACCGGCATATAGCCGAAGTCAATAGCCTGAGCGCCCACATTGCGGAAGCGATGGATCTGGCTGCGCGCCAGGTCAACGATATGGCCGGTCAGGTCAGTGTTGTCACAGGCATTCTTGACGCCATACGCAAGGAAGACCACACACAGCAGTAGGGCTGGCGCACAGCGCGTACCCCATGCAGGCACCGCAGCCCTGACGACGGGCGCGAAAAAAGCCGCCGGACCACAATCCGGCGGCTTTTTCCGCGCCTGCACAGGGCATTGAGCTATTTATAACAAAAGCGGCATAAAAAATTCTTTTCCCTTCCTGTGAACTCTTATACCACCGCGTCTGCCCGGCACGAAAATATCATGGAAAGCATCAGGCGGCCTGCCTTTTCACAAGAAAAGCGGGCCGCCTGAAACCGTCCGGACCGCTATTGCAACGGCCCGGATAAAGAATCATATCACAATTATCTAGGGATGATTGACAAACTTGTTCTGCGTTGCCGCCGTGCCACTGTGGCAGGGGGTACAGTCCATGATGCCCTTGGCCCAGTTGGCGTCATTGCCCTTGGTCATATGACATTCGCCGCAACTGCTGACGGACGCCTGCATGGGGAAGGTGCTCTTGAAATCCTTGCCCTGATCGATCTTGGCATTGATGATTTCGGCAGCCTTGAAGGCCGCGTCCGCAGTAAGGCGTCCGCAACGCTCGCTGCGCTGCTTGCTGGTAGCCTCGATCTTGTTCTCATAACACCACTTGGACACGGAAATATGGCACAACACAGAATCAGAGGCGCTCATGGGCAGATCGCCCTTGACGCCCTGGGCCGCATCGCCGGGATTGAAAATGGGCAGCTTGGTCACTTCGTACCAGCGGAACAGTTCGTTGACCATGGGGTGCACTTCCTTGCGGCCCCAGAACAGCGAAAATGTCGCCGCAGCGCCGTAAAGCGCGCCGCAGATGGTTCCCCAGTCGGAAATACCGCCCTTGTTTGCCTCAAGCATGGCAAAGGGAAACTGATTGTAAGGCGCGCCGTATTTTTCGCCCATCAGGCCGACAATACTGTAAAACGCGCCGAAACCACAGCCGAAACCCTTATACCAGTAACCGTCATAAGCCACCTGGGCGCATTCTTTGGGATCAAGCTTGTGGGGCTTCCAGCCAAAGGCTCCGCCCGCCTGATCAAAACGACCCGATGCAGGCTGCGCCTGCCCCGCAGCTCTGGCCTCAACACCACCAAGGCCGAGCATAGCTCCGCCCACCGCAAGCCCACCAAGGCCGCAGATAAGATCACGTCTGCCGATGTTCATCTATCTCCTCCTGATAGTCTGTGTCTGCCGTGACACAGTGTAGTTAAAAAAATCACTACCAAGTTTGGGAAAGAAAGGTCAATCTCAAAAACCCCTGAAATACATTTTTTTTCATTGTAAAGAGTTTTTTTGTCGTTTTTTTTCAGGCAGACTCTGGACGACCTGCGAGAAGGACTTACATATACGGGGCGGCTGGCAGGCCAGTCCGCAGAATTTGACGCGCGCGCCGCTCCGCAGACGCACAGCGTGGCAGGTCGCTGCGCGACCAAGCATAAAGACAAGTTTTCCCCGAGGAGGATCACCATATGTCCAAGATTATCGGTATTGACCTGGGTACCACCAACTCCTGCGTGTATGTCATGGAGGGCAAGGACCCCAAATGCATTACCAACCCCGAAGGCGGGCGTACCACCCCTTCCGTGGTGGCCTTTACTGACAAGGAACGCCTGGTAGGCGAGATCGCCAAGCGTCAGGCCGTGACCAACCCCACGCGCACCATTTTCGCCATCAAGCGTCTCATGGGCCGCAAGTTTGACAGCCCTGAAGTGGATCGCTGGAAAGAGCACAGCCCTTACGCCATCGTAAAGGCTCCCAACGGCGACGCCGGCGTTGAAGTGGATGGCCGCACCTACAGCGCGCCTGAAATTTCGGCCATGATACTGGCCAAACTCAAGGCCGATGCTGAAGCCTATCTGGGCGAAACCGTCACTGAAGCCGTCATTACCGTGCCGGCCTACTTCAACGACGCCCAGCGCCAGGCCACCAAGGACGCGGGCCGCATCGCCGGCCTTGAAGTCAAGCGCATCATCAACGAGCCTACGGCCGCTTCGCTGGCCTATGGCGCGGATAAAAAGGCCAACGAAAAAATCGCCGTCTTCGACCTTGGCGGCGGCACGTTTGATATCTCCATTCTTGAAGTGGGCGATAACGTGGTTGAAGTGCGCGCCACCAATGGCGACACGTTCCTGGGCGGTGAAGACTTCGACCAGCGCATCATCAACTTCCTGGTGGAAGAATTCAAAAAGGAAAACGGCATTGACCTGTCCAAGGACAGTATGGCTCTGCAGCGCCTGAAAGAAGCCGCTGAAAAGGCCAAGAAAGACCTTTCCACCTCTATGGAAACCGAGGTCAATCTGCCCTTTATCACCGCTGACCAGAACGGTCCCAAGCACATGCTCGTCAAGATCAGCCGCGCCAAGCTGGAATCGCTGGTGGGCGACCTTGTGGAAAGCACCACCGAGCCGTGCAAGAAGGCCCTGGCCGACGCCGGCATGACCGCCGACCAGATCGACGAAGTCATCCTTGTGGGCGGCATGACCCGCATGCCCCTGGTGCAGCAGGTTGTGGGCAAGTTTTTCGGCAAGGAACCCAACCGCTCCGTCAACCCTGACGAAGTGGTGGCCATGGGCGCTGCCATTCAGGGCGGCATCCTCAGCGGCGACGTGAAGGACGTGCTGCTGCTCGACGTGACCCCGCTTTCCCTGGGCATTGAAACCATGGGTGGCGTGTTTACCAAGCTTATCGAGCGCAACACCACCATTCCCACGCGCAAGAGCCAGGTGTTCACCACGGCTTCCGACAACCAGCCCTCGGTGTCCATCCACGTGCTCCAGGGCGAGCGGCCCATGTCTGCGGACAACATGACCCTGGCCCGCTTTGACCTGGCGGGCATTCCCCCGGCGCCCCGCGGCGTGCCGCAGATCGAAGTCTCTTTTGACATCGACGCCAACGGCATCGTCAACGTGTCCGCCAAGGATATGGGTACCGGCAAGGAACAGTCCATCAAGATCACCGCTTCGTCCGGCCTGTCTGAAGAAGACATCCAGAAGCTGGTGCGTGAAGCTGAAGCTCACGCCACCGATGACAAGAAAAAGCAGGAGCTTATTGAGGCCCGCAACCATGCCGACAGCCTCATTTACGGCACTGAAAAGTCTCTGGCCGACTTGGGCGACAAGGCTGATGCCACCGTCAAGAGCGACATTGAAGCCAAGATGGCCGACCTGCGCAAACTGATGGAAGGCGAAGACGCCGCTGCCATCAAGACCGCCACGGACGAGCTGGCCAAGGCCTCTCACAAGCTGGCCGAGCAGCTTTACCAGCAGCAGGCCCAGCAGACCGGCGCGGCTGGCGCGCAGGCCGATGCGGGCGCCGCAGAAGGACAGCCCCAGGGTAATGCGGCCGATGATGTGGTCGACGCCGACTACACCGAAGTGAAAAAATAGGCGCACAGGGCAAGCCCCGCATGGCCGCGACACCGCGTCAGACACAACAGTCTTCGCCGGTTGCGGGCCAGGGGGGTCGGCTCCCGAAGCAAACCACCCGCCTTTTCTGTCTGATGCAGGCCGCCTAACTGCCTGTATGCGGGTGAACTTGCCTCAATGCCTTCACTGTACTAAAAAGGTCTGGCTCCCTGTGAGCCAGACCTTTTGCTTTTTATGGGCAAGGGGCCATCCGGCCCGTGCCGAAACTCTCCTGCCGGAGGATATAGTGCGTACAGCCATAACGTGTCGCCACCCCCTTGCGCGCATGATGCTTGTCCTGTTGCTGCTCATGCTGCTCGGCTGCCTCAGTGCCTGCAAGATGCCTTTTGGCGGAGGCCAGCGCCCCGCACCCGCGCCCGTTCAAAGCCCCAAGCCGGAAGCCTGCGTGGCTCTGGCCCTGCCTGCGTCCGGGCAGTATGCGCCCATCGGCAACAAGATCCGCCAGGGCGCGCAGATTGCCCAGAAAGAAATGGCCGCCAATGGCGTCAACGTGCGTCTTGAAGTAATCAATACCGAAGCCCCGGACTGGCTGCAGAAGCTCAACGCCCTGCCCGCCGCCTGCGCGGTGGTGGGCGGCCCCCTGCAGGCGTCCAGCTACGCCCAGGCCCGCAAGTCCGGCGCCACGGACAAGAAAGCTTTTTTCACCTTTCTGCCCTCGCTGGAACAGGGCGATGAAGGCACGCATGCATGGCGCTTTTTTCCCGGCCCGCAAGACCAGGTTGACGCCCTTGTCGGCTTTGCCACCGACAGCCTGAACATCCGCAGCTACGGGGCCCTCTACCCCACCGATGCCTACGGCGCGCGCATGACCGGCCTGCTGGAGCAAAGCCTGTACAAACGCAACATGCCTCTCCAGAAGGCCAGCTATAATCCATCCGATCCCACATCGTGGAGTTCGGCCGCAGCGCCGCTCATCAATGCCCAAACCCCCGAAGGCAGCCGTACACCCGTTCCCCAAACCGCCTTTGAAGCGCTTTTTGTGCCGGATTCGTGGAAAAGCATGGACATGCTGACCACAAGCCTGCTGTATAACGGCGAAGACCGCCTGGTGCTGCTCGGCACGACCCTGTGGGAACAGGGCCTGTACGGCAAGATGGTCAATTCTCCTGAAAAATTTGCTCTGGCGGTCTTTCCTGCCGCCTGGAATCCCACCCACGCCCCCCGCGCCCTCCAGTCATCAGGTTCGGACTTCTGGACGGCCCTTGGGTATGATTTTGCCCGTTTCAGCGTCAGCCTTGGCCTGACCTCACGCCTGACTGCGCCGGAAATAACCGCGCGCGCGCAGCGCGCTTCGCACATGGTCTGGGGCATGGCTCCCATCACCTGGGACAGCGCGGGCGTGGCACACCAGAAACTCTTTATCTTCGGCGTGTCCCCCACGGGCATGGTTCCCGTCAATGTGGACGAATTCCGGCAGACGCGCAGCAATATCCTGCAGCAGTCCGCCCTGCGCATGCAGGGCCTGCCGCCCGTGGATGCGCAGGGCAACCCCCTTACACCGGGCGACGGGCAGCAGCCCACGCTGCAACCCATCGGCACGACTCCCAGGCCCTCGTACAAGCTGAGCTTGCCGCCGCGCCTGTAGGATACCCGATCTTGAAAAAATGCTCCCCGCGCGGCCATGCAGCACGGGGAGCAGACGATAACAGCGTGTTACCGGAACCTGTTCCGGCAGAAACGTTCACATCAAACGGCACGGCAGCAGTGCGCGCACCCGCTCCGGCAACCCCGGCAGCGCCATGCCGGAAAAATTTACAACATCCTTCGGGAAGCGCCGCCCCGGCGCTTCCGGGACAAGGCAAAGGACCTCGCAACATGGCACAGAACAAAGGCATCGGCTTGAAAGAAGTGGCCCATATGGCCGAACTCTCACGCCTTACCGTCAATGAGGAAGAGCAGGCGCTTTTCGCCCGGCAACTGGACGACATCCTCGGCTATATGGACGTGCTCGCCAAGGTGGACACCAGCCAGGTAGAACCGCTGTACAGCCCTGCGCAGCACCAGCCCGCCCCGCGCAAAGACGTGGCCGCCCATGTCTGCACCCGCCAGGATGTGCTGGCAAATGCTCCCGAGG
Organism: Desulfovibrio sp.; assembly: GCF_019424165.1. Classification (GTDB taxonomy): domain Bacteria; phylum Desulfobacterota; class Desulfovibrionia; order Desulfovibrionales; family Desulfovibrionaceae; genus Desulfovibrio. The sequence continues at coordinate 123,657 of NZ_JAHZAA010000003.1, read as the reverse complement.
CAGACGGCGAATATTTTATGGTTCCGCGTATTGTCTAGGGCAGCCGCGCTTTGAAATATCTACTTTCAAAGCTTTCAGAACGCCCTTTTCAGCGCGCAACAGCCAGGTACACAGCGGTGCCGCCTTCATCCCCGGTGCTTTCGGCCTTTTGCCGCGGTAATACACGAATGCGGCACAAGCGGAAGGCAAAACAGTGCAAAGCAGATCCTGCGGGCAGGTTTCCGTTTACGCCAACACTACAAGCAGAACTTTCGAGAATACCATGACCGACATATGCTCCCTCTCTCTCACGGCTGTGGCCCAGGCCCTGCAAAAAAAAGAACTGAGCGCTGTGGATGTCACCACGGCCTGCCTTGACCGTATCGCCGCCACTGAGCCGCACCTGGCCGCCCTGCTTTACGTGAATGCCGAAAACGCACTGGCCCGTGCCGCCACGCTGGACAGCGAAGGCCCCGATGCCGCACGGCCGCTGTGGGGCGTGCCAGTGACGCTCAAGGACGCTTTTTCCACCAAGGGCATGCCTACCACGGCCGGTTCGCGCATGCTTGAAGGCTATACGCCTTTCTACGATGCCTTTGCCGTACAAAAGCTGCACGAAGCCGGGGCCGTCATCTTGGGTAAAACCAACCTGGACGAATTCGCCATGGGCTCCAGCACGGAAAATTCTGCCTTCAAGGCCACGCGTAACCCCTGGGACATCAGCAAGGTTCCCGGCGGCTCCAGCGGCGGCTCGGCCGCATCGGTAACATCCGGGCAGTGCTTTGCCTCTCTGGGAACCGACACCGGCGGCTCCATACGCCAGCCTGCGTCCTTCTGCGGCTGCGTGGGCCTCAAACCCACATATGGCCGTGTTTCGCGCTACGGGGTCATCGCCTACGGCTCATCCCTCGATCAGGTCGGTCCCCTGACCCGCAATGTGGAAGACTGCGCCCGCATGCTGACGGCCATTGCCGGATATGATTCACGCGACAATACCTGCGATCCGCGACCGGCAGAAGACTATGCCGCCGCTCTGGCCACGCGGCCACTCAAGGGCGCGCGCCTGGGCATTCCCAAGGAGTTTTACGGCCAGGGGCTGAGCGACGAGGTGCGGGCAGCCTGCGAAGCCGCCATACAGACCGCCAGAAATCAGGGCGCGGAACTGGTGGAAGTGAGCCTGCCCCACACGGATGCGGCCATCGCCACCTACTATATTATCGCCATGGCCGAAGCCAGCTCAAACCTGGCCCGCTTTGACGGCGTGCGCTTCGGCCACCGCTCGGCAGATATCAAAAACCTTGATGATCTCTATGTGCACAGCCGTACTGAAGGCTTCGGGCCGGAGGTCAAACGCCGTATCATGCTGGGGGCCTACGTGCTGTCATCCGGCTATTACGACGCCTACTACCGCAAGGCCGCTCAGGTGCGCCGTCTTATCCGTGATGAACTGCTCGCGGCTCTGGGCCAGTGCGATGCCCTGCTGGCCCCCGTATCGCCCGTGACCGCGCGCGACCTGGGCGGTAACACCGCTGATCCTTTGCAAATTTACCTGATGGACGCCTATACCCTGTCCCTGAATCTGGCCGGTCTGCCGGGCCTCTCCCTGCCTGTGGGCCTTGGAGCGGAAAGCGGCATGCCCGTCGGCATGCAGATCATCGGCAAGCCCTTTGAAGAAACGCAGGTGCTGGCCCTTGGGCACAGCCTGGAACAGGCACTGCCCGGCATCGGCATGCCCGCGCTGTAAAAAGCAGGGCGGCCCGGCACGGCAGACGCCGTGTACCCGGCAGACAACGGTGCTTACGCGCGCCGCAAGGCGGGCAAGTCAAGCGCCACTGCCGAAAACGGCTACAGTTTATGAACCTGCCGTAACGCAGAAAGCACAAACAACAAAGCGTACTCCGCACTAGCGGGGTACGCTTTGTTGTATATCGTGGCAAAACCTGCACACCCGGCACACTCAGGCCGCAGTGTTTTGCCCGGTCGGCTGCGTCAAGGCGCTTTTTCCTGTTTTGAACAGGATCGTCTGCGTTACAAAATTTTCAGCTTTTGTGCAGCATGATATCCAGAATGACCTTGTCGGTCTCGCGCATGCCGGTGGATCCCAGACGTCCCAGATTGGCGATGCAGACCTCAATATCGTCGTCCACAATACCTTCATTGCCCGGCACGGCGGACCCGCTCATGGCAAGCATGGCGGCCTGTATGCCCGCGCCCACGGCCGAGGCGACCTTGAGCGCGCAGGAACTTTTTGCGCCATCGCAAATCATGCCGGCCATATTGCCCACCATGTTGCGCACGGTCATCTCCATTTCCCTGAGGCCGCCGCCGAGCAGCATGGCTATGCCGCACCCCGAAGCCGTACCGGCCACCATGGCCCCGCAATGTGCGGAAAGCCGCCCCAGATGATGCTTGATGTGGATGGACGCAAGATGACTCATGATAAGCGCACGGGCCAGGGCTTCATCGCGTATCTGCAAGCGGATGGCACAGGCCACCACCGGCATGGTGCAGGTGATGCCCTGATTGCCGCTGCCGGAATTGCTCATGACAGGCATCATGATGCCGGCCATGCGCGCATCGGCTGCGGCCGCAGTGAGCTTGACGGCAAAAGAGGCCATGTCGTCCGCCAGAATACGCCGGCGGATCTGCTCATCCATGCTTTTGCCCACAGCAAGGCCGTACTGGCTTTTCAGCCCTTCCTCGGCCACGGTGCGGTTCATGCGCGCGGCTTCGAGAATAAATGATATGTCCTCAAGGGGAGCGCCCACGGCAAAGTCATAAATGCCCGCCAGGGTCAGGGGCCAGGGGCTATCCAGGCCGGTTTCGCGCTCTCCCTGCTCTTCCTTGACGAACACAAGTTTACCGTCGTGCCATACCCGCGTGATGTTGGCATGGCTATCCACAAGTTCGGCTCTGGCGCTGTGCCCCTGTGCATGGGCCGTCACGGCGCAGTAAAGCAGCAGGTCATTGCCCGCCAGCTTCATCTCCACGCTTCCGGCCTCCACAAGGGCCTTGGCCGCCGCCACCTGAGCCTCGTCCATGTGACGCAGGCACTCAAGCCCCAGGCTGCTGCGTCCGCCAAGCGCACCGGCTGCCGCGGCAATGCTCAGGCCCATGCTTCCCGTACCGGGAACCATGACGCCCATGCCGTTCTTGAGCAGGTTGGCGCTGACCTCAACTTCAAGCCTTTCCGGCGTAAAGCCCAGTGTTTCCGCTGCCTGAGCGGCGGTAAGGGCCACTGCCACAGGCTCTGTGCAGCCGAGTGCAGGCACGACTTCTTCATGCAGCAAATCTATAAATGACTGCCAGTGCTGATTCATGAATGCTCCGTCATTGACGGTGTCTGCAACGCTCCCAATTGCCCGTTGTCGTTGAAAACACCTTCAAGAATAAGGGCCAGTGCCCCGTCGCCGGTTACGTTGCAGGCCGTGCCGAAGCTGTCCTGCAAGGCAAAGATGGCGATAAGCAGGGCAACGCCCGTGGCATCAAAGCCAAGAACACCCGTAACAATGCCAAGCGAAGCCACAACCGTACCGCCCGGAACACCGGGAGCCCCCACAGCAAAAATACCGAGCAGCACGCAGAAAAGAATCATGGTCCCTACGGAGGGCAGGGTCCCGTAAAGTATAAGGCTGATGGTCATGACAAAAAATGTTTCGGTCAGAACAGACCCGCACAGATGCACTGTGGCCCCCAGAGGAATCATGAATTCCACCATGGTGCGGCTGAGCACCGGTGAGCGGCGGGCGCATTCCAGCGCCACGGGCAGGGTGGCCGCGCTGGACATGGTTCCCACAGCCGTGAGGTAGGCGGGCAGATAGTGCCGGAAAACCTGCGAAGGATTCCGCCGTGAAACAAGGCCGCCAATGCCGTAAAGAACCGAAAGCCAGATAAACTGCCCCACGATGACCAGGGCCACCATGGACACAAATACGGGCAGATGCCTGGTGAGCGAGCCTTCATAGGCCAGCCCCATAAACGAAAGGCCGACAAAAAAAGGCAGAATGGGAATCATGACCTTATTGATAAGCCAGCTGACGACCTTTTCCAGTTCGGCAAAAAGTTTGCTCATGGTTTCCGATTGTGTCAGGGCCACGCCCAGACCAAAAAGCAGGGCCAGGGTCAGGGCGCTCATAACACTGAAAAGCGGCGGAATATCAAGCTGAAACACCATCTGGGGCAATGTGCGCAGCGTTTCTGTGGCAGAAGAAATCGTGAGATGCGGGATAATCAGATAGCCTGCAAATGTAGAAAAAAACGCCGCCCCCAAAGAAGACACGTAAGCCAGCAGTACGGCAGCTACCAGAATTTTGCTGGCCTGCTGCCCCAGGCGGATGATGGCAGGAGTAATAAAGCCCACAATAACCAGCGGCACAAGAAAGAAAATGATCTGCCCCAGAATGTGGCGCACCGACACAACCACGTTCATGACGCTCTCATTGGCTACAAAGCCAAGCAAGGCCCCCACAACCAGACCGGCCAGCAGTTTGAGCACCAGTGCCATATCACCAATCTTGGCCATTACCTTGCTCCTCTCTGTTTTCGGGCGCACCCATGCCGCAACCCGGTATTCCAAAGTTGGGGAAATGCTGATCGGTAAACCCCTGCCCGCTGACGCCAAAAGCGCCGACCGTACGAAACGAACATATGCCAGGCAGGCATTTCGCACGGGGCTGGTCTGGCGCAGGCAAAGGGCAAAAGAGCGTTTATCAGCACGTCCTTAGCTCCATAGACAGACACATTGACCATATTCCAGCGGGGGATATTAGGCAACCGAGGCAGGCATTGGCCCGGCGTACTGCCCCCTGCTGTTTTGCCCGCAACGGCGGCAGAAAAAACAAGCTGGCAGGAAAGGATGAATCCCCGGCAAGCGGAGCAGGACACGTCAGACAGCCCCCTGATGTCCGGAACCGGGCATTGCGCCCTGTGGCCCGGCCTCAGGAAGAAAGCTTCATGAGCACAAGGCCGGCCACAATCAGGGCAGCCGCTCCCACGCGCATGGCACTTACCGGCTCGCCCAGCACCAGAATGCCGAGCACAAAGGCCCCAACAGCGCCGATGCCTGTCCAGATGGTGTAGGCCGTACCCAGGGGCAGGCTTTTCATGGCTACAGCCAGCAGACCGAAGCTGGCAATCATGGCCACAATGGTGAGTACGGAAGGGAGGGGCTTGGTGAATCCGGCGGACAGCTTCATAGTGTACGCCCACACAACCTCAAGAAGACCGGCAAAAAACAGAAAAATCCAGGCCATTCGGCTCTCCTTTTTCAGAGCCGGGTCGTCCCGGATCAGATACCCCTGACGGGGGGAGGTCGTCCTCCCTGTATTTGAATATAAGGGCGCCGCTCCTGCTGTCCAGCCGGGACAGCTTTTTTGCGGCGCAAACCTGCTTTCACCTGCCTGCGGCAGTACGGACAAATACCTCTTGCCTGCACAGGAAAGGACTGCCCCGCAAAAAGCCTGTACGGGGGGGATCAGTCCAGAATATAGCGCATGGGATTGACGGGAACCCCGTTGAGGCGCACCTCGTAATGCAGGTGCGGCCCGGTGGTTCTTCCGCTCATGCCCACATAGCCGATGACCTGCCCGCGCTTGACCCACACGCCCGCAGGCACGGCGCAACGCTGCATATGCCCGTACTTGGTGATAATGCCGCCGCCGTGATTGATTTCGATACTCAGCCCGTAGGCCCCGTCGTGGCCGGACTGGATGACCAGCCCCTGGGCCGGGGCCACAATGGGCGTTCCCACGCGGTTGGTGATATCCAGCCCCTTGTGGAACTGCCCCCGCCCGCCAAAAGGCGACGAGCGCCTGCCGAAGCTTGAAGACACAAAGCCCACAACGGGCCAGATGGTCGGCATGGAAGAAAGCGCATCCCGATTTTCGCGCAGGGCCAATAGAAGATCCTGCTGCCGCACTTCTTCAAGCCGGGCAGATTCCGAAAGGCGCTCAAGAAAATCCTGCATTTTACGGGCGGCCAGTTCCTGACGGTGCAAGGGCAGATAGGAGCGCGAAAAATCACCCACAAGATCAAGGCCCCCGCCTGCATCAGCGGGATCTTTTTCCATATTCATCATGATGCGCAGCTTGGAGTCAAAACCCTGTACGCGTTGCAGGTCGCGGCTCACCTGGGATATGCGCTCGGCCAGGCTCACAAGCTGGCGGCGCTGCTCGGTGATCACCCGCTGGGCGTTCTCAAGGTCATCGTCAAGATGGCGCGACTCAAGCCACGCCTGGAGCAGCCAGACATTGCAGACCACCAGGGCCAGCACCAGCGCGCAGACCGAAAAACCGAACCAGCCGCGCATCCGCAGATTGCGGCTGCCGCTACGGCCTTCTTTGAATATGACGATATGGTATTTGCCGAAAAGCATGCGGAGCAACTTTAGGGGGCTGTGGCGGCCCTGTCAATGTGATTGGCGCCCACGCCCTCAGCCTTCATTCCGCGCGCCTGCCTGCATGTCGGCCTGCGCGCGCTCACGCGCAGCCGCACTGCTTTTGTCCAGTTGCCAGCGGGTCAGGCCGTTGAGCACGCAACGGCGGCCGTCTTTTGTGACCGCATAGAGATGCTCAAGGGTCTGGGCCATGCCGCTTCTGGCTGTATTTCCGGCGGAAGGGCAGGCATTGGCCCATATGGGCAAGCCCCATTGCCGCGCTGCCTGACGTATGTATTTTTTCTCCACCAGCATGAGCGGGCGGATAAGCCGCAGCTTGCCGTCAAAAAACGGTTCGTTCATGCTCATGCCATCCACGCGCCCGTTGCGGCAGATGTTCATGAAAAACGTTTCCACCAGGTCCTCGGCATTATGCCCAAGGGCAAGGTGGGTAAGCCCGTACTGCGCGCAAAGCTCGAACAGTCTTTTACGGCGCAGCCAGGCACAGCGAAAACAGGCCGAGCGGCGCAGGTTTTTTTCGGAATGGGCATCAGGCCCATGGCTTGTAACCTCAACATGGGCTGGGATGCCGTGCTTCGCCAGCCAGGGCAAAAGCGCCGCGTGACTCTGGTCGTCAAAACCCGGGTTAAGGTGCAGGGCCATCATTTCAAAGCGAAAAGGTACGATTCCCTGGCGTATTTTAAGCGTTTTCAGCAACACAAAGCTGTCTACCCCGCCGGAGGCCGCAACCCCCACCCGACAGCCGGGCCAGAGCATGCCTGTCATCTGCATGGCCTTGCCCGCGCTTTTCACGCACACTTCCTGCGCGAAAGACCGTTTTTCTCTGCTCATGGCTGGCACTCTCCTTAACAATAGGCTATACTGTCAGACGCGTTCTCCGACTCTTGACAGGTACAGAGGCGGCCTATATCATATCTTATTTCAGCAGGCAAAGCCTGCAATCAGGCGTATTCCGCGCCCGGCCCCTTTACAAACGGTCGGGCGGTATTAATTCCAAAACGAACTGCGGCGAAGCACTTCGCCACAGACTGGCGGCCCCGGCCGCTCACACTACGGAGGCAGCATGGCCCGTATTACTGTTGAAGATTGCCAGGAGCGCGTGGATAACCGCTTTCTGCTGGTGCAGATGGCTATCAAACGTGTGCATCAGTACCGCGAAGGCTACGAACCCCTTGTGGAATCGCGCAACAAGGAAGTGGTCACCGCCCTGCGTGAAATAGCCGCGGGCAAGGTGCTGCCCGATGACGACGCGCTTTACACGCCTACAGAGCAGGCCGCGGCCGCTAACGAAGGCTAGTTCGTCGGAATCTGCGCGGTAAGGCGGGCTGTGACGGAACCAGCAAGGCGGAACGCGCGCAGCGCGCAAGCCGTTTTGCCGAAAGCCGGATACAAGGCATTGCCTTACGGCATCAGACTCGTATGCAGACCGGAAAAAACGCTACATTTCCGCGCGGCGGTTGCCATAAGGCGGCCGCCGCGCCTGCGAATACAACTTCCAACCCAGGCGCACAAGCACGCAGCCACCGGAACCCATGATGGAGCTTGATTACTACGAGGTGCTGGGCGTCAGCCGCAGCGCTGGTGAAGATGAGATCAAAAAGGCCTACCGCAAGCTTGCCCTCAAGTATCACCCGGACCACAACCCTGGTGATCAGGAAGCCGAACAAAAATTCAAGCAGGCGGCAGAAGCCTACGAAATCCTGCGTGACGCGGAAAAACGCGCCCGCTACGACCGCTTCGGCCATGCCGGAGTACAGGGCGGGGCCGGCGGCTTCGGCAGCAACGAAGACATCTTCGCCCACTTCAGCGACATTTTCGGCGACCTGTTTGGTTTCTCTTCTGCCCGTGGGCCACGGCCCATGGCCGGATCAGACCTGCGCTACAACCTCACCATCACTTTTTCCCAGGCCGCACGCGGTGATGAGATAACTCTCTCCCTGCCCAAGCACATCACCTGTGGCGACTGCAAGGGCAGCGGCGCAGCCCCGGGCAGCAAGGCCGAGACCTGTCGCCATTGCAACGGCTCCGGCCAGGTGCGGCGTTCGCAGGGCTTTTTCCAGATCGCCATGCCCTGCCCGTCCTGCGAAGGCACCGGGCGGGTCATCAGCAAGCGCTGCCCCAAGTGCAAGGGCGAGGGCATAGTTACCGACACCCGCGAACTGGTCGTGCGCGTGCCTGCCGGGGTTGACACGGGAACCCGCCTGCGGGTGCGCGGCGAGGGCGAACCCGGCGTGCACGGCGGCCCCCCCGGTGACCTGTATGTGGTTATTACTGTAGAGCAGGACAAACGCTGGCAGCGCCAAGGCCAGGACCTTATCTTTACCCAGGAGATCAGCTTTGTGCAGGCTGCCCTGGGGCACAGGGTGGAAATCCCAGGCCTGGACGGCCCCATGCCTCTGGACATTCCCAAGGGCGTGCAAAGCGGCGCGCTGCTGCGCATGGCGGGCGAAGGCATGCCCTACCCCGGCCGCAAGCAGCGCGGCGACATGCTGGTGGAGGTCAAGGTACTCACCCCCACGCGCCTTTCGGCCCGGCAGGAAGAACTGCTGCGCGAATTTGAAGCCGCAGGGGAACAGACCCCGCTACAAAAAGTTAAAAAGGCCGCCAAAAAAATCGGCAAGGCCATGGGGCTGGACTAGCACGTCGCAAGGCCAGCGGCTTTCGCTCCAGAACGATTTTTCACCTGGGGCAAAGAAAAAGTTTTCGCGACAGGGATATGCCCTCTGGCACATGCCCGGAATAAAAATGCCCGCCGCAACCGGTGGACGGAAGAATTCCCGGAGCGACTCCGGGGCATGCCCTGAAGCATACCCGCGCAAGCGACGCCCCGACGGCATATGACCGCGCAAGCCCGCACGGCAGGCGTACAAAAGCCGCCGAACGCAATACAACGCCTTACAAAACAAGAACCCCCGGCCAACAATTGACCGGGGGTTCTGGCGTCTGATCCAAGCCAGCAGTTGACGCCCAGGGTCTGCAAGGAACCTTGAGCTTCGCCGGAACTGTGCAGTCTGTACGGGAGTGTACGCCCCTGTGGTCCGGCCATGCCGTCCCGGGATCCGTCCAGATGCGCCAGTATTTTGAAGGCGCTAGCGGCGCAGGCCGCCCAGGCGCTCGCGGGAATGCGGTCCCGCTCATCAAATCCGGCTCAGTTGCGCGGGCTTGCCCGCCTATATTCTGCACTGGCAGAAGCCAGCGCTTGTCCTGTCATAAGCCGCCTGGCGGCTTTATGGCCGTGCCGCTGCGGAGTCCGGTGGGGTTGAATCCGGTCTTCCGCTTTTTGTGGGAGCAATGCAGCACAGCTATACCGACAGCACAAAAAGCTGCCGGTGAAGACTGTTTGTGCGCTCAAGCTAGCAAACCTCTCCGCCCTTGGCAAGTTATATTTTTCACAGAATTGCACATTTCTGAAAGTTTTATTTATGCCACGGCCTTTCAGCACATATCCACTTTAAATTACTACTACTTTTAAAAACACAAAAAAACATTCCTGCCGGGCAGTTTGCCGATGTCGATCATTTTTCTACAGGCCGACAGTTCTCCAGCCAATGTGGCAGCTTCAAAAAAGGCTCCGCTGCGAGGCAGCGGAGCCTTGGTCACAACCCGGGATCAGGAAACAGACGCTATTCTTCTGCCAACTCGCGGACAGACTCTCCAT
>NZ_JAHZAA010000003.1:98609-113616 GCF_019424165.1 Desulfovibrio sp. | reverse complement strand
CGTCTTGATGCCCATCAGCTCTGTCCAGCGGCGGAATGTTCCCACGAGAACAAAGACCATCAGCACCATGACCAGGCCAGCCAGGGCGGCCAGCAGGTACTTGCCGTTGGGGATGTAGTCGGTGGTCAGTTGGAGGTAGCCTGCCCAGAATGTCACCACGGTCATGAAAATACCGGGGATGGCCGTTACCAGGCAGTACTTGCCCCTGTTCATGCGCAACAGCATGCTGGTGCAGACGATAAGGGCGCAGGCGGCCAGCAACTGGTTGCTCATACCGAAGAGCGGCCAGATATTGCTGATGTTACCGGTGTAAACCAGGTAGCCCCACATGGAGGTGAAGGCCAGACTGGTAATAACAATACCCGGAACCCAGTTCTTGTCGGCGAACGGGGCGTAAACCTTGCCGAGCATTTCCTGCAGGAAGAAACGGCCCACGCGCGTGCCGGAGTCAATGGCGGTAAGAATGAACACCGCTTCAAACATAACGGCAAAGTTGTACCAGTAGGCCATCAGGTGATCCATGTACGGGATCTTGTGGAAGATATGGGCCATGCCTACTGCCAGCGACACGGCGCCGCCGGGCCGGGCATGGAGGTTCAGGCCGATCTTTTCTTCAAAAAAGGTCAGGTCCACGGTGTGCAGGTTGGGGTGGACGGCCAGCAGGGCGTCGTACTTGGCCGGGGAAGCGTTGATGGCAAAATAGTCGCCGGGCATCAGTGTGCAGGCGGCGATCAGGGCCATCATGGCCACAAAACCTTCGGTAAGCATGGCCCCGTAGCCCACAAAAAGGATGTCACGCTCGTTGCCGAGCATCTTGGGGGTGGTTCCCGTGCCGATAATGGCGTGGAAGCCCGAAATGGCCCCGCAGGCGATGGTAATAAAGATGAAGGGCATAACGGGACCGCCGATGACAGGGCCGCCGCCGTTGATAAAGGGCGTAATGGTGGGCATGAGTATGGTGGGCTGCACAAAGATGATGCCCACGGTAAGCATGAGAATGGTGCCGATTTTCAGATAGGTGGAAAGGTAGTCACGCGGCACCAGCAAAAACCATACGGGCAGCACCGAGGCAAAAAAGCCATATACGGCAATGGCGATGGCAACGGTATTTCTGTCCCAGTCAAAAGCCCAGCCAAGCACATCCTGCTTCATCAGGTCATGCCCGCTCAAAATGCCCACAACCAGCAGCACCAGGCCAAGAAGACTGGCGAAAAGCACGCTGTTCTTCTTGTAGCGCATGATAAGTCCCATAATCATGGCAATGGGCATGGTGATGACCACGATAAACAGCGACCAGGGCGCGTTGTGCATGGCGCTGATGCAGGCCAGAGAAAGGCCGGCCAGAGTAAGGATAAGAATACACAGAACCGCTACACCCGCCACTGCTCCCGTGACAGGCCCGACCTCACGGGTAGCGATGGCCGCAAGGCTCTGGCCTTTATGGCGCACGGAGGCAAAAAGAACCACCATGTCGTGAACCGCGCCGCCAAGCACACATCCCACCAAAATCCACAGGGCGCCCGGCAGGTAACCAAACTGGGCGGCCAGCACAGGGCCGACAAGAGGCCCGGCCGCAGCAATGGCGGCAAAGTGGTGGCCGTACAGGACATATTCGTTGGTTTTCACATAGTCATGCCCGTCGGCAAAGCGCACCGAGGGCGTGCTGCGGCTTGCATCCAGCCGCAAAACCTTGTTTGCCAAAAAGATGCCGTAAATACGGTATGAAATGGCAAAGATGCATAAAGACGCAAACACAAGGGTTATAGCATTTATGTTTTCAAGAGCTTCCATTGCAAATTCTCCCGTCTGGACTTGAATCGACTTTATCGATCAGGCAACAAGCCATACTCTGCGCAGCTTTATCCGCATGCGCAGGCAATGGTGTTTCACACCAAAACAGTTGCTTATACAGCAGGCCTCCTCAAAGAAATTTTCACTGAAAAATTGCCACAGTAAAACCAAAAACTGCATCTAAACCAGGCAATACATGTCTTCGGCAATACTCCTTGTTTTTCTGCTACACCCTTCAGACGCCTCTGTCCATGCCGGTCAGAGCACTTTACGTACCGCCGGTACCGTGAAAACAGTTCGGCAGGCCAGCCGCAGATGCCGTACCCGATGCACATTCCTGCATAACACCCTAAAATATTAACAATTCCTATTCATGAAAGCATGCATGCTTCAACGGAAGCTTCGCGGCCCTTTCAAAATAAAAAAAATGTCCCTTGTGCTTTTTTGTGCAAAAAATCGGAGAGTTGTTTTTTCCTTTCCGGCTCCGGCGCCACCTGCGCCGCTGCCCTGCTTCCCGAGCGGCACGTTTCCGCCTTCCCGGCGGGCTTGCATTCCGCCCGGCATGGGTCTATCTTCAAAAAACCGGCTGGGGGAGCCATCATGGCTGAGAAAGGGCTTACGCGCCCTGACCCCTAGAATCGCGCAAAAAAACGCGGTTCTGCACCTGACGCGGATAGTGCCGACGAAGGGAAGCTGGCCAGCCTGGAAACAGGTTTGTGCTTGCCCGCAGCCGTATTGGTTCTGCGGGTTTTTTTGCGCCCTGAAAGGCCCAGAAATCACAAGCCCGCAGCCCGAAACAGGCTCTGTAAGCTATGGAGGTTCTTCATGAACATTATGGTCAACGGGCAGACCGAAAGTTGTGCTCCCAATGCCAGCGTGGCCCAGTTTCTGGCCGAGCGCGGGCATAAGACCAACACGGTGGTGGTGGAACGCAACGGCCACATCCTCGCCAGAGAGGCATTTGCGCAAACCTTTCTGCAACAAGGCGATAAACTGGAGATTGTGCATTTTGTAGGCGGCGGCTAGAGCAGCCTGCCATCAGAAACCTTTGACTGTCTGCGTGCATATTGTGAGAACCTGCCCGGCCAACCCAGTGCACAACCGGACGGCCTGTTTGCGCAGCAGGCTGCGCATAAAACAGCCGTTACGACAAGCAGACGCAAACGCTTCTTCCCATGCCTGTACAATATTGCCGCACAGCACAAGCCGCTTTCAGCCCCATGGCGCAGCAAAGCTCCGCATGAGCAAAACACGGCATGACCTTTGAAAACGGCGGCGTAATATTTTGCAGCAGCACACAATCTTCAGCAGCGCCTTTGCGCGGAGAATGTCATGAATAGCAGCGACCCCTTTGTTCTGGGCGGCATCAACCTCGGCAGCCGCCTTTTCATCGGCACGGGAAAATACGGTTCTGACGGGCTTATCCCCGCAGTGGCCGAAGCCAGCGGAGCCGAGGTCATTACCGTGGCCATGCGCCGGGTGGACAAACCCACCACCACAACGTCAGGACAAAACGCTTCTCAGGGCATCATGGGCCACATTCCCGGCCACATGCGGCTTTTGCCCAATACCTCGGGCGCGCGCAACGCCGAAGAAGCAGTGCGGCTGGCCCGACTGGCCCGCGCCGCCGGTTGCGGAGACTGGATAAAGATTGAAGTCATATCCGACACACGCCACCTGCTGCCCGATGGCTATGAAACGGCAAAAGCCACAGAAGTTCTTGCCAAAGAAGGATTTACCGTGCTGCCCTACATCAACGCCGACCTGTACGTGGCCCGGGCCTGCGTCGAAGCCGGAGCAGCCGCCGTCATGCCGCTGGGTTCGCCCATCGGGACCAACAGGGGGCTGCGCACCAAGGAAATGATCGCCATCCTCATCGAAGAAATAGATCTGCCCGTTATTGTGGATGCAGGCATCGGCCGTCCTTCGCAGGCCTGCGAAGCTATGGAAATGGGGGCCGCCGCCTGTCTGGTCAACACCGCCATCGCTTCGGCCCATGATCCCGTGGGCATGGCACGCGCATTCGGTGAAGCCGTCCGGGCCGGACGCAACGCATGGCTTTCAGGGCTTGGAAGTGTACGCGGTATGGCCGCCGGAGCCGACGCCTCGTCCCCTCTTACGGGCTTTTTGCGCTGAGGGGGCAGTAATGGAAACTTTTCAAAACATCTTGCAGGCATGGCCCGCGCAACGCCGAGCTGATGCAGTACAGGCGGCCACAGAGGAACACGTTTTTTCCGCCTTGCAAAAAAACATCCTTCAACCCGAGGACTTTCTGGCCCTGCTCTCCCCTGCGGCCAGCCCCCATCTGGAGCTGATGGCCCGGCGCGCCCACGAGCTGACCCTGCGCTTTTTCGGCCGGGCGGTGCATATCTTCACGCCGCTCTACGTCTCGGACGTCTGCACAAACCAGTGCCGCTACTGTGGCTTCAATGCCAAAAACAAGCAGGCCCGCCGCCACCTCAGCGTGGATGAAGCCGCTGCCGAGGCCAAAGCCGTGGCTGATCTCGGTTTTCAGCATATCCTGCTGCTTACCGGCGACGCACGGCATCTGTCTTCGCCGGAGTATATCGCCGCTGTGGCCCGGCGCATCAAGCCTTTGTTCGCCTCAGTCGGCATCGAGGTATACTCCCTCACCACCGAAGAGTATGCCATGCTTGTGGATGCGGGTGTGGACAGCATGACCATGTTTCAGGAAACCTATACTCCTGAGCTGTACGCCTGGCTGCATCCTGCCGGTCCCAAGCGCGACTATGCCTTTCGCCTCAACGCGCCCCAGCGCGCCGCACAGGCCGGCATGCGATCCATGGGCGTTGGCGCGCTGCTGGGCCTGGACTCTTTCGAGCAGGACGCCTTCGCCACGGGACTGCACGCCTGGTGGCTGCAACGGCACTACCCCGGCATGGATGTGAGTGTATCCATACCGCGCATCTGCCCCCATGAGGGCAATTTTGACGTGCCGCATGCCCTGGATGACCGCCATCTGGTGCAATACGTAACAGCGCTGCGCTGCTTTCTGCCAAGGGCGGGCATCACCTGTTCCAGCCGCGAAAGCGCCTTTATGCGTGATCACCTGCTGCCGCTGGGTGTAACGCGGGTATCTGCGGGCGTGTCCACTGCCGTGGGTGGGCGTGCCACAGAAGACGCCCATAATCCCGGTCAGTTTGAAATCACCGACGGCCGTAGCCTGGAGCAGATGGTCTCGGCCCTCGCAGGCATGGGTTACCAGCCCGTGCTCAAGGACTGGGAAGATCCCGTGGGCGCATGGGCATGACATGAAAGAAAAAACATCCGTAGCAAATCCCCTGCGCCAGGGGCTTGGCCGCTATCTGGCCCCGGAGCATCTGGCAATATTGCAGCAGGCCCGCATCGGCATCGCCGGTGCGGGCGGTCTCGGTTCCAATGCGGCCCTTATGCTGGCCCGCAGCGGCGTGGAGCACCTGACCCTGGTGGACGATGACGTGGTGGACGCTTCCAACCTCAACCGGCAGCAGTACTGGCCACGCCATGTGGGCCGCTGCAAGGTGGACGCCCTGCATGAGATATTGCTGGAGCTGAACCCCCGGATGGCGGTGGACGCCCGCAAAACGCGCATTACCAGCACCAGCCTGCCGGACCTGCTGCCCACCTGCCCCATATGGGTGGAGGCGCTGGACAATCCTGAAGACAAAAGCCTTTTTGTTGAAACCGCCCTGCTGGCCGGCCACCGCGTCGCCAGCGCTTCCGGCATGGGGGGCTTCGGCGGCGCTCCCATGGGGCGGCGCAGGCTCGGCAACCTCGTTCTGGTGGGCGACTTTACTACAGATATCCTCATGGCTCCGCCACTGGCTCCCCGCGTAACAGAGGCGGCGGCCCTGCTGGCCGATGCCGTACTGGAGATGCTGCTCGGCAGCCCGCACATGCCGGAAACCGTCCTTTGAACCGAAACAGAAAACGCACAAAAACAGAAGCCATCCGACACATAAAAGCCTCCGGCTGCCGAAGCGCGGCTGCCGGAGGTTATGATATCCACAGCCCTGGCATGGCGTAATGTGCTTTGATGCAACGCAAAGTTAAAAGCTTCAGCCCAAAACCCGGCTGGCGGGCTTCAGAAAATCCGTCCTTATTTCCTCAAAAAAATGACCCGCTTCAGCACAGGCACAGTACCGTTGGTACAGACCTGAGTTGAAACGGGTCATTTATGTATTCTCAAGGCTGCCAGGTGCTCACCTCGGCCTTGCAGCGGGGCATGCTGCCGCGACCTTTGCGGCCACCGTCTGCCTGCCCACCACCGCAAAACAAGGCGCAACGCACTGGCAATAACTATGCTCTGGCGCGTTCCGGGGCGGGGCCGTGTTCGGCAGCCGCCCGGAACCGCAGGGGCATGAGCCTACAGCATGCATGCCAGATGCGTCAGCCCGATGAGCGCGTGAATATCTTAGAACACCGTGGGGTTGACGATCACCAGCACCCAGCAGATGGTGCCCACCACAAGGCCGTACAGCAGGAAGGGCCAGAACGTACGGCGGAGCACTTCGCCTTCACGGCCGGAAAGACCCACAACCGCGCAGGCAGCAACGATATTGTGTACGCAGATCATGTTGCCCATAGCGCCGCCCACGGCCTGCGCAGCCACGATGATCTGACGCGGCAGTTCCAGGGTTCCGGCCATGTTCCACTGGAATTCAGCAAACATAAGGTCGGAAACCGTGTTGGAACCGGTGATAAAGGCCCCCAGGCCGCCCACAAAGGCTGCAAGCATGGGCCACACCGAACCTGCAAAAGCGCCCACAGCCTCAGCCAGGGCAAGAGGCATGGAAGGAACTCCAGCAGGATTGGCCGCGGAACCGCGGAAGATGGACACCATAGCCACAGCGAAAACCAGGGCAATGGTGGGCGACTTCATTTTGCGGAAGCTTTCCTTCCAGGCACGGGAAACAGCCTGGCCGGGCATTTTATGCAGCATGATGGTCAGCAGCGACACCACGATAAAGAAGGTCCCGGGCAGGTACAGATAGTCAATGCTGGCATTGACGCCGGTAAAGCCCAGAATGTTGTTGAAGCTGATCTTCTGGCTGGACAGCCAGCCCTTGAGTCCCAACGAAGGTATGCGCGAGATAACCAGCAGCAGGCAGATGATCACATACGGCAGCCACGCGCGCAGCTGGCTCATGCTGGCGTGAAACTCGATCTTGGTGCTGGCGGGTACTGTGCCTGTCCAGGCTTTGTCCCACTGGCTGGAAGGTGCGAATTCCCACACGTCCTTGGGTACGCAAAAGCCCTTCTTTGTTGCCCACACCACAACGCCAAGGCCCAAAAGGCCGCCCAGCATGGCGGGAAATTCCGGCCCAAGCAGCCAGGCGCACAAAAGGTACGGCACAAGAAAGCACACTGCGGCGAACACACAGTACTTCCAGGCGCGAAAGCCAGCAGCCCAGGATTTTTCAGGGCCGAAAAAGCGCGTCAGAAAGCCCAGCATAAAAATGGTGATGATGATGGCCATAGGCGCGTGCATGATGGTAGCCCATTCGCCCACGGCCTTGCAAAAGGCGTCATAGCTGCTGAACGGCAGACCGGGATTGGCAGCCACGGCTTCGGCCACGCTGCCCTTCAGAAAGCCAAAGCCCACAATAACAGGGGTTCCCACAGCGCCAAAGGTTACAGGCACAGAGTTGAACACAAGGCAAATAACGGCGGCAGCCATGGCTGGAAAGCCAAGAGCCAGCAAAAGCGGGGCCGCCAGGGCCGCAGGCGTGCCGAAACCGGCCGCGCCTTCAATAAAGGCCGCGAACATGAAGCCGATGATGATGGCCTGGATACGCCGGTCCCGGCTGACGCCCTGCATACCGTGCTGAATGGTTTCCATGCCACCGCTCTCTTCCAGTGTGTACAGGATGAGGATGGCGCCAAAAACAATAATCAAAACACCAATCGCCACAACAACGCCCTGCAGCGACAGGGCCGCAAGGTACAGCAGGTCCAGTTTCCAACCGATCACGCCGCTGACGGCGCAGACAAACCACGCAAGCGGCATGGCCCGCGTAGCGGGCCAGCGCAGCCCCACCATCAGAACCAGCGCCACAAGAATCGGAACAACCGCCAATAAGGCCAACACTCCAATAGCCATGCCCACTCCTTTGTTAGCTCGAGCTTTTCATAAATCTTAAAAAAACTATGTACACTTTGTTTTCTTTTCAATCAATGAATGTTAAATGCTTATTCTCAAGAAATGACATATAGTGACAGTCAATTATTTTTATTTACGCGCCCAAACGGCAGCCCCGTAGCGGGCAAAACGCTTCGGCTACGGCTACAACCGGGAACTGCAACATCCGGTTATACTGGTTCAGGATATGCGTCATGCCCCAGCCGCATACGGCTATGCGGGCTGGGGCATGACAGAGAGTTTTGTTTTTCCGGCCTGCTGTGAAGCGCCGAAAAGCAAAAAAGATATTCAGGGGAAGATTCTTGGCAAAAAAAGTTGGCGGGCGCATCAGTACGACGCGCCCGCCCGGGTGATCATCTTACGGGGTGAAACCTGTCCTTGCCGCCGTCGGTTCACGCAGGCGGCGGCAAGGAAACAAAAGCCCTAGGAGGGCAGCATCCAGTGCAGCACACCGGCCTGCAGATAGGTCAGCGCGCAGATAAAGAGGGTCATGGCAATACTGTGACCCAGCGTGAAGCGGAAGAGGTCGCCTTCATGACCCACCAGGTTGGTGGCCGCTGTGGCCACACTGATGGACTGGGGCGAAATCATCTTACCGGTAACACCACCGGAAGAGTTGGCGGCCACGGCCAGGTTCGGGTCCATGCCCACCACTTCAGCGGTGGAGCGCTGCATACCGCAGAACAGGGCGTTGGAGGAGGTATCCGAACCGGTCAGGAACACGCCGAGCCAACCCAGGATGGGCGAGAACAGCGGGAACAGGGAGCCGGTCAGGGTAAAGGCAATACCCATGGTGGAGCTCATGCCCGAGTAGTTCATGAGGTAGGCCAGGCCAAGAATCATGGCGATGGTCAGGATGGGGAAGCGCAGCTGGTAAATGGTGCGGAAGAAGCAATTTACAGCCTTGCTGAACGAGTAACCGGGCATGAAAGGCACGGCAATGAAACCGGCCAGCAGAATGGCGGTACCGCCGGCAGACAGCCAGTTGAACGTGAACACGGCCGCGTAGTTGGTGTTCTGGGCCACGATGGGGGCGGTCTTTTCAACCATGCCGTCCAGGCCGGGCCAGGAGAACTTCATGATGGCGCCGGGAAGGGCGTTCAGCATGTTCTTGAACTGCGGCAGGCCCCACAGGAAGACCATCACAGCCAGGATGATGTAGGGCAGCCATGCGCGGAACACCACGCCGAAGGGCGGAGCAGATCCTTCGATCTTGCTTTCCTTTTCGCCTTCAAAGCGCCATACACGGGCGGGCTTCCACACGCGCAGCAGCAGCACCATGGCAATGATGGTGATCAGGGCCGACATGATGTCGGGCAGGGTCGGGCCGTGGAAGTTGGAGAACAGGAACTGCGAACCGGCAAAAGCCACACCGGCCACGATGATGGCGGGCAGCACTTCCAGAGAACGGCGGAAGCCGCACATGACGCAGCACAGCCACAAAGGCACGATGATGGACAGGAAGGGCAGCTGGCGGCCCACAATCTGGCTCACGGTCATTTCGTTCAGACCGGAAACCTGGGCGCCCACGATGATCGGAATACCGATGGCGCCGAAGGCCACGGGGGCGGTGTTGGCGATAAGGCAGATACCGGCGGCGTACAGGGGTTTGAAGCCCAGGCCCACCAGCATTGCCGCGGTGATGGCCACGGGCGTGCCGAAGCCGGCCGTGCCTTCAATGAACGAACCAAAGGCAAAGGCGATAAAGATAGCCTGCAGACGGCGGTCGTCCGTCAGGCGGGCGAGCGATTCCTTGATGTACTCAAATTCGCCCGATTCCACGGTCATGTTGTACACCCAGACCGCCGTAACCACGATCCAGATGATCGGGAAGAGGCCAAAGGCTGCCCCGTAGGTCAATGCGCTGAAGGCCGTACCCACAGGCATGCCCCACACAAAGAGGGCGAGAACAAAAGACAGGCCCACGGCCAGAGCCGCGGCGTAGTGTCCTTTGGCGCGGCGTACAGCCAGCATGTAAAAAAGACTGATGAGCGGAATGCCCGCCACCAGTGCGGACCATACGGCTCCGCCCATCGGGTCGTAAACTTGCGTCCATGCCATAACAACTGCTCCCTTAAGCTATGGGTTGTATGGAGACACGGCCCCCCGCAAGCGATTGTGCACCCCACACGCGCTGCGGACCCGACTGTCCCCAAGAATAGCTCTTGGACGGATACCTGTTTCCCGAGTAAAAAACAATGCTTTTTTGAAAGTTGAGAGATGTATAATTAAAAAAATATTGCTTCTAACGACGAAAAGCCGCAGGCAGAGCAAAATACAGGCGCGCGGCAAAATCAAAAAAAGATCCTGGCAAGTAGCTGGCAAACCAAAATATTTTATATTTTCTTCCGCTATTTTTCCACGGAGCCACAGCCTTGCGGGCTTCGATATTTTTTCCTTCACGCCACAAGGCCACGCCTTTCTGAAAAGCGGCCCGCCGCGTCAGCAGCAGCACAAGATTTGCGTGCTCCCGGTCATAGCCCGGGTACAGGCTCCGGTGCTTTTCCAGTATGCGCAGGGTTTCATCAGCGAACTGCCCGAACTTGCGAAACGTTGTGTTGGTTCCGTGCACACGCCAGACAGTAAGCGCCTCGTCCACATGGTCCAGCTTCCAGTCATGGGCAATGCGATAAAAAACATCGGCCTCCTCGCAGACATTGAGGCTCTCGTCAAACCAGCCGCCATTGATGCCCAGCCCTGTGGCCGTTCCCTCCGCAGAAAGACCGGCAAGGGCCTGCGCCCTGACCATGGCGGAAGACATGGATATCCACTGCCGTTCCATCAAGGCTGCAAACACCATCCCCCGCTCCGGCCGCGCTTCGGCAAAAACACGCTTGAGCACGCGCCTGCCGTCAAAAATCTCAGTATCGGTGCTGACCAGCCCCACGCGATCATCAGCCTCAAGCAGGGCCGTTTGAAGCTCCAGCTTGCGCGGCCGCCAAAGATCATCGCAGTCCAGAAAAGCTATGTACCGGCCCCTGGCCTGCGCCAGAGCCAGGTTGCGCGCCGCTCCGAGGGGAACCGTGGTTTCTCCTTTGAAATAGCGTACTTTTTCGCCGTAGCTTTGGGCGATGGCCGGGCTTTCGTCTGTGGAGCCGTTGTCCCAGAACACTATCTCGAAATCCGTAAACGTCTGGGCCATGACGCTGTCCATAGCTTCGCGCAGGTCGCGCGAACTGTTCAGGCAGTTCATGATAACGGAAACAACGGGAGCGCTCATGGTTTTTCCTCACTGTTTGGGGGCTGAGTGGGCGGCACCGGCCCGCGCGACGAGACGGATGCCGCCACGGGGGATCTCTGCCGGAACACCCAGTATTTGCACAAAAAATAGACCATGACCGGCACAAGCAGCACCGCGGCGGGCATGGCTACTTCGTAAGCCAGGCCGAGGCGCATGAGCACCCATATGATGGTGGAATTCAGCCCAAGACCGAGGGCCTGGGTCGCAGCAAAACGCGGCAGCATGCCCCGGTGTGAAAGCCCGCTGCCCGTGCCGCCAGCACGAAACGTCCAGAGGCTCTGCCCAAGGTAGGAGACGGCAAAGCTCAGGGCATAGGCCAGCGCATTGCCTGCCAGAACGGGAACCCCCGGGATACTGACAAAAAACAGCCCCAAAAGGGCATACGTCAGGGTCGCGGCACCGCCCACCATACCGAAACGCACCCAGCGGCGGGACAGCAATGCCCGTACAAAGGCGGCAAGATCCGCCGCAACAGGCGCACGCAGACCTTTGCTCACAACATTTTTTCCACAATATAGCGTGGTTTTCTGCGCACTTCGGTAAAAACTTTGGCAAGATATTCACCCATGACGGCCAGGCAGAACAACTGCACAGAACCAAGCATGAGCACAACGATGATCATGGATGTCCAGCCCTGTATGGTTTCTCCGGCCATGTATTTGTACAGGGAAACCAGACTGTATCCCACGGCAGCCAGCATGCACAGAAAACTCATGATCCCGGCCAGGCGCAAGGGAGCCGCGCTGCATGAGGTAATGCCCTGCCAGGCGAAGGAAAGCATCTTCCAGAAAGGATACTTGGTCACCCCGGCCTGGCGCGAGAGCCGCGCGTAGTAGACCGAGCCGCTGCGAAAACCCATGGAGGGGAAAAGGCCGCGCAGAAAAAGCTTCTGCTCCTTGATGCCCGGCAGCACGTCAAGCACCGCGCGACCCACCAGACGGTAATCCGCGTGATGGGGAACCAGTGGAACTTTCAGCCAGCGCATCATTCCGTAAAACATGGCTGCTGTCCGGCGCTTGAAAGCTGTATCCGTACGGCGATCGTTGCGCACGCCGTACACAATGTCACAACCCTGCGCATAGAGGTCCAGCATCTCCGGCACAACAGATACGTCGTCCTGCAGGTCGGCATCCAGACTGATTATGCAGTCTACCCCCCATTGCCGGGCCATATCCATACCCGCCCACAGGGCGTTCTGATGCCCGGCATTGGACGCAAAACTGATCGCACGGCAAAAAGGGTCCACAGCATGCCGCGCCTCGAGCAGCGCCCAGGTCGCATCCCGGCTGCCGTCATCTACATACAGTGCATAACTGTCGCTTCGGATGCGCCCGTCGGCCTTGAGTTTTTCAAGCAGTGCCGCCAGGGCGGCCAGAGTATCCGGCAAGGTTTCTTCCTCGTTATAACAAGGAACCACCAGCGCAAGCAAAGGAACAGGACGGGACGACAAGGCAACCTCCTTCAAAACAGTGCGGGCTTCAGCCCGTTCAACGCGCAAGCACCTGAGCCACGCCCTCGCATACGGCATCCACATCTTCAGTGGTCAGGCCGGGATGCATGGGCAGCGTCACCAGTTCGGCATAGAGTTCTTCGGTAACGGGCAGGCTTTGTCCGGTGCTGAAACAACTCAGCAGATGATTGGGTTTATAGTGCACGCCCGTTGGCAGATTCTTTGCCGCCAGGGCGTCTTTTACCTCATCCTTGCGCCCATGCAGGATGCGCACGGGCATGATGTGCGGCACGATAAAGTCCTGCGGGTCGGTACGCAGCAGGGCCACGCCCGGCACGGAGGCCAGCTTTTCGGAGTAGCGGGCCGCCAGCGCGCGGCGTGCCGGAATAAATTCCGCTTCCAGGCGCGAGAGCTGCACACGCCCGATGGCGGCCATGAGATTGCTCATGTGGTAGCGCCAGCCCTGCCTCTTCACGTCCGGATCCCAGGAGCGCGCCCCGGCAAAGCGTTTTTGGGCGTCGTCTTCTACGGAAAGCAGGCGGGCATCCGAGGCAAGGCGCGCCGCTTCGGCGTCAAAGGCCACAAGGCAGCCGCCCTCGCCGCAGGTGATATTTTTGATGCCGTCAAAGCTGAAGCAGACCATGTCGCCGAAGCTGCCTATCTTGCGCCCGTGATGTTTGCAGCCAAAGGCATGGGCAGCATCCTCCACCACACGCAGGCCCTTGCGCCGGGCAAAGTCGTACACTTCGTCCAGGTGCCAGGGATTGCTGGCATAGTCCACAAACATGACCGCGATGGTATTGGAGGTGAGGCGCTTTTCCGCATCGGCCAGGTCAAGCGTGCCTGTCTCGGCCAGAACGTCGCAGGCCACGGGTACGCAGCCCGCCGCGGTGATGGCCTGAAAAGAAGCCACAAACGTCAATGAAGGAACCAGCACCTCGGGCTTGCCGGGTACACGGCTCATGGCGGCCGCGGCGTCCACGGCCAGATGCAGGGCGGCTGTGCCAGTATTGACGGTGATGACCTGATCAGGCCTTACACCAAGGTACTGCGCCACCTCTTCTTCAAAAAGGCGCACCTCGTTGCCCATGCCAAGATAGCCGTCTTCCAGAAGAACACGGCTCACTGCACGGGCTTCCGCTTCACCCACTATGGAACGGGAAAGACGCATGGACATGACAGCCTCCTGCTGCGCGGGCATTGGCCCGGCCGGGCCTGACAGCCGGAAGGCCTGAGGCGCGGCGCAATGCGCCTGTGGGCCGGACGCGCGACGGCTCCGGCTTCAAACAGGACGAAAGACAATTTTTACAGAACCTGCACGAGCAGGTTTCCAGCTACAGACCACCTGCAAGGCGCGTTTGTTGCCGCATCTGGCCTGACGGCAGACACACCTTGTCCGCACCTGCCCCACAACTGGGTTTTTCGTAAAACACCCTGCGGAGCATGCTCATATTTCAGGGCATATTATCTTAATAACCATTACCCCGACGCCTGCGTGGGCAGCCGTCCGCCACAAAAGCGCAAGCGCAGCGTACCTGCGCAAACAAACGCGATAGTGAGCGTTTCAGGCACATTGAAAACATGCCTCCGTAAAACTGCACTGTTCTCTTGAGCGCACGCCGTGAGCATGCTCACGGCATAAAGCCCCATCTCGCCGCCGCCCACGACAGGTCCGCCTTGCGAGGGTACATGCAGGCGCATGCGCCTTCAGGCGATTCTGCCGCAACCGGTGCTGAAAACAGGGGATTCATGGCATAATGCGCCCTAGCCAGCTTCGGCGTTCATGTCGCTTAATAATGTGTCGAGGTCAAGCAGAATGAGCAGGCGGTCATCAAGCTTGCCCACTCCCCGGATATACTCCGAGCCGATGCCGCACACAACAGGCGGGGCCGGCTCCACCGTGGAGGCGGGAATGCGCAGCACTTCCGAAACGCCGTCAACCAGAAAACCAACGATTTTCTGGTTGAACTCCATCACCACAATACGTGTTTCGGCATTGTGCTCCATAACAGGCATGTTGAAGCGGATACGCATGTTGACAACAGGAATAACCTTGCCGCGCAGATTGATGACGCCTTCGATAAAGCGCGCCGCGTGCGGAACCATAGTTATCTGCATGGGCCGGATAATTTCCTGAACGGAAAGTATATCTACCCCGAATTCTTCTTCGGCAATGCGAAAAGTGACAAGCTGTAGCCTGTCGCCCTCGTGTTCGTCTTCACCCGGGTGCTCAAGCAGGACGGCTTCCGGTGTGGCAGTGCTCATGATCTTACCTCCATACAGTGGCGGATAAACAACCTGCTATCCTTATCGGCAGCGCCGCGGCGGACAAAAGGGCACGCTGCGGCGGGCGGCACAGGTTGCGCCCGCAAACCCTTCGGGC
>NZ_JAHZAA010000003.1:82878-98599 GCF_019424165.1 Desulfovibrio sp. | reverse complement strand
ACGAAGTGTATTACGCCTTCGTGCCGGATTCGCGCAACAGGCAGTCGCGCAGGCTGTCGGCAAGGCATCCCGCCCCGCCCATGTCAAAATCCTTGACTGCCGTCAATATGGCGGCCACTCCCTCGGCGTGGGGAGTGCCGTCGGCCAGCAAAGAAAATTTTTCCATTGCGCTTTCCACCGCCCCCCAATCCCTTTCCATACGGCGGGGCAGATCCTCCAGAAAGGCCAGCAAGGCCGCGCGGTGCTCTTCCGCCATCTGCCCGGAACCGCTGGCCGTACGGCAGGCATGCCGCCCCATGCTCCGCACATAATCGAGCACCCGCCCCATTTCTACCTCAAAAGACTCCAGTACCGTGTGCTCCGGCAGGTTGTGGGGCAAAAATTCTTCCATCGTGCGGGTAAGTTCGCAGATACGCTCCACGCCCAGGTTGGCGGCCACACCCTTGACCGTATGCGCCATGCGCGCGGCCCCCTTGAGGTTGCCGCTCTCAAGCATTTTGCGCAAACGGGCGGGGCTGTCGCCATAGTGGTCGACAAAACGCTGAAGAAGCTCAAAATACAGCGTTTTGTTGTCCCCCACAGTAGCAAGACCGGATTCCACATTGACAATGGAAACGGCCTGTTCCTCATCAGGCAAAGCCGCAGCCACAGGGGCGGTCATGCCCCTGTCCGCAGATGCGGATGCGGCCTGTCGGCTTTGGACAGCGTAGCCAGCACGGATCGGGTCGTCCGCAGATGCGGATGCGTCCTGTCGGTCGGTTTCGGGCGGCTCCGCTGCGCCGCCACCCTCATGAGCCTGCCTGGCAGGGTTGCGCCTGAGGCCGCCCACAAGCCATTTTTCCAGCGTGGCGTAAAGCGTTTCAGGATTCACGGGCTTGGTAAGGTAGTCATTCATGCCCACATCCTTGCCGTCCATGCGCGAGGCCAGGTCTGTGTGGGCGGTCATGGCTACCACCGGCAGGTCAACGGGGCTGATGCCCATGGCCCGGATGCGTCGCGTGGCCTCAAGGCCGTCCATAACCGGCATCTGCACATCCATAAGCACAAGGCCCAGCGGGGGATGTGCGGGATTTTCCAGCAGGTCAAGCGCCTCCTGCCCGTTGGCGGCCAGCAGAACCTCAAGCCCGACCTGCTCAAGCAGCTCGCGCGCAATCTGCGCGTTTATTTCGTTGTCCTCCACCACCAGCACGGCAAGAGCCACGGGGGGCATGCCCGCGCTGTCTCCGGCCTGTGGTGTGTCGGTCAGCGGCCCGGCCAGGCCGTCCAGATCAGGAAGAACGGACATGGCGGGCATATGAGGCAGACCGGGCAAATCCGGCAGGGCAGTCGGGGGGTACGGCGCAGGCAGGCCAATCGGACACGACAGCCCGGACGGGCCAGACTGGTCGGGCAGGGACGTACCTGTTGCCCCATCTGTTGCCTGCTCCGCGTCTTCACACTCACCGGAAGCGTCCGGTCGCTCCATATCCACAGAAAAAGAAAACCGGCTGCCCTGCCCCGGTACGCTGCCCACTTTCAGTTCACCGCCCATAAGGTTGACCAGTTGCCGCGCCAGGGCAAGCCCAAGGCCCAGGCCACTGAAAGCGCGCGTCATGGATTCGTCGCCAAGGGTAAACGGCTCAAAAAGTTTTTTCCACTGCTCCTCGCCCAGGCCCGGCCCGGTATCCGAAACCACAAAGAGCAGCCGTATGGCCCCCTTGCGCATGGGTGGTTCCCCCGAAGGCAGGATGCGAAAATCCACACTGCCGGTGGTCGTATACTTGACGGCATTATCCAGCAGAATGCGCAGCACTTCCTCCAGATGGCGCTCATCGCCCGCCACCACGGCCGGAATGGAGGGGTCCAGCACAAAATTGAGGCGCAGGCGTTTTTCAAGGGCCAGCCCCGCCACGCTCTGGCGCAGCAGGTCCATAAGGTCCGCAACGGCAAAAACCTTACGTTCCATACGAATGGAGCCTTCACTGGCGCTGGAAAAATCCAGGATGCGGTTCACCATATCCAACAGCACGCTGCCGGATTTGTTGATCTGGGCCAGATAGTTCCGCTGCACTCCGTTAAGATCCGTTTGCAGGCTCAGATAGCTCATGCCGATAATGGCATTGAGCGGCGTGCGTATTTCGTGACTGATGCGTCGCAGAAAGTCATCCTGCACATGTGAGGCCCTCTGGGCCAGCTCCAGCGATGTGAGCGCCTGCGACCGGGCCAGCATCGCCTGCTGGCGGCTTCTGCGCGCGCGCTGTTCCGCCTCTCTGAGCTCACGGATACGCGAATAGAGTGTTCCCTTCATGCGTTGCAACGAGGCGAACATGACTGCCAGTTCATCCCTGTGCCGCAGCCGCAGCGGCAACGGATCCAGCCCGGCGGCCACGCTTTCGGCATACCTGCTTACGCGGTCCAGAGGGTTGGCGATACGGCTCTGAAAGATATAGGCATTGCCCAGCACACTGCTGCCGAGCAGCGCCAGGCCCGCCAGTACGGCCACAAGCGTCCAGCGCAGCGGAACCTCGCGCTCGCCAAGGCGGGCCAAAAATTCACCGCGCTGCTTGTCGCCCAGGTTGCGCGCGGCTTCGGCTATGGAATCCGGAATACGGGCCAGACCGTTGTCATGCACCCAAAGCAGAGCCGCCTGCCTGTCTTGCCGGGCCTGCGCCGTGCTTGCCGCCGGCCCGCTTTTGAGGGCACCGCGCACAGCGGTTTCCGTCATTGATTCCAACAGGACAAGCTGGGCCACAATGGACTGCACCTGGGCGTGTACGGGACCGGTCATTTCCAGATCGTTGACCAGCGAGGTCAGCGAACGACGCTCGCCAGGCGCGATCTGGGCCGTTGAGGAACGGGGGGCCTCGCCCCGCTCCACACGCAGCAAATGCCGCCAGCGCTCAAGATGAAAAGTGTCGCCGGTGCTGATGTAATCATGGGCCGCGCGATAGTTCTCGCGCGAAACGCCGCCTATTTCCGCCAGCAGGCTTTCAAGATGATGGTAATCATGCAGAAGGCCGTTGATCTCGTACAGACTGCGGCCAAGCCAGCCCGTGCACAGGCCCAGCAGAAGGACCAGACACAATTGCGCCATGTTCGAAGTTTTTATAAGCGCTCTTATACTCATGCCTATGTTCCCGTATCCGAGCGACCCCGCAGAGCAGATTGCGGGCGCAACGGCAATGCGGTTCCAGATTGGTGAGGAGCAGATGGCCTGTTCCGGCGCGCGTCCGGAAACATTTCCGAAGCGGAACGGCCGGGGCTGTAATTATTGACGCTCAAAACATTTTTTCGCGGGTGGGGCGTAACGTCCGGCCTGTGCCGGGCCGCATGCGCGGGGCAGCCCGCCTGATTGCTTGTACTGCGCCGGAAGGAAAGGTTTTTTTGCAGCAGGCGATTACTTGAGAATGGACCCTAACACAGGCCAAGCAGGCCGTAAATGGCCTGCATATCCAGAGATGCTTCCACAGTGTCGGCCAGACGGTCCAGCTCCGGCCCAAGGCTGTAAGACGCGCCGGCAAGGGGCGGCAGGCCCGCGTCCTGCCGGAGCGCCGCCAGAAATGCGTGCCTGAAGGCATCCGCATCAAAAAGCCCGTGCATGTAGCTGCCCCACACCCGCGCCCGGCCCGCAGCGTCGCACAGCCCCCAGCCCAGGGGACGGCCCCCCGTATCGGCCATAACCACACGCAAGCCGGATTCGCCAGTGGCCTCATCCTGTCCTGCAAGGGGCAGGGTGCGGCCGTGATGGATCTCATACCCGGCCACCTCCTGCGCGGGGAGCAGCATGCCGGTTTCGCCGGGCGTGTCTTTTTCCGGCAGGCCCGCAGTCAGGCACCGGCAAGCCCGCCCGCTGACGCGGAGCAACTGCTTTTCTGCTTCCAGCCGGGTTGCCAGCGGCAGCAGGTCAAGGCCCGGTTCCTGGCCGCCCTCTTCAAGACCAAGGGGATCGGCTATGACCCGGCCGAGCATCTGCAACCCCCCGCATATGCCGGTCAGAACCCCGCGCTGCCGGTCCATGGCGGTGCGGGCAAAAAGAACTATGGCGTCCGCCAGCCCCGTTGCCCGCAAAAAGCGCAAATCTGCTGCCGTGTTGCGGCTGCCCGGCAGGATGACGGCATGGGGCTGCCCCCAGTCTTCAACCCGGCGCACAATGCGCACCCGCAGGCCAGGCTCCTGGCGCAGGGCGTCAAGGTCCGTGGCATTGCTGATATGCGGCAGGTCCGGCACAAGCACATCCAGCAGGTCGGCGGGCGCGGCGGCTCCACTGTCCATGCCCGCCATATTCAGGCCGGGTGTGATCCCCAGCTTGAAACTGACGGAATCTTCCTCGGGCAAGCGCAGGTTTTCCAGCATGGGCACGACGCCCCAGAAGGGTTTGCCCGTGCGCCGGGTAAGCATGTGCAGAGCCGGATCCAGCAGGCTCGGGTCGCCGCGAAACTTGTTAAGGATAAATCCCGCCACCCGCGCCCTTTCCGCGCGGGTCAGCAGGGCCATGGTTCCCGCCAGGGCCGCGAAAGCGCCGCCCCTGTCAATATCTGCCACAAGGGCTACATGCGCGCGCGCGTAACGGGCCATGCGCATGTTGACGATATCGTGGGCCTTGAGATTTATTTCCGCCGGGCTGCCCGCGCCCTCGAGCACCACCACATCTGCCTCGGACGCAAGGCTGCGGTAAGCGCGACGCACGGCCTTCCATGCCTCTGGCTTGTAGCGAAGGTAGGCCCCCACACGCATCTGCCCCACAGGCTCGCCCAGTACAATGACCTGTGACCCCGTGTGGGACGTGGGCTTGAGCAGCACCGGGTTCATGCGCACGTCGGTGGGCAGGCCGCAGGCGGCGGCCTGTAGCGCCTGGGCGCGGCCCATCTCCCTGCCGTCATGGGTGACAAAAGAATTGAGGGCCATGTTCTGCGCCTTGAAAGGCACAACCCTGAGACCGCGCCGGGCCAGAAGACGGCACAGGGCCGCCGTAAGCAGGCTTTTGCCCGCATTGGAGCAGGTTCCCTGCAGCATGAGGGCCGGGGGCAGGCCATCCGGCCCCGCGACGGAGCGCACGGATGGCGGCGTGCCGGACGGCGCAGGGCCGGTCATATGTGAAGAGCGCAAAGAAGACATGGCCCTTCATACGCCCAAGAAGCAGTCCGGGCAAGATACGGCACGGCCCACGGCCTTGTCGGGAACGAACTTGCGCAGAGGCTGCCCATTTCGTATAAAGACAGGAAGAAAAACAGGAGCGGTCACGCCCCCGGCCCCCTGCGAGGCGGTGCGGGACGACAGGCCCAACAGCAGCGGGCATGCGCGGCGGACCGGAATACTCTGGAGATAGTAAATTATGAAACGCTTTCTGCTCTGGACAATGGGCATCGTGCTGGCAGCCGTGGCTGTTCTGGCCGTCATGCTCAGCCGGATGGACACGGACTTCGTGATCCGGCAGATCGCCGACGCCACGGCCGGGGCCACAGGCAAACCCCTTATATTTGAAAGTTCGCCGAAAATATCCTTTTTTCCTCCCGGCGTCAGCTTTGGGCAGGCCCGGTGGGGCCAGGCGGAACAGGGCGACAATCTTGTTGTTTCCGTCAAGGGCGGCATGGCCGAACTTGAGTTCATGCCGCTACTGTCCGGCACTGTAGTCTTACGCGAGGTCCGGCTGGACAACCCTTCAGTCACCGTACGGCAAAACACGACAAGCGCAAAAAACGGCAAACAGCCGACAGATGCCGCGCCGGCTGAAAAAAACACCGCGGCGGACAACAGGAGCACGGGAGAAAGCACCAGCCCCGCCAAAAGCGTCACACCGGGCACAGCGTCCCGTGATGCCGCGCCGCCCGTTGAGTTCAAGCGTCTGGTCATACGCCAGGGATCCCTGAGTTTTACCGGTGAGCAAGGGCAGGACATCACGATCAGCGACCTGAATCTTTCCGCGGAAAATCTGCGCCCCGGGCAGGAAACCACAGCCAGATGCGACTTTACCATCGCTCTGGGCGACGCTCCGGGAACAGCCGGGCACATCTCGGGCAATCTGGCCCTGTCGGCCAAACTCCGCTATGCGCCGCCCGCTCTCACCCTGCGCCAGACATCCCTGACATTCAATCCGCTTTCCGGCCCGCTGCCCAAAGAAGCCGGGCCTCTGCAACTCAATATTGAAGGCAGCCTGGACCTGAACAGCATGCGCATGCGCGTGGATAAAGGCTGGCTTGCCACGCCCCAGGCACGCCTGGGCCTTCAGGGCGAGGCCACATTCAATCCTCCGGCCTTCACCGGCAATGCCGAGGTAGACGGCTCACCCCGCAAGCTCGCGGCCCTGGCCGGGCTGAACTTCAAGCCCGTGGCGCAGGGCGTCACAGACGGGCTGAACCTCAAGGCGCGGCTGGCCTATGGCAATAACAGTCTCAACCTTTCAGACATTCACGCCCGCGTGGACGATATCACCCTGCGCGGCCAGTTCCGCCTGGGCCTTGAGCCCGGCGCGCCCCTGTCCATAACGGCCGATGCCCAGATCAACGCCATTGATCTGGATAATTACCTGCCCCTGCCCTCTGCCTCCGCAAAGGACAGCAAAACAGACGCGGCGTCCGCGAGCGCAGCAGCCAGAAAAAAAGAAAAAGACGAACCGGGTAAAACGCCCATGCCGGACATCAATATCCGTCTGGCCCTTGCGGGCCTGAGCATGGACAAGCTTCAGTTCCGTGACATACAATTGGCGGCGCAGGGCCTGCGGGGTAACTATACCATCACCGCCCTTACCGCCACTCTCGGCAGCGGTGGCAAGATACGCGCCACAGGAGCCGCCCGGCTGGCCGACGCCGCCAACCCCGCCTATGCGGTCAAAGGCACGGCTTCGGATGTCAACCTGGGCAACCTGCTGGAAGGCCTCGGCAAAGGACGCCCCCTGAACGGCACAGCCATGCTTGAGGCAGACCTGACCATGGCCGGAAAAGACGCCACCGCCCTGCGGAACAGCCTTTCCGGCAAAGGGCTGCTCGAAATCCGCCAGATGCGCCTGGAATCCATACCCACGCTGCCCCAGAACATTCCCGGCCTTCAGGGACGCGTACCCAGCACCTTTGAACTTGTACGCGCGCCCTTTACAGCGCGGAGCGGCGAAATAAACGTCAACCCGTTCAGCGCCAGCGCACAGGGCCTCAATGCACGGGGGCGCGCAGCCATAAGTCTGCCGCGACAGTATCTGGACTCCACGGTCAACGTGGAAACACTGGGCATGACCATTCCGCTTATCATTCGCGGGCCGTTCGACGATATCTCGTACTCCGCGGACCCGCGCTTTGCTCTGGACGCCGCCAGCAAACTGCCCGCCATCTTGCAGGGCAAAACCCCAAAAAGCGGCACAGACCCGCAGCGGCAGGACGATATGCGCGGCGCGGGGGATCTTATCCGGGGGCTTTTCGGGCGCTGATCTCCGACGCGGGCTGCCGAAAACCCCGGCAGCCCGAAAGGCCGTGCAGGATGAAAAACCGCGGGGTGGGCTGCCCGCCGCAGGGCAAAACGGCTGTCTTGCCTCCTGTCTTGTGTTGCGGCGGGAGCGGGTCTGGAGTACCCTTGCGGGAATGCGCCGCGAAAAACGGACCACAAGGCGTTACCCCGCGCGCAGGCGCTGCGGCAAAAAGCCTTTCCGCCCCGGCCCCTTGGCCGGAAGCCGGCATACAGGCCCGGAAAGCGGCACGGTGACTTTTCGCCCGGCAAGACTTGCCTTTTCCGCCTGACAGGCTAAAGCTTTTGGGCAGGCGGGCGTTAAGAAAACAAGAGGGCCGGTTTACGGCCCGCTCGCGCAAGAAAATCTTGCGGCGCTGCAGGTCGTCTGCGGCCCGTCCCGGCATGTCCGCAAAGCAGAGCTACCGGCCTGTAACGCGGCCTGCGGCAGTTCTCCGGGCTATGGTTTGTCCCGGCACGGCAGGTGAAAAAACGACACAGGATGAATTGAGCCTACAGGCGGCACTATGTATTTATTAATTGGTCTGGCCATCGTCGCGGGTTCGGTGTTCACGGGCTACACCCTGGCCCACGGTGAATGGGGTATACTTTTCCAGCCTGCGGAATTTATTATTATTCTGGGTTGCGGCCTGGGAGCCTTTTTTGGTTCGCAGACCAAGTATACCTTCGGGCTTATTCTCAAAAGCCTGAAGCACCTCTTTGCGGACCCCGGTTCAAGCAAGGGGCGTTATCTGGAAACGCTGGCCCTGCTCTACGCGCTTTTTTCCAAAATGCACCGCGAGGGCGTCATCAGCATTGAAAGTGATGTGGAAAAGCCCGAATCCAGTCCCATTTTCAGCAAATATCCCAATGTTTCCAAAGACACCAAGGTAGTCAACTTCATAGGCGACACCCTGCGCGTCTATCTGACCACCGGCGACCCCGCAGACATTGACAGTCTTATGGATGTGGACATCACCACCATGCGCGAAGAAGGCATCCTGCCTGCGCATGCCGTGTCACACATGGCCGAATCGCTGCCGGGCATGGGTATTGTGGCCTGCGTTCTCGGCGTGGTGCTTGCCATGGGCAAGATCAACGAACCGCCGGAAGTGCTCGGCCACTATATCGGGGCGGCCCTTGTGGGTACGTTCTTCGGTATCCTCTGCTGCTACGGCCTGTTTGGCCCCATGGGCTCCAAGCTTGAAAACTACGTGGCCGAAGAACATTTTTACTATCATTCTGTCAAAGAGGCCGTGGCTGCCGCCATTCGCGGGTCCACCCCCCTTATTGCCGTGGAGTACGGGCGCAGGGCCATACCCTATCCTTTCCGCCCCAGCTTTGCGGAAATGGAAGACAAGCTGAAGAGCGGCTAGGCCGCCAGCAAGGTCTTCGGGCTGCCGCCATATTTTGCTGAACTTCACACCACGGGGCGCTCTGTACACCCTGCGGCGCAGGTATGCTCAAACCTGCCGTACCCCAGGCTGCACAGGCGCATAACGGGATACAAGGCTGCTTTGCCCGCCCGCGCAACCGGAGCCAGCCGGGCGCGGAGAAGTGCAGATGCAGCAACGCCGGCAGGCGGCTGCCTGCACCATATCGGCCAATGGGTGTGGCACGGCGGCAAGCCTTTCTTCCGTCAGCAATCTGGTGTATCTTTTGTGTCACACAGGGGCGCGGCGCTTTCAGTGCCGGAGCTTTTCCGGCAGGCCGCCCCGAACCGGCAACACCGCGCCTGCCGCAAGGCAGAACGCACAGCGCGGCAGATCCGGCAGCCCGCACCGGGCATGGTATAAACCTGAGGAGTCTGCTTTATGGGCGGCGCATGGAAAGTCGCTTACGCCGACTTTGTTACGGCCATGATGGCCTTCTTTCTTCTGCTCTGGGTTCTCAGCATGGTTCCACCCGAAACACGGGCGGGCCTCGCCGCCTATTTCAGCGGCGACCGCAACTTTGACTCCAGCTCCACATCGCCCGTTTCCAACAATCCCTTTATCCAGAATACAGACAAGATCGACACGCGCGACATCAAGATCAGCGAAGTGGAAAAATCCCACTATGCCATTGCCCAGAAGATCAAGCAGTTGCTCATGGCCGATTCTGTTCCGCAGAGTGCTTCGGGCATCAGCGCCGATGATGTGGGCGTGCAACTGCGGGTCAACTCCGACATCATGTTCAAGCCCGGCACCGCAGAACTGCTGCCCGAGGGCGACAAGGTGCTTTCGTCCGTGCTCAGCCTGATGGAAGAATACAATCTGTATCTGGTGGTTCGCGGCCATGCGGATTCCGTCGAAGCAGCGCCGCCCTACGCCTCCGCCTGGGAACTGTCGGGCGCACGCGCCGCAGCCATGGTCAACTATCTGGCGCAGCACGGCATCAAGGCCACCCGCATGCGTGCCGTCAGCTATGGCGATACCCGTCCGCTCAAGCCGGGCATTGACGAGCAAAGCCGCGCCATGAACCGGCGTGTGGAATTTTTCTTCCATCGGCCAGAGGTCATGTCGTACAGCGTGGTTTACTAGGGGCGATTGGTCAGGCACGCCTGTCGCGGACCGCTCCCCAGCAAAAAGCGGGGACAGGTCCCGGTCGTGAGCACTGATGCTGCAACGCCGGTTGCCGGCAAGACCGCGTCGAGCCGTAAAATACCGCCAGGGTACTGCCAGAATTCGCCCCTTCACTCAGGCCCCAGGCATCGTGCGCGCGGCATATTTGCGCGCGTTTTTTATGCGGCCCGGCACAGCCGCGCGGGAACCGCATCGAGGATACCGGGGTATCAGCCCGGGCTTCTGCCCAAAGACAGCCCGCCAACGCGGCCGCACGAACCGATATTTTCTCACTGCGCCACGGGCGCACAGCCATCAGGAACATCCATGCCGCTCATCTTTCTTGTAGGCCCCAGAGCCTGCGGCAAAACCACAGTAGGGCGCACTCTGGCCCGGCGGCTTGGTCTGCCTTTTGTGGATACGGACCATTTTCTCCACCACCAGACAGGCCGCACCGTGGCCCAGATAGTCGCAGCCGAAGGCTGGTCAGGATTTCGCCGTCGCGAAAGCGATGCCCTGCGCGCTACAGTCGAACTGCACCAAACTGCCGGAGCCGTTATTGCCACCGGCGGCGGCATGGTGCTGGACGCAAAAAACCGCGCCTTCATGCGCGAACAGGGGTACGTGTTCTACCTGTCGGCCTCTGCGGAAGCGCTGGCCGCGCGTCTGTCGAGCAACCCACTTGCGGCCCAACGGCCCTCTCTCACCGGAGCCGACATCCAGGCAGAAGTCGCCCAGGTCCTGCATGAGCGGCTGCCCCTCTACGAGCAGACCGCCCACTACCGCTTTGACGCAACGCTTTCGCCCGGATGCATCTGCGCGCAGGCTCTGGCCCTGCTGCGTGGACCAGACGGGCTGGAAAACAACGAGAACACCGGACCCGGCCAGGGCGGAGACTCCACGGGTGTATAGCCTTTTTCCGGATGTTTCCGGCACCGACCAGCCGCTGGTTACGGTTCTTCTGCCCGCCTACAACGCCGCACACACCCTTGAAGCCGCCCTGCACAGCCTTTTTATGCAGCACCCGGCCAGGGGCGCCCCCCTGCCGCCCTTTGAAATCCTCGTTGTTGACGACGGCTCCACCGACGGCACTTCCGCCCTGCTGCGTCGCCTCGCCCTTTCGCCCCTCGCTCAGGGGCGGTTGCGGGTGCTGCATGTGGAGCATGGGGGCATTGTCCCGGCTCTCAACGCCGGGTTTGCCTCGGCGCGCGGCAGCCTGATCGCCCGCATGGATGCCGACGACAGCGCCCGACCCGAACGCCTGGCCCTACAGACGGCCCACCTGTGGAACAATCCGGAGCTTGACCTTTCGGCCAGTCTGGTGGGTTTTGGCGGCGACCGTAGCCTTGCGCACGGTTTTGCCTATTTTGTGGACTGGCAGAACAGCCTGTGCTCCCACGCAGAAATCAGCCGGGGACGCTTCAGGGACACGCCGGTCTGCCACCCTTCAGTCATGTTTCGCCGCAGTGCGGCAGAAAAATGGGGCGCTTACGCAGACGGAGATTTTGCGGAAGACTGGGAACTGTGGCTACGCTGGCTGCACAACGGAGCGCGCATGGAAAAGCTGCCGCAGGAGCTGCTCACCTGGAATGACGCGCCCACCCGTGCCACCAGGGCTGACCGCCGCTATGCAGCCGCTGCCTGCGACAGGTTGCGTGCACTCTGGCTGGCCCGTCACCTTGAACAGCACAATCCTTTTCATCCGTATGTATGGGTCGTGGGCGGCGGCCGCGTGGCGCGCAAACGGCTCGCCCCCCTATGGAATCTGGGAGTACGCCCTATGGCGTATATTGATATTGATCCGAAAAAAATCGGCAACGTCATAGGCGGCATTCCCGTGCGCGGGCGCGATGCCCTGCCCGGTCCTGATGCCTGCCGCGTACTCAATGCGCTTACGGCACATGGTGCGGCGGAAGAGGCCGCGCGCTGGCTCGAGGCACAAGGGTTCCGGCGGGAGCAGTGGATACTTGTCTGATCAATCAATCAGTTTGATTTATATTGCCATTTGCCGCAAGTGTTTTCTTTCATGAGCGGGCATGCGCCCAAACGGTGAAATGCGGCTTTCCGGGTGTTTTTGTCGTCTCAAGCACCCTTGCAGGCCATACCCTCCAGCGCCGCCCACACCGACGAAAGTCGAAATACCCCAGAATAACCTGTTTTTCAATACACTGTTTTTTATGAATATTTTAAAAATTCTCATGGACCTTGCGAAATTTGTCACCAATACCCTTTGACAGAACATGCCCAAGCAGATATGTTGCAAGGGCTTAATGTTTTTTTCATTCCTTCAATCCGTCATCATTCGGGAGGATGCGGCATGCTGGACCTTAACATCACAATGGCCTTTCAGCTGGTAAACTTTCTGATCGCCATCTATGTGCTCAACATCCTCCTTATCCGCCCCATCCGCGATATCATCAAAAAGCGCAACGGCATCATGGACGGCATGGCCGAAGAGGCCGAGTCCTTTGAGTATCAGGCGGCTGAACGCCTGACCGCCTACGAGGCTGAACTGGCCCGCGCCCGGCAGGACGCCGGCCTTACCCGCGAGGAAGGCCGTGCCGCAGGCCTGGAGCAGCAGCAAACCCTCGTGGGTGAAGCCCAGAAAAACGCTCGCGACATTATTGCCGAAACCCGCGAATCTCTGCGGGAACAGGCCGCCAAAACCCTTGATGATCTGCGCAATCAGGTGAGCGATTTTTCTGCCCGCCTGGCCGCCAAGCTCATCAAGGGCTAGTTTTTCGCGCTTTTTCGGTACCTGCCGAACGCCCCCGGGCGATTCGGTTTCTTTAGGCACAGTCTACGCTATTGCATATTCTTGAACAGAGGGGGTGGGCTTTGAGCAAATGGAAACACGCGGGTAATATCCTGCCGCTCGTTCTAGCCTTTGCCGCGATTGTTCTCATACCTGTGGGAGCATTCGCTTCCGAAGGGCATGAGGCGCCGCGCTGGGGCGACTTCGGCTGGCGCGTGCTCAACTTCGTGATCTTCGCGGGCATCCTCTGGTACTTTATTGGTGGGCTTGCCAAGCGCTTCTTCAAGAATCGCCGCGAGACCATCGGTGGAGCACTGGACAGCCTGGAAGAACGCCGCGCCAGGGCCAAAGAACAGCTGGCCGCTGTTGAGTCGCGCATTGCCCGCCTCAACGAAGAGCGCGAAGCCATTCTGGCCGAAAGCCGCAAACAGGCCGAAAGCCTGAAAGCGGGCATTGTGGAAGAGGCGCACCGTCAGGCGGCGCAAGTTGTGGAGCAGGCGCGCAAAACCGCTGAAAATGAAGGCCGCACGGTACTTGCTGAAGTGCGCGCCGTCATTGCCGACGAAATCGTGGATGCCGCCGAAAAGGCCCTGAGCGGTAAGCTCAATGCCGATGCCCACGACAAGCTTATCGCCAACTCCCTTAAAAAGGTGGTGCTCCATTGATCGACACCGTGGTTGCACGCAGGTACGCCAACGCCATCTTTGCGTTGGGCAAGAAGGATGGGGACGACGCCCTGAGCTCGCGCGGTGAATGCCTTGCTGCTCTCGGCGAAGCGCTTGCCGCCGCGCCCGGACTTGACATGACCCTTAAAAGTCCCGTGATCGGCGTGGAAGAAAAAAAAGCGGTTCTTGACAAACTGCTGGGCAAGCTCAAGGCCGACCAGACGATGCGCAGCTTCTGCTTTTTGCTGGCAGACAAGGAAAGGCTCGCCTTTCTGCGCGAAATTTCCGCCTGGTATGGCAAACTGCTTGACGAAGCCAAGGGCATTGTCCGGGGCGAACTCGTCACGGCAGTAAAACTTTCTGCCGATAAAAAGGCCAAGCTCAAAGAAGCGCTGGAAAAGAAAACCGGCACAGCCCTTGAGCTTACCTTTGCCGTCGACAAGGAC
The DNA here is from genome assembly GCF_019424165.1 of Desulfovibrio sp. Classification (GTDB taxonomy): domain Bacteria; phylum Desulfobacterota; class Desulfovibrionia; order Desulfovibrionales; family Desulfovibrionaceae; genus Desulfovibrio. The sequence continues at coordinate 84,783 of NZ_JAHZAA010000003.1, read as the reverse complement.
ATACTAGGGGGTATGGTGCTCAAAATGGGTGACCGGGTGCTGGACGCAAGTCTGCGCGCGCAATTGGGTATCCTTCGGGAGACTTTCAAGAGGGGTGAATAGCACATGCAGATCAAAGCGGAAGAGATAAGCAAGATCATTGAGGATCAAATCCAGAACTACGAGCAGCGCGTAGAAATGAGCGAAACCGGCACCGTGCTTTATGTTGGTGACGGCATCGCCCGCGTCTACGGTGTGCAGAACGCCATGTCGATGGAACTGCTGGAATTTCCCGGCGGCGTCATGGGCATGGTGCTCAACCTCGAAGAGGACAACGTGGGTGTCGCTCTGCTCGGTTCGGACGTGGGCATTAAAGAAGGCGACCCGGTCAAGCGTACCGGCAAGATCTTCTCCGTGCCTGTTGGCGACGGCGTTATGGGCCGCGTGCTCAACCCTCTGGGTGAGCCTATCGACGGCCTCGGCCCCATCGATGCAGCCGAAGTGCGCCCGGTGGAAATCAAGGCCCCCGGCATCATTGCTCGCAAAAGCGTGCATGAACCCATGCCCACGGGTCTGAAGGCCATTGACGCCATGACGCCCATTGGCCGCGGCCAGCGCGAGCTGATCATCGGCGACCGCCAGACCGGTAAAACCGCCGTTTGCCTCGACGCCATCCTGGCGCAGAAAGAAACGGGCATCCACTGCTTCTACGTGGCCATCGGCCAGAAGAAGTCTTCGGTGGCCCTGGTGGCTGACACTCTGCGCCGTCACGGTGCTCTTGAGTACACCACCATCATTTCCGCCACCGCGTCCGATCCCGCGCCGCTGCAGTACATTGCGGCCTACACGGGCTGCACCATGGCGGAATACTACCGCGACAGCGGCAAACACGCGCTCATCATTTACGACGACCTTTCCAAGCAGGCCGTGGCCTATCGCCAGATGTCCCTGCTGCTCCGTCGTCCTCCGGGACGTGAAGCCTTCCCTGGCGACGTCTTCTACCTGCACTCGCGCCTGCTCGAACGCGCGGCCAAGGTAAACGACAGCCTCGGCGCGGGTTCCCTGACGGCTCTGCCCATCATTGAAACCCAGGCCGGCGACGTGTCCGCGTACATCCCCACCAACGTGATCTCCATCACCGACGGCCAGGTGTACCTTGAGCCCAACCTCTTCAACGCCGGTGTGCGTCCGGCCATTAACGTGGGTCTTTCCGTGTCCCGCGTGGGTGGCGCGGCACAGATCAAGGCCATGAAGCAGGTGGCGGGCACCATGCGCCTGGACCTTGCCCAGTACCGCGAACTGGCGGCCTTTGCCCAGTTCGGTTCGGACCTCGACAAGGGTACCAAAGCCAAACTCGACCGTGGCGCGCGTCTGGTGGAACTGCTCAAGCAGCCCCAGTACCAGCCCATGCCTTCCAATGAACAGGTCGCTTCCATCTACGCCGCCACCCGCGGCTATATGGATGACGTGCCGGTGGAAGACATCCGCCGTTTTGAGGCCGCCCTGCTCACCTTCCTGCGCGACACCAGGAAGGACGTGCTGGACGCCATTAAAGAAAAGCAAGTCATTGACGAGGCTGTGGAAAAAGCGCTTACCGAGGCTATTGCCGCCTTCAAGCAGGGCTGGACGGCCTAGGGGCCCCCAATATCCGGGAGAAAAGCATGCCTTCACTCAAAGACGTAAAAATGAAGATCGTGGGGGTCGGTAAGACCAAGCAGATCACCAAGGCCATGAATATGGTGGCCTCGGCGAAACTGCGCGGCGCCCAGACCCGCATCGAGCGCTTCAGACCGTACGCGGCCAAGTACCGCGACGTGCTCGCCGAACTGTCGAGCAAGGTGGAGGGCACAGCCCACCCCCTGCTGGCCGAGCATGAGGAAAAGAAGCATTGCGCCATTGTGCTGGTGACCTCGGACCGCGGCCTCT
>NZ_JAHZAA010000003.1:77482-82868 GCF_019424165.1 Desulfovibrio sp. | reverse complement strand
GCCTCTGCGGGAGCTTCAACGGCAATATCATTGCCGCTGCGCTCAAGCTGGCCCGGGAGAAAACCGCGGAAGGCCTTGAGGTAAGCTTTGTCTGCATGGGCAAAAAGGGCCGCGACGCCATGAAGTCGTGCGGCTACAAGATCACACAGGCCTACGCTGACCGCATGGGCAGCATAGACTTTGCCCTGGCAAATTCCATAGCCAAAGAAGTCATCTATGGCTACGAGACACTTGCCCTTGACGAAGTGTGGCTGATCTACGGCGAGTTTGTGTCCATGGGGCAGCAGCCCCCGCGCAGCCTCTGCCTTTTGCCCCTCAAAACGCCTGAGGCTGAGGAAATCGCCGAAGAAGCCGGAGAACCGCGCTGCGAATACGTATACGAACCGCAGGAAGAAAAGCTGTTGGCGGAGCTTCTGCCCCGCTACGTCAAAGTACAGATTTACCGTGGCATGCTGGACACTTCGGCCAGCGAGCATGCGGCCCGCATGGCCGCTATGGACAACGCCACGCGTAACTGTAACGAAATGACCAACATGCTGACCCTGCTCTATAACAAGACGCGGCAGGCTTCCATCACCAGCGAACTCATCGACATCGTCGGCGGCGCTGAAGCGCTGAAGGGTTAAGGAGCCAACTAATGAGCAAAAACATCGGTAAAATCGTCCAGGTTATCGGCGCTGTCGTGGACGTTGAGTTCAGCGACGGCAACCTGCCGAGTATCTTCACCGCCCTGGAGATCAAAAACCCGAACAACACCGACGCCCCGGACCTGATCTGTGAAGTGGCACAGCACCTGGGCGACAACGTTGTCCGCACCATCGCAATGGACGCCACCGAAGGTCTGGTGCGCGGCATGGACGCGGTCGATACCGGCCAGCCCATCATGGTGCCCGTGGGTAAACCCTCCGTGGGCCGTATTCTCAACGTTATCGGCCGCCCCGTGGACGAACTGGGCCCCATTAACGCTGAAAAATACTATCCCATCCACCGTCCGGCTCCGGCCTTTACCGACCAGAACACCAAGGTCGAACTGCTGGAAACCGGCATCAAGGTTGTGGACCTGCTTGTACCCTTCCCCAAGGGCGGCAAGATGGGCCTCTTCGGCGGTGCCGGCGTGGGCAAGACCGTTATCCTGATGGAGATGATCAACAACATCGCCAAGCAGCACGGCGGCTCTTCGGTCTTCGCGGGCGTGGGTGAACGCACCCGTGAAGGTAACGACCTCTATCACGAACTCAAGGATGCGGGCGTTCTGGAACGCGCCACCCTTGTATACGGGCAGATGAACGAGCCTCCGGGAGCGCGTGCGCGCGTGGCCCTTACCGCTCTGGCCTGCGCGGAATACTTCCGCGATGAAGAACATCAGGACGTGCTCCTCTTCATCGACAACATCTTCCGCTTTACCCAGGCCGGTTCCGAAGTGTCCGCCCTTCTGGGCCGCATGCCTTCGGCCGTGGGCTACCAGCCCACCCTCGGCACGGACCTTGGTTCGCTGCAGGAACGCATCACATCCACCAATACCGGTTCCATCACGTCGGTGCAGGCCGTTTACGTCCCTGCTGACGACTTGACTGACCCGGCCCCGGCCACCACGTTCTCGCATCTGGACGGCACGCTCGTGCTTTCGCGCCAGATCGCGGAACTGGGTATCTACCCCGCCGTGGACCCGCTGGACTCCACCTCGCGCATTCTTGACCCCAACGTGGTGGGTGAAGAACACTACGCGGTGGCCCGGCGCGTGCAGATGGTGCTGCAGAAGTACAAAGAACTGCAGGACATCATCGCCATCCTCGGCATGGACGAACTGTCGGACGAAGACAAGCTCACCGTGGCGCGCGCGCGCCGCATCCAGCGCTTCCTGTCCCAGCCCTTCCACGTGGCCGAAACCTTTACCGGCACTCCCGGCCAGTATGTGAACCTTGAAGACACCATCAAGGGCTTCAAGGGCATTCTGGACGGCGCCTATGACCACATGTCTGAAGGCGACTTCTACATGCTGGGCGGTATTGAACAGGCCGTGGCCAAGTACGAGCAGCGCAAGCTGCAGGAAGAAAACTAAGAGCATTGACGCCTGTCATGCGGCCGGGCACGCAGCACGGCCGCATGACAGCCATAGCTGGCTTACAGGAGCGAAGGAGTACCTATGGGCACACTGCAACTGGAAGTGGTGACGCCAGACAAAACCGTGGTTAGCGGCGAAGTTGAAATGGCCGTTTGCCCCGGAATTGAAGGCGAATTCGGCGTGCTGCCCAAGCACGTCTCCCTGCTCTCCGCTCTCAAGACTGGTGGCCTGCGTTACAAGACGGCGGGCGGCAAGGAAGAGTACGTTTTCATATCCGGCGGCTTTGCCGATGTGAATAATGATGTGCTCACCGTGCTGGCCGAATCTGCCGAACTGGCGCAGGATATAGACACCGCAAGAGCCATGGCCGCCAAAGAACGCGCTGAAAAGCGCATTACCGACCATGCCGAGCAGACCGATGTAACCCGCGCTGAAGCGGCCTTGCACCGGGCTTTGATCCGCCTGCAAGTGGCCCAACTGCGCTGACCACTAGTGTTTCGTATCAAAGGCCGCGTGGTGCTTGCGCACCACGCGGCCTTTTTCTTTACTCCCCCACACACGCCACCACAGCCCGCAACAGGCGGCAGCCTCTAGCTGGCCTGCCACCTGACGGGCTGACTACGTCAATCCCTCTGTATATAGGCCCAGAAGACCACGCTACCGGCACACAAACAGGCAGCAGGGCATTGACCGGTTGCCGGTAGTGCATGAGCCGCGCCTTCATCCTGAAATTTTAAGCGCGACAATGGCCGCCACAATCAGGCCGACATAAAGCGCCTTGCGGATACTTCTTTTCTCCCCCCAGAACAGCAAGCCCGATGCCACAGTGCCGATGACGCCAATACCGGTATAGGATGTATAGGCTATGGACACATCAATCTGCCGCAATGCCAGATACAGAAAAAACAGCGAGCTTGCGAGCCCCAGCCCGTAAACCACAAATCCTCTGCCATAGCGCTTGAACGCAATATCCCTGACCCCGGCCACAACGGCAATTTCCAGCAACCCGGCTATAACCAGATACACCCAGCTCATGTCAGCCCTCTTCTCTCTTGAGCTGGATAATGGAAAACAGAATAACGGCAATGGCCGTAACAGCCGTGAGCGTTATCCTTTTATCAAAAAAGCAGACATCAAGCGCATAGGTTCCCACAGTGCCGAAAGTCACAAAAAGCACGTAGGCTATGGAGGCTTCCATCCTCTTTGTCGCCAGAACCAGAAAAATAAAACTGCCCGCAATGCATGCCAGAGTCACAGCCCATTCCAGAGGCAGTTGGGCGTACTTCAGGCCCGCAGCCCAGGCGATTTCCAGACCGCTGGCAGCAAGCAGCAAAACCCAGCTCAGCATCTTATTTCCGCTCCTGTGCAACACGTCCGGAAGCAGGCCCCAGCAGGGCGTCAAGGTCTTCAAATATGCTTTGCCACTGACTGTCGTCCATTTGCAGCAAGCCGAAGTACCGTAAAAGAAAAGCCCCTTCCGCCGCCAGGTAGGCGATACGGGCGGCGCGTGCTTCGTCGCTGTTTGTCTGCAAATTTTCAAGACGCGCGGCATGCCAGCGCCGGATCCACTCACGCAGGTCGTCAGACTCCATCAGCATGGCCAGATGGCATGCGGCCCTGACGTTCAGGCGCTCTTCGGCGGCGGTAATGCGCACATGTGCCTGAACTTTTTCCAGGTCAGAAGTCTGCTCCACGGGGCGGCCTGTCACTTGTTCCAGACACTCATCGTAGTTTGCGGCCCAGCGCTCGGCCATGGCGTGTACCAGGCCGCTCTTGGTTCCAAAGCAGGACTGAACGCCCCCCTTGGAAATACCGGCCGCCTGGGCCACCGCGCCAATGGTCAGCGCCGTTGCGCCGCCTTCGGTGACGATGTCTTCCGCCATGTCCAAAACCCGGTCACGGTCAATGGAACGGGGCTTGCTCATATTGCGCTCCTTTTAAATCAATACATACGTATGTATTTAAACTAAAGATTCCAGTCAATACAAAATTCCGCAGCGGATGCCAGCCGTTATGCAAACCCGAAGCACACTGCGCGGCAGCAGCCTGGTCTGTCATCGTCTGCTGCGAGGCACGCCGGGAAACCGCTGGCCTTTGCATGGACTTCATGACAAATTTTGGCTATACAATTCTGCTACGCAACCAGATTTTACGCAGGAAAACACATGGTAAAGCAAGAAAATATACGCAATTTTTGCATTATTGCCCATATCGACCACGGTAAGTCAACCCTGGCCGACCGCATTCTTGAGCTTACCCAGGTGGTTAGCCAGCGTGAGGCGCGGCAGCAATACCTTGACAGAATGGACCTCGAACGCGAACGCGGCATTACCATCAAGGCCCAGACCGTGCGCATTCCCTACTTTGCCGCCGATGGTCAGGAATATGAACTGAACCTCATCGACACCCCAGGCCACGTGGACTTCAACTATGAAGTTTCACGTTCGCTGGCGGCCTGCGAAGGCGCTCTTCTGGTGGTGGACGCCACCCAGGGGGTGGAAGCACAGACCCTGGCCAACGTCTACCTGGCGCTGGACCACGACCATGAAGTCATCCCCGTGCTCAACAAGATAGATCTGCCCAGCGCTGAGGTTGACCGCGTCAAGGCTGAAATTGAAGAAAGCATCGGCCTCGACTGTTCCCAGGCACTCCCTGTGTCCGCCAAAACGGGCATGGGAGTGGACGCCGTGCTGGAAGCCATCGTGCATCACCTGCCCGCGCCCAGAGGGGACCGGTCGGCCCCGCTCAAGGCACTTATTTTTGACTCCTGGTATGACAGCTATCAGGGCGTGGTGGTGCTTTTTCGCATCATGGACGGCAGCGTGCGCAAAGGCGACACCGTGCGCCTCATGAGCACCGGCAAGGAATACGAAGTGCTGCGCCTGGGTGTTTTTTCGCCGGAACCTACTGACGTCAAAGATCTGTTCGCTGGCGAGGTGGGCTTTCTCTGCGGCTCGATCAAGGAACTGGGCGATGCCCGCGTGGGCGATACCATCACCCACGCCGAACGCCCCGCCACAACGGCGGTTCCCGGCTTCAAAGAAGTAAAGGCCATGGTTTTCTGCGGGCTTTACCCCACAGAATCCGAAGATTATGAAAATCTCAAGGCCGCGCTGGAAAAACTCCAGCTCAACGACGCTGCCTTTTCCTATGAACCGGAAACCTCGCAGGCTCTTGGCTTCGGCTTCCGTTGCGGCTTTCTGGGCCTTTTGCATATGGAAATCATCCAGGAGCGCCTGGAGCGGGAATTTGAGGTGGGGCTTATCGCCACCGCGCCCTCCGTGGTCTACAAGGTGGTGACGATGGACGGCAAAACGCTGGAAA
>NZ_JAHZAA010000003.1:9514-77472 GCF_019424165.1 Desulfovibrio sp. | reverse complement strand
GCCAACCCCAGCCATCTGCCCGACCCCACATCAATCGACACCCTTTACGAACCCTATGTGAGCATGGATATTCATGTGCCCAACGAATACGTGGGCAACGTCATGAAACTCTGCGAAGAAAAGCGCGGCACGCAAAAAAACCTGCACTACCTTGCCGCCAACCGCGTAGTGGTCACCTACGAACTGCCTTTTGCCGAAATTGTTTACGATTTCTTCGACCGGCTCAAATCGGCCACGCGCGGCTATGCCTCTATGGATTATCATCCGCTGGACTACCGTTCCTCTGACCTGGTACGCCTGGACATCATGCTCAACGGCGAGCCTGTTGACGCCCTGGCCGTCATTGTACACCGCGACCGCGCCTATACCTACGGCCGGGGGCTGGCCCTCAAACTCAAGCGCACCATTCCGCGCCAGCTTTTCCAGGTGGCTATTCAGGCAGCCATCGGCCAGAAAATCATTGCCCGCGAAACGGTTTCCGCCTTCCGTAAGGACGTAACGGCCAAATGCTACGGCGGCGACATCAGCCGTAAGCGTAAATTGCTGGAAAAACAGAAAGAAGGTAAGCGCCGCATGAAACGCATGGGCAACGTGGAACTGCCGCAGGAGGCATTTCTGGCGGCCCTCAAGGTGGGCGACGACTAACCCAGGCACACAATCTGTCATCAAACGGAAGGGAGGCTTTTCGCAAAAAGCTTCCCTTCTTTCGTTTCCTTCACATGAGCAGAGCGCCATGCGCAATTGCCCCACTGCTGTCCGGGCAAACGCCTGCCACGAACGCAAAAACCGGCTTCAGCACCGGGCCAAAAACTCCACCGCCGAAGCAAGGCCGCCGAGGCGCGTGTTGCGCTCCGTAACGGCCTGCATCGAACGGCTGACCACGTACATCCCGGCGTTGTAATGCACTGCTGCCTTTACATACGCATACGGCGCATGGACTCTTCACTGACGCCCATGCGGCGCATGCACATATTGAAATAGGCCCGCCAGGGGAAATAGCTGGTGTCGCCGCGCCATTCAGGATTCATGGCCGTGGCTTCCCGCCGGCACTGGCGGTACGCTTCAATATCCTGCTGTTCTTCAAATGTCAGCGGCCGCTGCTCGCGCGGCGCGCAGGAACACAGGCAGGCGGCAAGAACAAGGCAGAGCACAAGGGCCATGCGGCCACCACCCCTTGCCCCCGGAACAACCGAAGAAAACACTGGCCTCGCGCTGCCCGCCTTGTTGCCTGACCCTGAATCGTGAGTGACGCCGGGGCCAACGCCGTTTCCGCTTTCTGCCATATGCCCGGCCGTGTGATCATAAGGGCCGCTGCTCACCGGTTTCGTCCTGTTCATGCCATACTCCCGGCGGCTTTCGCCGCCCGCGCATGCAAAAGGCCGCCCCCACGGGGCGGCCTTTTGCATTTAATCAGTCATGGGTAACGCTCTAGTACGCGTGATCGTCATCCAGATCCTTGGGCAGCACCGGCGCGGAGAACAGCCGGTACATCCAGAACTGGTACAGCAACACGATGGGAACCATCACAAGCGCCACACCCAGCATGATCTTGAGGGTCAACTGGCTTGAAGCACCGTTAAAGGCCGTGACAGTGGCGGCCGGGTCAATGGAAGAAATGATCATACCCGGGTACATGCCCATCACGCCAAAGAAAGTGACACCCAGGATGAAGAGGGCGCTGAAGCCCCAGGCCATCCACAGCTTGCCCGCATGCAGCATTATGCGCGCGCCGATCAGGCCCGCGAGGGCCACCAGGGGCAACACGAGCAGGGCGGGCATGGCCAGGTAGTTATCATACAGCTTGGTGTAAAACGCCGTAAGGATAAGAAAGGCCACCAGCAGCACGAGCATGATGGGCCACACAAAGCTGGCCGTGGCCACAGCGCGGATCTGCAGTTCGCCCCGGCTTTTTATGGCCAGCCACAAGGACCCGTGCAGCACGAACATGCAGAGAAAGAATATGCCGCCAGCCAGGCCGTAGACATTCAGCAGGCCAAGCAGATTGCCGTGATACACGCCCTGGGCATCTACGGGGATGCCCATGAACAGGTTGGCAAAAGCCACGCCCAGCAGAATGCAGGGTACGAGGTTGGATACAAAGTGGACGCCGTCCCACAGGCTGCGCCACGCGGCATGCTCCACCTTGCTGCGAAACTCGAAAGACACTGCCCGGAAAATCAGGGCAAAGAGCAGCATCAGCAACGGCGCGTACAGGGCGCTGAACATGACCGCATAGGCCTTGGGAAACGCCGCAAAGGTGACGCCGCCAGCGGCGATAAGCCACACCTCGTTGCCGTCCCAGAACGGCCCTGCGGCATTATACATGATGCGGCGTTCGTTTTCGTCTTTGCCAAGAAAGGGCAGCAAAGAGCCCATGCCCAGGTCAAAACCGTCCAGAATAAAGTATACGGCCCACAACAATGCCCACAGCACAAACCAGGTAGTTTCCAGCATGGCTACACCTCCTGGGCGTCCGGGCCCTTGATGGCAAATTTGCGCAGCAGATAGATGTCCAGAATGCCAAGCAGCGAGTACACGCCAATAAAGGCCACCAGAGAAATGACCACATTGTCGGCCGGTATGGGCGACACGGCATCTGTGGTGCGCATGAGATTATAGACGATCCACGGCTGGCGGCCGATTTCTGTCACGGCCCAGCCCACCATCAGGCCGATGTAGGGCAATGGAATATTGTACACCAGCAGCCTGAGCAGCAATGGATTGGGGTTTTCCTTCTTGCGCTGAAAAAAAGCCCATGCCGAAAGCACCAGAAATATGCCCGCCAGGGCCACCATAGTGCGGAAAGTCAAAAATACGGGCAGTACCGGGGGCCGGTCTTCTTTGGCAAAATCCTTGAGTCCCTTTACCTCGGCATGCACGTCGTCAAAGGCGATCCAGCTCAGCAGACCGGGAATGCCGAGGGCCTGCACGGTATTTGTTTCATTTTCCGGATCAGGCCACACCAGCAGATAGAAAGGCACGTCAGACTGTGTTTCCCAGTGCGCTTCCATAGCGGCCAGCTTGGCAGGCTGATACTTGGCTACGGTCTTGCCCTGCTGGTCGCCCGAAAGGGCCAGCAGCAGCACGAAAATCAGGGTAAAAGGCGCCACCATCCTGAAAGAGCGGCTGAAGAATTCGGTATTGCTCTTGCGCAGCAGATGCCAGGCCGAAACGCCCAGCACAAAGAAACCGCCGAGCGCCCATGAGGCTATGACGGTATGCGCATACATGCCCCAGGCGTAGGGGTTGGTAACAACATCATAAAAGCTTGAAAGCTCGGCACGGTTGTTGGCTTCGTTGATGTAGTAGCCCACGGGGTTCTGCATGAAGCCGTTGGCAAGAATGATCCAGAGCGCGGAAATATTGCCCGCGATGGCCACAATCCAGATGGAGGCGAGGTGCAGCTTCTTGCCCACACGGTTCCAGCCGAAGTGCCAGACCGCCAGAAAGGTGGATTCAAGAAAAAAAGCCACCGTGGCTTCAATGGCAAGCAGCGAGCCGAAAATGTCGCCCACATATTCAGAATACCTTGACCAGTTGGTGCCGAACTGGAATTCCAGCGTAATCCCGGTCACCACGCCCAAGGTAAAGTTGATGACAAAAAGTTTTCCCCAGAATTTGGTCTGTTTTTTCCAAAATTCGTCCCCGGTCCGTACATAGCGGGTTTCCATCCAGGCAATAATTACCGAGAGGCCCAGCGTGAGGGGCACGAAAACAAAATGAAAAAACACGGCCACAGCGAATTGCAGACGCGAAAGCATTACGACGTCCATTAGGCCCTCCTTGGATATCCTTACCGCGATTTACTATTTCCAACAAAGAAAGGCAAGTAATTATGAATATTAATATATCCATAACATACTGCCAAACGTGACTTTATGCCTTTGGTATTTTTTTGCCCAATGGCAAAATGGCCCCACGAAGCTGCATTTTTTTCGCCTCGCAGCCATCACGCCCCTTGAAAAATCAAAAAGCGGTATTATCTGCAAGGATATCGCTTTTCAGGAGGTTTGTCATGGCAGAGGCAGATAGGAATCCCCGCCAGTTTCGTGCAGAGGTGCGTAAGGTTTTACATATCCTTACCAACTCCCTCTATACCAACCGGGAAATTTTTTTGCGTGAGCTTATTTCCAACGCTTCGGACGCGCTGGACAAACTGCGTTTTCGCATCAACCGCGGCGAAAGCCCCCGCTTGCCCGATCTGCCGCTGGAAATTCGCATTTCGCTCGACAAGGAAGCGAAAACCATCACCATTGCCGATACCGGCCTGGGCATGACTGCCGAAGAGCTGGCCGAACACCTGGGGACCATAGCCAAATCCGGCTCAGAGCAGTTTCTGGCTGACATTGCGGCCGAAAATGCCGCCAAGGCAAAATCCGCCAACGGCAAGGGCCATGCCGCGGACGAAGAGCAAAACACCGAGGCCGAGGCTGATGCCGCCAACATCATCGGACGCTTCGGTGTGGGCTTTTATTCGGTTTTTATGGTGGCTGAAAAAGTCGCTGTTACCTCGCGCCCGGCATTTGGCGAAGACAGCACAGCCCACACCTGGACCAGCGACGGTCTTGGAACCTACACGGTAGCCCCGGCGGAAGGCGACGAACCCAAACGCGGCACAACCATCACCGCATGGCTCAAGGACGATGCCGTGGAATTTCTTGAAAAATTCCGCGTGGAGTCCGCCATCCGCAAGCATTCGGCGTTTGTGCCTTTTCCTGTCCTTGTGGACGGTGAGCAGGTCAACACCCAGCCCGCCCTGTGGCGCGAACCCAAGTTTTCCGTCACGCAGGAGCAGTACGCAGCCTTTTACAAGGCGCTTACCTATGACAGCAAAGATCCGCTGGACGTACTGCATTTTTCCGTTGACGCTCCTGTGCAGTTCAACGCCCTCTTTTTCATTCCCGACAATGCCCAGGACTTCTTCGGCGCAGACCGCGACTTCTGGGGGCTGGACCTCTACGCCCGCCGTGTGCTGATCCAGCACCGCAACAAAGAGCTGATCCCCGAGTACCTGGCATTCCTCAAGGGTGTGGTCGACACCGAAGACCTGCCCCTGAACATCTCGCGTGAAACGCTTCAGGAAAACGTGGTCTTGCGCAAGATCAATCAGGTCATCGTCAAGCAGACCCTCGGCCACCTTGAAAAGCTGGCAAAAAATGATGCGGAAAAATACGCGACCTTCTGGCGTCTGCACGGCAAGTTATTCAAGCTCGGCTATCACGACTTTGCCAACCGCGAGCGGGTCACCGCCCTGCTGCGTTTCAACTCTTCCACCCTGGCCGACGCAGAAGCCCTGACCAGCCTGGACGAATATATGGAGCGCGCGCCCGAAGGGCAAAAAACCTTCTGGTATGTGGCCGCGCCCAACCGTGAAGCCGCGCGCCTGAACCCGCATATGGAGCGGTTTCGCCAGAAGGGCATAGAGGTTCTTTACCTTTTTGAACCCATTGACGAATTCGTCATGGACGGCCTTGGCCGCTATAAGGAATGGGACTTCAGGTCTGTGGAAACCGCGGCTGATGACGCCCTCAACGACTTCAGCGACAAGGAAAGCCCGGCCCGCGAGGCTGCCGCCCCCCTTTCGGATGAAGACAGCACCAGCTTTGACGGCCTGCTGGCCCGCATGAAGGAAGTTCTGGGCGACAAGGTAACGGAGGTGCGCGTTTCGCATCGCCTGGCCGACAGCCCCGCTGTGCTTGTCTCGCCTGACGGCGGCCTTTCCTCGTCGATGGAAAAGCTGCTCAAGGTCATGCAGAAGGACGACTCCCTCCCGGTCAAGGTGCTGGAGGTCAACCGCGACCACCCTCTGCTGCGCAACATGCTGCGCATGTTCAAGGCCGACAGCAGCGACAGGATCCTGGCCGAGATGACCCAGAGCCTTTTTGACGCCAGCCTGTTGCTGGACGGCTACCTCAAAGACCCGCAGGCCCTGGCCGCCCGCACCGGCAAACTGCTGGAAGAAGCGGCAGCCTGGTATACCGAGGTGCGTAAGATCTAGCTCGGCATGACAGCCGCTCATGACCGCCGCTTGAGATGCCTTGAGGGGTGGGATCCTTTTATACAGGGATCCCACCCCTCAATACTTTTATTCTTTTCCAAACCTGTTACCGGAACCGTCTGACCTGAAACGGCAGGCCCGGAGCCTGCACCTTTCAGGCCGCACAAAAGTACTCTACTCTGGAATATCAAAGCATCACCCCTTTGAGAATGTGCATTCGCAAAGGGGTGATATACGTTCGTTCCAGCGCTGACCGCGCAACAACTTGCGCTTGTGCCTCCACGGCGGCAACAGCCCGCACAGACGCCAGAGCACTTGCAAAAAAAGCCCCGAACACCGTGCGGTTTGCCAGAATGCCTTACAGAATACGCACGCCGTCTTCTTCCACGAGCACGGTATATTCCCAACGCACCCCGCCCCACTGGCGGTAGTACAGGCCCGGCTCCACGGTAACCACCATGCCCGGCTCAAGCAGGCCTTCGGCACGCGGCGAAAGACTGGGGGCTTCGTGGGTTTCAAGCCCCACACCGTGGCCCAGGCCATGAGTAAAGGCGTCGGCGGTTCCGGCTTTTTCAAACACTGCCCGCGCATGGCCGTAGGCATCCCTCAGCGGCTGCCCGGGGCGCATGGACTCTATGGCCGCGGTCTGCGCCTGGCGCACAAGGTCATAGGTACGGCGAAACACATCAGTGGGCTGCTGCCCCACCCAGAAGGTGCGGGTCTGGTCCGAGCAGTAATCATCCACCCGGCAGCCGATATCCACCAGCACCGGGCAGTTGTCGATCACAGGAACATCCCCCGGTATGGCGTGGGGCAGGGCCGCGTTTTTGCCCACAGCCACAATATTGGCAAAGGCCAGTTCCGAAGCGCCGTTTTCGCGAAAAAACTTTTCAATAAGCCAGCTTACCTGGTTTTCGGTACGCCCCGGCTCAAGCTGCCCTTCAATCCATTGCAGCAATTTGTGGTTGAGTGCAAAAGATTTTTCCAGCGCCGCCACCTCGCAAGGCTCCTTGATGCGCCGCAGATGTTCCACCAGGCCATCGGCGGCCTCGCAGTACAAACCCGGCCCGGCCGCAGCCAGATCACGGGCAAAGGCCAGAGTAGTACCCTGCGCCTCAATGCCGATGCGGCTGCCGCAGTCCCGCAGCAGACTGTAAATATCTCTGGCCGCATAGCCGCCGTAGATAAACACACGCTCATCATCCCACAGGCGGACGGCGGCATCCAGATAGCGGGGGTCTGTGGCCAGCCAGTCACGGCCGTCGGCGGTAATCACCAGCCGTCCGGCGCTTTCATTATACTGCGGATCGTGCAGCTCAAATCCTGAAAGATAAAAACGGTTGGCGGCCTGGCTGACAAGCAGCGCATCCAGGCCGCGCCTGCGCATGGCCCGGCGAAGTTTTTCGCGGCGGGCGGCATATATCTGCTTCATGAGTATTCTCCTGCCGCCAGTATAGCGCGTGCGAACCGCCCTGAAAAGTTGAAAAATATCCGGCGCCGGCAGCCCGCCGCCAGCCGTTCAAACCGCGGCGCATGCCCTTTTGGGAACAAGCATTGGCGCCCCTGCAAAAGCCACATTAAAAAAGGGGGTTTAATTGTCCCATTTACACGGCAGCACCCGGTTGACCAGTTGACCAAGTACGCCTATAGTCAGCGCATGTCGCAACCAACTTCATGCGAGCTGAGTGTTCTGGACCTTGTACCCTTTGGGCAAACCGGCAACGAAAGCCGCTTCTTCGCACTGCGCCTTACCCGCCCCGAATGGACCAAGTGGCGGCCGGGCCAGTTTGTCATGATCCGTCCCCAGACTTTCGGGCTTGAAATCCCCTGGGCTCGGCCCCTCGGCATATGCCATATGACCGCCCGGCACATGATCTGTTTTTTTCAGGTTGTGGGCAAAGGCACAAAGCGCATGTCCGAACTACGCCCCGGTGACAAGGTGCGCGCATGGGGTCCCCTCGGCAACGGCTTCGTTACCGAACCCGACACCCCCACGCTGCTGCTGGCCGGGGGCATGGGCATCGTGCCTTTTGTGGGCTACGTGAGCGAGCATCCCAAGCCCTGGAACGTCACAATGCTTTTCGGCCATCGCGAGTCCATAAGCTGCTACCCCGTAGACAGCATCAATGAGCATGTGCCGCTTGACAGCCTGCGCGAAACCGTACCCGGCGATCTGGACAATTTTATTTTTTCCATACAGGAGCGCATGACGGAATACGCCGAACAAAAAGGTCTTGTTCTGGCCTGCGGCCCCACGCCGTTCATGCGCACCGTGCAAAAATTCGCCGCCGAACTGGGCGTGCGCTGCCAGCTTTCTCTCGAAAACCGCATGGCCTGCGGCGTGGGAGCCTGCCTTGGCTGCGTGACCAAAACAACAGAAGCCTGGCCCGTACCCGCCAAGCGCGGCAGTCAGGTCCAGGCATGCAACCACGGCCCTGTATTCTGGTCGGATCAGGTAGAGCTGTAGCCTGCTGAAAGACAGCGCGCGGCATTGCACACTATTTTGCCCCGCAGCGTCCCTTGTGGCCGGAACACGGGGCAGGCACGCCTGCCTGGAGTGACCGGCAGCGGGTCAGGTCTTGCCCCGGCTTTCGGCACGGCACGAGTTTTCAAAAAATCCGCGCAGAGCGGTTGCATCTTTTCAGCTTCAGGCAGGGCGTCCCTTTGCAAATGCCCTTTCGTAAAGGCTGAAAACGCTTGCCCTGCCGTTGTGCCGCGCAAACGCAGTGCGCTTTTATGGCCCGCTTCAGCCCTTGCGCCGAAGAAATTACGCATGCAGGCAACCTGCGCGGCACACGCCTGTTCACATGGCAGTTGCGCCACTGGCGGGCCTTGCGGACAACCATTGCGGTGTGGCGGGCGCTTGCGCCAACGCGAGTGTTTTCAATGTGAAACCGCTCGCGTTCTGCACCGCTTCCGGGTGCTTTCACGCTATGAACACCCTGCTCTCTGCCGGGACGCGGCAGGTTCGCCGGAAAACAGGCCGCACAGGCGGCACGTTTCCCGCGTTCCCCCGCCGAAAGGGCAGCGAACAGAAACGCCTAGCGGAACACGCCCCGGCGGGAACAAAACACCTTGCCACCCCCGCCCGGCGCATGGATGTGCGCCCCGGCGGGTCTGCGTGGTTACTGGAGAATGCGGTATGGATCTTTCTGTTACGCTGAACGGGCAAACGCACGATCTGCCCATCAAAAATCCCATACTTACGGCTTCCGGCACGTTTGGCTACGGTGTGGAATTCGCCAGCTACGGCGACCTTGCCGGTCTTGGCGGCATGGTGGTCAAGGGGCTTTCCCTCGAGCCGCGCGAGGGCAATCCCACCCCGCGCATCGTGGAGACCGTCTCCGGCATGCTCAATGCCGTTGGCCTGCAAAATGACGGCGTGGATGTCTTTTGCAAGCAAAAGCTTCCGCTGCTGCCCTGGCAGGAAACGGCCGTTATCGCCAATATTTATGCTTCTTCTGCCGAAGAATTCGGCCGTCTGGCCGCCCGCCTCAACCATGAGGAAGGCGTGGCCGCCCTGGAAGTGAACGTGTCCTGCCCCAACGTGCGCGAAGGCGGCGTGGCCTTCGGCCAGGACCCGGGCATGATCGCCCAGGTCACGTCCATCGTGCGCCACGCGGCCCCCGACAAGCACATCATGGTCAAGCTTTCGCCCAACGTCACCGACATCACGGTTATGGCGCGCGCTGCGGAAGACGCCGGGGCAGACAGCATCTCCTGCATCAACACCCTGCTGGGTATGGCCGTGAACCTGCAAACCCGCCGTCCTTCGCTGGCAAACGTGGTGGGCGGGCTTTCCGGCCCGGCCATCAAGCCTGTGGCCCTGCGCTGCGTGTGGCAGGTGGCCCGCGCGGTCAAGATTCCTGTAATCGGCGTGGGCGGCATCTCCTGCGTGGAAGACGTGCTGGAATTCATCCTGGCGGGTGCGCACGCGGTTCAGATCGGCACGGCAAGCTTCATGCGGCCGGACTGCGTTTTTGACCTTGTGCAGCAACTGCCCGAAGCCTGCGAGCGCCTGGGCATCACCTCGCTGGAAGAGCTGCGCGGCAGCCTGCAAGTGGACTGATTCATGTCGCTTAACGTCATTGCAGCCCGGTCCGAGGCGGAAACAGGCCAGTTTATGGACCTGCCCTGGAGCATTTACGCCCAAAGCCCCCTATGGACGCCGCCCATAAAAAGCCAGGAGCGGGAACTGCTCACGCCGGGTCAGCATCCCTTTTGGGAAAACGCCCGCCGCAGGCTTTTTCTGGCCCTGCGCGACGGACGGCCCGTGGGGCGCATCGCCGCCATTATTGACGATAAGTATAATGCATACGCAGGCGAAACCTGCGGCGCTTTCGGCTTTTTTGAGTGCGAAAATGACCGCGAAGCCGCCCATGCCCTGCTGGATGCCGCCAAAAACTGGCTGGCAGCCCAGGGGATGACCTTTATGCGCGGGCCGCTGAACCCCTCCACCAACTATACCTGCGGCCTGCTGGTGGACGGCTTTGAACTTGCCCCCACCATCATGATGCCCTGGAACCCGCCCTACTATGCGGAACTGCTTGAAAGCTGGCATCTGCGCAAGGAGCAGGATCTTTTTGCCTATCTTATAGAAAGAAAAAATTTCAACCCGCCGGAATGGCTCCACGAAGAAGTGACCCGCCTCAAAAAAGAAGGGCATTTCACCTGTCGCACTTCCGGCAAGGCTACGCTGACCCAAGACATCCGCGACATGTTTACCCTGTACAAGGAGTCGTGGGCGCAGAACTGGGGTTTCTCACCCTTGTCGGACGCCGAAGCCGAACAGCACGTCAAAGAACTCAAGGCCGTGCTGGACACGGATTTTTTCGTGCTCTTTTTCCACAACGGCAAACCGGCTGCGGGCATGGTTGCCCTGCCCGACATGGCCCCCCTGCTGCGGCGCCTCAACGGCAAACTGGGGATTACAGCGCCGTGGCACTGGTGGCAGGCGCGCTCCGAAATACGCGGCGGCTACCGCATCATTCTTTTCGGCATCCGTGAAGAATTCCGGCTCATGGGCCTGCCCCTGCTTTTGCTGGACTATCTGATGGAAAAAGCCCATCAGAACCCGGACTTTCAGTGGGTCGAAGCCTCGTGGGTCCTTGAAGACAACGTGGCCGTCAACGATCTTATCGAAGATTTTTCAGGCCGCCTCACCAAGCGCTACCGCATCTACCGCAGGGAGATCGGGGCATGAACGCGGCGGCTCACGGTACAGGTATGAAAACATCCTCTGATTTTTCAGGCACGACCGCCCCCGGACAAGCCTATCAGCCGGGGCAGCATGCAGGCTGCGCCAACGCCGGCCATCTCACGGGCGTCAGGGTTCTGCTCACAGGCGGAACCGGCTTTGTGGGGCGGCATCTGTTGCCGCAACTGCTTGAAGCCGGGGCGCAGGTGACCTGCCTCACGCGCTCAAGCTCGCACATTGCCCACCTGCCGCAAGGCGTGGCCGTGGCCCAGGCGGATCTCGCCAGCGGGCGCGGCCTGGCCGAGGCCCTTGAGGGGCAGGATATGGTCATACACATGGCCGCCCTGCTTTTCGGCCTGGGCTGGCAGGACTATCTGCGTGCCAATGCCCGCGCCGCCCGCAGCCTGGCCGATGCCGTCATGCAGGCCGACAGGGCCGCGCATACCGGTAAAAATGACGGGCGCAAAGGCATACGGCGTTTTGTGCTGGTGTCCAGCCTGGCGGCCACCGGCCCCTGCGGCACAGCCCCCGGCGTGGAAGACGACGCGCCGCCCTCACCCGTTTCCGCATACGGCTGGTCAAAAATGCTTACCGAGCAGATCCTGGGCCGCGCCCTGGGCGACCGCCTGGTCACCCTGCGCCCGCCCATCATCTATGGCTCCGGCGACAAGGGCCTGCTGCCCGTGTTCAAGGGCGTCATGTCCGGTCTGGCTGTCAGCCCCGGCGCAGGGCGGGAATTTCCCGTCAGCGCCGTGCATGCCCGTGACATGGGGCAGGCCGTCATTTGCGCCTGCCGCGCCGAAGCAACGGGCGTCTACCACCTCAGCGACGGCCAGGAGCACACCATGAGCGGCTTTTGCCGCGCCATGGGCGCTGCGGTGGACAAAGCCCTTGAGCGCGAACCGCGCCGGGTGCGCGTCATCCGCATGCCCCTGCCCGTCATGGCGCTCACCGCCGGGCTGTCGTCGGCTTTCGGCATTATGGCCGATGCCCTGCTGGCCCGGTTGCCCGCCCGCTTCGGCGGCCGCCTGCGCCGCGCACCCAACTGGAATATGGACAAATACCGCGAAGCCCGTCAGGCGGGCTGGCTGTGCAACAGCAGCCGCATACGGCGCGAACTTGGTTTCACGCCGTGCATGAGCCTTGAGGCGGGAATGAAAGAAGCCGTAGAAGGCTACCGCCGTGAGGGCTGGTTGTGAAAATAACGATTCAGGAACTTTCCAAATCATTTGGTGGCCGGGATATTTTCAGCAATTTCTCGCTGGAGGTCGATTCTGGTGTGCGTCTGTGCGTGTGCGGTCCCAACGGCACGGGCAAATCCACGCTTTTGCGCCTGCTGGCCGGGGTGGATGCCCCGGACGGCGGCCGTGTCATACTGCCGCGCGGCTGCCGCATGGGCTATGTGGAGCAGGAGCTTTCAGAAGAAGCCCTGGACACGCCCCTGCTGACCTATGTGCTGGATGTGCTGCATGACTGGAACGATTTTTGGGCACAGTGGGAAGATGCCGCCGCCAGCAAGGACGAGTCCCTGCTGACCGAACTCATGCACCGGCAGAGCGAACTTGAAGCGCGTTACGGCTATAATCCCGAGCACCGGGCCAAGGCTGTGCTTTCGGGTCTTGGCTTTGCCGAGCGCAAGTGGCACCGCACCCTGCGGGAGCTTTCCGGCGGCTGGCGCGAGCGCGCCAAGCTGGCCCGCGTACTCACTGCCGGGGCCGACGTGCTCCTGCTGGACGAACCCACCAACCATCTGGATATGGAAGCCGTGGAGTGGCTGGAGTCCTTTCTGCTGGACTTCAAGGGCGCGCTGGTCTTTGTGGCGCACGACCGCCGTTTTATGGACACGGTGGGTACGCATGTGCTTTACCTCGGCCTGTCGCGCCCCGTATTCCGCAAGGCCACCTATACCCAGTTTCTGACCCTTCAGGACGAGTATAACGCCCAGCGCGAACGCGAAGCCCGCGCCCTCAAGGACGAACTTGACCGCAAAATGGCCTTTGTGGAGCGCTTCCGCGCCAAGGCCACCAAGGCCCGTCAGGCCGGATCGCGTCAGAAGATGGCGAAAAAGCTTGAAAAAGAGCTGGAAGACTACCGGCCGGAACCCAAACGTAAAGAGCTGAACTTTACCTGGCCCGAAGCGCCGCATTCTGAAAAAATCGTACTCTCTGCCGCAGACCTGGACTTTCACTTCACCGACGGCAAAAAAATGTGGCCGCCACTGAGCTTCGCCCTGTATCGCGGCCAGCGTATCGCCCTGGTGGGGCACAACGGCTGTGGCAAGTCCACCCTGCTCAAACTGCTGGCAGGCAGTCTTGAACGCTGCGGTGGCAATATGGTCACCTCGTCCCAGGTGCGGCTGGGCTACTATACCCAGCACCAGATGGACACCCTGCGCGGCGACACCACAGTGCTTGGCGAAATCCGCCGCCTGTCCGACCCCCGCACCACAGAAGAAGAGCTTATGAGCGTGCTCGGGCTGTTCATGCTGGGGCAGGAATACTTTGACCGTCAGGTCAGCGGCCTTTCAGGCGGCGAAAAAAGCCGCCTTGTGCTGGCAAGCCTGTTTCTGAAGCGCTGCAACTTTCTGCTGCTGGACGAACCAACCAACCATCTGGACCTTGAAAGCCGCGAAGCACTTGTGTCGGCCCTGCAAAAATTCACAGGCACCCTGCTTATGGTGGCCCACGACCGCTGGCTGCTCTCCCAGGTGGGCGCTGAAGCGTGGGAGCTTGACAAAAACGGCCTGACTGTGTTCTCGGATTTTGCCGCATATGACGCCGAGCGCCGCGCCCGCATGGCAGGTACGGGGCAAACGGCCCCGGCCGCTTCCGGCGGTGCGGCCTCCGGCCGGAGCGCCTCGGGCGATCTGGCGCAGGAGGTTCTGGCGCAAAACCTTTCGCGCGAAGAGCAAAAACGCCTCAAACGCGAACAGGCTGAAAAGCGCAACGCCCTGCACAAGGAAATCAAGCCTCTGCAAAGCAAGTATGATGCCCTGGAAAAAGAACTTACCGGGGTGCTTGAAAAGCAGGGTACGGTGGAGGCCCAACTGGCCGACCCCGACGTCTACGCCGATCACGGAAAAGCTGCGGAACTGCTGAAGAGTTTTGAAGCCTGCAAAAAACGCGGCGAAGACATCTTTGAGGAAATGACCGCTCTTGACGAGCGCATGGAAGCCGTGCGCGCACGGTGGAATACAGAAGACTGATCCAGGCTGGCAAGGCTCGTGGCCTGCTTGCGGCTCCGTGCGACATGGCCGCACCGCAGCAAGGCGCCTGCCGCACTGCCCTTGACAGGCATCTTGCGGCCGGTCCAGGGCCGTCTGCAAGGCACGGCCCAGCGCGGTACGCCCGGATCAGTCAGGTGCAAAGGAAAATATCCGGAATGGACAACACGCAAACCATCGACGTGGCGGCGGGCATCATCTGGCGCGGCGGACACTTTCTGGCCTCGCAACGCCCCACCAACAAGGTTATGGAAGGCTACTGGGAATTTCCCGGCGGCAAGATAGAAGGTGATGAAAGCCCTGAAGAAGCACTCAAGCGGGAACTGGCTGAAGAGTTGGGCATAGGTGTGCGTGAGGCCAGCTACTGGCAGTGCGTGGAGCATTGCTACGCCGACCGCAAGCTCAATGTGCGCCTGTATTTCTTTCACGTTACCGATTTTTCCGGCGAGCCATGCCCCGCCGAAGGGCAGAACCTGCGCTGGATCAGTCCTGACGAGGCCCCGGCGCTGGACTTTTTGCCCGCAGATTCCGGTGTGCTTGAACAGTTGCTGGCCCTCGACAGGCTGAACGGCGCCTAACGGCGCAAGTAAGCCGCACCTGCGCCTGTATGGCCGCCAGCTCACGCAGTTACCAGAGCAATTTCAACATGACCATTCTGCTCTAGTTCTCACGGCGCAAGGTTCAAGGCAGGGCCACGCTGCGATTACGCGCGCAGATCAACCGCACCTGCGGCGTCGTGGCACGCCTTTACACATGCCGCCCGCCAGAGCGGCTCAAGGCGGGCGTACAGCAGGCTCGCGCTGCCGCCTCCCCGCGTACCGGCATATCCTAGCCCGGCGCAACACTCGCCCGCGTCCATGCGCCGCTGCAACGCGGCTTCAGGCACATCGGGCGGCATCTCCGCACAATCCACAGGACGGATACAGTCAGGCTCTGGGCCACTGCACGGTTCGTATTTCCGGCTCCTTGCGGGCCGTCTTTCTCTTGTGGCCCAGCGCTCCGGCCGGAGCCATGACATTTTCCACCGGTCCCTGTTCCCCGCCCTGCCCAGGCTGCGACAATGGCGACGCTGGCACTGCGCCCCCTTCCGCCAGCAGGGCCGCGCCCAGGCTGCCGCTGCCCGCCCCGACGGCAGGCATGGCATCGGGCCGCGCCCCGGGCGCAAGGCCATGCCGGAGCACTTCACGCGTGCGGGCGAAAAGATTGCTCAGAATGGAATTGGACACCAGCATGCCGCTGCGCGTCAGCCGCAGATAGCCGTTGCGGATACGTATAAGCCCGTTTTCATGCAGAGCCTGCACCAGCCGCTGGTGGTCGCGCACAAAATCCCTGCCGGTCATCTCACGGTAGGCTTTCACGCGCAGCCCCCGCGTCGTGCGCAGGCGCAACATGAGCAGTTCCAGTACACGGGTCTGTGGCGTCAGCTCTTCCACATCCTGCCCGAGGCTGCCCTCGCGGGTGCGCGCGTCCCAGGCTTTCTGGCCGGCCGGATTGGTCCAGCGGCGGCCGCCGATGGTGGACGTGGCCGAAGGCCCCAGGCCCAGGTAGTCCTCCCCTTCCCAGTAGCCCAGATTATGACGGCACTGAAAGCCCATACGGGCAAAATTGGATATTTCGTAGTGCAGATAGCCGTGCTGTTCCAGCAGGGCCGCGCCCTCCATAAACATGATGTTCTGGTCGCGTTCCGGCGGCAGCATAAGGCGGCCTTCCTCCACGTCCAGCTCCAGCGGCGTACCCGGCTCAAGAGTCAGCCCGTAGGCCGAAATGTGGTCCGGGCTCATGCGCATGACGTCCTTGAGGGTTTGCAGCCACTGGCGCACGCTCTGTCCCGGCAGCCCCCACATGAGATCCACATTGATATTGGCACAGCCGGCTTCGCGCGCAAGAAAGGCCGCATGCAGACTGTCCTGCGCCTTGTGCGGGCGGCCCAGCATGCGCAGCATGCCCTCATCAAGGCTTTGTATACCGATGGAAAGACGGTTGACGCCCGCATCAAGATACTGGGCCACGCGGTGTCCGCCCCGCAGGGATTCCGGGTTGGCCTCAAGCGTTACCTCGGCTTTGGGAGCCAGCGTAAAGTAGCGCCCCAGGCGCTCCATAACCAGAGCTATGACGCGCGGCGGCAAAAGGCTTGGCGTGCCGCCGCCGAAAAATACCGTCTGCACCGGGCTGCCGCCCAGCCGGTCACCCCAGTGGGCAAGCTCCATAAACAGGGTATCCACATAGTCGCGCACGGCCGGAGACGACACGGGGTCCACCCCGCGCCCCAGCGGGCTGGAATAAAAGGCGCAGTAGCGGCAGCGCGTGCTGCAAAAGGGAACATGTATATATACGAGCATAGGATTTTCCAGTGACAGAAAAATGGCGCGGAAATGCGGCACAGGGCCGCCTTACGGCATTGCTGCAAAGAACATGCCCCACCATGCCCGCAGTGTTGCCTCCTGACAAGCCCCGTACACGCCCGGAGTCGGCCGAAATGCCGTTCACCCTGCCCGGAGCCGCAAAATACCGCGCGTCTTTCCGCCGGGGGCGATCCCGCGCCCTTGGCAAAAAGCCCCCGGCAGCGTATATTCCCCTACCCGGACAGGCCGCCGCATCAGGCAGGCCGTCAGCCGTCCGTCGCATCTTTGCGGCACACATACGGCACATATGAGGAGAATACAGCCCATGGACATACGCTTTCAAAATCTTGGCCCGGAACACTGGAAAGGCGAGGTCATGCTGGCCCCCGTCTGCCAGGACGAGGTCCTGACAGAAATTTGCCCCCAGATGGACAAGGCCGCCCCCTGGCTGGCCATAGCCCCCGCCCTGCGCGACTTCAAGGGCAAAGCCGGTGAACTGGCCCTCATGCACGGCCACCCCGAACTCGCCGTACCCCGCGTACTGGCCGTGGGCCTCGGCCCCCGCGAAAAGGTGGATACAGCGGGCATCCGCAAGGCTGTTGGCGCCGCCGTGCAGTTGTGCCGCCAGAAGGGCTTTGGCTCCATCCTCCTGCCCGAACCGGCCTTGGCCCGCCTGCCCGGTGGCCGTGAGCGCCTGGTGGAAGAATGCGTGTGCGCCGCCCTGCTGGCCCTTTACCGCTTTACGGCCCTGAAAAAGGCCGAAAAAGACGAACCTGCCGAGCCGCAGTGGCTGGCCCTGGGCTTTGACGGGCAGGAAGTGCCTGACGCTTCGCATGCCGCCGCCCGCAGGGGTGAAAACGCCGCCTGGGCCGTTATGCTTGCCCGCGATCTGGCGAGCACGCCGCCCAACCTGCTGTACCCCGAAAAACTGGCCGAACGCGCCCGGGAACTGGCCCGTGAAAAGGGCTTTACCTGCACCGTGCTTGACGAGCACGAGCTTGAAAAAGAAAACATGGGCTGCCTGCTGGCCGTCGGCCAGGGTTCCGGCCGCCCGCCCCGTCTTGTCATCCTTGAGCACGCCCCTGAAGGGCATGAGCAGGAAAAGCCCCTCATTCTTGTGGGCAAGGGCATCACGTTTGATACGGGCGGTATCAGCCTCAAGCCTGCCGCCAACATGCACCAGATGAAAGCCGACATGACCGGGGCCGCCACAGTGCTGGCCACCCTGGCCGCGCTGGCCCAGGAAGATGCGCCCCGCCGTGTCATCGGCCTGCTGGCCTGCGCCGAGAATATGCCCGGCGGCCGGGCCATGCGCCCCGGCGACGTGGTGCGCGCCGCCAACGGCGACAGCGTGGAAATACAGAATACCGATGCCGAAGGCCGCCTTGCCCTGTGCGATGCGCTGGCCTATGCCCAGAAAACGTGGACGCCGTCCGCCCTGGTAGACATAGCCACCCTTACCGGCGCGTGCGCCGTGGCTCTTGGCACACAGATCGCCGGGCTTTTCAGCGACGATGCAGACCTTGCCGAGCGCATCCGCGCGGCCGGAGGCGCATGCGGCGAAGAATACTGGCCCCTGCCCCTGTGGAAGCCCTATGCGGAGCAACTGAAAAGCGACGTGGCCGACATTTGCCACATGGGTCCGCGTGAAGGCGGAGCCATCAATGCCGCCCTGTTTTTGCAGCACTTCATTCAGGAGGGCGTGCGCTGGGCGCATCTGGACATTGCCGGGGTGGACTGGGTTTCCAAACCCACGCCCCTGTGCCCCACCGGGCCTTCGGCCTTTGGCGCGCGCACACTGCTTGAACTGGCCAGGGGAGGCGCTCTGTAATGATGAAGGTGTATCTTATCGGCGCAGGCCCCGGCGATCCGGGCCTGCTGACCCTCAAGGGCCGCGACGCTCTGGCCGCTGCGGACGTGGTGGTGTACGACGCCCTTGCCAATGACTGCCTGCTGGGCCACGCCAACCCCGCTGCGGAAAAGATTTATGTGGGCAAGGTGGCGGGCAACCACGCCCTGCCCCAGCACGAAATCAATGCCCTGCTTGTGCGTAAGGCCAAAGAAGGCAAGATTGTGGCCCGCCTGAAAGGCGGCGACCCCTACATCTTCGGACGCGGCGGCGAAGAAGCCGAAGAGCTGGTGGCCGCCGGAGTGCCTTTTGAAGAAGTACCCGGTATCACGAGCACCATTGCAGCCCCGGCCTATGCGGGCATTCCGCTGACGCACCGGGACTTCGCCTCTTCCGTCACCATCATCACCGGGCATGAAAACCCGGACAAGCCCGGTTCCGTGCACAACTGGCCCGCCCTTGCGGCCAGCGCCTCGACCCTGGTCTTTGTCATGGGCATGAAAAACCTGCCCGACATCGCCCGCAACCTGCTGGACGCGGGCATGGCTCCCGACACACCGGCGGCCCTCATCTATCGCGGCACAACGCCTCGCCAGCGCAGCCTTGTGTCCACCCTGGCCCAGTTGCCCGCCGCCGCCGTTGAGGCCAGATTCACCAATCCCTCGGTTATTCTTGTGGGTAAGGTGGCAAGCCTGCACAAGACCCTCAACTGGTTTGAGCAAAAGCCGCTTCTGGGCCGCGGCGTGGTCGTCACCCGCGCCCGTGAACAGGCCAGCGGCCTGGCCGCCAGCCTGGCCGAACTGGGCGCGGACGTGATCCAGTGCCCCACCATTGAAATCAGCCCCATGACCGACTATGCGGAACTGGACGCCGCCCTGAACCGCCTGGCCGAATACCGCTGGATTATCTTTACGTCGGTTAACGGCGTGCGCCACTTCTGGCTGCGTCTGGCGCAGGCCGGAAAAGACAGCCGTGCCATCGGCAACTGCAAGGTGGCCGCCATTGGTCCCGCCACTGCCGAAGCCCTGACACGGCGCGGCATCAACCCGGACTTCATCCCCGAACGTTACGTGGCCGAAGGCGTGCTTGAGGGCCTTATGGCCCGCGAAGGCGGCGACGTGAAAGGCAAACGCTTTCTCCTGCCCCGTGCGGCCAAGGCCCGCGAGGTGCTGCCAGACGAACTGCGCAAGGCCGGAGCTGTGGTGGATGTCATTGCGGCGTATGAAACCGTTGCCGCCGCCCATCGCAAGGATGAGGTGCTTGAGCGCATCAAGGAAGGCAGGCTGGACTGCGTGACCTTTGGCTCGTCCTCCACTGTGGAAAACTTTCTTTCCCTCATCCCGGCAGACGTGCTCAAGGCCCATCCCGAGGTGCAGCTTGCCGCCATCGGTCCCATCACGGCCGATACCCTGACGGCCCACGGCCTGCCCTGCCACATCCAGCCTGAAGAATACACCATTCCGGCGCTGGTGGAGGCCCTGAAAAAACACTTTGCCAAAGCCTGACCCGCATCCGGGCCAGCTTTGTTAGGGCGTTGCGGGGGAAGGACCCTTTTGTAAAAGGATCCCTTCCCCACACGCCCCCCCAAAAAAACTTTTATTCTGTTTCAGTAGGCCACATGGAGCCTCCTGATCCCACGCAGGGTTCAACCAAGGCAGCGGCCCCGCACAAAAAAGTTCTAATACAACGGAAACCTCATGCCACTGAATATCGCCATACTGGCCTCAGGCAGCGGCTCCAACGCCCAGGCCATCATTGACAAGGCCGCTGCGGGCGTTCTGGACGTGAACGTCTGCTGTATCATCTGCAACCGGCCCGGCGCGGGCGTTATCGAGCGTGCCGCCAGGGCGGGCATTGCCTGCGTGGTGCTGGACCACAAGGCACACCCCGACCGCGAAAGCTACGACCGCACAGTGGTGCAGCACCTTCAGGAGCACGGCACGGAGCTTGTGGTGCTGGCGGGCTACATGCGCCTGCTCAGCCCGGTTTTTCTGGATGCGTTTTCCGGCAGGGTCATCAATATCCATCCCGCGCTGCTGCCGAGCTTTCCCGGCGTGCACGGGGGCGCGGACGCGCTTGAGTACGGCGTCAGGATATCGGGCTGCACCGTGCACTTTGTGGAAGAAAAAATGGACGGCGGCCCGGTTATCATCCAGGCGGCCGTACCCGTGAACCCCGGCGAAGACGTTGACGACCTGATGCAGCGCATTCACGCCATGGAGCACCGTATTTATCCGCAGGCCATACAATGGTTTGCGCAAAACCGCATCAGCGTCTGGGGCCGCGAGGTGCATGTGGCCCCCGGCTCTGCCGCCGCCACAGTTCCCGACGGCCAGTGGCTGGTGCATCCGCCGCTGGAAGAGGGTTTTTAGAAGAGCTTTACTGCCAGGCAACCAGTTTTGCTCCAAGAGCAAAAAAGTGGGTTTCTGTCCAAAAGAGAATACGCTGACGGCATTCTTCTTTGGACAGAAACCCACTTTGACGCAGTTCGGGGACAAAAGGATTATTTAGGGCAGACTACTTTTGAAAATATATATTCTCAAAGTTTAAGGCACGCTTACTGCGGCGTTTACCCGCGCGGATGCATTGCGCTTACGTCGCCGTAGCGAACGTCTGCTCACGCAGTGGTCAGCGCAATTTCAAAGTAGCTTGCTCTAGCCAAAAATATCCACAATGGCTCTGGCGTCCATGTCAGGGCTGATGGGCCGCACTGCCAGACGGCGGAAATCGTCAGGCCTGTCCATATCCAGTCGCAGATCCGGGCGGCACAGCCATTCCTCTTCGGGGTCAAATGTACCGATGCGGAATTTTTCGGCATTGTCCCATATATAATTGAGGCAATGCTCACGTTGCGAAGGCTCCACCGCCGTATGGTCCAGATTCTCAAGCAGTTCGCGCGAAAGCACTTCTGCCCCAAGCCCGTCCGGCCAGAGGTTGTTGCGCGGAATATGATTATAGGCGTAATCCCATTGGCCCGCACGGTAAAAGTCCACCAGTCTGTCGACGGCGCCGCCCCAGATAAGGGGATTGTCTGCGCATACGCGCACCACAAGCCCGGCATCCGCCAGTTTCGCCGCCTGACAGAAACGGGCCAGCACATCGTCTTCCGGTCCGGCCATGCAGGGTATGCCCCGGCGGCGCAGGTGCTCCAGCAGCACCACATCCAGCGGGGTATCAGGCACGGCCACCATAATGCCGTCCAGACGGCTTGCCGCGGCAAGGCGACGCGCCACCCAGTCGATCACCGGCAGGTCACGCAGACAGAGCAGGGATTTCAGCGGCAGGCGGCTGGAACCCAACCGGGCCTGTACTATGGCTATAACCTTGCCTTTGCTGGTCATGCTTTTCCTCCGCCGTATCCGGCGATAATGGAGATTTCTCAACGGCATGGCGCCCTGCACCTGGAGCAGAGTACCTTTGCGACAGTGTTCTGCCCAAAAGGCACGGCTTCTGCCTCCCGATCGGCCCCACTGAACAACCTGAAAGAAAATCTTTACGAGGTAGGGGCGTGGGAAAGGCCCCTTTTACAAAAGCATCCCTTCCCCACAAAATATTTCAAACACTCACGCCCTAAAGGACCTTTTCCCACACAGCATTTTACTACTGATCTACTCCGGACACTGCCTAGGGCCGCTCACTGAGCAGGCCCAGCATACGCCGCACCACACGATTCTTGTTGACCGTAAAGTCCATACTGTCCTGCCGCTGCCAGAAACGCTGACGGCGCGGATTTTTCAGCATTGCCAGAAAGGTGTTACGGATTCTGCCGTCGCCCACGCGGTCCATAATGCCCACAAAGGCAAACCCGTGGCGCGGCCGGGCAAAGGTATGGCGTGCTTCGCGCTCGTGCGTTGCCAGCACAAGGGCAGGCACGCGCATATGGGCCAGTTCGTAAACCGTGCGCCCGGCGGAACAGATGGCCAGGTCCGCGCCTTCCATCATGCGGCTCATGACATTGGTGGCCCAGGTAAAGGTCACCAGCGGATTATCCAGCTTTTTCAGGTGCGCCTCCATAGCATCCTTGTGGGCGTAGCCCGGCCCGGCCACAAGGCGAATGGCAATGTCGTAGGCGCGGCAGATCGGCTCAATGATGTCCAGCACCCGGCGCGAGCAGTCGTGCTGGTCTGTGCCGCCAAAGGTGATGAGCACGGTTTTGACTTCGGGCCGGAAGGGATTGCGGGCCGCATTGGCAAATTCGTCACGCAGGCAGAAAAAATCCGGCCCGCTGCACAGGCGCCCGGTGCTTTCGCCCTCGTACAGGGCGTTGACTACAAGGCGCGCCAGCGAAGCACCCGGCCCTTCGTCTTCAAAATTCACGCAGCGCACACCGGCAGCGGCAAGACGCTTCATGTAGGCCGTGGTGGTGTTGAGGATATCATTGACCACCAGATCAGGCCCCAGGGCCAGCACGGTGTCTGCCAGGTCTTCCTGCCCCTGACGGACAATACGGTAGTCCTTGCGGGCAATACTTTCTACGGCCAGCTCACTTTCACGGGTGCAGACAAAACTTACCCGATGGCTTGTAATCTCGTGCGCCAGCATGAGCGCCCGGAACACATGCCCCATGCCGATGGCGGGCCAGCCCGCCACCACAAAGACCACATGCCGCCGCTCAAGCAGGCGCTCGCATATCCACCAGTCCTGATAGCCCTGTATTTCAATGGCCCTGTCGTTGAGAAAATAGGGAATGATGCGCCCGCGCCCCTGGTCGCGGTTCCGGTCCAGCAGGCGTGACAGGCGCAGCATGATGAGCGCACGGCTTTCAACCACAAGGGTTTTTTCGCCCCTGTGGTCCGTATCATCGTCCAGCAGGTCTTCAAGGCCGTCGCCCTGCATGTTCCAGATGCGCTGGCGCACGCTTTTCACGGTCACAAGGCTGTCGGCGTCCGCCTCGCGGTATCTTTTCCAGGCATCTTCCACATCCACCCAGGTCAAGAGCGGGCAGGAAGCGCGCAGGATGATGCAATGCTCATACTGCGCCGCCAGTTCTTCCAGCAGCACGCGCATTTCGCTCACGATATCCAGCGTGGTGAAGCGCATGTCCTTGTTGCGGCGAAACCCCACGCCCGCGCGTTCGCAGATGAGGGATATCTCCTGGCTGTCGGTAAGCACCACGATATCTTCGCCGGGCAGAACGCCCCGCGCCGTATTGATGGCCCGCTGCACAAGCGTCACCCCGGCCAGCTTTTTGACAAGCTGATCAGGGATGACGGCATTTTTCTTGATGGCCGGTATGACAATGCAGCGTTCTTTCACGATATTTCCGGATTTGTCATGCGCGGGGGCGCGGCGTCTGGCAAAAGCGCCCGCCAGCGGCGGCGCCGTGCGGCGCTGACCTTGCGTCCCCGTTCAAAAGGCCGCCGACCGGCAAATACAGCGGCGCAGGCCGGGCCAGTACCCTTGAGTACCATTCCCGGCCCACGCCGTTATTTCTGACGCGACCGGACGGCAGATACGCCGCCTTAGCGCAGGCTTGCCAGCACCTCGCGGGTG
The DNA here is from genome assembly GCF_019424165.1 of Desulfovibrio sp. Taxonomy (GTDB): domain Bacteria; phylum Desulfobacterota; class Desulfovibrionia; order Desulfovibrionales; family Desulfovibrionaceae; genus Desulfovibrio. The sequence continues at coordinate 53,370 of NZ_JAHZAA010000003.1, read as the reverse complement.
GAAGCCAGCATGTAGTCGAACTCTTCCCCGGTCAGCCAGTGCTGGAAGGGGAAAGAAATCATGGTGTCAAAAAACAGGTCCGCATTGGGGCAGCGGGCCTCGCCCATGCCCAGGCGGCGGTAATAATCGTACCTGTCCAGCGGAATGTACTGCACCACGCATTTGACGCCCTTTTCATTGAACATGGCGCGCATGAAGTTGTCCCGTGCTTCCACGCCCGTCGTCATGCGGGCCGCAAGCAGGTGATAGTTGTGGCGGGTGCTGTCGACCCGGTGGAATTCCAGCTCGGGAAAGTCCGCCAGGGCATCAATGAAGGCCAGGGCGCGGCTGCGCTTCTGCTCGTTGATTTCATCAATGCGTTCCAGCAGCTTGGTGCCGAGGGCGCATTCCACTTCGCCCAGGCAGTAATTGTTGGGCGGCACCATGCGCCCGTCGATAAAGGGCATGTCCACATTGCCCATGGCGGGTTTCCAATAATCGGGGCGCTCAAAGTCAAAGGCACAATGCCCGTTGTGGCGCAGGGTGGGAACCATGCCCGCCAGCTTGGGATCGCGCACATACAGCATGCCGCCTTCGCCCAGGGTGGTCAGATTTTTGTGCGAATGGAACGAAAAGATCCCCATATCCCCGAAGGCTCCGGCCTTGATGCCGTCCACCTCGGCCCCGATGGCCTGGGCGGCGTCCTCGATGAGGATAAGGCCACGCTCTTTGCACAGGGCGGTAATGGCGGGCATATCGGCCACATAGCCGTAAAGATGCACGACCACCACGGCCCTGGTACGCGGGGTAAGCACTTTTTCAATGCTTTCGGCGGTGACCACGCGGCTGTGCAGGTCCACATCGGCCCAGACAAGCCTGGCCCCCTTCTTGATGTAGGGATAAGCCGAAGCCGTGAAGGTGTGAGAGGGAATGACCACCTCGTCGCCTTCGTTAAACAGGCAGAGCTGCGCTGAAAGCTCCAGGGCGGAGCAGCCGTTCATGGTGGTGAAGCAGGTCCCCTGCGGCACGCCCTGATACTCTGCGAACCTGCTCTCAAACCGGCGCATGTGATGCCCCTGGGTAAGGGGATCGGCATTGCGCATGGCCTCGACAACCACGGCTATTTCTTCTTCGGTGTACCTGATGGCACGTCCGCTGAAATTGACCTTGATATCCATGAGACTCCTCATAAAGCAGTTTGCGCTTGAAGTTGCCGCGTCACAGCGGGCAAGGCCCGGACGCGCCAATCCTGCGAACATCGCTGTGCCGCGTTGCGCATGCCCGGCACCGGCTTGCGGGCATTCCCACAGCCGGAAAAGCCTGATGCCTCGTTGCCCCGGCATACCCGTGAAACACGGGCTGCCACAGGCAGATACTCCGCCAACATGGCCTCATGCCCGGGCCGCTTCACGGCAGATGCCCCGAAAGAGCCTGACGGCGGCGGAGCATCGCCCACGCCGCCGACAGACTGTATATCCTTAGATGGTCCGGCGCTGTCCGCGCCTACATGTTCTTGAAACGCCCGATGACGTTTTCCTTGGTGAGGATTTTTTTGAAATCCGGGCCAAGACGGTTGGAAAGCGGCTTTTCATGCACAATGCTGGCCCCGTAGAGCGCATCGTACTGCGCATCGGTAAGCCCCTGGCAAATGCCCTTGGGCAGATCAATGCCCTGGCGCTCCATCATGAGCATGAATTCCTTGTACTGTTCGGGATAGATATCTTCCTGCACAGACAGTGAATAGCAGTTGGCGATGCCGTGGCGCATATGCAGCACCATGCTCAGCCCGGCGGAAATGGGATGCACTACGCCCACAAATCCTGCGGCCATGCCGCCGAGGTAGGAAGCGATCATCATCTTTTCGCGGTTTTCTTCGCTCATCATGTCCTGCGAAAGAAAAATCTGCTTGCAGAGATCAATGGCCTTTTCAGCCAGAGAATCGACAACCACGTTACGGTAAGAGCCGGTGATGCTCTCAAAGCAGTGCATGTAGGTGTCAATGCCGGTGTAGAAATACTGGTTGCGGGGTACGCTGGCCGTGAGGTCGGGGTCCATCAACACCTGGTCGAACATGGTAAAGTCGCTGTTCATGCCCAGTTTGATGTTTTTTTCCTCGTTGCAGATAATGCCGGTACGCGAGGTTTCAGACCCGGTTCCTGACAGGGTGGGGATGGCGATCTTGTAGGGTGCGGGATTTTTTACAAGCTCCCAACCCTGATAGTCCTCGGCCTTGCCGGGGTTGGTGAGCAGGTTGCCCACGCACTTGCAGGTATCAAGCACACAGCCGCCGCCAAGGGCCACAAGGGCGCAGGGTTCCGCGCCGTCCAGAAAGGTTTTCACCTGGGCGGTATAGCCGTCCACGCTGTCAGTGGTAGGCTCTCCGGTGGTGTCGACATAAAGCACCATGTCGCCGCTTTCCACAGGCAGTTTTTCTGCCAGGTCCTTGCCCTGGAAAAAATGATCCAGAAAGAAGACCGCAGGGCCGGACACAGCCTTGCGGCGCGGAGCCATAAGATCGCCGAGCTGGCTCAGGCTGCCCTGGCCGATCATATAATAACCGACGTTTTTTGCATTACGGTACATAGTTGCCCTCACAGTATGGCATAGGATTTCCGGGCCATACGCTATAGCCGCAGGTCTGGCAAGCGATGCCGCAAAGCGGTTCACGGCGCGGATCGGCGGGTGTTACAACACAGGTTAGTCTCTCTTGTCAGGTACGGCCCGCTGCCCCGGCCGCATGGCGGCCGGTTTCTTTTCGCCCCCCTGCTCACGGGCAGGGTTTGAGGCCAGCCTGGCCCAGGCCGCATCGGGGCTGTCGGCCCCGCCGCCGGTAACAGGCGCGCCGTCAGAAGCAGCGCCGGAAGTGCCGGAGGACTTGCTGGGGGGCATCTTCTGCCCCTGTTCCCGGCCCTTCTCCTGAACCGGCGTTCCGCTTTCCAGCGGATCCGGCCCAAAACGGTTGGCGCCGGCAGTTCCCGGCCGGGCATACAAAATAATAAGCCACAGGCCGCTCAGCCCGGCCAGCATGATGCACATATACGCGGATGTGCCGAAGTCAAGGTGTACCGCAGCGCCGCCGAGCAGGGCCAGACTCACGGGAACCACCTGCATCCAGCCGGAAAGGTTGGCGTCGTGCAAGCGCCGGGCGGTGACGGCAAAGTGCGGCAGCAGGAGCACCGCCGTGACCACGCGGGCAGCCAGGACCCCCTCCTGGGGGGCGGCATTGGTCATCATACCAAGCCCAATGTTGACGATACCCCCAAAGAGCACAAACCACCAGAATTCCGCCCGCCGGGCGCGACCCCTGAAGTCGCAATATTTTTGCAACAGGCAGATTCTCACTGCGGTCTTGAAATCCATGCGTGCTCCTTGCAGGCCTTATGGCGGGTCGAGGTTCCTGCCCCCTCCCGCCGGAGGGAGCAGGGCAAAAATGTCAGAAGATGTATCAGGCCGTGCGTTGCCGCCACGACTGCACCGTGTTCACAAGCAGCATGGCAATGGTCATTGGTCCCACGCCGCCGGGTACGGGTGTGATGGCCGCAGCCTTTTTACTGACGCTTTCATAGTCCGCATCGCCGCACAGGCCGTCGTCGCTGCGGTTGATGCCCACGTCAATGACCACTGCACCCTGGCGAACCATGTCGCCGGTAATAAGACGGGGCCTGCCCACGGCAAGGAATAAAAAGTCGGCCTTACGGCATTCTTCCGCCAGGTCGGGGGTGCGCGAATGGCAGATGGTAACAGTGGCATCGCCAAACTCGCCGGAGCGGGTCAACAGCAGGGCAAGGGGTTTGCCCACGATGTCCGATCGCCCTACTACCACGGCCTTTTTGCCTCTGGTAGGCAGATTGTAGCGGCGCAGCAGCTCCATAACACCGGCAGGCGTGCAGGAAACAAAGCCCGGCAGCCCCAGTGAAAGACGCCCCACGTTTTCGGGATGAAAACCATCCACGTCCTTGGCCGGATCAATAGCCAGCAGGCAGGCCTGAGCGTCCAGCCCGCGGGGCAGAGGCAACTGCAGCAAAATGCCGTCCACATCAGGACGCACGTTGCATTCCGCAATCAGGTCCAGCAATTCCTGCTGCCCGGTTTCAGCCGGCAGGTGATAGGCAAAGGAGGTAATTCCCACCTCGGCGCAGGCTTTTTCCTTGTTGCGCACATAGACCTGCGAGGCCGGATCCTCGCCAACCAGAATTACCGCCAGACCGGGGGCGCGGCGCCCTTCGGCCGTGGCTGCCGTCACCTCTGTAGCCAGTTCCGCGCGGATGTCCTGCGCGGTCTTTTTGCCGTCAATTATTATCATGGCTTGCTCCATGTATTTTTTCTTGGTCCGCAGGGGGGGCAACAACGTATAGTCATGCGATGTTAGCAGTATAGACTGCCCCGGCTTCAAGCTCAAGGGCGCATGCCTCATTTTTCACTACCGGAACAGCATCCCGCGACGTGCCACCATTACGGCAAAACCCGCGTCTGCCGATGGCGGACGCGGGTTTTGACTGTATTATCCGGTCAGTTCCGAAACCTGTCTGAAAGCGCTGCCGGGTAGCCCGGCCCAGGTAAATGCGGCCTTTGGCGGCATCACACCGCCCTGCGGCGAGGCGTGAACGGACGCAGCGCGAACAGGCATTTCGGGTAGAACCTGCCTTATTCTTCTGTACCCAGCGAATAGTATTCCGCCAGCATGGGACCGAAGAATTCGGCATCGTCGCCCAGTTCTTCTTCAATGCGCAGCAACTGGTTGTACTTGGACATGCGCTCGGAACGGCACAGAGAGCCGGTTTTGATCTGCCCGGAATTGACGCCCACGGCCAGATCCGCAATGAAGCTGTCTTCCGTTTCGCCGGAACGATGCGAAATAACGGTAGTATAGGCAGCTTCTTTAGCCATTTCAATGGTATCCAGCGTTTCTGTGACTGTGCCGATCTGGTTGAGCTTGATGAGGATGGAGTTTGCCACGCCCTCGGCAATGCCCTCGGCCAGAATGGAGGGATTGGTCACAAAAACGTCGTCGCCCACAAGCTGCACATGATCGCCCAGGCTGGCGGTCAGCATGCCCCAGCCGTCCCAATCGCTTTCGGCCATGCCGTCTTCAATGGAGATAAGGGGGTACTTGCGGGTGAATTCAGCCATCCACTCGCTCAGTTCGGCACTGTTGAAGGTTTTGCCTTCTCCGGCAAGAACGTATTTGCCGTCCTTGTAGAATTCGCTGGACGCGGCATCAATAGCCAGCGCCACCTCGGTGCCGGGATTATAGCCGGCCTCTTCGATAGCCTTGATGATGTAAGTGAAGGCCTCATCGTGATTCTTGAGGTTGGGGGCAAAGCCGCCCTCGTCGCCCACGCTGGTGACGTGACCGTCTTTTTTAAGAATGGCCTGCAGCATATGGAAGATTTCTGTACCCATACGCAGCGAATCACGAAAGGTCATGGCCCCCACGGGCATGATCATGAATTCCTGGATATCCAGATTGTTGGGAGCATGCGCCCCGCCGTTGATGATGTTCATCATGGGCGCGGGCAGCACCTTGGCGTTGATGCCGCCGAGGTACTTGTACAGGGGCAGGCCCAGAAAGGACGCCGCCACCCTGGCGCAGGCCATAGACACACCAAGCATGGCGTTGGCCCCAAGCCGGGATTTGTTATCCGTGCCGTCCAGGTCGATAAGGGTATTGTCTATCTGCACCTGACGCAGTGAATCCATGCCGAGCAGGGCATCGGCGATCTCGCTGTTCACATGGTCCACGGCTTTGGTGACGCCCTTGCCGCAGTACCGTGCTTTGTCGCCGTCACGCATTTCCAGAGCTTCGCGGCTGCCGGTGGACGCCCCGGAAGGCACAGCGGCCCGTGCTCTGAGCCCGGATTCCAGGGTCACTTCCACCTCGACGGTGGGATTACCGCGCGAATCCAGAATTTCACGGCCAAATACCGAGGCAATGCTGCTCATGTGTGGCTCCTTTGCCCTCTTGGGCTTGTTTTCAATCAATCGATATGACGCATCTGCGAATCAGCGCATTGTACCGTTGAGAATAGGCATTTCAAAATTTTTCCAACGCCCGTTGCGGCCTTCAGGCCTACGGACAAAACCGGAAGCAACGGGCCGTGCTCACCAGCAGCATATCAGAACTCCGTGCGTTCTTCATAGTACAGGCGGCGTAAACCCTCAAGCAGCAAGGCGGGCAGCACATGGTCAAAAACCGGGCTTACCCTGGCGATGGACGCCGCAAAACCTCCGGTTCCCAACACCCTGACAGGCCCGGGCAACTGACGCTTGAGGCGCTGCGCAAGCCCTTCAACCATACAGGCAAAACCGAAAACCAGCCCGTGCTGTATGCTGGTGGCCGTACTGCGCCCCGGGGTCGGCTCATCGGCCCGCACGTCCAGGTTAACCCTGGGCAGCTTTGCCGCCTCGCGTGAAAGGGCGCTTAATGCGGTACGCGGGCCGGGAAAAATCAGGCCGCCCATGTAGGCGTCACCGTTAACACAGTCAATGGTCACCGCCGTGCCGAAATCAACCACCAGCAGGCCCGGAAATTCCGGATACAAACGGCGGGCCGCGTAGGCCCCCACCAGCCTGTCGGCCCCGACCTCGGCCGGGCGCTCATAGCGGTTTTCAAGCGGCACGGACAAATCAGCGCCAACGCGATACAGGGGGCAGTCCACATAGCGGGCCACGGCCTCACGCAGCAGCGGATCAAAGCCCGGAACCACCGAAGAAGCCACACAGGCCCGCAGGCTCTGCGGCGTAACGCCCGCATGCCCAAGCAGGGTTGCGAGCTTCAGCCCCAGATCATCCGCCGTCTGCCCCGCATCGGTGCGCAGCGTGTAGGAAGTGACCACCTGCCGCTCGTGCGCCAGTCCGATTTTGATGGAAGTATTGCCGATATCAAAAAGCAGAAGTTCGGGCTGCATGGGAGTCCTCCACATGGAGCTGAAGGTTTCAACCCGCTGATTATGCTCAATCGGGCCGCTCCAGGCAAGCGCCCGGACATGGCATGCCCCGGCACGGCAGGGCATCCGGCATGACCTCCGGGCGAAACACCCGGCATGGCTGGTATCCGCGCATGCCCCAACCCCCGGCATTTGTGCCGTATGCTGAAAACAGCCGTGCCGTCGGCCTTATGCGGATTCTACGGCGCAGGCACTGCAACGCCGGGCGTCTGGTCCGGAGCCTGGCCCGGGGTCTGGCCCGGGGTCTGGTCCGGGGTCTGGTCCGGAGCATGGCCCTCTTGCAGGAGTCCTTCCGTCGGGGCGTTTTTTTCGCCCGAAACAGCAGAGGCGGAATCCCCCCCGGCAGGCATGCCGCCCTCATGACGGCGGACAATAAGCCAGCCGGAATTTTCCCACACCACGTTTCCGTATTTTTCCAGCATGGCACGGTCTTGCGGCCGGTCACAGAACAGCCACGGCAGGCCGGACTGCAACCACACATCCACATAGCCGGTGGGGCTTTGCAGGCGCAGCTTCTCATTGGCAAGCCACTCCCGGGCCTGCTCGGAATTTTTATTGTAGTACGGGTGATAGCCGTCTTTGAACGTAAGAAAAAGTCCGCGTTGCGCCATATACCTTACGCCCAGGTCACCGGAATTGCTGAAAACGGTATCGCCGGGAACCGTTTTTTCCTTGAGGGCCAGCAGGGCTTCACGGTGGCTGCCGGCACGGACAGAAAATCCTTCCGCCCGGCTCATATAGGGCATGGGAAGCCCCGTATGCCCGGCTATGCTGTAGAGTGCGGCCACATTTTGCCGGTCGCCGTTGCAAAGCAGCATAAGCAGCACCGCCAGAGCACAAAGGCCCACGCGCAGCCAGGCTGCCATGCGCGGCCAGAACAAGGCCAACACCCCGGCCAACATGATCCATGCCAGGGGAATAAGGTAGCGCAGCCCGCGCACAAACTCATGCGCCATGGGCAAACGCCCCATAGGCGGCGCCAGAAGAGACTCAAGCCATGAGAATGTGGATACCAGGGCAAGGGCCAGCACAAAGGCCGGACACATGGCCGCCAGTTGCCGAAGCCGGGGGCTGCCGTTGCGCCGGACCACAAGCCAGCTGCCGAAGCCGGCCAGCAGAATCCAGAAGTTGGGTTTGCTCCAGCTTAAAAACAAGGCCAGCCGTTCGGCGAACCGGCCGTAATCCTTGGCCCAGCGCTGCGAAAACAGCTCATGGAACATTTCGATGTCTGCCGGGCTGAATGCCTGTTTCTGCCCGAGAGAAGGCCACAAAAACGTCAGCACCGGCACAAAGAAAAATATCAGGCACAGGGTCAGGTTACCCAGATGCTTTGCCCAGCTCCAGCCCGCCGGCCTGCAAAAAAAGAAGGCCATAAAAAACATGGCGCCGGTATTAAGCGCTCCCAGGCCGTGCACCCACATGCCCAGCCCCGCTGCCAGCATGGCAACGGGACGCCAGAAGGCATGGCGCATGGCGGCCACCGCCCCCATAAGCATAAAAGGCCACAGGGCCGCAAAAAATGTGCGCGGCACCGGGTCGGAATGGGTCACGCCCCAGAAAGTTCCCCAGCCCACCCATACTGTAACGCTCATGAGCAGAGCCAGCATGAGCGCCGGGCCGGGGCTGCCGTACAACCACCGCCCCAGCAGATACATGCTCACCAGATAAACAAAAATGATAAGCGCCCCTGCCCACAGCAGCCCCACGGCATACTGGTCGCCCGGCGTCAGCAATTCTGCGGCAAACTGCTGAAGATTCCAGAGCGAGTTGGCCGGAGTCACCTCATGCAGCAAAGGGTCTCCGTGAAAATTATCCGGCAGGTGCTCCCCTGCCATAGCAAAAGCGTAGCACGACAGATCGCTGTCGAGCTCGGCGCCATGACCGGAAAGCGAGACGATCCCCTGGGCAACGGCCATGGCATAAAGGGCGGCCAGCACCACAAAAAGCGCATCAGCCGCCCAGTTCCTGCCGCGCTTGTTTCTGGCGGCAGGGTATAATCCCGTCTTCATATAATTACCAATAATTATAAATTGATACGATGAAGCAAATAATATTGCCTCATCCTGCAAAAGTAAAGACCCGGCCCGGATTTGGCAGGACGTGCAGCCGTTGCAATACTGCCGCCCCCCCGGCGTCGGTTATGCGCCCGGGGCGTCGTCTTTTTCGAGATAAAGCGTTTGCGTGGGAAAGGCAAAGTCCGCACCAAGGCCGTGCACCACCGAGACGATGCCGAGATACACATCGTGCTGTGTTTGCATAAACTGCGCCCAGTTGGTCGTTTTTGCGTAGCAGTAGATCAGGATATTCAGGGATGAAGAGGCAAATTCGTTAAAAACGACAAGAACTTCCTGGTTTTTATCAATGCGCGGTTCATCGTGGAGCATTTTTTTCAGCGCATCGGTAACAGCCTGGATCTTGTCCGCATCCTCATAGCGCAGGCCTATCTGCAGCTTGATACGATAGTTGGCTATGCGGCCCACATTCTCTATACAAATGGATGAAAAAACATCATTGGGCACATATACGGGGTAATGCTCGAATGTCATGATCTTGGACATGCGCCAGCCGATCTCCATCACCGTGCCCTCAATATTGCGGTCAGGCGATTTTATCCAGTCGCCGATATTGAAGGGGCGGTCGAAATACAGCATCAGCCCTGAAAAAAAGTTCCCCAGAATATTCTTGCCCGCCAGGCCGATGGCAATGCCGCCTATACCGCCGAACGTCAGCAGTCCGGCAAAGCTTATGCCCAGATATTCACCGAAAAACAGTATGGCGCACAGGCAGATGGACGCCTTGAGCAGGCGTGACACAATGCGCGCCGAAGTGGCGTCGCCGCTGGTTCTGGCAAGATGATCGCAAAAGCGGTCAATTCCCAGAAAGGATTCACGGATGAGAATAAGAACAATGGACACATGCTGGAAAATATTGATGTAGCGCGGGTTGATAAATGTTGCCCCGAACTTGTCCACCAGTTCCCGCGCACAAAGACTTATGGCCATCACAAGGGCGCAGGCAGCGCAAACGCGCGCCAGATGCATGACAATATTGGCGCTGCGCTTCTGCCCCCGGATGGTGAAATAGAACAGTATGGCCGTTACTACAGCGGCAATGGCGTAGCCGTCAGTCAGAAATTCAAAAATCTTTTTTTCGTCCATATGGCCTTTCCACAACAAACATGGGCGCATAACGTTTTTTCATCACGCCCGACAAACTAAAAAAGGCGGCATTTTTCAACGCCTCACACGCTCACGCCAAAAGCCGCTTTGAACGCACTGAACATTGCGAACAGAGCCTTTTAATTTTTTACGGTCTTCGTTTCAGCACCCACAGCGCGCATAAAGGCAGCCCCCATCCGGGCCAGGCGGTCGCGGAGCCTCAACCGCCATATCGGGCATTTCAGAAGCGCAGCAGCCTATACTTGCGGCGCGGCGGCATCCTCACTGGACGGCGACACAGGGGCGGCGGAGTCCGGCCCGGCAGTTCCGGGCGTACCGCCGCCGGCTTCACCGGTAGCGGATGCTTCTGAAAAAGCGCCTTTGAGGCGCGCAGCCAGGCTTCCGGCCACCACTTTGCTCATACTCTGCAACGCAAAGGCCATCACGCCCGATGTCATGCGTCCGGGCTGCGCCCAATGCCAGCCCAGGCCGAGCAAAAAGGCGCTTCCGGTACAGGTCAGGGGACGCCTGCGCACCAGGGAGTACGGATCAAATCCGGAGGCAGCTTCACGCAGGCGGCGCTTGGCCTCATCTACTGTGATACTTTCTTGTGTGGTGTTTTCTTGCGTGGACGAGACAGACATAACGCCCCCCCGGCAATGCCCGCACATACCAGGGCCAGAATGCACATGACCCAGGCCGGATGCAGGATGACAATCAATGCCTGATACAGGGCCGCGACCAGAAAGGCCACAGCCGCGGCCCCAAAAATCAGGCCAAGAACCAGCAGCACAGCCATGCGCACCGTACGCAGCGCGTTGCGCTGCAACTGCCGGCCCTCGGCCTCCAAGAGGTCAAAGAAGCGGATTAATATTTCAGTAAGGCCGTTCACGCCAGGTACTACTTCCCGTGCCGAAAGAGGACGGAAAGCACATATCCCGCCCCAAAGGCCAGCAGCAGGCTGCCCAGAGGATTCTGACGTATGCGCTCGCTGACGTTTTCAACGCCGTCTCCACCAGCGGCCAGAGCTTTTTGCAGTTTTTCCGCCGCGAGCTTCTGGTATTTTTCAACTTCGTCTTCCAGGTTGGCACTCAGAAAGGCCGCATGGTGCGAGGCCTTTTTTTCCGCGACCTTGGCAAGGCTTTCAATCTGCTTGCGCAGGGCCTGCACTTCTTCTTTCAAGGTATCCATATTTTCTTCGTTCTTCACGCTCATATGTTTCTCCTTTTCAGGCACCCGGCCTGTACAATGGCCGGGCGCATTTTCACATACCTGACCATATCCGCAACGTATCCCAATAGTCCCGGGCACGCAACAGCAGGCGTGCTGTCAGGCGTACCGGTTGCATGGCCTGCGTGCATGTTTCCGGCAGTGCGCTTTACACAGCCGCTTTTTCGGACAACAATCAGCAGAAGTATGCAAAAAATCGAGGCGAGGTTTTCATGCAAGACAAGAAAAAAATGGCCGTTATCATTATCATGTCCACAATTGTTTTCATCATCACCCTGCTGACACAGATGATGCTTGGGCAGCGCGCCCAGGACGAACAAAATCACACCCCGGCAGCGCAGAACGAAACCACCCCCGCGCCCACAGCCCCGGCAGAAATCACCGGCACTCTTCCGGCGGACGCCTCCGGCATGCCCACAGAACAAACTGCGGCGCAACCCTCAGAGCAGCCCGCGGAACGCCCCGCCCCGGAAAACACCCCTGTGGAAGCGCCCTCCCCCCAAAGCCGGGAACAGCACAGCCCGTCCTAGCAGAGCGGCGCTCCGCATCGCAGACACAGCGGAACAACGCTTCCGCCTTCGATTGCCGTCAAGTGCAGCAGAAAAAAGGCCGGGATTTTCCCGGCCTTTTTCAGGCAGCCCCAGGCTGCACGGATACCTGGTGTCGCCGGAGCGGCAAAGGATGCTTTTGAGTGCCTCCCTAAAGCGAAATACGGCTTATCACACCGTGCACGGAATGCAGCGGCAGCTTATAAAACTGCACAAATGGCGGAGCCAGCTTTTTGATGACCGCATAGACCTTCCAGACAATGGAACGGGTGAATATATCCTCAACGCCATAAAATATGGCTCGCGGCTTTATACCCGTTTTTTCCAGCAGACCGTCAATATCTATATGCTCCATATACCCTGCTGTGACGGTAAACACCTGAATCCCGGCAATCTGCGTATCTTCAAAGTGGCATTCCAGGCCCTGCGGCTCGTATGTGCGCACAATGCTCAGCATCACATTGCGTTCGTAAATGATGCCGTTATCAAACATGGTCTTGCAGATATACGGCGATATGCTGTCCAGACTGCGCAGGAAAAAGATGGCCGTTCCCTTGATGGTATGCCCCTGCCTTCTCTGTTTTGTAAATTTTTCCATGAAGACATCGCGGGGCATGGGCTGCATGCGCTGATACACTGCCTTCTGCCCCTGCGTGTAAATAAGGATGATCCCCAAGGGTATCATGGCAATGACCAGCGACCAGTAGCCCCCGTGCGGCAGCTTGTAAAAGTTCGCCACCAGATACACCACGTCCAGCACGCTGATGGCCGCAGCAGTGGCGCACAGCCAGGGGCGGTTTTTCAGGTGGAATATCCAGGTCATAAGAATGCCCGTAATGGTCATGGTTCCGGTAACGGCCAGGCCGTAGGCGGCGGCGAGCCTGTGCGATTCCCTGAAGCCCACTATGACCAGCACCACGGCAAGAAAGAGCGCCCAGTTTACAGAGCCTATGTAGATCTGCGAGTGCATTTCTTTTGAGGTGTAGTCCACCTTGAAAAGGGGCATGATATGCGTGGCCATGCTCTGGTACATAATGGAAAATATGCCGCTTATGAGTGACTGGGACGCAATGATGGTCGCCAGCAGGCTCAGCACCAGAAAGGGAGCGTACAGCCACCGGGCCTGACTGCGGACCATCTCGAACAGCACGTTGTTCGCGCCCGGGTTATGGATGAGAAAGGCCGTCTGCCCCATATAACACAGCAAAAGCGCGGTGAGGACAATGCCCCATGCCGCCAGGATGGGCTTGCGGCCCATATGCCCCATATCGGCATACAGGGCCTCGCCGCCCGTGGCGCACAGGATGACCTCTGACAGCACAAAAAAACCTGCCAGACCGTTACGCATCATGAAATCAATGCCATACCAGGGATTAACGGCCTTCAGCACCGCCGGAAACTGGCCGATGGCAGCCAGGCCGGAACAGGCCAGCACACCGAACCATACGGCCATGACCGGGCCAAAAAAGGCGGAAAGCCTGCTGCTGCCGTTTTTCTGAATGGAAAAAAGAAAGACGGCCACAAGCAGGGCCAGCACAACAAGCGTGCCTTGCGAGACGTCCTCAAGGCCGGGCAGCAGCACCAGCCCCTCTACAGCCGAAAGTATGGTGATGGCCGGGGTAATGACGCCGTCACCCACAAGCAGTGAAACCCCGATAAAGGCCAGCACCGAGGCCACACCTATTTTTTTTCCGGACTGCAACATGGGCCGCAGGATGGAAAGCAGCACAATGGTGCCGCCTTCTCCGGCTTTGCTCAGGCTCATGGCCAGCCAGGCATATTCCACAGTGACAAGTAAAATCAGCGTCCAGACGATCAGCGAAAGAATGCCGATAAAGTTGGCCTCGGTTCTTTCCGTCATCATAAAAATGACTGCCAGAGTGTATATGGGGCTTGTGCCGATATCACCAAATACAAGGCCCAGAGACTTTACCACACTGGCAGGAGATATTTTTTGCGTATCCATACGCCTCCACCGAAAAATCGGTTCAAACAGGGCCGCCCACGCATGCTTGCGGGACGGCAGGGAGCAAAAACACAGACCCAAATGTGCAGCTCCGTGCTGGAGTCATGTTTGCAAAAACAGCAAAAACGGCATTACAGCAAGCAAATATCCGAAAGCATGTTTCGAGGAAAGCGGAAAGTATAACAGAAGACGCGCCGCCAATGCCCGGCAAGGCAGCCCGGGCGCATGCCGAACCGGCAGGATAACGACATGCCTGATGCCCCCTGCCGGGGAAACAGGGCAGGTCGGGAGAGTGGAACAGCCAAACATCCGCATAAGGCAAAAAGCGGGCCGCCATGCGAAACCAGGCCGAAAACCGCAACGTGATCAGCCATAAATCGGTGCAACGTGCCGCTACCGCAGGGATTCCAGATAGTTTTTCAGGGCCACGGCATTATTGCAGTCCTGATCTTTCGCGGCATACAGAAACACAACCGTGTCGTGAGCCGCAAGAATCTCCCGGAGCTTGGCAAGCGGTGCTCCGGAAGCGTCAAGTTCCGCAGCATAGCGCCGCTGAAATTCGCTCCACTTTTCCCTGTCGTGGGCAAACCATTTGCGCAACCCGCTGGACGGGGCAATATCCTTCAACCACACATTCCAGGTGGCAGCGGCCTTTGCGATGCCTCGCGGCCAGATGCGGTCAACCAGAATGCGCACGTCGGCGTCGGGCGGGTTATGCTCATACACGCGGTGCAGGATAATATTCATCACAGGCCTTCCTTTTTCGGTTGGTGCAATGTGGGCAGGGGCAACTGCGGCAGCACAGCGCGTCATGCCGTACATGGCTCGCAAACCCGCAGGCTTTGCCATGCCCGGCACGCTTGAGCGGCAGGCTGCCTGCGCGGCGCGCAAGCCCTCAGCCAGCGGCAGGGCCTTCGCTGCGCCCGATCCGCGCAGCGTACAGGCTGACCAGAATGGTCGCGAAAAAGAACGCCGCACCCGCGTACCCCGTCATGCCCAGCCCAAGCTTGTTGAACACCATACTGCCGATAAACGCGCCGCCGCCGATGCCCACGTTGAAAATGCCCGAATAGATTGATGTGGCGATATCTGCGGAATGAGCGGCGATTTCAAGTATCCTGCTCTGAAACAGCAGGCCCAGCACCGCCATGCTGCCACCCCACACAATGCACAGCGGCACGATAAGCAGAATGCGGTCAATGGAAACATTCAGCGCCAGCAGGCAAAGAAAAATTGCCACAGGCGGCACAGTAAAGACCAGTTTTGCCCCACTGCCCGCCAGGCGCGTGGCAAACATGCTGCCCGCAATGCCCGACAGGCCCATAATCAGCAAAAACAGAGGCACAGCCCCTTCCGTAAAGCCGCCCACCTGAATGAGCAGGGGCGCAAGATAGGTATACGCCACAAAATGCCCCGTCACAGCCAGCATGGTCTGCAAATAGAGCAGTGAAAGCTCCTTGTTGCGAAACAGGGCGGGAACGCTTTTGAACGACCCCGTGTCCTTGGATTCAAGCGTCGGCAGCAGCCGCCACAAAATCAGCGCAATGCAGAAGGCCATGGCCCCGATGATCAAAAATGCGGCCCTCCAGCCAAAATGCTGGCCGATGACCGTGCTGAACGGAACCCCAAGCACCGTTGCCAGCGAGCCGCCCACAATAATGATGGCAAGCCCCTTGGCCTTAAGCGCGGGCGGCGTTACGCGCACCACGATGGGGCTTGCGATTGACCAGAATACGGCGTGGGCGTTTGCCACGCATATGCGCGCAATCATGAGGGTGGTAAAGTTGAACGCAAAAGCCGAAAGCACATGGCCCGCAATGAACACGCCAAACAGGCAGAGCAGCAGCTTGCGCCGCTCAAACCGGGCAGTGAGGGCGGTCAGAGGCAGGGACAGCAAGGCTACAACCCAGGCATATACCGCCACAAGAAGCCCGGTGAAGGCTTCAGTTTCGCCAAGGTCCGCGGCAATTTCCGGCAGCAGGCCGATGGGCAGTATCTCGGTGGTGACAAAAATAAAGGCAGCCAGGGCAAGCGTAAAAACAGGAACCCAGAGGCGCCTTCCCTCCGGAGTTTTTATGGTGGTCATAGTTAGTCCTTATAACAATCACATGCCCTTATGGCGGGCAAAATAACGGGGGCTGCATACACCCGCATCTTGCAAAATGCAACGGACGCGGCCAGCCATTTTTTTGTTTCTGAACAGGCACCGGACCAGTTTTACAGAAAGGTCATCCGCAACGGCCGCTTTTCAGCGACAGGCAAACGCAGAAAGGATTGGCATGGCAAGAAATGCGGCAGGATCAGCCTTGTTCCACCGTACCGGCGGAATACAGAAATCATAATGGCAGGCGGTGATACTGGCCGTTCCGGCGGCTCGGTCAGCAGACGGGCAGGCAGCGGCGTTAATCTATCGTAAAAATCCCACAAATCAAACCGGCGTGTATGCGTCCATATCGGCCCGTGCGCCTGCTCCCTGCGCAAGCGGGTACTCAGTCGCTCCCCTTTGCCGCAACAACAGGCGGCACGGTGCGCATTGGCTACCCCCCTGAACCACAAGCATAAAAAACAATTCGCCACAGCAAAAACGCGACGGAACTTTTTATCCCGCAAAAACACATTTTTTATATGCTTTAACAGATAGTTAAAACAACGTGCGGCAGATCGGCGGGCGTAAAAATTTTGCTTCATTTTTTCTGTTTACTCTAATCAAAATACGCTAATATCCGTTTTCATATGTAGGAAACCAAATATTATTTCTGGCAGCTTTTCCAACCAACAGGCGTAACCAGATTCGGAGCGCGCGTTATGACCATAAAAAATGCTACATCTTGTATAAATTTGGCCACTATCGCCGCTATTGCCTTTGTTTGCGGCACACTATTTCTTTATGCACGATCAAACCAGCGTTTAGAAACGGTGATGGAAACCAAGGCAATTGTCGTCGCCCTGGGTGACGAACTGCGTCAAAGCTCCGTAGATCTGACAAGAAACGTGCAGATGTATGCTGTTACCGGCGATAAAAAATATGAAGATGCCTATAATGCCGTTCTTGATGAGCGGGCGGGAAAAATTCCCCGTTTCAGCAACAGGGATATTTTTCCCAACGAAAAACACAACCTGCTTGAACTGCTCGCCAAGTATAAGGTAACTGCCGAAGAAATGGCC
Source organism: Desulfovibrio sp. (assembly GCF_019424165.1). Taxonomy (GTDB): domain Bacteria; phylum Desulfobacterota; class Desulfovibrionia; order Desulfovibrionales; family Desulfovibrionaceae; genus Desulfovibrio. The sequence continues at coordinate 36,377 of NZ_JAHZAA010000003.1, read as the reverse complement.
TATATTACCGCCGCCAACAATCTTTCAAACAATCTGGTTCCGCTTGAAGTGGAGGCCATGAGCCTGGTCAAAGGGCTTTATAAGGATGCCGGCGGCCAGTATACCGTCAAGGGTACACCAAACCGGGAGCGCGCCATAAACCTTGTCTACGGCAAGGAATATGAGTCCCTTGCCAAGCCGATTATGGACAAGATGGATGCTTTTGTGGCTGCCCTTGAAAGCCGCACGCGGCAAGAGGTCAAGGCCGTTGCCGCGAGAAACGACCTGTATGAAATTATCGTCTTTGCCAGCCTGGCCGTTGCCGCAGGCATTTGCCTGGTGTCCATTGTTTATTCCAGAAAAAACGTCATCGCGCCCCTTCTGCTCACAACGGATTTTGCCCAGAAGGTGGCGGACGGCGATTTTGACAGCACCATTGACGCCTCGTCCGCAAACGAGATCGGCACATTGCGAAATGCGCTGAATACAATGGTCGCGGCCAGCAAGAAGTTCATCAGCAACGCCGAATCCGAATCAAAAAGCGCGCGCGAGCAGGCGGAAAAAGCCACAGAGGCCATGCGCCAGGCAGACGAAGCCAGCCGCGACGCGCAGGAAAAAGCCGCCGTACTGCTTGAAATAGCACAGCAACTGGAACTTGTTGCGTCTGCCGTTTCTTCTGCGGCGAGCCAGTTGTCTGCCGAAATAGAACAGGCCGACCGCAGCGCGGGCGAGTCTGCCCAGAGATTGTCCGAAGCGGCCACCGCCATGAACGAAATGAACGCCACCGTACGGGAGGTGGCCCGCAACGCCTCCTCAGCCGCCGCCGTCTCTGCGGAAACAAGAGCCAATGCGGAAAACGGCGCCCAAATAGTGCAGAGCGCACTTGCAAGCATTGATGAAGTACACACGGTGTCACTGACCCTTAAGGACGATATGAGCCGCCTTGATACGCACGCGCAGGCCATTACCCATATCATGAACGTCATCTCGGATATTGCCGACCAGACCAACCTGCTGGCCCTCAATGCCGCCATTGAAGCCGCGCGGGCCGGAGACGCCGGACGGGGCTTCGCCGTAGTGGCAGACGAGGTCCGCAAACTGGCGGAAAAAACCGTGGCTTCAACCAATGATGTGGGCAATGCCATTGCCGCCATCCAGAGCAGTACAGCACAGAGCGTCAAATCTATGGATTCCGCCCTTAAGGCAGTGGATACCGCCACCACGTACGCTGGGCAGTCCGGCGATGCCCTGCGCCAGATCGTAAAAAATGTGGAGACCACCGCAGATCAGGTCAGCGCCATCGCCACGGCCAGCGAAGAACAGTCTGCCGCCAGTGAAGAGATCAACCAGTCCATAGTGCATGTAAATGCCATGTCCGGCCAGACGGCGCAGGCAATGGCCGAAGCCAACCAGGCGGTTACCAACCTTGCCCAACAGGCCGAACGGCTGACGCAGCTTATCACCAAGATGAAGCAGAGTTGACGGAACAGGAGAATATGGTTGAGGAAAGAACACGCGCTGGGAAAGGAGCCGCACGAAGAAGCCTGAGAGGATTTTTACTGGCAACACCCTTCGCCGAAACTTGGTGTGCACGTAGTTCAAACAGATGTAGCGCCCGTGCAGCCCTGAACGCAATTTGACGGCGCATGCGCGCTTGAATGGCATTCAAGAGGCCGTCAGTTCAATTCTGTCCAGCTCCACCAGATAGATAATTAAAACCCCCGATCATCACAAAGATGGTCGGGGGTTTTTGCTCGTTTATTAAGCTAAAAAATTAAATTTTTCGTTATCGTAGGTCTGCTCAGGTCGAATATTTTTCAACAAAAAATGTGCCTTATCAATAGCACTGTTTCTTTGTTCCTCTGATAGTCCATCTTGACACCCTTGCTGTAACACTAGCCAAAAATCTTGGAGTCATTGCGTCCACAAATAAAAGGTATTACTATACACTAAATTATTTATTGATTATTTAATACTGCTTGGAGTTATGAGAGATGGGCAAGAAAAAGAGCAGAAAGAAAAAAAATAACCGGAAGTCTCTGACCAGCAACTTAACCGACCATAAGCAGCAAGGCAAAAAACTAATACCCCCCCTCCTTAACATGCCCGCCCCTATTAAATTCAGCTCTTGGGCAAACGAGCGTCTTCCAGAAATGATTTGGGCTGTATTACTTTTTGAATACTTAAGCCCACAAGGTGTGTTTAATTCTGTGCGCAAAGCAATGATTATCCTCCGTGAAGATTTTATGAAAAATAAAACAGCAGAGGCTGCGCCCCCCGATGCAACCCTTACATATCTCGCGAGTATAAGCGATGATGTATTTGCTTCATTTTTAAGTCAACTTATTAGTGTCCCTAATGCAAAAGAGATACTTTCATCATTGTGTGTTTTTGACGATCTACCGGGGATAGAAAGGTGGCGTAATCACCTTGGCTGCTCTGAAAAAATAGATAATTGGGAGCAAACGTTAAGCAACGCGGTGCTTAACAGTTTTGATCATCAATCTGAAAATGCCACGCACTGCAGATGGCTGCGAGTAATTCTAGTATCAATTTGTGGTAAATTATTTTTTTCTGAGAATATGACAGGAAAGATCAATGAGCTTTGCTCATATCCTGAACAAGCAGATTTGACAAAAATCAGGCCATCAATAAGGAGCCTCGAACTTACACTCTCAGTGGCTAGTGCCAAATACATAGACGACGCGTGGGCTAAACATTTTTGGAAGTTCTGTTTTGAAAATACTCAATGCACATTTTTTGATCCTGAAACAATAAAACAACGGTACATTGATGAAAAAGAGGTAGACAAAATTTACATGACGTTACAAGAGCATTTTTTTTCAACGATCACAAATACAGATGTAAATCCACAAAGTGATGCTTTATTCGGGATAGTCTTTTACGGCATATCTCTTGCTAAAGAAATTGCCGCTATGCCTGCTGAATTGGCATCATTGGGGCGAATTGCCATAAGGACACTTACAGAACTGCTGATAACACACAAATACTTAACAATAAAAAATGATTTAGAACTTTATAAGGCATATAGATCTTATGGATGCGGACAAGCAAAGCTCATGTTGTTAAAGTTAAGAGATGGGATGGAACAGCCCGATTTTATTTCACGCGAAAAATTGGAGCTATTGTGTAATGAGGACTACTGGGAAGAATTTCAAGAAATTAACATTGGGAATTGGGCGACAACAAATTTGCGTAAAATGGCTGAAGATTCAGAGTGTAAAGATATTTATGATCAATACTACAACATGACATCCTCTTATGTTCATGGTCATTGGTGTGCGGTTCGCGACAGTAATTTCACCGTTTGCTTGAATCCATTGCACCGATTTCACAGAATTCCGGGTATCAACTCCAATACTGATTCTGGCACCATTCCAGATGTTGTTAATTTAGTAAATAAGTTAATAGATTCTTTAGTAGAGACATACCCAGGATTTGATTTGCGGTTGTGCTACGAGGAATAACTCTCAGGTGCCATGCGAATATGAATTTGCAAGCGCTACTAGCTAAAATTGTCGAGGAGTGAGCATGTCTGAGTGGGTAAATATTGTAAATCTATTAATGACCGTTGCAACTTGCGTGATGGCTTGGGCAACATGGTTAATGGCTAAAGTGACAAAAAAAACGCTTGAAGCACAATGGAAGCCATACATTTCTGTTTATGCACAAACACGTCCTGACACTCCAAACGCTCTTCAAATTGTAATCGAAAATATCGGATCTGCTCCAGCTTACAATATAAAATTTAAAAAATCCAGCAATCTATTATATAACGCATGGGGAATCACCCCGAATGACAATAGGAAAGGACTGGAGATTACGAAGGGGCCTTTAATCACAGGCATTCCCTATCTTCCGCCGAAGGGGAAACGGGTAATTCATTGGGGACAATACGGAGGAATTTTAAGCAGCTTAGAAGGCGAACCCGCCGAAGTGACCGCTATATTTTGCGATTCGCATGGAAACCAAGAGCCTCCGGCGAAAAGTATTTTGGACATAAAAGATTTTGAAAATACTGCTGCGATTGATTCTTTAGAACTACGACAAGTCCGTGCACTAGAAAAAATACCAAAACAGCTAGACAAGATTTGCTCAACCTTGGGAAAGAAATTTAGGTCGCAAGCTCCTGAAAACGCATTCATGTGGGCATGCATTGCGATTGAGCTGGGCTTCCCTCAAGAAATAGTGTTACAGCAAGGGTGTCAAGATGGACTATCAGAGGAACAAAGAAACAGTGCTATTGATAAGGCACATTTTTTGTTGAAAAATATTCGACCTGAGCAGACCTACGATAACGAAAAATTTAATTTTTTAGCTTAATAAACGAGCAAAAACCCCCGACCATCTTTGTGATGATCGGGGGTTTTAATTATCTATCTGGTGGAGCTGGACAGAATTGAACTGACGGCCTCTTGAATGCCATTCAAGCGCTCTCCCAACTGAGCTACAGCCCCACGGCGAAAAGCACAATGACTAAAATACGCCTGTTTGTCAACAACTTCTTGCAAAAAAAATTATAATTCTTTCAAATCCGCGGCCGAAGCCGCTTGCCGGGCGTCATGCAAATCCCCTTTGTACGCCTTTCCAGGCCATCAGCAGCCCGTCAGGCGCAGTAGCCGTCGAAGCTTCCTGGCGCAACAACAAATCCGTCCTATCTGTCCGCCTCTTCGGCCAGGCGGGCCATCTCTGCTCCGGCACTTTCCAGCGCGTGTGACAGCACATCGTCTGCCACAGCGTAAGAAAAGCGGATGCAGTTGTCGTCGCCAAAGGCCGCGCCTGGCACAAGCGCCACATGCGCCTTGTCCAGCAGGCGGGTACACAGCTCGGTGGAATTGTTCACCGTGCCGCCATAGCACTTGCGCACGTCCACAAAAAGATAAAAGGCCCCGTCAGGTTTGGGACACACAGCCCACGGCCAGGAGCCTACGATCTTCATTCCCAGATCGCGACGGCGCATAAAGGCTTCGCGCATGGTGTCGATGCAGTCTGTGGGGCCGGTCAGGGCCGCCAGAGCCGCCTTTTGCGCAATGGAGCAGATGCTGGACGTGCTATGCCCCTGCATGGACGATATCTTTTTTATCAGCGTGGGGTGCGCGGCAAGAAAACCCACACGCCAGCCTGTCATGGCATAGCTTTTTGAAAGCCCGTTGAGCACGGCCACCTGCTCGGGATAGCGGGCAAACCAGCCGATGGCGCTGGTCATCTTGGCCGGGGCGAAAACAAGCTGGTCATAAATCTCGTCAGACAGCACAAAAATGCCGCGCGCCAAGGCCCAGTCCATAATGGCCGTAAACTCCGCCTCGGTATACACCGCCCCTGTGGGATTACTGGGCGAGTTGAGAATGAGCAGGCGGGTTTTGTCCGTAGATGCGGCATCCAGCATGCCGGGCGTCACCTTGAAACCCTGCTCCGGTCCGGCATGCACGGTGACCGGCACGCCCCCGGCCAGCATGACCATATCAGGGTAGCTCAACCAGTACGGTGCGGGAATAAGCACCTCATCACCCGGATTAACAGTAGCCTGCAAAAAATTGTAGAGGCAATGCTTGCCCCCGGCCCCGATAACAATGGATTCCTGCGGCACGGGCACGCCATAGGCGCGGTCAAAATACGCTCCGGCGGCCTTGCGCAACTCCGGAATGCCGGGTACGGCGGTATAGCGGCAAAAATTTGCATCAATGGCGGCCTTGGCAGCCTCACAAACGTGGGGCGGCGTGGGAAAATCCGGTTCGCCCACGGCCAGGCTGATTACGGCAACGCCCTGCGCCTTGAGTTCCAGGGCGCGACTGTTGACACTGAGGGTCAGAGAGGGTTTGATGCTGCTCAAACGATCTGAAATCTGCATGAGAGGCTCCTTCACGAAGGGGGACGCAATGCGGCGCATGCGGCGAAATTACAGCCGTCAATTTTATCAGCTTCGCCACGGGGTGTAAATGCGTACAAAACAGAACGGCGCAGCGGCCACAAAATCCGGCAGCCCCCAGCCGCAGGCCTGTGGCCGGATGCGCCCTCCACAGCAACCACCGCAGGCCCAACAGGCGCAGCAAAAAAAAACCTGCGGCCTGCAAGCAAGCCACGCAGCGCCAGCGGCCCCTGCCGATACCGAGGCCCTGCCCGCTGCAAACATGCCCAGGCAGACACCCCGTACTGCGACACGGCCTCCCCTGCTGCCCATGCCGCAGGGCTGCGTGATCGGCAGCTTTGTGCAGCGGCGCAAACGCTTCAGTGTAGAACTGCGCGTCAACGGCCAGGAGCTGTGGGTGCACAGCAACAATTCCGGCAGCATGCTGGGCCTCACCCGGCCGGGCCGTCCCGTTCTTGCCTCCCCGGCGGCCAACCCTGCCCGCAAGCTCAAATATACGCAGGAATGCGTATGGCTGCCCCAGACGGCAACGCCCGCCACCCCTGACGCCCCTGCTGACGCCGGCCCATGTGCCAGCCCCGGCTTTTGGGTGGGCGTAAACACCAATATACCCAATCGCATGCTTGAGGCCGCCTTTCATGCCGGGCGCCTCGATTTTGCGCAAGGCTACGCCAGCCTTGTCCGCGAGGCCAAACGCGGGCAGAGCCGCCTGGACGGACTGCTCACAGGCCCCGGCCTGCCGCCCCTGTGGGTGGAGTGCAAAAACGTCACCATGATGGAAGACGATGCCGCCTGCTTTCCTGACGCGGCCAGCGAACGCGGGCAAAAACATTTGCGCGAGCTGATGGACATTGTGGCCCAGGGCGAACGGGCCGCCATGCTGTACCTTGTGCAGCGCCCGGACGGCAGTTGTTTTGCCCCTGCGGACTTTATCGATCCGGAATACGCGCGCCTTTTTTACGCCGCGCTGGCCTGCGGGGTGGAAATATACCCGTACCGCGCCCTTGTGGATGTAACGGGCATAGACCTTGGCACGCTCATTCCCCTGCGCCCTGCCCCGCAGCACGGCTAAACGCGGACCATAAAAAAGGTCCCGCCGGGACCTTTTTAGAGTATTTTAAATTTGAAAAAATTTAAATCCGCTAACGCTGTACGAAAGTGCGGAGCGCCGTCACACGGCGTAGATTCTGCCGAAAATTGCACATCCGGCAAAATGACAACTTTGAACTGCTTCACATTTCAAAGTCCGTCTACTCCAGACCACCTTCCGTTGCCATAGCCCTGGTGCTGCCTGTGGCTCTTCAACAACGAGCCGCAGAGTAGTTGCTGTCCATTGTCAACCTTGTCGTTCAGACAAGGTCCATCGCATACGGCGTTGCACGGCGCAAAGAAAAAGCACCGGGCAACGCACGGACGCGCCCGCAACAGCAGAAGACGCGCCCCAGGACTCACGAAATCAGACAGCCGCATCCACCAGCAGGTTATCCCTGTGTATGACTTCGGGGTAATGGGCATCACCAAGAATGGCCGCCACCTCATGGCGCTTGAGCCCCATGATTTTCTTGAGTTCCGGCGCACTGTAGTTGGAAAGTCCCACTCCGATGCTTTCACCCTTGTGCAGCACGCGCACAAGCCCCCCGCGCTGAAACGTTCCTTCCACCGCGCACACGCCGCCGGGCAGCAGGCTGCTGCCCTTGTGCAGCAAGGCTTTGGCCGCGCCGTCATCCACATGCACGCTGCCCGCAGGGTCAGACTGATAGGCCAGCCAGAACTTGCGCCGCGTGATGGCGTGCCGCCCGGACCGCACCCAGGTTCCGCGCGTGAACGGCCCATGCCCCTCAGGCGCGGAGCATATCCCGGCAGCGGCAAAAGCACGGCTGATGACCCATGGCTCACGGCCGGGCAAAATCAGCGTGGGTACGCCCAGTTGCGCGGCACGGCGCGCGGCCAGCAGCTTGGAATACATGCCGCCTGTGCCTACCAGCGTCTTGCCGCCGCAAAGTTGCCCCAGATCCAGCGTTGCCACATCGTCGATATGATCCATAACGGGCGCATCGGGATGTTTTTGCGGATCAGCCGCAAGCACGCCCGACGAAGAGGTCAGATTGATAAAAAGATCGGCTTCCACCAGATTTATAAGCAGGCTCGCCAGGCAGTCATTGTCGCCAAACTTCAGCTCGCTGATGGATACCGTGTCGTTTTCATTGACGATCGGCAATACATCCCAGTGCAGCAATTCGGCAAAGGTATTGCGGGCATTGAGAAAACGCTGGCGCGCACGAAGGTCGTCACGAGTCAGCAGCACCTGTGCCGTAGGCATGCCGTGGGCCAGAAAAACCTTGTCCCAGGCCTGCATAAGCTGACCCTGCCCCACAGCCGCCGCGGCCTGACGCGCAGCCAGACCCGCGGTTTCCACCACACGGCCACGGCTTGTCAGGGCGGCACGCCCGGCAGCCACCGCGCCCGAAGAAACCAGAACCAGACGGCGCGCGCCCTGCTGGGGCTGCCCCGCCGGATCACTGGCAAGCGGCAGGTCGCGCAAGGCGGCAAGCTGTGCGGCAAGCCCCGCCAGCACCGGGCTGCTCAGCCCGCTGGCGTCCGTCAGCACGGCGCTGCCCACCTTGACCACAATTACCCGCGCCTGGGCCAGAACGCGCGTGCGCTCCTGCTGCCAGGTTTCAAACGATTCTTCTTCAGAACGACACTTGCCGCACTGCTCCGGCTGTCCGGCTTCGGACGCCGTGCCATGGGGGTGCTGCCTGCTCATATCCGCTCCACATCCCGCTATTCGCGGGTATAGATGACTTCAATTTCGGGAAATTCCTCTTCGTCCACATCGCTGGGGCCTTCAAGGCGCACAATCGGCTCGTTGCGTGCGGTGCTCTCGCAAACCTGCCAAAGCTCCTGCACCAGAGGCTCAAGCCCCAGATCGTCGCGGGCAGAAATGAAGTAAACTTCGCGGCCATCTGCTTTGGCCCGCTCTTTCAGGGCTTCCAGCCTTTCAGGGCTTACAAGGTCGATCTTGTTCACCACCTCGATCTGCCTGCGCTCGCCAAGCTCCGCGTCAAACCGGCGCAGCTCTTCATTCACCAGGCTGAAGCCCGCCCAGGGATCTTCATCACCCACATCCTCAATGCTGAGGATATGCACGAGAAAACGCGTGCGCTCCACATGCTTGAGAAAACGCAGGCCAAGGCCCTGCCCTTCATGCGCCCCTTCGATCAGGCCTGGAATGTCGGCAATGACCATGCGCCTGTCCGGATTGAACTCGTCAATCATCACACCCAGGTTGGGGGTGAGCGTGGTGAAGGGGTACGCGGCAATTTTGGGACGCGCGGCCGACACCTGCGAAATGAACGTGGATTTTCCGGCGTTGGGCAAGCCAATCAGACCGGCGTCCGCCAGAATTTTCAGCTCAAGCCGCAGGCTGAATTCCTCGCCGGGTTCGCCGGGTTGCGAAAAACGCGGCGCACGCATGGTGGAAGACTTGAAATGTTCATTCCCCTTGCCGCCACGGCCACCGCTGGCTACCAGCACTTCCGCGTCCGGCTCGCTCAGGTCAGCCACCAGCACTTCGCCTTCGGGGCCTTCCGCGTACACCAGCGTTCCCACGGGCAGGTTCAGAACCAGATTCTCGCCCTTGCGTCCGTCGCACTGGCTGCCCTCGCCCGGGCGGCCGTTCTGCGCCTCGTACAGGCGCTTGAGACGAAAGTCATACAGCGAGAGCAGGCGGTTATCCGCCTTGAGGTACACCGAGCCGCCATCCCCCCCGTTGCCGCCGTCCGGGCCGCCGCGGGGCACAAATTTTTCACGCCGGAAAGACAGGCAGCCATGCCCGCCTTTGCCGGCACGCACCTGAATTCTGGCTTCATCCACAAATCTCATGCAATATCCTCTGCCCGATGCTTACGGGCTTGTTTTTCAACCGGCATGCTGCGCCAACAGATTTACGGCACACAAACACCGAAAGGGAAGAAGCCTTGCGGCCCCTTCCCTTATCAATAAAATCCCACGCGGCCGCGCTAGCTGGCGGCCGCCTCCACATGCACGCGCGTAAGCACGCGGCGCTTGCGGATATACTTTTCAAAGCGCACCACGCCATCAATCGTGGCAAACAGGGTAAAGTCCCTGCCCATGCCCACGTTGACGCCGGGGTGCACAGTGGTGCCCAACTGGCGCACCAGAATATTGCCGGCAAGAACACGCTGGCCGCCGAAACGTTTAACGCCGCGCCTCTGGCCTACACTGTCGCGGCCGTTACGCGAAGAGCCGCCTGCTTTCTTTTGAGCCATAATAGCCTCCCTGGTGCGCTGAACCCTAAAGCTCAGCTGGGCGAGTAAATTTTTCGCTCAACCGGACAAACCGGCCCCGAAGGAACCTGCATGTCCGGACATCGGGCGTTCGCCCTCACGCCCGCCAGAACCTCATAAAAGGTTCTAGCCGTTGATGCTCTTGACGCGAATGGTGGTGAAATCCTGACGATGACCGCGCATCTTGCGCGAGTCATTGCGGCGCCAGCGCTTGAACACCTTGATCTTCGGGCCGCGCCCGTGATCCACCACTTCCGCTGTAACAGCGGCCCCGGCAAGATAGGGAGCGCCGACTTTGCATTCAGCGCCGCCGACCATCAGCACCTTGTCCAGGGAAATTTCGCTTCCGGCCTGCGCCGCGAGCTTTTCCACAACGATCTTGGAACCTTCTTCAACGCGGTACTGTTTTCCGCCGGTTTCGATAATCGCGTACATGATATCAACCTCCAAAAAGAGAAAGGCATATTTGCCCTATTGCACGGCAAATGTCAAGCGCCTTCCGCATTTTTTCGGCAAGGACGCGCCACCACCGCCCCAGGGCGGCGGCATGCAGCCGCACGGCGCTTGTACCCCAAGGGCCGTCGCGGCACAAGCGAAAAATCGCCCCACAGCCGCGTTCTTGCAGCATATACAGCCAAACCCACAGTTTTTCCTGCTAGTTTTCCTTGGCATCCTGCCCTTGCGCTGCTATGTTTTGCCGCGATGAACGATACCATTACCCTTCAGATAGAAAGCCTGACCCATGACGGGCGCGGCCTGGCCCGCGCCCACGGCGATGCGATTTCCATATCCGGCTCCGCTCCGGCGGCCGGGCGGGCCTCCGGGCGCACCCGCAACCGAGGCACTGTTGTTTTTGTGACCGGCGGCCTGCCCGGGCAGACCGTGCGTGCGCGCATCACCCGACGCAAATCCAGTTTTTGTGAAGCCGACATGCTGGAAGTCCTGCAGGATGCCCCACGCTCTGTGCCGCCCGTCTGTACCCACCATGGCGACTGCGGCGGATGCCCGTTGCAGACCATGCCGTACGACACACAATTACAGTGGAAACGACGCATCGCCCTTGATGCCATGATCCGCATCGGCGGTCTGGACGCCGGACTTGTGGAAGGCCTGTTTACCAAAGTTCTGCCTTCTCCCGCGCTTGAACAGTACCGCAACAAGATGGAGCTGGCCTTTGCCGGCGGCGGCGCGGAAGGCGATCCTCTGATACTCGGACTGCGCCGCCGGAACGGACGCGGCGTGGTTTCTGTACCCCAATGCGCCCTGTTGCCCGCCGCAGCTCGCGACATTGTCCGCATGGCGGCCGATCTGGCGGCACAAAGCGGCCTGGCGGCGCATACCCCCCGTGATCAGGCCCGTTACAGGCAATCGCCCCAGGAAGACGCCGCGCATCACGACAGGCAGGACGGCAAAGGCAGGCGCGGCACGCGCCCGGCACGCCGCGCACCGGAAAACAGCATCGCAGCGGCCGCTATGACCATAGAAGCTGCTCAGAACAACGGCTTCTGGCGCTTCCTCGTTTTGCGGCGCGGGCTTTCCGCCGACCTGCGCACTCCCGGCTGGTGGGCGCTTTGCATCACCAGCCCAGGCAGCCCTGAAGAACAGGAAGCCGTACGGGCCATGGGGCAAAAACTGCTCAAGGCTTCTCCCGCCCTGGCCGGATTCATTCACGAAGAGCGCGCCAGTGATGACGCCCTGGCCCAGGGGCAGAAACGCATCGTGAGCCTGGACAGAGCCGGCGCGCACAATCCGGCCTCGGCCCGCTTCTGGCAACCCCTTGGCGGGCGGCACTTCGCGCTGGATGCCGCATCGTTTTTTCAGGTCAATACCGCTGCGGCGCAGGTGCTGGCAGACACAGCCATGGGCATGTTCAAGCGGCATGTCAGCCAGGAATCTCCGGCGCTGCTTGACCTTTACTGCGGCGTGGGTGCTCCGGGACTGCTCATGGCAGACCGCTGCGGCCGGCTGTTCGGGCTGGAACAGGACGCAAAAGCTGTTACCCTGGCACAGGCCAACGCCGCTGCAATGGGGTTTACCCATTGCTCCTATGTGGCTGGCGACGCCGCCCAGCGGCTGGACAGGCTTGCCCCCGCGCACGAAAACTACTGGCACCCCACGGAAACATGGGATGCCGTGCTGGTGGACCCGCCGCGCGCAGGCCTTGCCCCCCGCGCCCTGAATGCGCTGTTGCGGCTCAATGCCCATACCATCCTTTATGTATCATGCAATCCGGCCACGCTGGCCCGTGACGCGGCCCGGCTTCGCGGCGCCTACCGGCTGGTGGAAATGGCCGCAGTGGACCTGTTTCCGCATACGCCGCACGTGGAATGCCTGACCCTGTGGCAAAGCCTGTAAGGCCATGTGCCATGCATATTTCCGCGAAAGTCATTGACGCGGCGCAAAGGCTGTGATAATTTACACAGCGTTGGGGTTTATAACGTCTATTCCCTATAACGCGCGAGAACAAATGCAAATCCAGTTGCCTGCAAGGGCGGCCACAGCGCGGGAGGGGACATGTCGTTCAAGGATTTTCTCAAGCAGCAGCAAAGCGGCCTTGAAGCCATGGCCAACACAGGGGTCATCGGTCTGCACCTGGTCAGCGGCCCGGCTGTGGGATTTGCCATAGGCTATGGCATTGACTACTGGCTGCACACAGGCCCCTGGGGCAAACTGATTTTTCTGCTTGTCGGCATCGCCGCCGGTTTTCTGAATGTTTACCGCGACACCAAGGCGCTGCTGAAAAAAATGGCCAGGCAGGACGCTCTGCGCAAAGGGCTGATCCCGCAGAGCGAGGCCGCAAGCGTTCCCCCCGGGGAGCAGGGCAAAACGGATGGCCGTGACCGGCAAAAAGAGCATGATACACAGCCTTGACGCCTGGCTTTGGCGGCGTGGCCTTGACCATCCCGCAGTGCGCGTCATGGTGCGCAACGAACTCCTGCTCGCCGTCGCCGTTCTGCTTGTAGGCGCGCTGACCTTCACGGTGCTGCCCTGGATTTTCTGGTTTGGAGTGGGCCTGGCCATCATGGCCTGGACATTCTGGGGCCTGGCACGGTTCTTTTTACGCCGGGGCCTGGGCGACTACAGCACGGCTTTTTTGCGCATTGTGATAATTCGTTGGCTTGGCAGGCTTGTCTTGGTGGGGGGCATCCTATATATATCCCTCATCATGTATCAAGCTCCAGTGTTTGCGCTTGTGGGCGGCATGCTGGCAGGCGGGCTCTGCGCCCTTGTCAGCTTTGCTCTGGCCGGGCGAACCGCGCGCCGCACCCCGTAGCAGAAGCCGCAAACCAGCGACGGAACAACACAGATTTATTGCATAACGCCCGCACCGTCAGCCGCAGCCGCCCCCAGCAGGGCCTGTGCGCGGCATGAAAATCCGGCGGCACGGCTTTATGCATTTGGCAAAAGCCCGGCTGAAGGTATATGGCAGGGCCATGCCCTGGCCAAGCGCAGCCAGCAGGCCTGCTGAGCATGGCGCGGGCAGCGCGAAAAATTTTTGGGGAATGGCCTTAGGGCTTTACATCAACGCAGCGCCTAGGCGCGTATCGACCAGGAGGCATGGCTCATGGCAGGTGGTTTGCCGCATCCGGTATTGCTCTCCACATTTATGGGCATGGACGAAATCACCATCGGTGGACAGGTGGTGGAATTCAAACATGTATTCTACTCCTGGGTCTGCATGGCCATTCTGTTTGCTGTGGCCTGGGTCCTGCGAAGACGCCTGACGCTGGTGCCGGGCGGCTTGCAGAACTTTTTTGAGGCCATGGTAGACACCATCGAAAACTTTATCGTTTCCACCATGGGTGAGAACGGGCGTAAGTTCGTTCCCCTGCTGGCGGGCATTTTCATTTACATTTTCGGCATGAACCTCATGGGCCTTGTGCCCGGCTTCGACGCGCCTACCGCCAACCTCAACACCACGGTCTGTATGGCCCTCTTTGTGCTGGTGTTTTACAACGCGGTGGGCCTTATTCGCTGGAAAACGCACTACATCCACCATTTTACCGGGCCTTCCAAGTTTCTTATCCCGCTGATGTTCCCGCTTGAAGTGGTGTCGCATCTTTCCCGCCCGGTTTCGCTTTCACTCCGTCTTTTCGGTAACATCCGGGGCGAAGAAATCGTTATGGTGCTGTTTTTTATCATGGCGCCCATTCTGGGAACACTGCCCATCTACGCGCTGTTCCTTCTGGGTAAGACCATGCAGGCTTTCGTGTTCTTCATGCTGACCATGTTCTACATCAAAGGCGCTCTTGAGGCTCCCGAACACTAGCCTTGCCACGGGCGGCCCTGCCGCCCTCCCCCGCCGGAGGCAACCCGGCGGCGTCTCCTGCCGGACGTAAAACAGGCACTCTATACGTGGGGAATGGTCGTAATGACCCAACAATACAACAGTGCAAGGAGTGTCTCATGCGTAAACTTCTGATGATCGCCCTGAATACCGTGGCTCTTCTGGGTATGGCCACCATGGCTTTTGCTGCCAACCAGCTTGACGCCTCGGCCCTTGGCTACACCTGCCTGGCCGCCGCCCTTGGCATCGGCATTGCCGCCTTCGGTTGCGGTATCGGCATGGGCCTTGGCCTGAAGGGCGCCTGCGAAGGCGTTGCCCGCAACCCTGACGTGAGCGGCAAGATCACCGGTACCATGATTTTGGCCTTTGCCTTTATCGAATCCCTGGCCATTTACGCCCTGGTTATCAGCTTCATTCTGCTGTACGCCAACCCCTACGCGTAAGGCCGGACAAGTTTTGACACAAAAAAGGAGGCTTCGGCCTCCTTTTTTATTTCCGCTTTTTCCCCGTTTCAATTGCTTTTACCTTCTGCCTTCGCCCCATATACACAACGCAGCGCAATATAAAACATGAATGCTGCGCGAGCCGCTCATACTCCCTGAGTTTCCATAGCCTGTTCGCGGCCCGCCCAAAAGCAGCGTGCAGACGTTGCGCCGCCTTTTCTCCACTGTCGTAAAATCCGCCAGCCAGCGCTTCCATTTATCCCACAAAATAACATCCGGGGAGGAAGCGCCGCATCAAAAGATACTCGCCAATACACAAAACACGGCGCCAACAAAGAACGGCCTTACCGGAAAAGACCGGGTAGCGCCTGCTATGCCGCCAGACAGTGCATCAGTCCGCTATTTCCCCGCCTATGCGCCTGTTTGCAGGCGGCTGAAAATCCGGCGCGGCTGTGCGTTCCTTCAGCTAAAAAGCATAGTGGCATGATTGACCGGTAAAGCCGCCCTGAAACTCCTCCCACGGGGCAGGGCAAAAGCCATTGCCAGGCGCTGGCCCAGCCAGCGGGCAGCAGCACATATTTTTACGTGCGAGATGTTTTTACAAAAGATATTTAGCGCGACAGCAAACCTGCACTGCCCGCAACCTGCCCAGCCTGGAACAGCATTGAGAAAATAATGACGAAACAGACGAACCTGTGCGGACAAAAACATGACCAACTGAACCCCACATGCCCAATCCGTATAAAAACCGATGCATTTTTAGAATATTAGCCTTTTTTGCTGCCCGGAACATATTCTGGAGCTTGGGGCTTAACCTTTGTACCCTTTTATAGTAGCATTTTGATCACGAAAAATTCTTTTTGTAACATGCGCGCGTATTGGCTGCCCCAACCTGCGGCAAACGCCCACAACCCAAAAGGAACAAGCTGTAACATGCTTTTATAACAACAAAAAAAATACAAAACAAAGTTCATGCGGCATGTTGGCTATCTTGTTACTATCACACTGGGGGGCAACCATCGTCAATGGTTGTGCATGCAACCCAATAGCGCTAAGTTGAGCGTGACATTGCCAGAGCATAGGATTACGTATATTTCAGATGCTCTTGGCAGTAACCATTGACAAAAGCAGCCCGGCTTGCACATTTGCTGGTTTTTGATAGACACTTTATTTCACGAGACGACATCTTCCCGTTGACAAGCTCGCGGCTTTCAAAAGGTACTTCTATGGCTAACCAACCCAAAAGCAAACACATTCCCCGCGCCACCATCCAGCGCCTCGCCACATACGTACAGGTGCTGGAGAACTTCTCCCGCGACAATGTGGAGGTCATCTCCTCCAACCCCCTGGCTGAGGCTTGCGGGGTCAACGGTTCGCAGGTGCGCAAAGACCTTGCCTACTTTGGCGAGTTTGGCATTCGCGGGGTCGGCTACCATGTAAAATCTCTTATCGCCGCCATCACCTCTTCTCTTGGTGTTGACCGCGAATGGCGTATGGCCCTGATCGGTGTCGGCAACCTCGGCAAGGCCATCCTTAACCACGGTGAATTCCGCGCCCGCGGCTTCAACATCGTGGCCATATTCGACTGCGACCCCTTCAAGATAGGTGAAATTGTCCACGGCCTTGAAGTGCACTGCACCCGCGACCTCAAGGATATGGTGTCTGACCTGAATATCGAGATCGGCATCATCACCACCCCGCCGGAAAGGGCGCAGCGGGCGGCCCAGCACCTCATGGACGCGGGCATTACCTCCATACTGAACTTCGCGCCCGCACGCATCAAGGTTCCCGAGCGTATCAACGTGGAATATGTGGACTTTTTCCACCATCTTTATGCTCTGGCCTTCAATCACCCCATGACCCGCTAGGGTTTTGGCCTTGCACCCGCACATATGTCGCTTGTCCTGGCCAGGCCGTTGTTATGACGCCCTGGCCTTTTTAACCCGCTTGGTGCCTCCCCGTCGTGACTGCACAGGACACGACCTTGGCCGATGCCTGCCTTTTTACGGCCCGGCCGGATTGTGCATTGGCCTCACGCTGACCCTGCCCTGCTTTTTTTTATATTTTCTGCTGTGCCAGTCCCCTCAGGCCAGCCTTGTGCTGTGCGCCGCCCTTGCGGCCTGGTCATGGATGGGGCTTGAAGTATGGGCCACGCGGGGCCTGCACTGGGACGGCCTGGCGGATCTTGGCGATGCCTGTGGCAGCGGTGCGCGGGACGACCGCTTTTGGAGCATCCTGCGCGACAGCCGCTTGGGCGCTTTTGGAGCCTTGCACCTTTTGCTGGCCTTTGGTGGCATGTGGCTGGCACTGTGCTGGCATATACATGCCGGGCAATGGCTCTGCCTGGTGGCAGCCCCTGCCTGGGGCCGGGCCTGCGCACTCTGGCTGGCCGCATCTGCCGAGCCGCGCGAACCACAGTCACTGGGCGGGCTCACCTGTGCCGGAGCCAGTCCGGCTCTGGCGCGAGGCTACGCGCTGGGAGCACTGTTGTTGTTATGTCTGATGTTTTTTGCGGGGCAGGTGGCCTTGTGGCAAGTTCCGTTGACGCTCTGTGGGCAGTATGTTCTCATCCGCCGCATGGCGGCTCTGGCCCGTGACCGGGGCGGTGTTAACGGCGATTTTCTGGGCGCTGCCATACAATGGGGCCAGTTGTGGTTTCTGCTGGCAACAGTATAGAAAGCCCGTGCAGTAACGCAGCCCTGACGGCTGCGCGGCGGCCTTCCGCCACAAAGGCGCTGCGCCTGCGCTGCCGGACACCGGAATGCACGGCTTGAAAAATTTGGGAACATCTCTTCTCAAAAAGAATATTCTGGACCGCGCCTGTGCATTTGCCAGGACAAGCAAGGAGGACCCCATGGATTTCAGAAAATTAGCTGAAAAAGCGCGTACCTGCCGCCGGTTTGTAGAAGACCGGCCGCTGACCGTTACCGATCTGGAATGGCTTGTGGATTGCGCCAGACTGGCGCCCTCGGCCAGAAATGCCCAGGACCTGCGGTTCAGCCTTGTAGCCCAGGGCGATACCTGCAAAAAGCTCTTCGCTCTTACCCGCTGGGCAGGCGCGCTCAAAGACTGGGGCGGACCGCACCCCGGCGAACAGCCCACAGGCTTTATCACCATTTTCATGCCGCAGGGCGGCACGGAGCTGACGTTCTATGACGTGGGCATTGCCGCGCAGACCATTCAACTGGCTGCCACCAGCCGTGACTGGGGCTGCTGCATCATCAAATCTTTTGATCATCAGGCCGTACCCGCGCTCTTGCAGGCCCCGGCAGACCTCAAGCCCGCACTGGTGCTCGGCCTGGGCGCAGCCAAAGAAACACGTGCGGTAGCTCCGCTGCCCGCGGACGGTAACACGGCCTATTGGCGCGATGCCCAAGAGGTTCATCATGTTCCCAAAAGAACCCTGGACGATTTGATCATCGGGCGCTTCTAGCGCTTTGCACGGTGAAGCGCCTGTGCAGCAGTGGGCCATCCTTGTCGTCATAGCCCGCAACTTCTTTCGCTGTGCGGGTCGAAGCCAGTGCGCCCGGCAAGCCGGGTACGCTTTGGCAACTCCGTAGCGCGATTTTTTATAAAAACTCGCGCAGGGCAGACAAGCATTTTCGCTGTCAGCCCACTTCAGCAGATTGGATTGTGAAGGCACAGATTCTCAAAACGTACAAACGCCCGCCCTGCCCGTGCAAGAACGCACGAGACTTTGGGGCGGGCGTTTGTTCATGACCTCCGGACTTGCCCGAAGGCTGAACGCAACTTCAGACGAGCCCTTCCGGCGCGTCCTGGCACTGTATTTTTGCAAGTGCCTCCAGAGTGCCGGGAAAGGCTTTCGACAAAAAAGTGAGGGCTGCCCCACTACTGACAGCCCTCTTTTTTGTACGTCCTGCATTCCGCGATAATTGACCGCAATGCGGCTATGGCCGTGGCTGCCTACGCTGCATGCCACGAAATGCAGCACAATGGCGCTCAACGACACTCTTTCTCACGAACACACCCACGACGCACAAATCCTTGATGCGCGGCAAAGCGCTTTTAAAACAGTATGCCTTTGCACCGCCGGAAGCTACCCGGTGCATCAGGCCAGCTCACCAGACAGCCCATCAGGCTCCGCTGCCATGCAAACAAAGAACCGCAGTCTGTCCCTTGCCGCCTTCTTTGGCATTGTACAAAGCCTTATCGGCCATTTTATAAAGTTCTTCATAGTTGTGACGGCCAGACCGGCTGTAGGCCACCCCAATGCACACGCCCACGCGCACGCCGTCAACAAGTGGCTCTTCCAGCCTTGCCGTAATAGTTTTACTGACCCGGACGATTCTTTCCTGCGGCATATTCTGCACAAAAACGGCAAATTCATCGCCGCCAAACCGAAAAACAATATCATCTTTACGAAAGCACTGGCCCAGCAGAACGGCAAAAGCCTTCAGCACCGCATCACCCGCCGCATGCCCGGTCGTGTCATTAATTGCCTTGAAATTATCCAGATCAAAAACAAGCAGGGCCGCGCTGTGACAGGTTTCGTCCGCTCCGCTCAACCTTGCGGCAACAAGGTTTTCGCCGGCAGCCCTGTTATAAATGCCGCAAAGAGGATCTTTTTCCGCCCGGCGCACCAGGGCATCCCTTTCCTTGATGCTGGCATGCACATCTTTAAGAACGCCTATAATGCCAAGTTCTTTGGAACACGGGTCGCTGTACCCCACAACAGTCAGGCTGTGCCAGGTATAGGGAGCACCGGCCTTGAGCCGTGCGCGCACCTCGCAGGTACAGTCATTTTCAGCGCGCAGGGCAAGGCTGATCAGACTGTTGATTTTCTCGCTCTGCCCTGGGGCCAAAAGACCTTGCCGCAAAAGGGTTTCCGGCACTCTTCTGGCTTTGAGCAGGCCGCTACAGGCCACTATATCCTGGTCGAGATTAGTGATACCCCCTGTAACCGGATCAATCTGAAAAACCATATCAACAGTACTGCGCAGCAGGGCTTCAAGCCGGTTACGGCTTTTTACCAGATCATTTTCTTTATGCACGCGCTCGGTAACATCCTGAAAAAGACAGGTACAGTAGCCGTATTGTGGCCGATGGCAGGTTACCGCAAGGTGCCTGCCCAATGACGGCCAGAATCCGGACATTTCCTGCACATGCCCCTGATAGGCAGTCTTCCAGAATATTTCCAGCCATTTCCTGTCCAGTTTCATACAGGAATGAACAAGCGAAACGCCCGTCATCCACTCACGGGGAGCACCGAAAAGTGTAAAAAGAGCTTCATTACCATAAACAATCATCAGATCGCGCGGTCTGCCCATAATATCCAGGTCTACCCGCATCACCGCAAGAGCCTGCGGCAGACCCTGCAAGAAGTCCAACCGGCTTCCGCAGGCAAGTGCCACATCGCGTGGGGGCATCTGAAAAGTATCTGCAGAATACCCATCAACAGCTTTCATTGGAGGCCCCGTGCGCCGTCTGGAACCGGGTTTTGGAAAAACGTGACAGAATGACTTTCAACGTTCATACCGCATATCCAATATATTTATAGCAAAAAACTTATATAGCTTATATCATATTGAAATACAGCGGCGCTGTCAATAACTCCTATCAATAATTTCGGGCATACTGCACCCATCAACAACGATAACCACATACTTTTAAAACAAAAAAATACTGTGCAAAAACATTTACGCCAATGTAAAAAATACACACCTTATTGAAATAGATGAGGAGTTTTTTATGAATTACAGGCGGGACGCAGGTCCGGAAAAGAAAAAAAGAAGTGATCTCAATAGCACGAAGGGCTATGACAGCAGATCGGCCATAGAAAAAGGGCCGGCTTCTGGATTTACTGTCTGCCCCTGATGTAAAACAGCTTTCTTTGCATTTTTTGAGCACCGCATGGAAGTGTCTGGCCTATGCCTGGCCGTAGCGCAAGAGCCATTTATTAAAAACTTCGGCCAGAAGGACATCGCCCATGGCGTATGCCGCACGGCGGGCACGCTGTACCCGTGCCTTGGCCGATTTCGCCAGATCATCTCCCACAGCGCCGGTCAGACCGGCCCGCACCGAAGCCGCGTAATCCGGCCCTTCCACGGCCTCTGTAAGATGCAGCAGTTTTTCGCGCGAAACCTCGTCGCCCAAAAACATGGCGCAGCGGGTGGCGCTCAGCAGGGCAGCGGTCATATCGCCGCGGGCCTCAAGCATATCCATTAACCGGTGCCAGCCGCCCCGCCACAAAGGTTCACGCTCCAGCTCTGCCCGGCAGGCCTCTTCATTGGCGGTGAATCGCGCGTCAAAGTCCACGTTGCGCTTTTCTTCCACCGCTTCCGGCAATTCAAGCCAGTGCCCGAGATTGGGGCCGAGCCGCAACTCGTAGCCGTCAAGCGCAGCCAGGATGTGCAGATCCGGCCTGAGTCGCCGTGCCTGCCGTTGGCAGAACAGCATTCCGTTGGCGTTATCATGGTCAAAACGGCCCGGGGTCTGGCTGGTATGGTGTACAATGACGCTGCGCCCTTCCACTGCCAGGGCATACCCTTTGCCGCGCAGCTCAAAACAGAGGTCCAGATCTTCAAAGCCATTGCGAAAGCCTTCAAAAAAGCCGCCGCATTCCCAAAAAACATCTTTGCGCAGCAGCATGGCCGCGCCTGTTATGGCCTGAAGAGGCCTTTTGTTGCGCGGCACAGGGTGCCCGCCGGGAAAGCCCTCATACAGGTGGCCCACTTGCAGAAAGGGCGTAAAAAAAATGCCGCAATGCTGTATGGTTCCGTTAGGATAAAGCAAAAGCGGTCCAACGACGCCCATGCGCTGCCGACCAAGGGCCTCGCGCAGGGGCGGCAGCCAGCCCGGGGTCACGGTTGTGTCATTATTAAGAAAAAACAGCAGGTCACCTGTGGCGGCGGCAGCCCCCGCGTTGCACCCTCCGGCAAATCCCATATTGGTGGTCAGCCGCACCGGGCAAAAGGCCGCACCCCACAAGGCGCGGCCCAAAGCTTCCAGTTCCGTGGTGGTGGCATCGGTAGAGCCGTTGTCCACCACCACTATTTCCACATTCTCCTCCCGTGTGTGCATGGCCAGGGAGCGCAGACAGGCGGCCGTCATGTTCCAGAGATTCCAGACGGGAATAATGATGGAGACTTTAGCGTTATTCATGGCATTCTCTCCGGTTCCGTGCGGCAAAGCTGCGGGCCGCGTTCACGAAATTTTCTGCCCATCCCGGTGCGGCCGGGGCGAAAATATGGGTGTATGAAGCCCATACGTTACGAAAAACAAGACCGTCCACCCGAAGCGGCGTGTGCGCGCCGCACTCCTTGCCCGCCTTCTGGGGCAACGGCGAACCGGGCGGAGGCCCCATGCCCTGCCCCTTGTCCAGTTGCATGGCCCAGTGCGCATGGCCGGAATTGCGACTCCAGCCGTCCGCATCTTCCCACCGGCAACGGGAATAATGAAACTCGTGCCCGCGCAGATCTGTGCCGGGCGCAAAAAAAGGATTGGGAGCCGTAATACGGCCCCGCACATAGCCAAGGCCCTGCGGTTTCGGACAAAAAACAGCAGTTACGGGCAAAATGCCGCTCATGGGCCACACTGTTTCCTGACGCTCAATACCGCGAGAGAGCACCATAAAGCCGCCACATTCGGCGTATATGGGCATGCCCAGCTCCGCCCACACCGCAAGTTGCCCCAGCAACGGCGAGCAGCTTAACGCCTCTGCATGGTCTTCAGGAAAGCCCCCGCCCAGGTACAGGCCATCCACCTGCGGCCAGGGCGCGCGGCAGGCCAGGTCAAAAGAAGCCCCAGGCTCATCCCCTGCCGAGGCAGGCCTGTGCTCCGCATCCAGAAGCGAAAGCTGCACAAGATCTGCCCCGGCCCGGCGCAGGGCTTCCAGATTTTCCTCATAGTAAAACCACAGGGCGGCATCACGCACATAGCCTATGCGCGGGCGCGCGCCCAGGGCGCCGGGGGGACAGAAGGCGGCCACAGCGCTGCCCTCGGGGAGGGGCGCGGCGGCATGACCGTCTGGCCCTGTCCCTGCCGGGGACATGACGGCACAATTGCCGCCCGCTGCACCGGCAGGTTCCGGCCAGAAGGCTTCGGCCTCCAGCGGGGGAACGTTTGCGGCGGCTTCAAACACGCGGGGCATGTCCACATGCGCGCTCACAAAATCCGCCAGCCTGTCCAGCACCTGCTGTGCCTGGGGCGAAAGACTGTCGCCGCAGGAGGCAATGCCCATGTGGCGTTCAGGCAGGGGGTTTTCCGCAAGCCGCGGCAAGGCCCCGAGTACGGGAACATCCGTATGTTCCTCCAGCGCCTGCCTGAGAATGCGTTCATGCCGACTGGAACCCACCTGATTGAGCACCACGCCCGCAAAGCGTATCCCCGTTTCAAAATGCAGCATGCCACGCACCAGCGCCGCCGCTGTGCGGGTCATCTTGGTGCAGTCAACGCTGATGATCACCGGGCATGACAGCACGCGGGAAAGCTCCGCGGTGGAGCACGAACCGCGTGCGTCCATGCCGTCAAAAAAACCACGGTTGCCTTCAACAAGGCCGAGCAGACGCCCGCCTGCGGCAGCGGCGTTTCTGCCTGCCCCGGCTTCTTCCACGAGATGGGCGGCCGCGCTTTGCATGGCATGGACAAAAAGAGCACGCAGACGCGGCGGCTCAAGAAAATATGGATCAAGATTGGCGGCGGGTCGCCCGGCGGCCAGGCGCAGCCAGGCGGCATCGATATAGTCCGGCCCCTTCTTGAAGGGCTGCACAACAAGGCCGGACCGAACGAATGCACGGCAAAGCCCCAGAGAAAGCAATGTTTTGCCGCCGCCGCCGGAAAGGGCGGTAACGCAAAGGCGGGGCATGGACTCCGGGACGGGCCGCGCGTTGCGGCCTTCAGAAATGCGGCGGGTATGGCTCATGGCTTTTCGCATGGTGACGGGTGAAATCAGGACGCTGGAACATTTCAACGCTGAGGATATGGCCGCGCAGCATCTGCAAGGCGCTCATGCGGGCGCCAGTCGCGTGACTGCCTGCCCCCTGCGGCGGACGTCCGCCCGCGCCGTTGCCCAGCAGCCGCAACGTCGCGTTGCCCTGAAAACAGACTGCTCCGGCGGCAGCGGAGAAAGAAGGCCCCCGCCCCGACAGCGCGGATACGCCCAGCCGGCAACGCAGGCCGAGGCCGGCCGGAAAAAATACAGGCGGCAAGGCCAGGCCGCGCCAATACGCGGCCCGGCCCGAGGCCGCCGGACTTAATGCTTGAAAGAACGCTGCCCCGTAAAAACCATGGCTACCTGAGGCACAGCCTCATTGCAGGCCATGATAACTTCGGCGTCGCGCATGGACCCGCCGGGCTGGGCGATGGCCGTAACGCCCTGGGCGATGGCGACATCCACGCCGTCGCGGAAGGGGAAAAAGCCGTCGGACACCAGGGCCGTTCCGGCGAGGCCGCCGTGGGTTTCCTGTGTGCGCCGCTCGATGTCGGCCAGTTTTTCCGCCAGGGCGCTGTCTTCGGCGGCCTTGAGCTTCAGTTCGTAAAGGGTCAGGCCAAGTTCGCGGAAGGCAAGGGTATCCGCATACTTGGTGTGCGCCTTGTGTATGGCAAGCTCTACACAGCCCACGCGGTCCTGTTCACCCGTGCCGATAGCCACGGTGGCCCCGTCGCGCACAAAAATGACGGAGTTGGAGGTAACACCGGCCTCCACGGCCCAGGCAAACCGCAGGTCATCCAGTTCCGCCGGGCTTGGCGCGCGCGCCGCCACGGAAAGGCCGTCCTTGGTGGTGGCGGTGGCGGGCAAGAAGTCGGCGCCGGAAAGAACGCGGTTTACAAAAGATTTCTGCACCACAATGCCGCCGTCAGACAGGCTTTTGATGTCCAGAAACGCCGAAGAGGTCAGTTCTTCAAGGCGGCCCAGGCCGGGCAGTTCCATAATGCGCAGATTTTTGCGGCTTTTAAGTATCTCCACCGCGCCTTCTTCAAAAGCCGGGGCAGCCACCACCTCAAAATAATTGGCGGCCACCATTTCCGCGGCCTCACGGGTGAAGGGACGGTTGACGACCACCGCGCCGCCGAAAGCCGCGATACGGTCACACCAAAAGGCTTTTTCAAGGGCGGCGGCCACGCCGTCCTTGCTCCAGGCCGCGCCGCAGGGATTGTTGTGCTTCAGAATGATCGCCGCCGGGCGGTCTGCGAGGTACTGAAGGATATTGGCCCCGTTGTCCACGTCCGTCAGGTTGGTCTTGCCGGGGTGCTTGCCCGCCTGAATCATCTGTTCTTCAGTGAGGGCAGAAACAATGCCGTGTCCCGGACCCCGCCACTGGAGGCCGCCGCAAGTGATGGCACCCTCTTTCAGGGCGTACAGGGCTGCGGGCTGATCGGGGTTTTCCCCGTAGCGCAGGCCCTTTTCCTCGCCGTCCAGCGTCCAGACGCGCTTTTGGAACACGAGTTTTTCATCGCCAAGAATGATGGTCATGGTTTCGGGAAAAGCGTCCTTGCGGACAGTGCTGTACATGGCCTTGAGATCCGACATGCGTGCCTCCAGATGTTCGTCGGTCAGGTAAGGGTTTTGCATAGCACAGAAGAAGCCGCCCCACCAGCCCAAATCCGCCGTCCACGCGGCGCGGCGGGGACTTTGCCGCAGGGTTTACGCCGTCTGCGCGTTGACGAAACACAGGCCAGGCCCTACATTGCCTTGTCGCCCAGGACCCACAAGGCAGGTTTGCGCCCCTGGCGCGCCCTGCACTTATTAGCGGAGGATATATGGAAAAACTGCTTGCCCGGCTGGCGCAGCAACTGGATACGATCGACGAAGCGTCATTGATGTCGCTGTGGAGCAAATACGCCACCGTAAGCAGCCGCTTTGAACCCACAAGAAAGTGGGAAGAGGCGACGCTCATCTTTTCCCTGATTCAGGCCAAGCGCTGGAAAAACCAGCTTTTCAACTATCACTGGTCGCGGCAGAGCCAGGGCCGCGAGGGTCTTGCCCCGCAACTACCCGGCCTTGCACCCGAATTTTCTCTGGAGCCGCCGCAAAAAGACGTTTCCGAGCAACGCTGCCGTGTTCTGAAATTCCATCCTCTCAAAGAAGATGACGAAGACGGCAAGCCGTAGCAACCACGGGCATTGCGCCATACCCGGCCACATCCGCAAAGCATGCAGCCGGGGACTTCAGCGGCCACAGACCAAAGCCGTCATATTTTCCGGCGCATGCCCTGTAAACACATGGCCTGCGTACGGTGTTACGCCGTTATGGACATTTGACTTGCATTTGCATCCGAGATAGGTACCATGAAAGGCTTTGCGTCCTGCTTTTGGCAGTTTGACAAGGCGGTCATTTATCGCGCCTGCGGGTGCGTAACGCTTCCTCATGACAGTACGCCCCCCTGCGGCGGCGTTTCAGGCAGGTAAAATCATGGCGAATACGGTCATCATCGGCGCACAGTGGGGCGACGAAGGCAAAGGCAAAATCGTTGACATGCTGAGCGCCCAAAGCCGGGCCATTGTCCGTTTTCAGGGCGGCAACAATGCCGGGCACACCATCAAGGTACAGGGCGAAGAAACCATCCTTCACCTCATTCCTTCAGGCATACTGCACGCGGACAAAATGTGCTTCATCGGCAACGGCGTGGTGCTTGACCCGCAGGTTTTTCTTGAAGAGGTGGACCACCTGGCTGCCAAGGGTATTGACGTTTCCCCGGCCAGGCTCGGCATCAGCAAAAAAGCCCACCTCATCATGCCTTACCATAAAAGCCTGGACAAAGGCCGCGAAGCCAAACGCGCCTTGCACAAGATAGGCACGACCGGACGCGGCATCGGCCCCTGCTACGAAGACAAGGCCGCCCGTGTGGGCCTGCGCGCAGGCGACCTGACCAATCCCGACCTGGTGCGGGCCAAGGTGGCCCACGCCCTGCAGGAAAAAAACACCCTGCTGCGTGATCTGTACAAATTTGACCCGCTGGACGAAGCCACCGTTTGCGAAGAACTGCTGGCCCTTGCC
>NZ_JAHZAA010000003.1:0-9504 GCF_019424165.1 Desulfovibrio sp. | reverse complement strand
TTCAGAAAATCCAGGAACAGGGCGGCGACATTCTTTTTGAAGGCGCGCAGGGCATTCACCTGGATATCGACCACGGCACATATCCCTTTGTCACTTCCTCCAATACCGTGTCGGGCAACGCGTCCGCGGGCTGCGGCGTGGGTCCTTCGGCCCTGCACCGCGTGGTGGGCATCGTAAAGGCCTATACCACCCGCGTGGGCTCCGGCCCCTTTCCTACCGAACAGCTTGACGACACCGGCAGCTACCTGCGCACCCAGGGACACGAATTCGGAGCCACCACGGGCCGCCCGCGCCGTTGCGGCTGGCTGGACGCCGTGGTGCTGCGCGAGAGCGTGCGCCTGTGCGGCATGACCGACATCGCCCTGACCAAACTTGACGTGCTGCAAAACCTGCCCGGCCTGCGCATCTGCGTGGCTTATGAGTACGAAGGCCGCAAGCTTGATTACATGCCGCAGGAAGAAGGCGCGCTTGAAAAGGTCACGCCCGTATACGAAGACCTGCCCGGCTTTGAGGAAGACATTACCGAGTGCACCCGCTTTGATGATCTGCCCGAAACCGTGCGTACCTACATCGCGCGAATTGAAGAGCTTGTCGGTGTAAAGGTGAGCCTGGTTTCCGTAGGCGCCGAGCGCAGACAGACCATCGTGCGCTGAGGCGCAGCCGCGCCATGACCGCGCCCATGCTTTCGGCTATTGCTGTTCCGGCCTTTGACGGGCTGAAGGAAGCGCTGAACCGTCTGGGTGCGGCCCCGCCCCAGGTGCTGCTGTTTGAAGGCGGCAGCGAGGCCCAGCGGCGTGACATGGCCCTTTACTGGGCAGCGCGCATCAACTGCCCGCAGGCGGCCCATTCCGGCGCACCGTGCCTTGCCTGTCCTGCCTGTCTGCAGATTGCAGCCGGTGAGCACCTTGACCTTGCCGCTTACGACGGCCGCATCAGCAACCGCGAAGACGAAGAAAATCCCGGCCCCGTACGCGCCTTCAACATGGAGCGCGTACGGGAGCTTAAAAGCCGCCTGCGCGACGCCCCCCACGGGAACGGGCGCCGCGTTGTTCTGCTTATGGGCCTTTCCCTTACCCGCGACGAGGCTGCCAATGCCCTGCTCAAGGCACTGGAAGAACCCTCGGCCACCACGGTTTTCGTCCTGCTCACGCCACAGCGCGAACAGTTGCTGCCCACCCTTGTTTCCCGTTCTTTCTGCCTTACCCTACCCTGGCCCGACAGCCGTGCCGCAGATGACGCCATGCGCCCGTGGGAAGAAAAGCTGGCCCATTTTCTGCTGACCGGCCAGGGGCTTCTGGACGCACTGGCCGCCAAGGGCGCACTGGACGCCGCCCAGGCCGGACGCCTTTTACTGTGTTGTCAGAAATCCATAAACCGTATACTTTCTGAAATAATAACTGATAACACTTCTCCGCTGGATACGGCTCTGGCAAACCTGGGCGCGCAAGACCTGGCCCTTGTCTGCCAATGGCTGACAGAGGCACAGGATGCCTTGCAATACGGGCTTACCCCGGCAAGGGCCGTTGAAGCCCTGGCCGCGCGCATATACGTGCTGCGCCTGCGGAGTGCGCGGGCAGAGCCGCACGTTGCGGCAGTGGCCCGCAACTGACGACAGACATACCGGATTTTCGCTGCCGCCGGAGCTGTGCCGGGGGCGGCATGGCCGGGCTGCGTGCTTGCATACGAGTCTTGATGGGGGCAAAGGGACATGCGCAGGAACTTTCGCGTCCTGAAACTTCTGGCCTGGATGCTTTTCTGCATTGTACAGGCTCTCTGGAGTTCGCCATCCCAGGCTGCTTCCCGGACTGTACAGGTGGGCATTTTTCCCATGGGCGGTTTTCACGATCTGGAAAACGGCCGCCCCGTCGGCTATG
The DNA here is from genome assembly GCF_019424165.1 of Desulfovibrio sp. Classification (GTDB taxonomy): domain Bacteria; phylum Desulfobacterota; class Desulfovibrionia; order Desulfovibrionales; family Desulfovibrionaceae; genus Desulfovibrio. The sequence continues at coordinate 7,630 of NZ_JAHZAA010000003.1, read as the reverse complement.
ACGTTGACTACCTTGAGCAGGTGAGCAGATACACCGGCTGGCAGGTAAAGTTTGTCAACTTTGATACCTGGCACGCCGCCCTGAACGCACTGGAAAGAAACCAGATAGACCTTCTCGGCGGCGCGCTGCACACGCCCGAGCGCGCCAGGCGCTTTCTGTATTCTCCATATGCCAGCGGCATCACCTACACCGCCCTTGTCGCCGCCAAAGATACGCCCCTTGTTTACGAAGACTTCAAAAAATTTGAAAGCCTGCGCATAGGTGTCACCAGCGACAGCCCCTGGCGGGCAGACTTTATGGGCTACGCCAGCCGCAACAGCTTTACCGCGCCACAGCTTATTCCTTTCAGGCTTGCCAAAGACTCCCGCGATGCGCTGAAAGCCGGAAACATTGACGCCATACTGACGTCCGTCATCAGCCTTGAGCCAGGCGAAACGGTGCTGGCAAAATACGATCCCAGGCCTTTTTTCTATATCACCAGCCTCAACAATGCCCAGCTCATGAAAGAACTGGAGCACGGCATAGCCCAGTTGAAGCTGGAACAGCCCGATCTGGAAAACAAGCTCTCGCGGACCCATTTGTGGCGCAGCTACCAGACGCCGCTTACCAAGGCCGAAAGAGACTTCGTACGCTCCTGCCCGCCCCTGCGCGTGGGCTACAGCCCCACGCGCAAGCCCCTGATCTGGCACGATGAAAACACAGGCGAAACACGGGGCATCCTGCCGGGCATACTCCGCAGGCTCAGCCGCGCCAGCGGCCTGGTTTTCGAATTTGTGCCTATGGATGATCCGGACATGAACCTGAACGACTATTTCAGGCAGGGCAAAATAGACCTGTGCGCCGGTGTGATGTACTCCACAACGTGCAATTCCAGCTCCCTGTATACGCTGACCTCGCCTGTGCTGCGCATCGGGCTGAACCTGTACAGCAAAAAATTTTCCGAAATTCCGCCCGACGCTCCGTTGCGCGTGGCCATACCCGACGTCTGGCGCGGCGGGCGCGTGTACCTCAATGCCAATTTTCCCGCCTTGCGCGTGGTTTCATATCCTGACATCGAGTGCTGCCTTGAGGCCGTACTCACGGGCCAGGCAGACCTTTTGCTGCAAACCAGCTTTGAAGTGGACTATCTGCTCGCCAGGCCCCGCTTTCGCGAAATAATGTCCCTACAGGAGCACAGCGGCGTTGAAGACAGCCGCATGGCTGTCAGCACAGCCATGCCGCCGCCCCTGTTGAACATTCTCAACAAGCTGCTCATGAACATCGACGAAAAAAGCAAAAGCCAGATCATTTCTGAAAACATTTCCGCTGTGGCCTCGCCCATGAGCCTTTCGGATATGGTCTACGAGCACCGCACCCTGCTGGCGGTTCTGGGGCAGATGCTGCTTTTCGGCCTGGCTTTTTTTGCCTTCCTTGCCTATCTGCGGCGCAAGAGCGGCAGAACCGTGCAGGAGAGCGAGCGCCGCCTCACCAATATGGCAAACAACATCAACGGCGGCGTCATCAGCCTCATCAACAATCCCCGCCTGGACATCCGCAATGCCAACAGCGGGTTCTGGCATTTGCTGGGCTATAGCGACAATCCTCCTTCAAATCCCTGCCTGGCCGATTTTCTGAGCACCGAAGAGTCCGAAAACCTGTTCCAGTTGCTTGAAAGCCGCCGCGCGGAAAATTCTTCCGTCAATATGGAACTGCGCCTGCGCCGCAAAAACGGCCAGCCCATACCGGCCCTGCTGCGCTGCACATGGTCCAGCGAGGGGCAGGCCATAGCCCTTCCCTGCCTGGACTGCGTGGTGGTGGACATCACCGAGCAAAAGCATATGCAGGAAGAGCTGGAGCAGGAAAAAGAGCGTTACCGCATCCTGCTGGAGCAGTCGCAGGACATTATTTTTGATATGGATATGGAAAAAAAGCAGTTCACCTGTTCGCCCAATTTTGTCACCAAATTCGGCCGTGACAGTACCCCCATGTTCACTCCTGACGGGCGCCCGCGCAATGATCAGATAGTGCACCCCGACGACCTGCCCGCCCTTACGGAAATGCGGCGGCGGGTACGGGCGGGAGAACGCACTGTTTTCAGCGTGATGCGTATTCCCACGGCACAGGGACGCTACATCTGGTGCAGGGTGCAGACCACCCGCATCAGCAAAAAAAACGCGCCCCTGCATATTGTGGGAAAAATTGTGGACATTGATGAAGAGGTGCGCCGCAGAGCCGAGCTGGAGCGTCTGTCACAGCGTGACAGCCTGACGGATCTTTACAACAAGGTGGCCTTTCGCGAAAAGGTCATGCAGAACATGCCCGTCCGGCTAAAGGACGACAAGACACACGCCCTGCTCTTTCTTGACCTGGACAACTTCAAGGAACTTAATGACAACCTGGGGCATATGGCCGGTGACGTTGCCCTGATTGATGCCGCTGACGCCCTCAGGCGCATCTTCCGCAATGTGGATGCCGTGGGCCGCTTTGGCGGCGACGAATTCTGCGTCTTTGCCATGGGCATCACCCGTAACGCCGTTGCCACACGGGCAGAATCCGTGCTCAAGGCTCTGGCCATGCAGTTCGACCGCGATGGAAAAGCCGTGAACATCAGCGCCAGTATCGGCATCTATATGTTTGACGGCAGCGAAACGTCCTATGAAGAATCCCTCCAACGGGCAGACAACGCCCAGTACCGTGCCAAGCAACTCGGCAAAAACCGGTACGTCTTCTACGATGACCCGCGCATGAACCCATCGGAATCAGGGCAGGCCTAAGCCACCCAACGCTTGAAACAACCCCTGTCTTGTGCCTGATGCTCCTGCAGAATAAAGGGCAGGCTGCCCGCTTCTGTTGCGCGGAACCACAAAAACAGAATGCCCCCACTGCAAGCCCTTGCCGCAAGAACAAAAAAAGCTCCCCGAATGATGGGGAGCTTTTTGGGCAAAACACGTTTCTACCCTGAATGGCTGATGCCTGCGCACCAATCCGGCACATTCGCCGCGGACATGGCTGTAGCCACTCCGCGGCGTTACCGTTACTTCCACAGGCTGCTGTATTTGGCAGCGATACCGTCAGTGCGCTCTACCAGCCTGTCCACCAGGCCATCAACCTCTTCGTAATTGACGGTGCCAAGCTCGCGGGCCAGAAGATAGCCAAGATACCCCTTGCCCTGCTTGAAAACCCAGCACACCGAATAGACCGAGCCCACGCCCGGGCGGTCCGGAAATTCCGCCTTGGTTTCCAGCATGACGTACAGCTTGGGCTGATCCTTTTCTTCATCGTCATTCAGGGTAAACAGGCTGCTTTTGTTAAAGCGCTCTTTAAGGCTCGTGCCGAGACGCGCTCCGATGCTGTCCGTGCCTTCAACGGATACGCTGACCACTGTCACGCGATCCGCGCCTTTTTCGGGTTTGTCCTGCACGGGCTTGCCTGCCTGCGGCGTGGCAGCCGCCGCGATGCCCGCCACTGCCAGAACACAGATCAGGGCCAGAATGCCAAATATTTTGTTCATGCCTTCTCCCTCAACGGTACAGAATGTACGGCAGGCAGACGCCTTACGGCACTAAGGCCGCAAATGATGCCCTGCCTCAGCCAGTCTATATAAAGTTTAGAAAAATGAAAAGTACCGCTTCGTCCCGTTGCGCGGCCATGCGCGTTTTTATACGTCACAGCGCCTGCAACACTTTGTTACAATTTGTCATACTGGGCACACAGTTTGCCGCCCGCCCGCTGCTATATATGGAACCATGCATAATGAAACCGCTTTTTCACGGCTACAGGTTCCTGCTCCCGCGCCGATTGCAACGGGTATTTTCCGACAGGGCATGGAGTATTTGCGCGACAGGTGGCCCCTTGGGCATTCTCTGCCCGTTCCTTTGCGTTTTCTTAAAGAAACCGGCAGCCAGTGCGATTCGCCGCCATGGCATGTAGAGGCTGTGGCGCACAGAACGCCGCGCCGCCATGTATGCATTCCCTGCGGCTGGATTGCCCGCTACCTGCCGCAGGATACTCCTGTTTTTGAGCCGGGCTGCGGCAGCGGAGCCAACCTGCTGTGGCTGGCCCTCAAGGGCTTTACCCGGCTTTCGGGCAGCGACATTGACCCCCGGGTGCTGCACTTCAGCGAGCATTTGCAAAAATATCTGGGACACAGCCTGGAAACCTGGCAGGACAACGCCCTGTCACCCACCCGCCTTCCTGAAAATCAGGGGGCCATACTGTCGGTCAACTGGCTGTACCACCTGCCCGGCACATCGCTTGATGCCTTTATGGAAACCTACAGGCCCTGCCTGAAGCCCGGCGGCGTCTTTGTTTTTGACGTCATCAGCAACAGATATAACAGCGTGACCAACAACCAGTACCATACCGAAGACTGGCGCAAGCCCGAAAGCCAGCGGCGGCCCTCGGAATATACATTCCGCCTGTCGCATGAAGATGTGGAATGCCTGGCCCGCAAGCACGGTTTTCGCATTTTGCGGCGTACCCTTATCCACAGCCGCCCGCAGCGTTGCGCCTATATGCTCGGCAGGGCAGGCCTGTAAGGCCACGACAGCCCGGACGCCTGCGCAGTCCGCTGGCCCGGAACATGTTTTCGCCTGTGGCGGACCTTGCGGCCTCAGGCGTGGCGTTCATCCATCAGCGGCAACTCCAGCCGCGCCCTGAGGCCGCCCTTGGGCAAATTTTCAAGAAACAGCACGGCTCCGTGCAGGCCTGCCATGCTGCGGGCAATGGACAGCCCAAGTCCGTGACCACCCGTATGCCGGTTGCGCGAACCTTCCACACGAAAAAACGGCTCAAAAACCTTTTCGAGCAAGGCCGGGGGCATGCCCGGCCCCTTGTCGTCAATATCCACACGCAGCACGCTTTTTCTGCCGGGCAAGGCCTGCACTGAAGCGGAAAGAACCGCCTCCCGCCCATATCGCAGGGCATTATCCAGCAGGTTGTCCAGGCAGCGGCGCAGGGCCACGGGATAGACAAGAGCCAGAAGCTCAAGCTCCGGACCGGCCAGCACGACATCCTGCCCCATTTCGCGGCGGTCTTCCACAATGGCCCCAAGAAAGGCCTGCATGTCTACCTTGACGCGGTCTTCCGTATGCCTGTGGCACTGGGTCATGGCCGTTCCCATTTCCACAATGGAGTGCAGGCTCTGCACGTCTTCAAGCATTTTCTCCCGAAACGCGCCGGGCGGCGCGCTTTCAAGCCGCAGGCGCATACGGGTGAGCGGTGTGCGCAGGTCATGCGACAGGGCGGCGAAAACCCGTTCCCGCTCCTCCATAATGCCGCTGATGCGCTTTTGCATGGCGTTAAATGCCTGTGCCGCGTGGCGGACCTCACTGGGGCCTTCGTCCGGTATCATGTGGGGCATACGCTGCGAGGAACCGAATTTTTCCGCGGCTCGCGCCAGAGTGCGCAGGGGACGCACCAGCCTGTAGACAATGAGCAGCAGCAAGGCCGCAAAAACAACAAGTTCCAGACCAAGCACCACAAAGGGCATGTCTTCAAGGTGAGCGCGGTGGGCGGGGCCATCGTAACTGATGCCCAGCCAGGAGCCGTCGGCAAGTTCTATGGTCAGGCGGGCGTCGAACGAGCCGGACACGTCCCACAACGAAAAAAACCTTTCAAAAAGCGAGGCCCATTGCCCGGCCTCTTTGCCGAGAATGATCACCCGCACCTGCGCCTGCATGGCCCTCGGCTGCTGACCGGGTACGGCCAGATCGTCCAGCGCCTCACGGATATGCTCCAGAAAAAAGCGCGAAAGCGTGTCTGTTCCCTGCGGCATATCAGGATTTTTATCCAGCATTTCCACGCGCACATCTGAAAACCGCGCCAGGCTGCTCATGAGCGCTGGCCTGGCCTGCGCTGGTTCCGCTTCAAACATGCGGACGCACAGGGCTATGGTGGCGCTGTGGTTGGCCAGCATGTTCTGCACCATATGGCGTTCAAAAAAGTCGGCCACAGTCAGGATGGTCACGGTGTGCAGAATAAAAAAAGCCCCGAGCAAAAAAAGGCTCAGCCGTGAAAACAGGCTTTTGGGCAGATGGCGGTCGGTATTCATGCGTTTTCCCGGCGCACATCCGCTGTCCAGATATAGCCGTCGCCGCGCACGGTCTTTATGAGCGCGGTCTTTTCACCACCCTTGTCGCGCAGGCGGGTGCGCAAGCGGCTCACCTGCACGTCGATGCTTCTGTCAAAAGCCCCGGCATTGCGGCCCTGGGTCAGGTCCATAAGGGCATCGCGGCTCAGCACTGTCTGCGGATTTTCAAGAAAAGCCATAAGCAGACGATACTCGGCGCCACTCAGGTTCACCATAACCCCGCAGGGAGATTGCAGACAGCGGGACGCCCTGTCCAGACGCCAGCCCGAAAAATGCATGCTGCCGCTTTCTCTGGCCGGAACAGGCAGGCCCTCGTTACGCCGCAGTACGCTGCGGATACGCGCCAGCAACTCGCGAGGCTCAAAAGGCTTGGCCATGTAATCGTCCGCGCCCAGCTCCAGCCCCACAACGCGGTCAGTGCTTTCGCCAAGCGCGCTCAGAAAAATAATGGGGATGCGCCACTGCTTTCGCACTTCGCGGCAGGTCATGAAGCCGTCCTGCCCGGGCATCATGACATCCAGCACAATAAGATCCGGCCTGTCACGGCGCAAAAGCTCCATAAGCGCATCGCCGTTTTCGGCGCAGCGAACCTCAAAGCCGTGCTTTTTCAGATAGCCGGACAAAAGGTCCAGGATTTCCCGGTCGTCATCCACAAGACATATGGTCTGTCGGCGTTCCATGTTTCCCCTGCGTGTCTGTTCCGCATATTTTCAGGCGTACCCGGTATACATTAAGCCCGCGGCCGGGAACTTTCAATGGCGCGCCCGACCGCCTGCGCCGCAGACAGGAGCAGCGCAAGCCTACGGCCGGTCCGCCCTTGAGCCTGCCCGGCGGAAGCGCTACACTTGCACAAATTCCATTCATCGAGGAGCCTGCCATGCAGCGAACCCTGATTATCGACGCCCTCAACTCCACCTCGGCCCAGCCCGCCATAGTCCTGTGCGGCTGGATCCGCACACGCCGCGACGCCAAGGATTTCAGCTTTGTGGAAATCAACGACGGCTCCTGCCTCGCCAACATGCAGTGCATCGTGGACGCGGATACCCCCGCCCATCAGGGCCTCGGCGATGCGGCCACAGGGGCTGCCGTGCGCGTGACGGGCGAACTTGTACCTTCGCCGGGCAAAGGGCAGCAGTGGGAAGTGCGCGCGAGTGAAGTGCAGGTTTACGGCCTGGCCGACCCCGAAAGTTTTCCTTTGCAGAAAAAACGCCATTCCGACGAGTTTTTACGCACCATTGCCCACCTGCGGCCGCGAACCAACAAGTACGGAGCCGTATTCCGCATCCGGTCCGAGGCGGGCTTTGCCGTTCACGATTTTTTCCGTGGCCGCCGCTTTGCCTGGGTGCATACCCCTGTGCTTACCGGCGCTGACTGCGAGGGCGCGGGCGAGATGTTCCGCGTGACCACGCTTGAGCCTGGCGCGAAAAACCTGGATCAGGATTTTTTCAGCCGCCAGTGCAACCTGACGGTTTCAGGCCAGCTTGAGGCCGAAGCCCTGGCCACGGGCCTTGGCCGGGTATACAGTTTTGGCCCGACCTTTCGTGCGGAAAATTCCAATAC
>NZ_JAHZAA010000029.1:7676-31573 GCF_019424165.1 Desulfovibrio sp. | reverse complement strand
GAAGCAGCCGCCCCAGCGGGCAAAGCCTGCCTGCGCCTGTGTCGCCGCAAGGATTTTCTTCAACCCTTGCGAATACCCCAGGCATGAAATGCGTTAGCCGAACATCCTGATCTGGAAGAAGCCGCGCAACACGTAGTCTGTACCCACATAAAGGGCCAGCACGATAAAGAGACGCTTGAGCCAGATTTCAGAGAAAAACCGAGATGTAAAGGGTCCAATGATGGAACCCACCGCCACGCCGACAAGCTCAATGCTCACCAGGTTCCAGTCCACCATCACGCCGTGCAGCATAAGGGTGGTGATACCCGTGATCATGCTGACCAGAACGGCAAGGGCTGACGTGCCGGCGGCCAGATACATAGGCAGGGAAGTTACGCTGGTGATAAAGGGAACCAGCAGGAAGCCGCCACCCACGCCAAGAAAGGCCGCGATACTGGCGATGACAACACCGCCGAAGAACGGCAGCAGCGGGTTAAAAGAAAATTCCACACCGCAGAACGTAAATACGCAACGGGTCAGCCTGAAAGAAACAAGCTTGACGCCTGTGGGGGCCGGGGTGCCGTCACCCTTGCCTTTAGCGGCGGTCTCAAAAGCCTTTGAGGCTTCTTTGGCCTTGGCTTTGGAGCGCTGGCCCGCAGGCGAGGTTTCCCAGATGAGATAAAGGCCCAGAAGCAGCACGAAAAGACCGAAATAGCCCTGGTAAGATGAAAAGTTCAGCTTGCCCGCAGTGAGAGAAGTGGACAGATACGCCCCCACTATCGAACCAAGGCCAAGGGCAAAGCCCAGGGGCAGCACCAGACGCTTCAGGCGGTAATAACTGAAGGTACTGATGACGGCTGAAAGCCCGGCAAGCATCTGGTTAGAGGCGCGTACCGAGTCGGTAACAGCCTTATTGAGCGGCGTCTTGCCAAAAGATTTTGCGTAGTTGCCAAGGCCATGCACAGTCATGTGCCCCACGCCGGCCATAACGCCGCCAAAAGCGCCCACGGTGGAGAATATCCAGCCGACCCACAAGGCCCAGCCAAAAGCCAGAAGCATGTTGATCTTGGGACCGCCGGGAATACCGAGATAGCCAGGTTCGGCGTTGGCGTTATAGGTTTCGGGAGCGACCTTGATCTGCTCGGCAATGGCGCCCTTGAGACCGGCCGGAGCCGTTTGCAGTTGGGCGGCAATGGCCGGGTCGTCAATGGCCTTGACCGGAGCCTTGGGGGCCTCAGGGGCCGGAGCGGGGGCCTCAGGGGCCGGAGCGGGGGCAGCGGCAGCCGGAGCGGCAGCAGGGTCGGCGGCCGGAACGGAACCTTCAGCCGCAAAAGCCTGGCCTACGGTGAGCAGCAGCAACAGCACCAAGCTGCCACCGAGCATCCATCTGTTTTTCATAAATAATCTCCTCCAGATTTGCTTTGTCAACACCTGAAAGTATGCGCGCCCCGAAGAGAGCGGCACAGGATCAGCCTTTGTCAGAAATACACATTTATCCAGAAAAGCAATGATTGCGGGAAGATACCCCATAACACCGCCCCAGCAAGGCAGACAGCGAGCACGGCTTGCACGCCCTTTTCGCCCGTTATGGCGCAGGATGTTTCGGGGGCATCATCTTGACTATCCTGCATGTACATGCGTTTTGCAACACCAAGATAATACCAGGCCGATATGGTGCTGCATATAACAGCCACCACTACAGTAATCTGATACCCGGCCGCAAAGGCCGCGCGAAACAGCATGAACTTGCCCATAAAGCCCGCCGTGGGCGGAATACCCGTCAACGAGAAAAGAAAAACCAGCATCACCGCCGCCAGCAGCGGGCTGCGCGCGGCAAGCCCGCGGTAATCATCAAGATTCTCTCCGGCATCAGGGCCTTCGCCCAGGCGGCCCCTGCCGGAACGGGCGGCAAGATAGGTTATGACGGCAAATGCGCCGACATTCATGCACAGGTAAATGGTCAGGTAGGCGGCCGTAGCTCTCAGCCCTTCAGGGGTGCAGGCGGCAAGGCCCAGCAGCGCGTACCCGGCATGCGCAATGGCCGAATAGGCCAGCATGCGTTTAAGACTTGTCTGGGCCAGAGCGGCAATGTTGCCCAGCAGCATGGTCAGCACCGCAAGTCCGGCCAGGGCGTCACTCCACAGCGGGCTCAGTTGCGGCAGGCCCTGCAAAAGCACACGCCCAAGCACCGCAAAACTGGCCGTTTTGGCCGCTACAGACATAAAAGCCGTAACAGTGGTAGGCGCACCTTCATACACATCCGGCGCCCATACATGAAAGGGAACAGCCGCCACCTTGAAGCCCAGCCCGGCCAGCACCAGCCCCAGGGCCATGACTGCCGCAGGCAGGGTGTGCATGTCCGCCACGCTCAGACTTACGGCAAGGTGACGCGCCATTTCGGCAATATCTGTCTGGCCTGTCAGACCATAAAGAATGGACAGGCCAAAAAGCAGCAGGGCCGATGCAAAGCTGCCCATAAGAAAATACTTGATGGCAGCCTCGCTGCTGCGCGGATCAGCCGTGCGCAGGGCCACCAGGGCGTAAATGGGCAGAGCCATAAGCTCAAGCCCGAGATAAAGCACTATGGCGTCGCCTGCCGAAATCATGACGCACATGCCGAGCGTGGAAAAGGCCATGAGGCTGTAATACTCCCCCTGCCGCATGGAGGCATGGCGGCAGAAGGCCTCACTCATAAGGGCGGTAAGCCCAAGGGCCGCGAGACAGACGGCCTTGAAGGCCGCGGCCAGCCCGTCAGCGCGAAACATGCCGCCAAAGGCGGCGGCTCCGCCGCTGAAGTTCATGCTCAGGGTCAGGGCAAGAGCAACGGCGGCCCCGGCGGCCGTAAGCCACTGCTGGAAAACCCGCTCGCGCGGATAAAAAAGATCGCCAAGCATGAGGCAGACAGCCGTGACCAGCAGAACCAGCTCCGGCGCAAGGGCGGGCAGCTCGGCCAGCAAGGGCAGCGCAGAAAGAGGCGCGACAACAGTATCAGTCATGGTGGCTCCTTGTTACTCCGCCCTACCGGGCTGCAAAGGCCGCAAAAGCCTGCTGCGTGTCACTGACAAGCCGCTCTACCGAAGCGTGGGTGTATTCCAGCAGCATGTTGGGGAAAATGCCTATGCCAAGCACCAGCACGGCCATGGTCAGCATGATGGCCAGTTCTCTGCCGTCAAGGCCGGGCAAACCGCGCACCGTATCTGAAACCTGCCGGAAAAACACTCTCTGGTAGAGCCACAGCATGTACCAGGCCCCCAGAATAAGTCCCGAAGACGCGACAACCGCAGCCCAGGGCGCGCGCTCGAACCCGCCCAACAAGATAAGGAACTCGCCGATAAAGCCGTTAGTACCCGGCAAGCCGATGGCCGCCAGGGTAAACACCAGAAAAAAGCCGGCCATGACGGGCATGGTGGTGGCAAGGCCGCCGTAGTCACGTATCTGACGTGTATGCGTGCGGTCATAGATCATACCCACAGCCAGAAAAAGCGCGCCCGTAACGATGCCGTGGTTGAGCATCTGGATGATGGAGCCTTCAACCCCCTTCTGCGTCAGGGCGAAAAGACCCAGAGTAACAAAACCCATATGACTCACAGAGCTGTATGCGATCAGGCGCTTGATGTCGGTTTGCGCCAGGCAGACCAGTGCGCCGTAAACAATGGCGATGACAGAAAGAATCAACATGGGTGTCAGCAGGGTCCAGGCGGCGTAAGGCAAAATGGGCAGACTGATGCGCAAAAAGCCGTAAGCACCCATTTTGATCAGCACGCCCGCCAGAATGACCGAGCCTGCCGTGGGCGCTTCAGTATGGGCATCGGGCAGCCATGTGTGCACGGGCCACATGGGTACCTTGACGGCAAATGCGGCAAAAAAGGCCCAGAATAAAAGCAGTTGCAGATCTTTGCTGTAGTTCTGTCCGGCCAGGGCCAGCATGTCGAAGGTATTGCCGCCCTTGAGGTAAAGAAGAATAATGCCCACGAGCATGAGCAGGCTGCCCAACAGGGTGTAAAGAAAAAACTTTACCGTGGCATAGATGCGTCGCGGCCCTCCCCACACACCGATGAGCAGAAACATCGGAATGAGCATGGCCTCCCAGAACACATAGAAAAGCATGAGATCCAGCGCGCAGAACACGCCTATCATGCCTCCTTCGCGCCGCAACACCCTGACGAAGAACCCCTTGACCTTCAGAGTGATGCTTTTAAATGACACGACCACGCCCATAAGCGTAATGAGCGCCGTCAGCGGCAGAAAGAGCACGCTTATGCCGTCAATGCCCAGGCTGTAGCGGATATTCAGGCTTTCAATCCAGGGGCGGTTTTCCACCATCTGCATCTGCCACAAGCCCTTGTCAAACTGGCTGAGCGCCCAGAGGCTCAGGGCCAGCTCCACGGCACAGACGGTCAGCGCCCCCAGCCTGATAGTCTCCTCCCGCCCTCTGGGCAGGAGCATAAGCGAGAGACCGCCAAGCACAGGAACAAAGATAAGCAAGGAAAGTACGGGTACGGACATGCTGTCTCCCTGCCGTGTTTACGAGAAAATTCCCAGTTGAAGCACCACCGAGGCTCCGGCCAGCCAGGCCAGATAATGGGCCACCTGCCCGTCCTGAAAACGGCGCAACCTGACAGAAAACCTGCCGATGACACGGGGCAGGCCATTGACCACACCTTCGATCCCCTTGGTATCCACCACGCGCAGCAACACATGTTCAGCCAGCCACAAAACCGGACGTACCAGGCAGGCCGTGTAAATTTCGTCCACACGGTACTTGTGCAGAAAAAGCCTGTACAGGCGCGGAAAGCTCTGCACCACCCTTTCCGGCCATTCGGTCTGACGGTGATACATGATCCACGCAAGCCCGATGCCGCACACCCCTGCCACAACAGAAGCCCCCATAAGCATAAGCTCAGCCGGACCGTCCAGGTGCAGATGCGGATGCCCCACCACCGGCTCAAGAAAACCGGCCCAGAGGTTGGAGCCGCCAAGCACATGCGGAATGCCCAGCCAGCCGGCCCCCACAGCCCCGCAGGCCAGAATGAGCAAAGGGATGGTGACCACCAGCGGTGACTCGCGCAAATGCTCGCGCTGATGCCGTGTGCCGCGAAATTCACCGTAAAAAATGCTGAAAAACAGGCGGAAGGAATAAAAGGCCGTCAAAAAGGCCACAAAGGTCCCCACGCCCCAGGCAAAATAGCCGGCCGTGGTATCGGCGTTGAAAGCCATAAGCAGGATCTCATCCTTGCTGAAAAAGCCCGCCAGGCCCGGCACGCCGGAAATGGAGAGCGAAGCCAGCAAAAACGTGACGCAGGTGACGGGCATATATTTTCGCAAGCCGCCCATACGGCGCATATCCTGCTCATGGTGCATGCCCAGTATGACCGAGCCGCAGCCCAGAAACAGCAGGGCCTTGAAAAACGCATGTGTAAAGAGATGGAAAATGCCCGCCGCATAGGCCCCCACGCCGCAGCCTATGAACATAAAAGCCAGCTGGCTGATGGTGGAATAGGCCACCACCCGCTTGATGTCCGTCTGGGTGAGGGCAATGGTGGCCGCAAAAAGTGCCGTAAGCGCGCCTACCACGGTGATGACGCCAAGGGCCGTGGGCGAAAGGGAAAACAGCGCGTTACAGCGGGCTACCAGAAAAACCCCCGCCGTAACCATTGTGGCCGCGTGAATGAGGGCGCTCACAGGCGTCGGGCCTTCCATGGCGTCGGGCAGCCACACATGCAGGGGCAACTGGGCAGACTTGCCCACTGCGCCGCAAAAAAGCAACAGGCAGATAAGGGTGGCCGCGTCAACGCTTGTGCCGCCAATGGTGTAGCTCAACCCCTGCAACAGCCCCGCACGGGCAAAAACATCGTCATAGTGCAGGCTGCCGAAAATCGTGAATATGCAGAACAGACCGAGTAAAAAGCCGAAGTCGCCGAACCTGTTAACAATGAAAGCTTTTTTTCCCGCATCCGATGCCGACGTTTTTTCATAATAAAAGCCGATGAGCAGGTAGGACGAAAGCCCCACAGCTTCCCAGCCGAAAAAGAGCTGCAAAAAATTGTTGCTCAGCACCAGCATGAGCATGGAGAAAGAAAAGAGCGCCAGATAGGCGAAAAAGCGGTAATAACCGTCTTCGCCCTTCATGTAGCCCACGGAATAGATGTGAACCAGCGTGCTGACGCTGGTAACCACAACAAGCATGACTGCCGTAAGCTGGTCCACAAGAAAGCCGAAAGACACGCTCAGGTTGCCCGACGTTATCCAGTTATGCACATCAACGTTGACGATAACGCCGTTCATGACATCGCGCAGAGCCAGAATGGAGCAGCACAGGGAAACAACGATGGCTGCGATGGGCAGCCAGTGGGCGCGGCTGCCCCACCAGCGCCCGCAAATCAGGGTAACGGCAAAGGCCAGCAGCGGACACAGCGGAATAAGCAAGAGGTATATGGGCATGGCTACCCCCGAAGCTCGACGATTTTGTCGTTGCGCACCGTTTTACGGCTGCGGAACAGACAGATGACTATGCCCAGCCCCACGGCGGCCTCACACGCTGCCACCGTTATGACAAAAAGGGTAAAAACGTGGCCGCGCAAAGAATCCATAAAATAGCTCATGGCCACGAGGTTCAGGTTCACGCCGTTGAGCATGAGCTCAAGGGAAAGCAGCATGACAATAATATTGCGCCGCGTAAGAAATCCTGCCACCCCGATGCAGAACAGCACAGTGGCCAGCGCCATGTACCATGAGAGAGGAATCCTTGCGCCAGACCTCCATCCCGTGTTTTGTGGTCCCTGCCGCAGGCAGCGTCGCCCTTTTCGCCGTCGGCTTGCCGGGCCTCGATGCCGTGGGCCGCTCCGGGCGTTTCGCATGAAGGGTCTTCGTCAGTACCGGGCGGGGGCTGCCTGCGCGCCAGCACAAGGGCCGCCACAAGAGCCACCAGCAACAGCACGCCAGCCACTTCAAGGGCAAGAAAATTGTGGGTGAACAGCTCGCGACTCAACGCTCTGGTATGAGTCACCTCGCGCAGGGTTTCATAGGGCCACACATCCTTGCCGCCTGCCATAAAAGAGCGCAAGCCCCAGAGCAGCGTGCCGCACAGCGCCGCGCCAATGGCATACCCCACCCAGGGATGCGGCACGAGAGCGGGCAGGCGCATCTCACGCTTGAGGTTCACCAGAAAAACCACAAAAAGATACATGACAAGCACGGCCCCGGCGTAAACCACAATCTGCACCGCCGCCAGAAATTCGGCCTGAAGGGTCAGATAGACGGCGGCCATGTGGACGAACAGCAGCAGCACAAGAAGCACGCAATGCACCGGATTGCGCAGCCTGATGGACAGGATGCCGCACGCAACGATGACAACGGCGCAGTAAAGAAAGAAAATTTCGCCAAACACGTCTTCCACCTCCCGGAGTGGACTTGCGCATGCTTTTCCGGCAATTCTGCCCTGTTCAAGCCGCCTGATCACGCAAAACAGCCCGCACAGCCAGGCCGTTCGCCCTATTCCGCCGTGTCCGCAAGGGCCTTTGCCTGGCCTGGAGCGCTGTTCTCGCGCATGCCGGCAGTGCCGCGCACCGCCATTTTATTGTGGAATTTGCCCGCCTGCCAGTTTTGCCCTACCCACTGCTCCTCACCGCTCCACTCCGCACTTACGTGCTCCTTGCGTTTGGGGGCCGGTAAAAAGCGCTGCAACGCATTGCGAGGACGGCTCAATGGGTTCACATATCCTTTCAGGCTGCCCTTCTCTGCGGCAAATTCATCCCAGTTACGCAAAAGATGCGCCTCGTCAAAGACAAATTCCTGCCGTGTGCGACCCGCGTAGGCATACACTTCGGTCAGTACGATGGCATTCACCGGGCAGACTTCTGCGCAATAGCCGCAATAGATGCACCGCAGGGCGTCAATAATGTAGGCGTCCACCTTACGGCTCCCGTCTACACTCCTGTGGCTGCGGATGCGGATGCAGTG
Organism: Desulfovibrio sp.; assembly: GCF_019424165.1. Lineage (GTDB taxonomy): Bacteria > Desulfobacterota > Desulfovibrionia > Desulfovibrionales > Desulfovibrionaceae > Desulfovibrio. The sequence continues at coordinate 23,635 of NZ_JAHZAA010000029.1, read as the reverse complement.
CGACGGACACACCCGGGCGCAACGCATGCAGGCCACGCAGCGGCTGCCGCCGCTTTCCGCATCGCGCACCAGGGCGTGGCGACCGCGAAAACCAGCCGCCACCACCGGTTTTTCGTCCGGATACTGCTGCGTTACCGGCTTGCGGAACATATGCCGCAGGGTGAGCGCCAAACCTTGGGCAATCTCGGTTTGCAGCAATGTTTGCAGCCAGTTACGGCGCGGTTTGTACTGTACTTGCATCAGTGGCCTCCAAAGCAGAAACCTTCATGAATACCATAATTCCATCACGGGCAAGGCCGACCGCCCTAGCCGAATACGGCCCTGCCGATGGCCGTCAGCACGATGTTGAGCAGCGCCAGGGGAATGAGCACCTTCCAGCCCAGAGACATCAACTGGTCGTAGCGGTAGCGTGGCAGGGTGGCGCGCAGCCAGAAAAAAACGAACATGATAAAATATACTTTGATAAGCAGCCAGAACGGCGGAAAAAACGGCAGGTCTACCGGTCCGTTCCAGCCGCCGAGAAAACATATTGTTCCCACAGTGGCCATAACGAACATGGATGTGTACTCGGCCATGAAAAAAAGCGCGTAGCGCATGCCGCTGTATTCGGTGGAGTAGCCTGAAACAAGCTCTGTTTCCGCCTCGGGCAGGTCAAAAGGAACCCGGTTCGTTTCGGCCAGCATGGCCACACAGAACACAAAAAAGCCGATAATCTGCCGAAAAATGAACATGCCGAAAAAGCTGTCGCCCTGCGCCTCAACAATGTCGCCAAGGTTGAGCGAACCGGAAAGCAGCATGACGCCCACAAGGCTCAGCCCCATGGCTATCTCGTAGCTGATCACCTGCGCCGAAGCGCGCAATCCGCCAAGAAAGCTGTACTTGGAGTTGGAAGCCCAGCCCGCCAGCACCACGCCGTAAGCGCCGATGGAGCTCATGGCGAAAACGAAAAGCAGGCCGATGTTCACATCGGTAACGGCCCATCCCTCGGCCCAGGGCAGGATGGCAAGAGAAGCGAAAGCCGGAACCAGGCAGATGATGGGAGCCGCCAGAAAAATGGGCCTGTCCGCAGCAGTGGGGATGATATCTTCTTTAAAAAAACTCTTTATGCCGTCGGCAATGGGCTGCAAAAGACCGTGCCAGCCTACACGCATGGGGCCGAGACGCATCTGGATATGCCCGATGACCTTGCGCTCGCAGTACGTGGCGTAGGCCACGTGCAGCATCACAAGCACGAAGAGCACGATGAGTTGCAGCAGAATAAGCAGTATGTCCATATGGCTTGTCCTGTTTCAGACCCGTTTTGTCATGTTGCGCCTACAGGCCGCCGGGCGGCCGGACAGACGCGGGCATGCCCGCGCCGGGGCCTCAGCGGTCCGATTCGCCCAGCACCACGTCCAGGCTTCCGATATTTGCAATCAGGTCGGCGATAAGTCCGCCCCTGGCGATGCTTGCCAGCGCGCCGATGTGTATGAAAGACGGCGCACGCACATGCATGCGGTACGGGCGGCTGCTGCCGTTGGAGATGAAGTAGAACCCCAGCTCGCCCTTGGGAGCTTCTGTGGATACAAACACATCGCCCGCCATGTAGATATTTCTGTCGCGCATGACGGCGCGCAGCCCGCCGCCGTAAAGGGTGGTCTCGGGCGTGCCGTGCCAGCGTGACCGCGGCATGAGCAGATCCGGGGCGTCTTCGGCCAGCGTGGGGCCGGGAGGCAGAGCATCAATACACTGCTGCAGGATGCGCGTGGACTGGCGCAGCTCTTCCATACGACAGCGGTAACGGGCGTAGATATCGCCGTCCGCGCCCAGAGGAACCGCAAAATCCAGCAGGGCATACGCATCATAGGGCGCATGGCGGCGCACGTCATAATCCACGCCCGAACCACGCAGGCAGGCCCCGGTAAGGCCCAGCGACAGGGCTTCATCCGCACTGACCTTGCCCACGCCAACAGTACGCTTGAGCCAGATGCGGTTGGTATCCAGCAGGGTTTCGTATTCCACGATACGGCCGGGGAAGATGTTTACAAAATCCTGAAGCCCGCTCATGAACCTGCCGCTCACGTCCTGGCGCACCCCGCCGATACGCGGATACGTGAGGGTGAGCCGCGCGCCGCACAGGTCTTCAAAAAGATTGAGCAGCATTTCGCGCTCACGGAAGCAGTAGAGAAAAACCGTCATGGCCCCGATATCCAGGGCGTGGGTGGCAAGCCACAGCAAATGCGAGCTGATGCGCGACATTTCGCAGGCAATGGTGCGGATGTACCGGGCGCGCGGGGGCGCTTCAATGCCCAGCAGCTTTTCCACTGCCAGACAATAGCCCGTGTTGTTGGACATGGCGGCGATATAGTCCAGCCGGTCCGTAAGCGTCAGGGCCTGGGCATAGGTGAACTTTTCCGCCAGTTTTTCAAATCCCCGGTGCAGATACCCCACCTGCGGGTCGCAATGCACGATGGTTTCGCCTTCAAGCTCAAGGTCCACCCGCAAAACGCCGTGTGTAGCCGGATGCTGCGGCCCCATGCGCAGGCTGGTGCGGTCGTCAAAATCCGCATCGTCAAAATCGTTGTCGTCAAGGCAGTTGACGCAGGCAATATCGCTCTGCTCAAGCCCGCTCAGCTCCTCGGCCGAAAGCCTGCCTGTAGGCTGGCCGTGGGGTACGGCGCACTCCACATGCTCTTTGCGCTGCTCATTCATGCCTTGTCACCCCCCTGCCAGCTCAGGGCATCCAGTTCTGCGGCGCGCTTGCGCAGGGCTGTCAGGCCCTCCCATTCCTCATGCCCCCGGGCCGGAATCTTCACGGGATATTCCTTGCGCAGCGGATGTCCCTGCCAGTCATCGGGCAGAAGAATGCGACGCAAATCCGGATGCCCCCTGAAATGTATGCCCACAAGGTCCCAGGTTTCGCGCTCCAGCCAGTTGGCCCCGGTCCAGAGCGGCACGGCCGAATCAATGCCTTCCTCCGGATCGTCCACCATAGCCCGCAGGCGGATGCCATGCCGCTGGTTGATGGAGTAAAGCTGATAGACCACTTCAAAAGGGCTGAGGCCCGGCTGCTTTCTACGGCTGTTGTCCACGCCGCACAGGGCTTGCAGATGCCGCATGTCAAAAACATCGCGCAGATGGGCCAGCAGATCCAGAATGCGACCGGGCCGCACAAGAACCGCCACCTGCCCACGAAATTCGCGCACGTCCAGCACTTCTTCAGGAAAAACTCCGCGCAGGCGGTCCGCTATCTCCAGGGACTCCATCGCATCTGCTCCTTGTTGATGATCTCCTGAAGCCGGATAAAGCCGTCAAACAGCGCCTCCGGGCGCGGAGGACAGCCAGGCACGTAAACATCCACAGGCACAATCAGGTCCACGCCCTGGGTCACGGCGTAAGACTGAAACAGCCCGCCGCTGCACGCGCAACTGCCCATGGCGAGCACGTAGCGCGGCTCGGGCATCTGGTCGTATACGCGGCGCAACACCGGAGCCATCTTTTTGCTCAGCGTGCCCGCCACCACCATACAGTCTGCCTGCCGGGGACTGGCGCGAAAAATAATGCCGAAGCGGTCAAGGTCGTGGTGGGCTGCCCCGGTAGCCATCATTTCAATGGCACAACAGGCCAGCCCAAAGGTTACGGGCCAGATGGACCCCGCCCTGCCCCAGTTCACAAGAGCGTTGAGCGGCCCTATAACAGCGCCCGCGCCGGGAAAAAAACGCAGACCATCCTTGCTGACCTCAAGCGGCTGCCCGCCGGTGTGCACAGGCCCGCCGGACTTTGCGACTACTTCACCCATTGGAACGCCCCCTTCTTCCAGGCATACAGGTAGCCAAGCACCAGCAGGGCCATAAAGGTGAACATTTCCACCATGCCAAGGCTGCCAAGGCGCACAAACTCTACGGCCCAGGTATAAAGATAGATGGCCTCCACATCGATAATGACAAACAATATGGCTACATAATAAAATTTGATGGAAAAACGTGTTCGCGGTTCAGCCGTAGGCTCGTTGCCCGACTCATAGGCCACAAGCTTTTCCGGATAAGGCCTGCTCATACGGAAAAAACGGCCCACAAAAAGCGTGATCAGACCAAAAAGCAGTGTGATGATAATAAGCAGCAGTACGGCAAGATATTCCTGACCGGCTGTTGTATGCACCATGGTAGCCACCTTGCTTTCCTTCACAATTATTCGCTTTCACCGCACCGGACCTTTGCCGGACCCGGCTTGCGAACCGCGCTTCCGGCGCAATGGCGCGTCTTGGCGCACCAGGCCGCCGCCTCTGCACTGCGCAACAAACGGGCATCAGGGGGCAAAGGCCCCTACATTCAGCGTGTCGTGGGCCGGAGCTTCTGTATCTGTTCCGCAAAATGCTGCCGCCGCTCCTGACTGGCCTCGGAGGGAACAGTGAAGCCGAGGCAGCTCATGGCGCAGGTCGTCACACAGGCCGGGCGCAACCCCTGGTCTATGCGGTCGCGGCACAGGTCGCACTTGTCCACCTTGCCGGTATCGGGATTCCACTGGGGTGCGGCCCACGGGCAGGCGGTAATGCACGCCTTGCAGCCCACGCAGAACTTTTTTTCCACATAGACGATGCCGTCCTCGCGGCGGCGCATGGCCCCAGTGGGACAAGCCTTTACGCACCAGGGGGTTTCACAGTGAAAACAGGATGTATAGACAAAACCCAGGCCCGGGCGCGGCTCGCCCTGCTCCACGGTGAGAACACGGCAAAAAAATGCGCCGGCGCCGCCGTTATGCAGACTGCGGCACTGCACTTCACAGGCCTTGCAGCCGATGCACTCCGCAGAATTGTGGGTGACGACATACTTGCTCATAAACATCCTCCGCTATTCCGGGGTGCACGCCCCCATAGCTTGCAAACCGGATATGGTCAGACTGCCCGGCTGTGTCCGCCGCGGCTAGCCCACTTTTTCAAGCGAAACAAAGTGCTCCTGCAACGACAAACCGCCGCCGCCCTGATCCTGCAGGTCCAGCCCGCCCTTGAGGCACTTGTTGTCGGCAATGCCCTTGTCCACGGCCAGGCTTTCGCACGGCAGGTCGTGGCCAAAGCCATGCACGACAAACACAGCCTCGGGATGGATAAAAGGCGTTATCTTGATACCGGCCTCGCCCATATTGCCGCCCCTGGCATCAAGCACACGCACCCGGTCGCCGGGCTTAAGCCCCGCTTTTTTGGCGCTGCCGGCATTGATCCACACCGTATTTTCCGGAACCTGCTCAAACAGCAGAGGATTATTGACGGTATGCCCCTGCGTGTGCACGGCCACGCGCCCGAAGGTAATGCGAAAGGCTCCTTCCGGGGGTGACTGGGGCGAAACGTACGGAGGCAACATGCTGACGCCCGTATTTTCGGCAAACCCCTTGCCGTAACTCTCGCTGCTCAGCTCAACCTTGCCGGAGCCGGTGGGAAAGGCATACGTGGACTGGTCAACGTACAAAGCATCATCTGTAAGGGATATAAAACCTTTGGCGTCAAAATCTTCTATGGTCAGCCCCGTGCCTTCAAGCTGGAAGTTCCAGACGGCCTCGGCGCTGTCAAAAGTCAGGCTATCCAGACCGAGTCGACGGGACAGCCCGCTGATGATCTCCCAATCGGCGCGGGTGTCATAGCGGGGCTGCACGGCCCGCCGACGCACAAAGAACTGCGGCTTGAGGCCGTTTTTGCCAGCAATGATGCTTTCTCTTTCAAGATAGGTGGACATGGGCAAAACCACATCGGCATACCATGCCGTGTCGGACCAGGAAAACGTGGTGCTGACCAGAAGCTCCAGACCGTCCAGTTTTTTCTTGAGGGCATCGGGATCGGGAAAGCCCTGTAAGGGGTCATGCCGCCAGGCCATGTAAACCTTGACCGGCGGCACACCTTCCGGGGGATTGCTGATGGCATCAAAAGCCTTGTGCAGCAGCCCTTTGCCCGGATCAAAAGCCTTGTTGTCAAAACCAAGCCCGTCGGCTCTGGGCAGTTTAACAGCAGGATACAGATCCACAAACTTCTTGAGCCCGGCCTTGCCGCAGTCTTTGGGGGTGCGCCCGGGTACAATACCGCCCTTGGCGCCCGTGCCGCCCAAAAGCGCCGTAATGACCAGCGCCGTGCGCCCCACCTGAAACGAATCGGCGTAGCGCGACGTCATCCACCCCGGATGCCAGATAACCTGAGGGGCCGCGGCAGCCAGCGCGCGCGCAAGATCAGTGATGGCCCGCGGCTCAATGCCGCACTCCTGCGCGGCCCACTGCGCCGTATACGGCGCCACAAAGGCAGCCAGCGCATCAAAGCCCGTGGTGTGGGCGCGGACATATTCCTTGTTGTACAGGTTCTCGCTGATCAGGGTATTGATGACAGCCAGATTGAAAGCATAGTCCGTACCGGGACGGATGATGTGGAACTTGTCAGCCTTGGAAGAGGTGACGTTCTGCCTGATATCAATGACGGTAAGCTTGCAGCCCTTGCGCAGGGCCTGCATGACGGTGCGCGCCTCGCCAAGATTGATGGCTTCAAAAATATTGCGCGTCTGCAGAACAATATGTTTGGCATTGGCAAAATCATACACGGTCATGCCGCGCCCCAGGCCCAGCACGGCCTTGCAGGCATGATGCGCGTTAAGATCACAGGAAGGGCTGTGCGAGCAGACATTGGGCGAACCAAGGCCGCGCATGAACCCCCGGCTAAGGTCAGCAAAAGGGCCTTCGCGGTCAGACCAGAGAACGGTCTGTTTGCCGTATCTGCTTTGAGCGTCAGTGATTTTTTGCGCAACATAGTCCAAAGCCTCATCCCAGGACACGGCACGCCACTTTCCCTCGCCACGCGCCCCCTGGCGAATAAGCGGCGTCTGTGGACGCTCATTGTCTTCAAGAAGAGCTTTTCCGGCCACACCACGGGCGCATAATGCACCTTTCAGGGGGCTTTGCAGGTTGCCGTAAATCATTTTTACAGTGTCATTACTGGTCTCAACCGTAATAGGGCAACGCGCTGAACACATGCCACAGACACTGTGGGTAAGTTGATTACCATTCATATAGCATCTCTCACCTGACAAAAAATATACCATAAAGATGCTTTATCAGTCATCTTTTGCCCCTGACAACCGGCCCTACAGAATAGAATCAGTGGGTATTTTCAATAATCAAAAAAAATGCCCGCTGAAGGATATATTTTGCGTGAACGATACAAGCTCACAATATCGCATGTTTTTTTTGATAGAGCTTACCATTAACAATTTTTTGTCCCAAATACCAGCCCCTCATGCGACTTTATATGGCATTTTTATGCATCAACAGTCGTATCAATTCGGTAGCAATTATCCCTGAAATAAAGCATATCAATAATAAATAAAGCATGTTGGAAATCACCATTTTCTAAAAACTGTGCTTGAAAAAAATATGATCCGCACGCTATTTTTCATTTTCGTGAACAATCACGCCTTGGATAAACTTTAATACCCCAATTTTTTCTGTAGTTTGCATTTTTTTTGAAATGATGTTTAGCACAAGCAAACAAGCACATATAGCCCACAATGACGGCTGTACTGTTTTTAACAGCATAAAATGCAAGATAAAATTTTATTGCACAATAAATTATTTAATTTTACTATTTTTTGTAATAATAAAGTAAAAATGCAATCAAAAAAGCACATAACTTTCATATATAAAAAGCATTACTACACATCGTGAGTCATGCAACAATATTGAAAAAAATTTCACATAAATAGCTATATGATATTTTTCGCACTGTTTTTCAGCACACGCGCCACAAGAAAAATTCCGCATCAAGAAGCCGGGTAAGAATTCATTTTTTCGGCTCCAGACGGGGGAAAATACATTTTTCCTGTAATATCAATCTATTGACATTACGATACCATCATTCGCGTTCGTTCAATTCTTCACCTGCCATTTCCGCCTTCTTTCTGGAGTGTAGTGCTTTGGAGAATATATATTCGTAAAGGGCTACAACGCTCACCAGGCCGTGCAGCAGAACAAATACCCCACTGTTCCCAAGGCAACGGCTGTGACGCCCATGCTGTCAGCGGGCGCCTGCGCACGCGCAGTAATCAGAGAAATGTAAAAAGATAAGCCGTTGCGGCGCCCGACGTACACATGGGGCCACATCCGGCGGGTGAACCTCGGCGCCAGCCGCTGCTGCAAAGCAAAAAGCCGCCTCTCGGCGGCTTTTTGCTGATCATAACAGAGCGTCGTTATGTGTTGCGCGCGGCCAATGCCACGCCCTACTCTTTTTCGGCCTTTGTTTCTGTTCCGTTTTCTTCCTTGCTCTTGGCCGCCGCGGATTTTTTAACGCGCGGCGTACCCGTGCGCAGAACACGGAATTTGGTCACCGAAGGTTTACGGTGCGTGGGAACCTGCACCAGGCACTTTGTGGGGCATTTTTCTACACAGGCCGAGCAGTACACGCACAAGAAAGGGTCGTAATGCCAATGCCCGGCCTTGGCGTCGACAGTAATGGCATCTGTGGGACAAACCCTTGCGCAGCTATTGCAGAATATGCACTTCTCCACTTCATTGGTGATTACGCCCCTGTAGGCCGGAAAAGGTTCACGCTCTTCCAGCGGATACAGCCTTGTGGCAGGCTTGCCTGACAGGTTGCGCAGCACGTTTTTAAGCATATACATGGGCTACCTCTCTGTGCAGGAAATGCACGGGTCGATACTGAGCACAATAACCGGCACGTCGGGCAGCTTGCAGCCCGGCAACATGTGCAGCAGGGGCGGAACGTTGGCAAAGGTGGGCGTACGCACACGCATGCGCTCCAGATACTTGGTTCCGTTGGCCCGTATGTAATAGAACAGTTCGCCCCTGGGCTGCTCCACCCGGAAAACAGCTTCGCCGTCAGGGTTGCCGGGAACCTTTACCGTAAGCTCGCTTTCCGGCAGACGGTTCAACGCCTCGCGGATAAGGTCCATAGCATGCAGCACTTCGTAGAAGCGTACCTTGGCACGGGCGTAGCAGTCGCCATCATGCTCGACAACCGGAATGAAGTTAAGGTCATTGTAGGCGGCATAACCGTGCATACGCTCGTCGATTTCCCAGCCGCTGCCGCGAAGGGTCGGCCCGGCTGCGCCCAGCAACCGGGCATCGTCTTTACTGAGATAGCCTATGCCGCGCGTACGTTCCTGCACGGTATAGTCGTCCAGCATGGTGGTTGTGAGCTCACGCATGCCCTTTTGCAATTCATCAAGCCGACCGAGCATCCAGCGAATCTGATCGGGCGCCAGGTCGCGGCGCACGCCGCCCACCACGTTGACCGACAGAATAACGCGGTTGCCCGCCGTGGCTTCGCAGATATCCATAACATGTTCGCGGATACGCCAGAACTGCTGGAATACACTTTCGAAACCAAAGGCATCGGCAAAAAGGCCCAGCCAGAGAAGATGTGAATGGATGCGGTGCAGTTCTGACCAGATAACCCGCAGAAACTGGGCGCGCGGCGGAGCCGTGATGCCCATCATGTTTTCAAGGGCGTTGCAATAGCAGTTGGCGTGAATGCAGGAACAGATGCCGCAGATGCGTTCCACCACAAAGACCATCTGGTTGTAGTCTTTGGTGCGCACAAGGCTTTCAAGCCCACGGTGCACAAAGCCAAGCTGAGGAATGGCCCCGACAACGGTTTCGTCCTCCACCACAAACTTGATGTGCAGCGGCTCGGGCAACACGGGGTGCTGCGGCCCGAAAGGAATGACTGTGGTGCGGTTGCTCATGCCTGATCTCCTTTGGCGGGCTCTGCCTTGGCAGCCGCGGCGGGACGCCGGACCGTGGTCATGGTGAAGTACGGGGCGTGGGTCACTTCGCCTTCCAGATACATACCGCCCTGATAGTCCAGCGGCAGACCGGCAAAACGCACACCAAACTGGTCCTGGGTCTCGTTTTCAATCAATACCGCGCAAAAGTATATGGAACTGATGCTCGGGATGGGCATATTCCTGTCCACATCCATACGCAGATGCACCATGCCTTTGGCGTCCGTTGGCGACCACACGCACATTTCCGGATTGTGCCGCAGGTCGGACATGGTGAGGTTTTCATCAAAATGGTAGAACAGCCGCAGGGTATTTTCATCAACCACCGTCTGCGACATGGTGACAAACCGGCATTTGGCGTTAGCCAGGCGCTGCACTTCAGCAAGCAGCGTATCGGGCGTCACGTCTTTGGCTTCAAAAAACATGGCTTTATCCTTTCCGGGCTAACCCGCGTTTTGCAATGACTTGTCGTCTTCAGAAGCGGGGGCTTCCTCGTCCCTGGCGCCAGCGGGCGTTCCATCTTCGTCGCCGGGCATGAACGTTGCCTGGGGCACGGGGCCCATGCCCATCTTGGCTTTCAACACGCCCAGAGCTTCCACCACGCCATCAATGATGGCTTCAGGTTTGGGCGGGCAGCCCGGCACAAACACGTCAACGGGAATGACGTTATGCGCACCGTTAAGCACATTGTAGGTGTCTTTAAAAACGCCGCCGGAAAGGTTGCAGGCACCGAGCGAAATGACGGCCTTGGGAGAAGGCATCTGCTCGTAGATCTGCTTGAGCACGTGGCGGTTACGGTGGTTTACCGTACCGGTCACCAGCAATACGTCCGCATGCTTGGGATTGCCCGCATTGACCACGCCGAACCGCTCAACATCATACATGGGCGTGAGGCAGGCCAAGACCTCGATATCACAACCATTGCAGGAACCGCAGTCAAAATGGACAATCCATGGCGACTTGAGTCGGCTCCGCTTTATCATTTTGTCTACAAAACCCATATGCCTGCCTCCTTACGCCACGTACAGCCATAAAAGATTAACCAGGGCCAGCCCCATGCCAAGCAACAGGGACCTCTTCTGCACCATCCACTGCCAGGTAAGCCGGGCGGTGATATTGTCGATGAGGATTTCTGTAAACAGCGAAGCCGCCACCAGGGTGGCCATGCCAATGACGCTGGTGTGCCAGAACATGGCGCACAAGCCGAGAATGAGCACAAGATCAAGCCAGTGGGCCAGTTCAATGATGCCCAGGTAAGGGCCGGAGTATTCGGTCTGCACGCCCTTTACCAGTTCCTGATGACCGTGATGGCTGGCAGAAATATCAAAGGGCGACTTGCGCAGCTTGATGGTCAGGGCGTAGCCCAGCGCCAGAAACAGCAAGGGCATCTTGAGCAGCAGGGGCTGGTCCTGGGCAAACACGGCCTCAATGGAGAAAGACCCCGTGCACATGGCAAAGCCGACAAAAACCAGAATCAGTATGGGTTCATAGGCCAGCATGAGCAGAAGCTCGCGCTGTGCGCCCACGTTGCTGTAGGGCGAAGGAACGCACAGGGCGCCCACCACCTGAAAAACAGCGCCCACAGTGAGCACGAAGAAAAGCAGCAGCAGGTCGCCGCCCATAAAGAATATGAGCAGGGCCAATGCCGAGGAGATCAGCGTCATATAGGCGCTGAATACAAGCCAGGCATTGGTTACGCTGGCTTCTTTGCCGAACAGTTTGAAAACATCGTAAAAAGGCTGAAGCAGGGGCGGCCCCACGCGCGACTGCAAGCGCGCCGTGAGACGGCGGTCAACCCCGGTAAGCAGGCCCCCCACCAGGGGCGACAATATCAATCCGCCGACAGCACTGAGGATGGACAGCATTAGAGCAGACCTCCTACCAGAACGATGAGAAAGGCCGTGGATATAATATCAATGGCCCGTGTGATAGTGCCTTCGCCAAAGTACTGGGCCAGGTAAAAGTTGGACAGACGCACGGGTTCAAAGGCATTCATGGGGCCCTTGAAGCCGATCTGTCCCGCCTGTTCCTGCGTCAGCCCCGAGAAATAGGGCTGGGAATGCGCCGAGTTGGAGACCTTTCTGGCGGCCCTCCAGGCAATCCAGGCCCCCAGGCCAAGCAGGATGAAGAGCAGGTAAATCCAGAAATAGCCCGCTCCACCCGTAAGCGATGCGCCGGGTATGAAGCCCTCGGTCTTGAGACCAAGGCGGGCGTATACGCCGGCCACAGAAGGCTCGACAAATGTTTCCAGCACCAGCGGCGAAATAAAGGAAAACACCACGGCAAGCCCGCAGAGCGAGCGCAGGGCAAACATGACCGTGGGCTTGGGATTGCCGTGAGGCGGCCGGTCATGCAGGTTGGCCGAAGACACGAGTATGCCAGCCCACCGCGCCCAGAACAGCACCGTAAAGGCCGAGCCGAGGGCAATGAAGAAAATGATGGGGGTCATGGCCTGTGTGGCGCGGGCAATCGCTTCGATAGCCATCCACTTGCCTATGAGCATGCCGAAAGGCGGCAGCATCATGGTAAAGATGCCAATGGCCGTAATGATGGCCGTGCGGGGCATCTTGCTGTACAGGCCGCGCATGTCTTCAATATCTCTGGAGCCGATGCGCTGTTCAATGGCGCCCACGCACATGAAGAGCAGGCCCTTGGAGACCGAGTGGTAGATGATGATGGTGGTGGCCGCCATCATGGACGCCGCCGTGTTTATACCCACACAGGCGATGATAAGCCCCAGGTTGGCAATGGTTGAGTATGCCAGAATTTTTTTGGCATTACTTTGGCTGACCGCCAGAATGCATGTGCCTACAAAAGTGAATGCGCCAAAAAGCGCCACAATGGTCGACATGGTGGTGTCAGCGAAGGCCGGGGCCATGCGCAGCAACAGGTATGTGCCCGCCTTGACCATAGTGGCCGAGTGCAGCAGGGCCGAAACCGGGGTGGGAGCCACCATGGCGCCGCACAGCCAGCTTTCAAAGGGAACCTGCGCCGACTTGGTAAAGGCCGCCAGGCAGAAAAAGGCAAACGGCAGCAGCATGGCAGTGGTTTTCACATCCATGGCTGTCATCTTGTGCAGTACAACTTCAGTGGACAGTGTGCCAAGGCTCTTCTGGATGAAAAGCATGGCGGAAACAAAGGCAAGCCCGCCAAGAACGTTCATCCACAACGCGCGGTAGGCGTTGGCATTGGCTTCCTGTGTTTGATCGTGACTGATCAACAGGTAGGAACACAAGGTCGTGACTTCCCAGAAAAAGAACATCCACGAAAGATTGTTTGAAAGCACAAGGCCGTTCATCGCCCCAAGAAAGCAGAAAATAATGGCGAAAAACCGCGGTTTGCGAGAAACCCGCAGGTGCAGGTGCTCTTCATGAATATCCATATAGCCCAGGCCGTAGATGGTGATCAGGCCACCCACCACAGTAATTATGATAACCATGATGAGTGACAGGCCATCTGGCGCAAAGGCTGTAATGGGGGCGGAACCGTCCGCCAGAACAAACTTGAGGTAAAGCAGGCCTATCAATTGCAATGCGGTCATGCCCATGACCGCACGGCTGCCCAGCTTCCAGCCCAGGCCCAGAATATAGAGCAGCAGCAAAAGATCCAGCAGACTGAACAGGCTGTCCAGCGGAAGGCCCATAAATGTTTCAGCCTCAAGTCGGAACGTTCCGTGAGCACCCATGATCACGGCAGCCAGAGCCATCACCGCAACCGCTGCAGGCACGAGAAGCTTGCGGGTGCGGTCAAGCTGTGTGAAATACAGAACAAGCGCCACAGCAAATGGCAGCGCCACACAGCAAAAAACAAGTGTATTCATAATTTTTGCCCCACTATATTGTGAGCTGTGAAAAACTTCACCCTGTGGTAATCCCCTCACAACATAAAATTAAGATGTTTCCTCCTTGCCTTTCCAATGCAATATACACCTACTAGAGTTAAACGAACTCAATTTTTGCGTCAATAAGAAAGAAAAACACACCATTCATTGACCAAACAGTTTACAAAAGTACGCCATAGCTACACTACCATTTTTCCTACATATTTTATTTATAATTAATAATGCACAATATGATTATTTTTTATTTTTCCAAATAAATTCAAAAATTAATGATAATAATACATGAAAAAAAGAAAAATTCAATCTATATAAATATATTTTACATTCATATTTTACAATATTTTTCATCCATACTTTATATTTTCCTTTATTGTTAAAAACAATACAAACCATATATAAACATACAGTTCTTTGTTACTGTAGTATGCCATAAGACACATACAAAAAAGCAAATAGCCTGCGACGCAAGGTCCTAACGGCAATTGTAAGGAGAAAGGGAGTAATTCTAAAAAAATGTGCAAATAGACTTGAAAAATATAATAAATTTCAGAAAATGGCAGGAAGGCCGGGGAGTGGATTTTTGCCACTTGCCAAATAATAGATTAAGGTATTAACTGTAAAGCATCATTCTATCAAAAGGCATGGTATGTACAGAAGCCAACAGCAAACAAAAAAAATCTACGCTATTGCCTTTCTTGTGAGCGGCATTTTTCTTGTTTGCAGCTTGATTCTATTACGCAATGCCACATGGCAGATAGAACAGACAAGCATACTTCATCTCTATGAAACAACAAGCCAGCTACGGGTGCTCTTGCAGCGAAAGTTAACTCAGAACTTTCAGGCGCTACGCGGGCTGTCCACCGCCGTAGTGTACATGCCGCAACAAGAAACCTCTGCACTGTTCAAAGAACTGAATAGCAACAGAAGCTTTATACGAATAGGCATGGCTGATACTTCCGGCATGGCTGCCATGATAGATAAAAGCGGCCCCCCACATCAGCATACGGATTTCTCGGATGAAGATTTTTTTCGCAACGCCATTGCAGGGCGGGCGTTCTTTTCGTCTCCGCGCAAAGATCCCCACGGGCAGGGGCAGGTCATCTACTGCGCTGTTCCCGTGGAGCAGGAAGGCAGCGTCATTGGCGTTCTGGTCGGCGTCATTAGGGCAGAAGACCTGCTGGACATCCTGGACGAACCCCTTTTCAAGGCTACCGGCTTTGCAGGCATAATCGATGCCACCGGGCATTTTGTGCTGCGCTCCGGCACAAATACCACTGGCACGGCAGCCAGCATTTTCAACCTCGGTCAAATGAGCAAGGGCGATCTTGATGCGGTGCGCGCCGACCTTGGCGGCAACCGCAGAAACTATTTTCTTTATAAAACCGGCGACAAGCAGCACCTGGCAGCCTTTGACCCCATTATTCATAACGGCTGGTTTCTTTTCTGTTCAGCCCCTCTCGACGACCTGGCGCTGGTTCCTCGTCCTCTTTTATACGGAGGAGGCGTGGCAATCATTCTGGCTTTGCTTGTTTTTCTGCTTCTCGCCTGGCGCGTGCATTGCCAAAATGCAGATAAAGACCGCCAACTGCAAAGCATGGCGCTTACCAGCCTTCTGACCGACGCTCTCGCCAATCACAGCTTCCGCCTGGAAGGCACTGCCCTGCTGCACAACAATCCGGACATTACATTCGCCATCTGGCTGGCGGACATCAAAAATTTTACCCTTTACAACAAAATACTCGGCAAAGAGGCCGGCAACAACGAACTGCGGCGCATCGCCCGCATGCTGAAGGGCTGGCCGCAAGGACCGCTTACCAGGCGTTATCACATTGTCGACAACACGTTCGCGGGCATTCTGCCTTTCGCAAACTGCCAGGATCTGGCAGAAAGATTTTCTGATGCCGCGCAAGAGGTCGAGCACGGCGCATACCGTTTTTCACAGGTTTTTCCCTTCCGCCTGTACGCCGGCGTGTACACTACGGACATGATTGAAGAAAAAGACCTTACCTTTATGGACATGCTCAACAGGGCGGGCATCGCCATGCAGGTGGCAAAAACCTTTGAAACAAGCACCCTGCGCTTTTACTCCGAAGAAATCTGCGAAGAAGCCCTGTATCTCAATCGCTGAGCACTGCCTGAAGGCACTGCTCGCCTCTTTTCTGCGATGGCAGGCAACGGCCCGCAGCCGCCCGCCATGGGCAAAAGCCCCTTGCCCCCGTAGACCTTTGGTGCTATGGATCGACTTTGTTTCAAATTTTGCCGGTAACGGCTGCGGTATCCAGGCAGTGCCTGTCGCCGGGCATATTCGCAATCCGGCGGCTTCCTTTCATTCTTTCCCTGCAACAGAGGCAAAAGCAATGCCCATCGCCATT
>NZ_JAHZAA010000029.1:0-7666 GCF_019424165.1 Desulfovibrio sp. | reverse complement strand
GCCATTCCGCGCTCTGGCGCTGATGATAGACCCATTGTTCCTGATGTTCACATCAGCGACCTTTCAAAGCTGGTCATCCGATCCGCCACTGTAGCGGACGTACACGGCATGTCGGCGCTTATTAACCAGTATGCTTCCGCCAACGTCATGCTGGCGCGCGGCCCGCAATACCTGTACCAGCACATTCAGGACTATATGGTCGCCACAGCTCCGGCCGTAAACGACGGGCACGAGGTCATCGTGGCCTGCGGAGCCGTGCATGTTCTGTGGGCTGACCTCGGCGAAATACGCTCCGTGGCCGTTCACCCTTCATGTCAGGGGCAGGGCTTCGGCAGACGCCTCGTATCCATGCTTGTGAACCGTTGCCGCAGCCTGGCGCTGCCCAGGGTTTTTGTCTTTACCCTTGTGCCTGACTTCTTCGCCAGGTGCGGGTTTACCGAATTTAACAAGGACGACATGCCCCCCAGCGTCTGGGTGGAATGCAGCAAATGCCCCAAGTTTTATTGCTGTGACGAAATCGCAATGATGTTACACCTTTGACCGTCTGCGTCGCCACAAGCGGCGCAATGGCGGCCAGCCCCAACGTGCTCAAGGCACAACCAGCCCGCGCCCGGACGCGGATGGCAGGACCCACTACCTCAAAGGCGGAACAGCGCATGAACAGACTGCAAAACAGAGACTTTCTGAAAGAAATCGATTTCACGCCGGAAGACCTCACCTACCTGCTGGACCTGGCTGCCAATCTCAAGCAGGCCAAAAAATCCCGCCGGGAACCCGAGTTTCTGAAGGGCAAGAACATTGTTATTCTTTTTGAAAAAGACTCCACCCGTACCCGCTGTTCTTTTGAGGTGGCCGCCTATGACCAGGGCGCGCGCGTGACCTACCTTGGGCCTTCCGGTTCGCAAATGGGCAAAAAAGAATCCCTGGCCGACACGGCTCGTGTGCTTTCCCGTTTTTATGACGGCATTGAATATCGCGGCTTCGGACAGGACAGGGTCGAGGCACTGGCCGAGCACGCCTCGGTACCGGTGTGGAACGGCCTTACCAATGAATGGCATCCCACCCAGTTCCTGGCAGACATGCTCACCATGCGCGAATGCTGCCCCAAGCCCCTGAACAGGCAAACCCTGGCCTATATGGGTGACGCCCGTTACAATATGGGTAATTCCCTTATGATCGGCTCCGCCCTTCTGGGGCTGGACTTTCGCTCTGTGGCGCCAAAGGCGCTGTGGACGGCGGACGAAGTTTACGAAATGGCCTGCCACATCGCATCCGGCACTGGCGCGCGCATCAGCCGTACCGAAAACGTGGCAGAAGGTGTGCAGGGCTGCGACTTCATTTCCACAGACGTCTGGGTATCCATGGGCGAACCCGATGACGTGTGGAAAGAGCGCATTGAGCTGCTCACGCCCTACCGTGTGACAGGCGACACCATGCGACAGACCGGCAATGACGACTGCAAGTTCTTGCATTGCCTGCCAAGCTTTCACAATCGCGACACAAGCATGGGCGAAGAGATTTTTCAGCGCTTCGGCATAGAATGCATGGAAGTTAACGACGAAGTTTTTGAGTCGCCGCGCAATGTGGCGTTTGAAGAAGCCGAAAACCGCCTGCACACCATCAAGGCCGTTATGGTTGCCACATTGGCCGAAAACCCGCTTGCTTTCGACGTATAGCGCGAAAAGAATGCAAAAAGACAGGGCGGCGCAAGCAGACGGGGCAACGCGTTCCAACAGGGGCATGCCCGGCCGCAAGGCGGCAGCAGGCTGCAATGCCACGGTATGCCCCGGCCACCGGCACTAACGGGGATTAACATGTTGACGTTAAAAGGCGTTCTCCCTATAGTGATGCGCCATAACGCCGACGGCCGCGTCAGGCATGCGCCCGTAGCTCAGATGGATAGAGCAGGAGCCTTCTAAGCTCTTGGTCAGGGGTTCGATTCCTCTCGGGCGCGCCAAAAAAAATCAAGGACTTACGGAAACACCGTGAGTCCTTTTTTCTTTCTGCCCCGCACCATTCCCCGCACGCAAAAGAAATCGCTCCGACTGGCTGTAACGCGCCCTTTACATTTTGGCAAAACGCCGCTTAGTTTTGACCGTGTTAGCAGGCAGAAGCCCGTGCCAAAAATGGCACGGGCGAATTTAAAAAAAGAGAAGGTTGGGCGGGGATTTTCCCCGCCCTTTTTTTAATTAATTATTTACCTGGGTAATCCGGTCGCGGCTGATGGCGTAATATTCCGCTGACAACTCAATACCGACATATCCTCTGCCTGACTCCGCGCATGCCACGCCCACAGCGCCACCCCCCATGAACGGGTCCAGCACCGTACCGCCTGGCCGTGTGATCGCCAGCAGGTCATGCATGAGCGCCACGGGTCGCGGACAGCTTGACTTCCTTCTCCCGGCCTAGATTTTCCTTTTGCCACTGAGGAGTCTCCTTAAGAGCGTCTTCAATTGCCTTGCGGCCATCTGCGAGAACCTTCTCAGTTTGCTTGGCGTTCTGCTCGGACATTTCATTTTCAGCCTGCCACCCGGCGTTCATGTTCCGCATCCAGTTGAGCATTTCATCTGAATAATTACTGGTAACGTGCTGCTCAGGGGATGCCTCAATATTGTGCTGGCATTCAGCGAGGAAGGCGGCGGCGCTGGACATCCATTCAGTGCAGGGCAGAACGGCAGGTTCAGGCTTGGGCGGTACAGGCGGGACATGCGTCACTTGTGCCGGGCGTACCGGACGGTGGCTTGCATGAGTGTGCCTTGCAGGAAAGGAGCTGGTAGCGGTGCGCTTCGGCTCAATCCCAAGGGCTTCACATGCCTCGCGGTAGCCCAGGCCGTCCCGCTGCATTAGAAAAGCAATACCATCGCCGTTGGCCCCACATTTACGACACAGGAAAGCACCGCCACGGGGCCGATCAGGCCAAACGATAAAGCCGTCATTGGTTGCGCCGCCACACAGAGGGCAGGGCCCGGCGTACTCATGCGGCCCCTTGGGCTTCATGGCAGCAGTAAGAAAAGTCAGAATACTATTCATAGGACAGCCCCCCATCACCCAAGCCGGACAGATGGACAGGGTCTAAAGACCCCTGTCCGTGTCCGTCCGTCTGTTTGGTGTCTTGGGCAGCAAGACTTGTCCGGCCAATGTCCGGCCCTTGTCCGTGTCCGGATCGTTGATTTGTGCTGTAATAATCGCTTGTTACAAAAATTAAGCCACGGCTAACAAGTTCTTTCCTGCCACGGTCAAAGGCACGGCACTTCGTGTCCGGCTTGTCCGCCGTATGTCCGGCATAAAAGATCGGTCGCCAGTCTTCCACATGGACAGAAGCCCGGCCCTTTTCACTCAACGCGGCTTCAAGTGATTCGAGTGCGTATTTTAGCGAAGAGCTAAGAGGCTTACCCCCACTACACACCCTATAATGAAGTTCCGTACCCTTCTGTTACTAACTAGTAATTTTAATGCTTTTTCAGTTGGATAGATGAAGTTCTATTTGTCACGCATGGATAGAACGCCAAAAGCCCTCCCGACGAATCGAGAGGGCTTCAAAATGGCCTGTACGACCTATTTTACATGAGATGCAGGGCTACACGTCCAGCAGGCGACGGGGATCAATGTTCAGGGCATCGGCCAGCAGGCGGGCGTTCTTCTTGCCGATGGGGCGCTTACCGTTTTCCATTTCGCTGATATGGCGAGCGGGAATGCCCGTTGCTTCCGCAAGCTGCACCTGGGTCAGGTCTTCTCGATAGCGTGCCCCCCGCAGATAAACGGTGGGCCTTTCTTCCTTACTGAAGGGGAACACTTCCTCAATGGAATATGCTTCCTTTTCTTCGGCAATGCCCTTCAAGCGCATGAAGGCACGCACTTCTGAAACCAGCGCGGGGGGAACCGCGAAGGAAAGGGGCACAGTTTCAATAGGGGGCTTTTTCGTGCGTTCCAGCATAAAGCACCTCGATCAGTTTGATTTTTTTATCCGTCACCTGCCATACGGCCACATAACAGGGTTTGCCCTTTTTGATGTGGCAATGGTGGCGGCTGTTCGAAAGTTTACTATAGTTAGGCCATTGGCCCTGTACCGGGCCGGATTGCTGTATGTCGGCGACCAAAAGAAACAAGGTCTCGTATACGGGGCGCGGCAAATCCTGAATTTGCTTCCGCGCACGCTTCGGGATGCTCACAGTCCAATTCATGCCCTGCCCTTTTACCCTTTATTTACTATTTTTTGGTAAGTCGTCAAGGGGTAACTTTTCAGTTTTTTCCTGCCGTGCCCATATCCATGCAGGCATCAATGACGCTGGCAGCCTTGCGCAAAGCCTCATCTCGCAAATGACTATACCGTTGCGTCATGGCCGGGCTATCGTGCGTAAGCAGCTTTTGAAGGCTGTAAAGGTCAACCTGGCCGCTGCTGATGAGCATACTTGCATAGGCATGACGCAGGCCATGTAGCGGGCGAAAATCTTTGGGCAGCCCGGCCTTGTCGCGAACTCTGCGGGCCATGCGCCGAAAGTCTTGCCGCTGGCCTCCATCTTTACCGGGGAATACAAATGGGCTTGCCGTGCGCCCTACTGTCTCAAGAGTGGCCCGAGCCGCAGTGGTCATAGGGATGAATTCCGTCTTGCCCTTTTTAGCAGACGCGCCTTGCAGGGTAATGAGGTCACGTTCAAAATCGCAATCCGTCCATCGCAAGGCCAGCAGCGCCCCACGGCGCATTCCCGTCACAAGTGCCAGCCTCAGTAAAGCTGCAGCATCCTGATCCGGTTCGTCTTCAAGGGCCTTGAGGTAGGCCGCAAGCTGCTCATCGGTCAGACTTTCCGTGCATTCATTGTCCACCTGGGGCATTTCAAAATGTAAACTGCCAGGCATGGCGCACAGGCCGCGTTTTACGCCAAACCGGATGATGCGGCGGATCTGGCCCAGAGCATGCTTTGTGGTTTGAGCAGAAAGGCCTTTTCGCGTCATACTGGCGCGCAGGTTGTTCATATCCAGCGTGGTAAGTTCCTCAATCATCTTGGATGCAAAGCGCTGCTCAAGGTGATTGTGGTAGCGCGATGTATCGCCTTTCAAGGATGGCTTGCCTGCATTCACCTCTTGATAGAGCAGCCAGAGCCGGGCAAAAGTCAGAGGGCCGTCGCCGGTTAGCTTGGCGGCTTCCACCTCTGCCCGGCGCTCAGTATTCGACTGCTCAACGCCTGCGGCCCGCATGGCGCGAATCTTGTTAGCCTTGGCTGCGGTCATCCCCTCAGACTCTCGCCCTATCGGTTCCTCAATCTCTTTGAAACCGCGCCCTCCGCGCCGATAGCGGATATAGTACACTCGCTCATCACCGCCACCATCAAGGCGTTCTTTCTCGCGGTAAGTAACGCCTGGGTATTTTGTCCGACCTCGTTTTGAAATAGACATGTTTTATCCCCGCCAACCCACAAGATATGGCTATTATTTTCCCCGCACGCTTCCCCGCACACAAAGTAAAAATAGGGCGTATTTGAGAGAAATACAAGGGGAGGGATATTTTATTTTTCCTTTTTAAATAGATAGATATAGAATTAAAAAGAAATAAGAAGAAATTATGTTCAGGAGCCTTCTAAGCTCTTGGTCAGGGGTTCGATTCCTCTCGGGCGCGCCAGAAAAATCAAGGGTTTACAGTTAATAGACAGTAAACCCTTTTTGCTTCCCCTTTCTCTTCCCCTTTTTTATTTTTGTGCAGCGATAATGAGCTTTAACCAAACCGTTACCCGGATATGGGGTGAAGCTGCCCAGACAGAAAATGCCGGATTGCGCCACAAACACCCGGGGAGCTACTTTTTGCATCGGTGTATTGTAAGCCGGAAATCCGTGGTTTAGAGTCTCATTCACAAAGTTGTTTTCCGATTTTTTCCGTAAACAAACAATTGCTCATCGAATCATAGAAAATAGATAATGTGTGAGATTGTCTTGATTTCAAAAAGATATTACTCTTGAGTAGTGAAAGCTGAAAACAAGTTAACTTATACAGCTATTCGTAACCATCCATGATGGTTGAATTTCTACCCTTTAAAATCAGCGCACAAACTTTTCTGTTTAACATGATCTTGCAATGCATTCAAAAAAACGATGTTCAAGCTTTCAAAATTCTGTTTCCTCCCAAATTAAAGCGTGGTGACCACAAGGGACTGCCATGAATTGTAAGCATTTCACAGCCTCTTTCAGCGTAACAGGCAATGCCCAACACCTTTCCGCTGCCCTCCCCCACGGTGCGCCATGAGTATGCTTCTTCGCCATTGCAGGGTTTTCTTGTGTCTGCTTGTCTGCCTTTTTTACTCGCTACCTATTTCAGCCGCTGGCCCTGAAAGCGCATGGGTACGTAACGGTGACGGTCACAATGTTTTCCGGCTGGACTTCTTTGGCAAAGGCCAGCCTTATGGCGCGGAATCCCAGAACTGGTATTTTTCGGCAGGCAATTTCTCGCCAGCCGTTCGCGACGACATTATCAGAGGCGCGGACTACTGGACGGCCGTACTCAAACCGTACGGCTCGCCGGCCAACCCTGTGGTGCTGCGTATCTATGTGGATGCCGACACAAGCTACAATGCCTCGGCACTCTATTTTCCCAATCCTGCCGATCCAAGCAGGGGGTCTTTGTGGAGTTCACTGGTAGGTGGCGGCAGCCCCCTTACTGGATCCGACCTGCCTGATGATCCTCTGGTGGGCGCACACAGCCTCATCGATATCAACAACTTTACTTGGGACACCCAAACCAATTCCAATTTACCCGAAACCAAGGGTACTTTGGCCCCCACAATCATCCATGAAATAGGCCACGCGCTGGGCATAGTGGATGATTCGCCACAATTTGCAAGCTTTCTGGGGCGCGGGGGAACGGCCGTCAACGGTTATACAGACCGTACGCCTTATGATTCCAGCGACCCGGATACCACGGCGAAACATTTGAACTTCTACGGGCCAAAGGCCATGCAGATATTTGGTGGGCCAATTCCTATGGCGCACGCAACTGACCAGGAAGCTTCTCATTTCGGCGTGCGTAATGGGCTTATGACCCATGCCCAAATCACCAATTACCCGATGTTCATGGAAGTGGAGCTGGCTGCTCTGGTGGACATTGGCTACACTATTGATCTGCGCGACTTTTTCGGCACCTCACTATATCTCGACAACGCGATAAACACAGATATCGTCATCAACAGCGGTTTTTTTGCCAGTAACGGCCTGGATGCCAATCAGAACTGGCTGGGCTATGATGAAAATCGGCCCAACACCAGTCCTTTCGGCGTCGGCCTGCACATTTATGGCAGCAATTACAATGTGAGTGTAGAAAAAAATCTGCTGGCAGACGGCGCGGGCGGCGCGGGCGTTCGCGTGGACGGCTTTAAAAATACCGTCACCATCGCCCCGGATATTACCATCACCGGCAATGGCAGCCAGGGCACTGGCCTGCTTGTGGCCTTTGGGTCAGAACACAACATCACCAGTCGCGGGAACATACTCGCCACTGGCCCATTGGGCATAGGTGCCAGGTTCGATTTTGGGGCGCCCTATGTGACTGAATATCTGCATTCTTACGGAAAATATCATTTAAATGAAGAAGGCGGCGCGCAGCAGGATGGCGACATCGGCGGCCCTCTTGTCGAAAATTTCAATCTTTCTGGCTTGCTGGCAGGCGGCGCATCGTCCACTCAGG
>NZ_JAHZAA010000028.1 GCF_019424165.1 Desulfovibrio sp. | reverse complement strand
GCCTTGTACTTTCTGGCTCCCCGGGACGGACTTGAACCGCCAACCTAGTGATTAACAGTCACCCGCTCTGCCGATTGAGCTATCGGGGATCGTTGAGGCAAGGAAGTGTTTACGGAAAATCCGGACTAAGGTCAAGCAAAAAGTGTAAAAATACAGATTATTTTTTTATAAGCCGTGCCAGTTTTTTTTCATAACGCTCGGCCTCGCTGTAAATACAGCCGCAATAGGGCTGGCGGTACAGCTCCAGAGCCTTGGAACGGTCAATGCCTTCCTGCCAGTCTGCGCGAAAATCCCGGTACACAAAACCTGGGCCTGCGGGTGCGGCTTGTGCCAGCCGTTCTCCGGCGTCGCGGATGACATCGTGGGGCTGATAGCGGGAATAGAGCAGGCTGCTGCTCACAAAGGCAAAGCCCAGCCGGGCGGCAGTGGCAAAGGCAGCCTCTATGCGGCTTGTGCAGCAGTAGGCGCAGCGTTGCGGAGCTGTATCGCGCCCGGCCACAGCGCGAAGCCACGCAGTGATGTCCCATCTGGCGTCGTCATACAAAATGGGTATACCCAGATGCCGCGCGCACTCTGTGGCGGCATCCCTGCGGCGCAGATATTCCGAGAGCGGGTGGATGTTAGGGTTCATGTACCATGCGGTAACTGCAAAACCCTCGTCCAGCAGCCGGGTAATGGGCATGACGGCGCACGGCCCACAGCAGACGTGCAGCAAAAGGCTGCGCGGGTGGCGGGGCAGATCTTCAGGTGCGGCAGAGGTATCGCAGCCGGAGGTGGCGGCCGCAAGAGAGGGCGTAAGAACGTCGGCGGCCTCCGGGAAGTCAGACTTCCCGGAGGCCGCGCCGTTGGCGTTCGTTACGGACGAACGGATATTTCCAGACATTTGCCGTAGTCCTGCTCCATTTCACGCAGGCTGTCGCGCTTGTGGTTGAGCAGATACAGAGCCAGTTCGGCAGATGTGCCGTAAACGCACTTTTCCTTGCTATCGGCGCGCAGCATGCGGCGCAGTTCGCGCAGGGCCTGCAGGGCCTGCCATTCAAGGTTGCGGCGCTGCCCGGTGCCGCCGCAGGCAGGGCATGGTTCCATAGTGATAGCCAGGGCCGAGGACCCGGTGCGCTGGCGCACCAGCTCCAGGAGGCCGAAAGAACTCATGCGGCCCACATCGTGTCGCGCGCGGTCGTTTTTCATGGCGGAGCGCAGGGTTTTTTCCACTTCAATGATATGCTTTTTGTCGCGCATTTCAATGAAGTCAATGACAACCTGTCCGCCGATATCGCGCAGCTTGAGGTGGCGGGCGATGGTTTCGGCAGCTTCCATGTTGGTTTTGTGCGCCATTGCCTCAAAATTGCCCTTGCCCGAGATCTTGCCGGAGTTGATGTCAACGGCCATGAGAGCTTCTGTCTGGTCGAAAACCAGCCTGCCGCCCGAGGGCAACAGCACCTCGCGGGTGTATATCTGGTCCAGTTGGCGGCGCAGGCTGAAGCGCTCCCACATGGATGTCCGCACATCGCTGTGCAGGCGCACCAGGTCGCTCTTGCGCGGAAAGAGCAGGTTGACGGTTTCACGAATGCTCTGCGCCACGTCTTCGTTATCAACCCATATTTCGCCCACGTCATCCGTCAGGTAATCGCGCACGGCGCGTTCCGACAGGCCCGGCTCCTGATAGATAAGAGACGGTGACGTAACCTCCGTGGCCTTTTTGCGAATGTCGCGCCAGACTCTCTTGAGGTACTGCAGGTCATTTTTAAGCGTAGTTTTGGTGGTTCCCGCGCTGACCGTGCGCACAATAACGCCCAGTCCCTGGCCGGGATCGATACCATTCATCATTTCGCGCAGGCGGCTGCGTTCTTCTTCGTCATCTACCTTGCGCGACACGCCGATCTGTTCCTGCCCGGGAGTGAGCACAAGAAAACGCCCGGCCAGCGAAAGCCATGTGGTCAAAAAAGCGCCCTTGCTGCCTGTGGGTTCTTTGACAACCTGGACAAGCACTTCCTGCCCGGCCTTGAGCACCTTCTGGATAGGGGGAAACTTTTTGCCCTTGGCTGGTTCATGATGCGTCAGCCAGTATTCCGGATGGATTTCGTCGATCTGCAAAAAGCCATTTTTTCCGGCGCCATAGCTTACAAAGGCTGCCTGAAGATTGGTGTCGATGTTGTGGATGACACCTTTGTAAATATTGCCCTTGATTTTGCGCTGGTGCAGCATGTCCAGGTAGTATTCCAGCAATTGGCCGTCTTCGGTCAGCGCCACTTCCACCTGCTCGCCGGGCAGAACACTGATGAACATGCGTCGCCGTGCGTGTGCCGATTCGGACTTGCTTTTGTGCTTGCCGGTTTCTGCGGGAGCGGCTTTTTTGCCGTTTGCCGCCTCGGCAGCGCTGGAGCTTTCCTTAGCACTGGAGCTTTCCTTGCCGGTGGCTTCACCGGGGGCATTGTCGTTGGCGGGGACGGCTTGCGCGCTATCAGCGGCAAGGTCTTCGGCTTCGTTCTGCAAAAGGTCTTCACTCTGCGCGCTGTCGGCGGCAGGGGTTCCGGCAGTCAGAGCCTCGCCATTTTCACCGTTCAGCTCTTTTTTGCGGTTCCGTCCGCGTCCTCCGCGCCGTCCGCGCCTGTTCTTGCGGCGCGGCGCATCACCGGCAGCTTCGGAGGCATCGGCTCCAACGCCGTTTTCTCCTTGAGAGGCGGCCTCGCTGGTTGTGACCGTGAGTGCCAGAAGCTCGGTGCTTTCAATGGCAAGAGAGTCCCGCCCCGTCAGGGCCAGCCTTTCTGTGGCGGCCAGGGCCAGCACCGTTGTTTCCGTTTTTACTGTACTGTGAGCGGCCGCCGGATGAACGGTGGAAGGGGCGGATTTTGCTTTTTCGGCCTGCGCTGCGGGGCCGTGCTGCTTTGCCGTGGGGGCTGCCGCGCGTTCTGCCACGGGTGTTGCCGGGGCAGGGGGCGTGGGGCCATTGCCTTCGCGGGTGCTGCCGGAGACCTGGGGTTTCGGCATGGCCGGGGCAGCCACACCGGCGTGAGGCGGAGAAGTTTTTTCAGTGGCGCCTGCAGGCCCTGTTGCTGCGGTGGCCGACTTCGGCTGCGTCGGGGCGACCATGTTGTCGGCAGCATTTTTGTCAGTGCTTTTGCCGGCCGTTTTTTTGCGGGCAGTGGCTGCACGCGCCTTTGTTGCCGCGCGGGTTCTGGCGGCGCTGGTGGCTTTTGTGCCGGTTTCGGGCGCGCCTGCGGTGGCAGTGCCGGCCTTGGCAACGGCGTTGGGAGCGGCAGGCTGCGCTGTGTTTGCGGCGGCAGTTGTAGCGGCCTTGGCAGCATCTGTTCCAGAGGGATTTTCACCGGTTTTTGCAGTGCTTTTGGGATGGGGCGCCGCGCTGGGGGCAGCATCTTTGGCGCTCGGCGTTTTTGCGGCGGCCGTTTTGGCAGCAGAGCTTCCGGCCGTACCCCTGGCTGTACCGGCGGTTTTGGCACTTGCGGCAGCAGAGGCTGTCTTGTCGGCAGGCGCGTCTTCAGAGCCGTTTTTTGCGGTTCCGGCGGCGGGCTTGGCCGTGCTTTTTGGGGTCGCCTGCCTGCTTTTTGTTGTTGAGGCCCTGGAGGCCGCGCGCTTGGGAGCTGCAACGGCAGAACCGGCGGCCCCCGGCGTTTTTTCTTCGGCCTTGGCTGCGGCTTTTTTTACGGTTTTTTCCACACCTTCGGCTTCACTTCCCGTGGCTGTTTTGCTTTTTACAGCGGGTTTGGCTGTGCTTTTGGCCTTTGTAGCGGTTTTTGCCGTTGTTTTGGCTGTTGCTGCGCCTTTTTCCGCATTTGCGTCCTGGGCTGTCTCAGCCTTTGCTGCCGTGCTTTTGGAAGCGGCAACGGGCTTGGTGGCCGTGCTTTTACCTGCCCTGGGCTTGTTTGCTTTGAGGGCGGGTGTATCGGCGGATGGGGAAGAGCTGGGAGAAGTCTTGGAAGCGGGGGAGGGTCGGGATGAAGTTTTTTCCGCCTGGCTGGCCGTGGCTTCGGAAGCCGTGGCGCTTTTTCCGCGGGCAGAAGCGCGGCTTTTGGGCTTGGATGTCTTCTGGCTTGATTCGCCTGAATTTTGGGTCTCTGTCAATGGGGTTTCTTGGTCTTTGGTCATGAACGTCCTTTCAATGCGGGGCGGTTTGCCACCGCGAAAAATTTCAGCAGCATGTTGCTATTCGTAACGAATTCACCGCAGCAGCACCGTTTGGCGCGCTTGTGCGGCAGACATGCTGGTCCGCTTTTTAGAGAGTACGTTTTTTTTAAAAATATGCAAGCTCCCCACAAGAGGGAACTTGGTTGTAACATTGCATAATATATTGAAAATTAATCGTATTTCTATTTTTTTATGCGGCTGTGTGCATTTTTGTTTTTCGCGTGGGATGCAATAAAAACGCCCGGTTTTTTGTAAACCGGGCGCGCATATTTCTGGCTGTTAGCGGCTATCTGTCGTTGTGCTAATCTTCTTCCAGCACCTTGAGTTCTGCCGACAACTGGCCGGAATTATAGCGCAGAAGCACATAGCCGCCCTGGGCCAGAGCACCGGGATTGACCACGATGGTACGGCCCACGCGGTCCACGGCTCTCGCCTCGTGTATATGGCCGCACAGGCAGATATCCGGCTGGGCTTCTTCAAGAAATTCGCGCACCGCCGTAGAGCCGACATGGATGCCGCCGGGGATGACGTCGCAGGCGGTGTCTTTGGGCGGATTATGAGACACAAGTACGCTGTGCGGGTAGTTGCGCGCTTTTTGCCAGCATGTTTCAAGCCATGCTTCAAAGGCGGATTCGGGAAATTCACTGGGCGTGCCGAACGGCGTGAATGTGGAAGCGCCAACGCCAAAAATGGCGGTATCAGGCGTAAGTTCACGTACTATCGTGTGGAGATTCCAGCCTTTTTCACTGAGCCACTGGTCCACCTCGGGGCGGTCCATATTTCCTATCTGCGCGAGGATCATTGGATTATGGCTGCGCAGGGCATCCATGACCATTTCGGCCTGCTTGACGCCGCCTGTGATGGTCAGATCACCGGTGACGATAATGCCGTCGGCCTGCGCCAGTTCGGGAATTTTGGCAAAGCGTTCGGTTTCATCATGAATGTCGCCCACGGCGATCCAGAGGTAATCCTGAGCGTCAGAGCTTGGCATGGCGGTGCATCCTTTGTTACATTGGCACTGCTGCAATGTTGCCACACTTCATCATATAAGGAAAGGCCCGGCATGAGTGAAAAAAACACGGATCACGGCCCTTGCGGAGGCTGCGCACGGCCGCAGTCCACCCCGCCGGATCAGGATGCCCGCTTTTCCGGAGCATGCCCTGGGCAGTTTGCCTCATCCGCATCGTCCGGCATGGAGCAGGGGGAAGACCCGGCTGCCAGCAAACAGCGTTTGCGTGAGCATCTGGGCCGCTTGCGGCGTGAGCAGCCTGTGGAGCTTGCCGCAAGGCGCGCCCGGGCCGCACAGGAACGGCTGCTTGATTCCCCGTGCTGGAAGCAGGCGGGGTCTGTGGCTCTTTATGTTGGCATCAAGGATGAACTGGGGACCAGCCTGTTGCTGGAGCACGCCTGGAGCACCGGGCGTCTGGTGTGGTTACCCCGCGTACGCCGGGGCGCCAGGGGCATTATGGACTTTGTGGCCTGTACCGGGCGGGATCAGTTGCGGCCAGGCCCGTTTGGCTTGCTGGAGCCGGATGCGGCACTGCCGGGGGTGGGGCCTGAAGACATTTCCGGCCGGGCGGCTCGGAAAGATGCCGTTGCAGGCCGGGCGGCCGCAGGGCGCGCGGCGATGGGCAGGCCGTCGTTTTTGCCGGACCTGATGGTCATTCCCGGTCTGGCTTTTGATGTTTCCGGCGGCCGTCTTGGGTATGGTGGCGGGTATTATGACCGCTTTCTGCAGGCCGGTCTTGATTGCCCACGCACGGGGCTGTGTTTTGACTTTCAGCTTGTTTCTGCCCTTCCTCTGGACCCGTGGGACCAGAGGGTTCACCATGTATGCACTGAAGAGCGTTTGCTGTGTCTATAAGCTATATTCCTTTTATGTTTCCGGGCCTGAGTTCCGTACGCTGTGTGTTTCAGACCCGTCCCGGCGGCTTTTGTCAGGGCGAATACGGCGGCGGCAATATTTCGTTCAGTGTTGGTGATGATGCCACCCAAGTGGCGGCCAACCGCCGGGATTTGCTGGCATCCCTGGCAACACAGGGTTTGAGCCAATGGGCCGAACTGTTTCAGGTGCATGGCGATGTGATGGTTTTTGAGCCGCAGCCTGTGGCTTGTGATGCCGCGCCCGCCGAAGAGGGCGATGGTATGGCTACTGCGCAGCCCGGCATGGGCCTGTTTATCAAAACGGCAGACTGCCAGCCCATTCTTCTGGCGCATAAAAGCGGCCGGTATGTAGCGGCCATGCATGCGGGCTGGCGCGGCAACCGCTGCGATTTTCCCCTCACCGGGCTTGTGCGTTTTTGCGAGCGCTATGATCTCAAGCCGCAGGATGTTCTTGCCGTGCGCGGGCCGAGCCTCGGTCCCGGCATGGCGGAGTTTGTCAATTTTGACAGGGAGTGGGGCGCGGAATTCCGCCCGTGGTTTGACGAAAACAGCCGCACCATGGACCTCTGGAGCCTGACCCGGCATCAGCTTATGCTGGCCGGTTTGCCCGCGCGCAACATTTTTGGCCTGGATATCTGCACGGCCAGCAATAACAAACAGTTTTTCTCCTATCGCCGCGCGAAGGCCTCAGGACGTCAGGCCAGTGTTATCTGGATTCAGAACGGATAGGGCGGGGCTGATCCCTTTCAGCCAGTTTTGCACGAGCTTCTGGTTTATGCCTGAGGCTCTTCCACACAGCTAACTGGCAAAACATTTTTTCTGCCCGCTGTCTCGACGTTCGCCCGTTTACGCGCGAGCCTGAAGCTGAAGCCCCGCGTCTTCAGCGTCAAGCCGTGTTGAGTCGAGTCGAGCCGGATCGCAGGCGGCAGCCTTGGCGTGCATGCGCTGCCCGCCTTGCTGGGCCGCGTTCGACATTGACAGCCCGTCTGCCCCCGCCTAAAGTATGCGCGGCAATGGTAGCCGGAACACCGGCTTGAAAAGGGAATCCCGTGCAATGCGGGAGCGGACCCGCCGCCGTAAGGTTCATGAACCTCGCACCATGCAGCGCCACTGGAAACGGGAAGGCCGGGGCGGGGGAACCAAGCCGGAAGACCTGCCTTGCCCTGCGGCCCGCGCACGACGCGCAGAGCCGCTGTTGCGGCCAGGGCCGCTACGGCAACGGGTTTTTGCCGGCAGGATTGAGGAAATACGGGCCTCTTCCGCCAATACGCCAAGCGGCGTACTGCGCGGGAGGGGCCTTTTTTATACACCCGGCGGCCTGCCGGGTGCGCAAAGGGCGGGCATGACCGCGACACCATATTTATCCTCACATTCCGGCACTGCTTTCCCAAGGCTGTGGCCCGCATTTGCTGTTCTGACAGTGCTGTGGCTTGTTTCGCTGCCGCTGGCCTGTCTGCCCGGCCCTGTCCCGCTGTCTGCGGAGCAGGTTTTTCATGCTCTGGCGGCACAGTTGGGGCTGGCACAGGAACCGCAGGACGCCTCCCTCATGCTGGTTGTGGGGCAGATACGCCTTGCCCGCGTATGCCTTGCGGCCTTGTGCGGTGGCGCGTTGGCTGTGGCGGGCGTGGCCTTGCAGGGCGTGTTGCGCAATCCGCTGGCTGACCCCTTTACCCTGGGCATTTCTGCCGGGGCGGCTTGCGGGGCCAGTGTGGCCATCGCCCTGGGCGGTGTTCTGGCCGCTGCTTTGAGCGGCCCTCTGACAGTTCTGCAACTGCCCCTGCCCGGCCCGGCGGCCCTTGTGCCTCCGGCAGCCCTTGCCGGAGCCTTGCTGGCCCTTGCCGGGGCTTTGTGGCTCGGCCGGGGCGACGGCGGCTTCAGGCGCGAGAGCGTCATTCTGGCGGGCATTGCGGTGGCGGCGTTTCTGGGGGCGCTGGTGGCCCTGATCAAGGCGCTCAACGAAGAATCCGTCACGAGCATCGTGTTCTGGATTATGGGGTCTTTTCAAGGGCGCGGGTGGGACAGCCTGCCATTGCTGCTGCTGACCCTTGTACCAGGTCTGTTGGCCGTGGGTATGGGTTGGCGGGCGCTGGACGTGCTGGCGCTGGGGGATGAACAGGCCGCCCAATTGGGCCTGCATGTGGGCCGGGCGCGTCTGTGGCTGCTGGCCGGGGCAAGCTGTATGACGGCGGGCTGTGTGGCCGTGGCCGGGGTCATAGGTTTTGTGGGCCTGGTTGTGCCGCATGTGTTGCGCCTTGTTCTGGGCTGCGGGCATGGCCCTTTGCTGGCCGGGGCATTCTTCGGCGGCGGCGTGCTGCTGGTCTGGGCCGATGTGCTGGCCCGCTGCGTGCTTGACGGCGGGCAGGAACTGCCTGTGGGCGTGGTAACGGCCCTTTTGGGCGGACCGTTTTTTGCCCTGCTGGTGCGGAGGCGCACATGACGCGCCCTCTACCTGTGCCGCCGGGCATGCTCCATGCTCAGGGCCGTGAGGTGTCCCTGGCTGCGCATGCCGATTGCCCGCCCATGCTTGAGGCGCGCGCCCTGTATGCCGGTTACCGGGAGCGCCCGGTCTTGCAGGATATCAGCTTTACGGCGCGACGGGGCGAATGTGTGGCCCTGCTGGGACCCAACGGCAGCGGAAAGACAACGCTGTTACGCTGTCTTTCCGGAGTGTTGCGTGTCGGTGCAGGAAATATTTTTTTGCAGGGCAGGCCGCTTGCGGCCCTGAAACCGCGTCAGCGCGCACGTCTGGCCGCCGTGGTTCCGCAGGGAGGCCGGTTCCCGCAGGAGCTGACCGCGCGGCAGATGGTGCTGCTTGGCCGCTATCCGCACCTTTCGTGGCTGGGCAGTTATGGACGCCGCGACCACCAGGCCGTGGATGCCGCGCTGGCAGCTTGCGAAGCGGAGTCACTGGCTCCCCGCCGTCTGGCGGAGCTTTCGGGCGGCGAACTGCAACGGGTGCTGCTGGCAAGGGCGTTGGCGCAGGAAAGCCCGCTTCTGCTGCTTGACGAGCTTGCCGCCGGGCTGGATATGGCCCGTATGGTGGGGCTTTTCGACTTGCTGGAGCGTCGCCGTGCTGCCGGGGCTTGTGTGCTTATGGCTGTGCATGACTGTAACCTGGCTGCCGTGTATGCGACGCGCCTGCTGGGCCTCAAGGCTGGCAAACTGGTTTTTGACGGCCCGGTGGACGCGGTTTTTACAGAGGAGAAGCTCAGTGCTCTTTACGATATCCCTGTCGATGTGCTGCCGCATCCGCGCTGGGGGCTGCCCCAGGCTCTTCTGGCCCGTGCCTGTGGCCCCCACAGCGGGCTTGCGGACTCTTGCGACGGCGCTGCTGCTTCCTGTGCTGCTGAGCCTGGCGGCGCATCTGGTCCCGGTTCCGGTTTTTGCCGCTGATGCTGCACAACTTGCGGCTTCGCAAGCGGATTCGGCAGCCGCCCCGTACCAGAAAAACAGGGCAATACCTGCCGATACCGGGAGCCATATCGCCAGCGAGGCCCCAAATGACGCCAATACGCCCATAGTTGTCAGTGACGATACCGGGCATGAGGTGCGCCTGCAGCAGCCCGCCCGGCGGGTGATAGCCCTGTACGGGGCCTTTAACGAACTTTTGCTGGCCCTTGGCGCGGGGGATGTTCTGGCGGCCCGCACCGTGGCCGATGCCGCAGTGCCGGGGCTTGAGCATCTGCCCGCCATCGGAACGCACATGCGCCCCAATGCGGAACTTGTGGTGCGTCAGTCGCCTGACCTTGTCATCCAGCTTGCGGGGCGCAACGAGGTGCTTTTGCAGACGGAAAATCTGCGCGCTCTGGGGCTTGATGTGCTTGTTTTTGAAATGAATTCCTTTGAGCAGATGTTTGCCGTGCTGCAAAAGCTCGGCCGTCTCACAGGGCGCGAAAGCGAGGCTTCTGCCCTTGTTACGGCATGGCGAGAGCGTCTCGCGGCCCTTGAAACCCGCTATGCGGATATGGAGCCGGTGAGCGTTTTTTACGAAGTGCGCTATCCCAACCTGTTGGGAGCGGGGCGCGGCGGCATTGTCAATGACATGATACGGCGCGCGGGCGGGCGCAATGTGATC
This sequence comes from Desulfovibrio sp., assembly GCF_019424165.1. Taxonomy (GTDB): domain Bacteria; phylum Desulfobacterota; class Desulfovibrionia; order Desulfovibrionales; family Desulfovibrionaceae; genus Desulfovibrio. The sequence continues at coordinate 22,449 of NZ_JAHZAA010000028.1, read as the reverse complement.
GCTGACGAAAAAAAGTTGGTGCGCTTTAACGAAGAAGCCCTGCTGGCGTCAGATCCGGATGTTTATATCATGCAGCGCGGCCCGATGAATCCTGAGCCGCAGCCGCTGGAGCAGCGCCAGCATTACAAAAGCCTGCGCGCTATTCGTGAGGGCAGGGTGCTTGTGGTGGATGAAGAGCGTTTTGCCCGTCCCGGGCCGCGTGCTGTGGATGCCGCCGAAGAACTGGGGCGCTTTTTGCATTCCCGGGCGGCCCCCTGAGTTTTTTCATAAACAATGCTGATGACACGACAAGAGAGCAGACCATGACAGGAGTTTTGTACGGCGTGGGCGTAGGGCCTGGCGCACCGGACCTGCTGACGCTGCGGGCTGTGAACGCCCTTGGCAAGGTGGACGTGATTCTGGCGGCGGCTTCGCCCCGCAACGACTATTCCACCGCGCTGGAGACGGCCAGACCGCACCTGCGCCCGGATGTGCGCCTGCTGCGCCTGGAGTTCCCTATGACGCGCGACCGCACCGTACTGCACGAGGCATGGCGCGTGGCGGCCGAAGCCACGCAGCAAGTTCTGGAGGCCGGAGAAAACGCGGCCTTTCTGACCATTGGCGATCCGCTCGTGTACAGCACTTTCGGCTATCTTATGCACACGCTCAAAAAAAACGCGCCGCACCTGCCGATAGAGATTATCCCCGGCATCACGTCCATTCAGGCCGCAGCCGCATGTACGGGAACCATCCTGTGCGAAAACAGCGAAACCCTGAGTATCCTGCCGGGCATCAACAGCAGGGAAGAGCTTGAGCAGGCGCTGCACGGCGCTGACACGGCGGTTATTCTCAAGGCATACCGCAACCTTCCCGCCATTGTGGAAGCGCTGCGCGCTACCGGGCGGCTGGATTCGTGCATTCTGGCAAGCCATGTGGAACAGCCCGCCCAGCAACTGCGCAAGGGCGTTGAAGCCCAGGAAGGCACACCGCCCTATATGTCGTTGATTCTGAGCAGAAAGCCCAAGGCCGAATAGCACGGAGTAGGCAGGAGAAGGAAAAGGGAAGAGAAGGCTTTGTGGGGGAAGGACCCTTTTGCAAAAGGGTCCTTCCCCCACAAGCTTTTTTCCCCTATTCTAACAGATGCGCGGCAACTGCGCGCCTTCCAGCATACCCAGCAGCCGGCGGCCGCCGATGCGGGTTTGCAGGCTTACCTGCGCCTTGCCGTCGGTAACCGTACCCACGCGCGCGGCCTCCTTGCCGTAAGGAGAGCGGCGCATGGCCTCAAGGGCTGCCTCGGCCCTGTTTTCAGGCACAATGCAGATGCACTTGCCCTCATTGGCAAGGTACAGGGGGTCCAGCCCCAGAAAAGAACAGCCGTTCTTTACCGCTTCATGCACGGGAATGGCGTTTTCTTCCAGCACAATGCTCACCTGCGACTGCTCGGCAATTTCATTGAGCGTCGTGGCCAGGCCCCCGCGGGTGGGGTCGCGCAGCACATGCACCGGCCCGGCGCTTTCAAGAATATCCACGATCATGTGGTTGAGCGGGGCAGAGTCCGAGGCCACATCCGTCAGAAAAGAAAGACCTTCGCGGCTGCCCATAACCGTCAGGCCGTGGTCGCCCATGGCTCCGCTTACCAGCACGGCATCGCCGGGGCGGGCATTATGCCCCGAGGGAACGGGATCAGCAAAAACTTCGCCGATGCCGGTGGTATTGATGAATATTTTATCACATGCTCCGCGCGGAACCACCTTGGTGTCGCCGGTAACGATGAGCACTCCGGCTTCGCGGGCGGCGGCGGCCATGTCGGCAGTGACGCGCTCCAGCGTTTCAAGGGACAGGCCCTCTTCGAGTATGAAGGCGCAGCTCAGGTAGCGGGGGCGCGCGCCGAGCATGGCTACGTCATTGACCGTGCCGTGTACGGCCAGACTGCCGATGCTGCCGCCGGGAAAGATCAGGGGCGTCACCGTGTAGGAGTCTGTGCTCATGGCCAGGGGGCCGCGCACATCCGTCAGCAGGGCCGCGTCATCCATGCGCTCCAGCAGGGGATTGGCAAAATGGCGAAAAAAGCACTGGGCCACCAGGCGCTGCGAGGCTCTGCCCCCGCTGCCCGCGTCCAGAAGAAGACAGTCTTCCATTATCGCTCCGAATATTTGAAGTAGGCGGCACAACTGCCCTCGGTGGACACCATGCATGGCCCCACCGGCGTGGCGGGCGTGCATTTTTTACCGAAAAGCGGGCAGGCCGGGGGCGTAATGCGGCCCTTGAGCACATCGCCACAGCGGCATCCGGCCAGCGGCGGCACGTCCGGCAGCGTGAGGTCAAGGCGCTTCATGGCGTCCATATCCTCGTATTCGGCCCGCAACACCAGCCCGCTTTGCGGGATGCTGCCGATGCCGCGCCACAGGGCGTCTGCCGGAGTGAAAAACTGTTCCAGCAGGGCGCGGGCGCGCGGATTGCCCGTGTCGTCCACAGCGCGGGGATAGGCATTGACCACAGCCGGGGTGCTGTCGCGCAGTTGCTCGGCCATCATGCACAGGGCCAGCAGAATGTCGGCTGGCTGAAAGCCGCCCACAACGCCGGGTACGCCGTAATCTTTTGCCAGAAAATCATATGGTTGCAGGCCGAGGATGGTGGATACATGGCCGGGCAGCAAAAAGGCTTCCACAGCGCACTGGCTGTCGTCCAGCAGGGCGCGCAGGGCGGGGGGAACCAGCTTGTGCAGGGAAAGCACGCAGAAATTGTCGAGTTTGCGCTGGCGGGCTGTCAGCAGGGTAGCGGCCACGGTGGGGGCGGTGGTTTCAAAGCCTATGCCCAGAAAAACCACGGTGTCACCGGGGTTTTCAGCCGCCAAGGTCAGGGCGTCCAGTGGCGAATACACGATTTCCACCCGTGCGCCCTGGGCCTGGGCATGTTTGAGGCTGCGTCCGTCGGGGCCGGGTACGCGCAGCAGGTCGCCAAATGTGGCAACAATAACCCTGTCACGTCCCGCCAGGTCAAGAAACGCGGCCACTTCGGCGTCATGCGTGACGCAGACGGGACAGCCCGGCCCGGAAAGGTGGGCCACAGTGGAAGGCAGCAGAGAGCGCAGGCCGCTTTGGAAGATGGCTACCGTATGTGTGCCGCATACTTCCATAAATCGCATGGGGCGTCCGTCCAGAGCGCGATTGAGACGGTCCAGCAGGTTATGGCAGAGCTGTGGGTCCTGAAAGGCGTTTTCCAGTTGCATGGTGCTCCTCTTGTGGTGCTTCCAAAAATTATGGCCGGAACTGTACGATGCAATGTGCGTCTGCGCTGTGCAGACGTTTTGTACAAGCCCATCGCACAGGCGCGGACGGGCTTTGTCTGTCGCCCGTAGTCATTTCAGGCGCTGCATCGCGTTGCTGCGGGCAGGCGGACTCAAGGGCTTTCCCGGTCCAGCCCGCCGCCGGGCGTAACAAGGCTTACGGCCAGAGAGCTGACTGTTGCGCCCTGGGCAGATGCACAGCCAAGGCAACGGCAGAAAACCGTAGAAAACCGTACCGTCGGAAGTCGCGACGCCCATGCCTCTACGGCAGGGGAGCCAGCATATCCAGCCCCGTTCCCACGGGCAGGCCGCACATAAGGTTGGCGTTGGCAAGCGCCTGGCCGGAAGCGCCGCGGCACAGGTTGTCGATGGCGGCCAAAATGGTCAGCCTGCCTGTGCGCGGGTCTACTACAAGCCCCAGATCGCAGAACATGCTGCCGCGCACAAAGCGCGTTTCGGGCAGTGCTCCCTTGGGCAGTACGCGCACCCAGGGGCTGTGCGCCCAGGTGGCCTTGAAGGCTTCGCGCACTTCGTCCAGCGTGGTTTTGGGATTTTTCAGCCTGGTATAGATGGTGGACAGGATGCCCCGGTTAAGCGGCAAAATGTGCGTATTGAAGGAAAGGCGCACGTCCTGCCCGGCCAGCAGGGACACTTCCTGCTCTATTTCCGGCGTATGCCGGTGCGTGGGCAGGCCGTATGCGCGAAAATTGTCTGAAATCTCGCAATACAGGGTTCCTACGGCAGCCTTTCGGCCTGCGCCTGTGGCTCCGGATTTGGCATCCACAACGATATCGTCGGCATGAACAAGGTGGTTCTTGATGGCCGCATACAGCCCCAGAATGACCGATGTGGGGTAGCAGCCGGGATTGGCGATCAGGCTTGCCCGCGCCGCTTCGGCTGCGTACAGCTCCGGCAGGCCGTATACGGCCTTGTGCAGGATGTCCGTATGGGTGTGCTCGTGCTTGTACCAGGCGCTGTAAACCGCGGGATCGCGCAGGCGGAAGTCTGCGGAAAGGTCCACGACCTTTGTTCCGGCCTCAAGCAGCGGCGCGGCCATATCCATGGCTGTTCCGGCCGGAACGGCCAGAAAGACCACATCGCATTCCCTGGCGGCCTGTTTGGCGTCAAAGACGCTTATGACCACATCCGCGCCGGGCATGTGTTCCAGAAAGGGATAGTATTCGCCAAGGCGCTTGCCCGCCTCGGCCCGCGAACACGCCATGACAAGCCGCATGGAGGGGTGGCTTGCCAGAAGCCGCGCCAGCTCCATACCTGCGTATCCCGTAACTCCCACCAGCCCCGCTTTGAACGTCTTCATGCCGTCAATCCTCTAACCCGCCGCAAAGGCAGCGAAAAAAGCCCATAAACCCCGCCTTGTGAAGCGGGCATGCCATAGTGGTCACGGGTCGCTGTCTGCGGCGCGGCGCGCCGTGGCGACAGGCGGCGCTGCCTATGCGGGAGCCTGTCCTTTCTTGGACAGGCATTCGCAGTCAGGGCCGCATTTGATGACAAACTTCATACGCAGCTCGTAAAGGATACTTTCGAGCAGCTTGCGTTCCTGTTCGTCAAGGCAGCGCTCGGTTTTCATATGCAGCATTTCAAGCACATCGATGCTGTGCTTGGCCAGAGGCAGGTTTGTTTCCGTGCTGCCGGTTTCAGGGTTGGGCACTTCGCCCAGATGAACCAGGGCGGAAGACGCCAGAGAGAGAATAAATGTGGAAAATGTCACTTCGGGCATGGGCCCGCCGGAGGCATGGCCTGACGAGCAGCCGCAGGATTGTTGGTTCATGTTGACCTCGTGGCGCAAAGCGCTCTGAAGTTTTCAGCTTTGGGAGCATGTATTTCCAAAGCCTTGAAGATGCCCGCTTTGGCGTCCGGCTGTGCAGACGGGCTGCGCCGGAGCTTTTGTAGCGGGCGGGTACTCTTGCAGCCGCTTCAGGATGAAGCGGCTCAGGAGCAGTACAGTGGGCGCTGTCGGGCGCCGTAGTGATCGCTTTGAAAACGTTAAGAACAGGCATCACAAAGTAAAGATGCTCTAGCCATAGACCTGGGACAGCGGAGCGCCGGGCTTGCCTTCAAGGGCGGTCCGATACGCGGCCATGCCCCGCTCCAGATAGTCGCGCGAGCCGCTGTAGCCGCCCACGGCCCGCAGGCTGTCGTTGAGGGCGTAAAGGCCGGCAGCCACATCCGCCCAGTCCACCCAGCCCATGTGGCCGATGCGCGCCATGCGCCCCTTGTAGTGGTCCTGCCCCCCGGCCATGCATACGCCGTGTTTTTCCTGGGCCAGGCGCAGTACCTTTGTGCCGTCAACGCCGTCGGGCAGCAGCACGCTGGTGATGCCCCACGCAAAATCTTCTTTGGCAAACAGCTCCAGCCCCATGGCCGAAAGGCCTGCACGGGTGAGCATGGTCAGGGACCACTGCTTGGCATACACGGGTTCCAGCCCGTTTTCCAGCAGCATGTCCAGGCTTTCCTTGAGCCCGAGGATAAGCCCCACAGGAGAAGTAAAGCAGGTCTGCCCCTTGAGCACATTTTCGCGCTCTTTGACCAGATTGAAGTAAAAACAGCCCGGCGTCTGTTTTTCGGCGCAGGCCCAGGCCCGCACGGACAGCGCCAGCAGCGCCAGGCCAGGGGGCAGCATGAGGCCCTTTTGCGAACCGGTGAGCAGGCAGTCCACGCCCCATGCATCCATGGGGCAGGGAGAAAGGCCCACTGCCGAGATGCCGTCCACCACCAGCAGGGCCTGGCTTTCGCGGGTGATGCGGGCCACGGCCTCCACGGGGTGAAGCACGCCGGTGGATGTTTCGGAAAGCTGGATAAGCACACCGGCAATGGACGGATCCGCCTTGAGGGCCGCTTCCACGGCTTCGGGCCTGACGGCCTGGCCCCACGGCACAGGGATGGTCTCCACTTCCAGACCGCGCGACAGGGCAATTTCACTCCAGCGCTGGCTGAATTTGCCGCCGTCGATCACCAGCACCTTCTGCCCCGGCGCGAAAAGATTGTACACGGCTGCCGTCATGGCCCCCGTGCCGGAACAGGAGAGGGGCAGCACTGTGCCGGAAGTGCCGAAAAGCGTTTGCAGGCTTTGCTGAACCTGCCCCATGATCTCTTTGAATTCGCTCTTGCGATGGTGGATCATGTCCCGGGCCAGAACAAGGCGCACGCGCTCGGGCAGGGGCGTGGGGCCGGGGGTGAGCAGGCGAAACTTGTTAAGCATGTGGCTGTTCCTTGTGTTTTTCGTTCCGTAAATGCTTTTGTGTCTGCCGGGGCATCCACGTTTTTTCGCCGTTTCCCGTCGCCGCGCCGACGTTGCGCGCCATATGCGAGCAGGCCGCAGGTGCGGCTTCAGGGCATTTTACACTTGAAAGGCCTGCAAGAACCTGGAAACAAGCCCTTGCCGCACAACGGGCGCAGACGGATTTTGCCCGCCGTAAGCGACCATTCCAGGTGTTGACTGCTCTGGTTGCCGGCACAAATACCGGCGTGAGGGGACGGCGGTAACAGTCTGCGCCCGCAGGGCTTTTGCGTCAAGCCCGGTTGCCGGGCGCGCGTTTGGCCTGCCTGTGGTTTGCCCGCGTGTCCGGTATGCCAATGGTCGCAGTAAATCGCAGGGTTTTTGCTCGGCTGTTTTTTAAAGCATGGTAATTTTACCATCGCTCTGTTGGCTGCTTGAGCAGATGCCCGCCGTGCAAGCGCGCTGTAAGCGTTAAAATCGTGTCATGCCCGGAAGGCACGGCGTCTGGCCCCCCGCCTCAGACCAGGAAAATTTCTGTAACAGCTTGAAACAGGAGTAAAGGTTTTGGGGCGTGGGAGCGTGGGGGAGTCGCCCCTTTTGCAAAAGGGGCGACTCCCCCACAAAGCCTTTCGGCGCTCACCTGCTCTATTTCTATTGCCCGGAACTTACAGCCTGTATGGCTTCAAATGTCATGCGCAGGGTTTCCATCTGTTCCTTCAGGGCGTGTTCGCCCGGTTTGGCAGTAACGGTAAGCAGCATGCCGGGATTGTCCAGCAGGGCGATAAGATCAAGCACAAGGGCTGTACGCCCTGGCGTGGTCTGTATTTCGAGGCTGCCCGGCCGGGCTGCAAAAGTTTGCAGGCTGCGCCGTATGGCATCGTTCTGCTGTCCGGCCCTGACGCCCGGCAGTGCGGCGAGGGCTTCAAGCGCGCCCACGGCCTGAGGCACGTTGGTGGAGATGTTGAGTCCGAGCCAGGCAGTAAGGCCTTCATCTTTATACTTCAGGCTGAAATCGCTGAAGCTCTGCGTAAGCAGGTCTTCCACAGCGTTTGTACCGGGTTTTTCATTAAGCTTTACTTCGCAGTCAAGAGCCCCCATGCCGGCGGCGCTGATCGAGGCCGTTTTATGGCTTGCGGCCCCGGTGGAGCGGGATTCAAAGGCCATGTCCATATGCAGCGGGGGCAGCGTCAGGTCCAGCAGGGCGTGGAGCAGGCTTGAGGGAGCCGTAAGCCCTTTGACACTGCTTTTGGTATGGGCAGGCGCGTTGGAGAGCCACTCGAAAGTCGCCTCCTTGACCTGCACCGAGCTTGTTTCCACAGCAAAGGTCATGTCGGCAGCATAGGCCTTGCGCAGCAGGGGAGGTTCCGCGTTGAGCACGGCCTCCATAAGCGGCATGAGCTGGTTCAAGGCTTCGTCCGGATCGGACTGCCCGCTGGCCTCCACTATCTGACGCAACAGGTCTTCATCGGGCAGGGTGAGTCCTTCCTGGCGAATATGCCCGATGCTTACGCCTGGCGTGCCGTTTACGCGCAATGGTGCGTCCCTGCCAGCCGCGCATGCTCGTTTCTTTCAGGCTCAGCCGCGTGGAACCGCTGGGACCGGGAATGTCCACGGTGATAAAATGGGCGTGGGTATTGTCTGCCCCCATGCTGTAGGTAGCGGCCACCATGTCGACTGGTTCGTGCTGTTCCAGCGTCTGCCGTACCAGAAACGGCTTGGCCCGGATGACGTCGATCTCTTCGCGCTGCACAGCCACCCTGTTGTCGGGAGCGGTCATGGCAAGGTTGCGCAGCACCACGTTTTCGGCCACGTCCACCATGCCGTCGCCATCAAGAACCATGTTGCGCAGCGGCGTGAAAACCAGAAGCATGCGCACGGGAAGACGGAAGGAAATTTCGGCAACCTGCCATGTTTCCGGTCCCTGGGGCCGCTCGCCCTGGAGGCTCAGCCCCCGGATGGACATCTCGCGCGACAGGGGCGAAAAGTTCACCTGTTCCGCCGTGGCCGTATAGGCCTTGCCCTGGGGGCTCATGGTCATGTTGCCGAGGGCACTGAGCGTCTGCTCCTGAATGACAGAACGCAGTCCAAAGCCCAGCGCGGCCAGACCGCCCGCGACCAGCACGGCCAGGACGATCAGAATGGTGAGCAGCTTTTTCATAAGCAGGTATTTCCTTTATGTGTTTGACATGGCGCATGCGCCGGATGCCCGCGTTTTTTCGTCAGCGGGCTTGCCTGGGCGGACCGCCGCGTCAATCCACCCTGTGGTGGCAACCCAGGCTGGCGCGGTTGCGCATGGCCGCCTGGATGATGACGTAGGCTGTCTGGGAACCGTGAAAAAGGTCCACCAGGCGTCGTGAAATGCGTGTATACTTATAAAAATCGTGGATATGCCGCACCAGATCGCGCATGTCTTCAAATGCCCTGCGCAGGCGGGCCTCTGTGCGCGAAATGCCCACATAGTTCCACATGGTATTGCGTATGTTGGTCCAGTCCTGAGCCACCAGGGCCGGGTCATCGCGCCGTTCGTCCCCTTCATGCAGCCAGTCGGGAATGGCGGCGGCCAGGCCCTTGGGCAGGCCGCTTTCGGCCTTGAGGCGACGGTTCAGGTCTTTGCCGCAACTGACGCCCCACACAAGAGCCTCAAGCAGGGATGTGCTGGCCAGGCGGTTGGCCCCGTGCAACCCGGTGCAGGCGCATTCGCCAATAGCGTAAAGACCGCGCATGGATGTGCGCCCGCGCTCGTCGGTGAGCACACCGCCGCAGAAATAGTGGGCGGCGGGAACAACGGGGATAGGCTCGCGGCGGATGTCTATGCCGGCTTCAAGGCATTTCTGGAAGACCGTGGGAAAGCGCGTGGGCAGGTCCTGTTCCACGCCGCTCACGTCCAGAAAAAGGCAGGGCGCGCCGTTGTGCAGCATTTCGTCCATCATGGCCTGGGCCACCACGTCACGCGGGGCCAGGTCGCCGCGCGGATCATAGCCCTGCATGAAGGCCTGCCCCTTGTGGTTGAGCAGGCGTGCGCCTTCGCCGCGCATGGCCTCGGTGATGAGTGAGCGACGGTTGCTGCGCTCTTCGTAAAGGGCCGTGGGATGAAACTGCATGAATTCCAGATTCGCCAGATCCACACCGGCGCGAAACGCCATGGAAACTCCTGTCCCCACGCAGCCCGGAGCATTGGTGGAATGCAGGAATACCTGCCCCACGCCGCCCGTGGCAAGCACTGTCCAGTCCGCCAGGATGGTTTCAGGTTCGCCGCTTTCTTCGTTAAGAACATACGCTCCCAGGCAGCGGTTGCTGATCTCGTAACGGTATTGCGAGGTTCTGGCATGGTGGCGGCTTGTGAGGAGGTCAATGGCGGCACGGTGGTGCAGCCGTGTGATGCGCGGGTGAACCATGATCTGGGCTGTAAGGCCTTCCATGATGGCCCGGCCCGAGTAGTCGCGGCAGTGCAGGATGCGCGGCGTGGAATGCCCGCCCTCGCGGGTCAGGTTGAAGCTGCCGTCTTCATTGCGGTCAAAGGGAACCCTGGCGCGTTCGATGAGCATGTCGTCAACGCACGAAGGTCCCTGGCGGCAGAGAAAGCGTACGGCTTTGTGGTAGTTGTAATTGTGTCCTGCTACAAGGATGTCCTTTTCCAGAGCAACGGCGTCATCGCTGTTCTGGGTCCCGGTGGTTCCCGGTCCGTCGTTTTTGGCGGGGTCGGCACGATAGATGATGCCCCCCTGGGCCAGTTCGGAGTTGCCGTCGAGCAACTGGCTCCCGGCGTTGATAAGAAGCACTTCATGACCGGCATCGGCCAGCGTAAGGGCGGCGGTGCATCCGGCAATGCCCGAACCAATAATTAATACGGGCACATGACGGCGACTGACATTCACGGCACAAACCTCATTGGCCGCATACTTCAAGCATGCGGGTTAGCGAGAGACGGGCGGGGGGGCAAAGTTCCTCCTCGATCGCCAGAGGGGTGGCTTTTTGAGCGATAATTGCCTCAAGAATGGTCCAGAGCTTCTTTTCCGTCACTTTGGCCATGTTGCCGCAAATGGCGTGTCCCAGGGGGATGATGCGGCATTGGCCCGCATGGCGGGCAGCAAGGCGGTGGACAAGATTGTTCTCGGTTCCCACGATGAGCGTGGACCCCGGGGCTTCAGCGGCCACGCGGGCCGCGTCTTTGATCAGATAGGATGTGGAACCGGCGCCGTCGCAGACCGCGATGACATCCTCGCGGCATTCGGGGTGGGCAATGACGCGACAACCCGGGTGTGCGGCGCGCATTTCGCGCACATCGTCAGGGTCAAAACGGGCGTGGATGGCGCAGCAGCCCGGCCAGAGCAGCAGTTTTCTGTCCAGAGCCTGGCCTTCCGGCTCCACCAGCCCCCTGGAGCCTATGCGCAGCACGTGCCTTTCGTGCGGGGCGATGCCCAGGGCCGTTGCCGTATTGTTGCCCAGGTGCATGTCGGGCAAAAACAGCACGCCGTCGCCCTGCTTCATGGCCCATTGCAGCATGATGCCCGCATTGGCCGATGTACACACGGCCCCGCCGTATTCACCCACCACGGCCTTGAGGGCCAGGTCAGTGTTGACGTAAGCCAGGGGAATGACCTTGCGGCCAAGGGCGTAAAGCTGTTCCAGTACCTTGCGGGCCAGCGGGGCGGGGGTCATCCGCGACATGAGGCAGTCCGCGTCCATGCTCGGCAGGTAGACCGCCTGACCCGGCTTGGCCAGCAGCGCGGCGGATTCGCCCATAAAGTAGACGCCGCAAAAAACAATATGGTCCGCGTTTACCTGAGGCACGCGGCGGGCCAGTTCCAGCGAGTCACCCGTGATATCGCAGTGCTGCACCACGGCATCGTTCTGGTAGTGGTGGCCCATGATGCAGAGCCTGTCGCCAAGCTGGCGTTTGATAGCCTGAATACCGGCACTGATGTCTTGCATTGTCTTGTCCCTGTGCTGAAAGTGGCAGCCCCGCGCGGCATCAGGCCGGCAGCAGGGTCATGCTGAAGTCCGCCGCCACGGCGGAATGGGTTAGCCGCCCCACGGAGATGAAGTCCGGCCTGCGGGGGGCCGTAAGGGCCAGTTCGCGCAGGTTTGCCAGCCGCACACCGCCGCTGACTTCGGTTTCAATATCCGGGGGAACCAGAGCCAGAGCCTCGCTCAAAAGCGCTCCGCCCATATTGTCCATCATAATGCGGTCGGCGCGCGCGGCAATGGCCTCGCGCACATGCGCGATGGTGCGGCACTCCACCTCAATGGGGGGGCAGGGGCTGTAGCGGCTGCGCAAGGCAACCACGGCCGAGGCAATGGAACCGGCGGCATCAATGTGATTATCCTTGAGCATGAGCATTTCAGCAAGGTTTTTGCGGTGGTTGGACGCGCCGCCTGCCTGTACGGCGTATTTTTCCGGCCAGCGCAGACCGGGAGTGGTCTTGCGCGTGTCGAGCAGGCGCACGCCGGTCCCCTCAAGTTCCCGCACATACCGGGCCGTGAGGTTGGCGATGCCCGAAAGGTGGGTTATGAAGTTCAGGATAACACGCTCGGCCTTGAGCATGGCCACTGCCGGGGCGGTAATGCGGGCTACCTCCGTCATGGCCGGTACGCGTGCGGTCTCGCGCACAAGGGCCTGCCATCTGAAGGGCGCGCCCAGGCTGCGGAATACCGGGCCGATCACGGGCAGGCCCACCACCAGGGTATCTTCTTTGGCGCGTATGGCCGCATTCAGGTACGCATCAGGAGAGAAAAGGCCCATGGCGGTCAGTTCCGGACCGTCTTCTTCCAGGGCGAGATCTATGGATTTTTGTAGAAGCCGCCGTCCTTCGGGAGAAAAAAAAGCGGCCCAGGGCGTATACATTGCGCTTGTTCCCATTCCTTTCGCATGCTAAGTGAAGGGGTGCCGCCCCGGTCAGAATGCCACGCGCGGCATGTTGACCCCACACGGCGTCCTGCGCCGTTGGGCGGGTGATTGAAGTAGATAGAATGCCCAGTGCGTCGCGTCAAGCTGCGTGAACCTCGAGAGCATTTTCACATACGCGCCTTGCCGCTTGGCAGGCGCTTTTCACGGCATTGCCGCTCCTTCGGGAAGTATTTTTGAGCGAAAGGCGCGCTATGGCAGATTATCGTAATAAAGAACAAAATATGCGGCCTGTTGAGGTCACGGAGCGGGAGGACGCCTGCACCGCCGTTCCGTTGACACAAGCGCCGGAACACGGCGTAAAGGCTGGCCCTGCTTTGCAGGACGCGGGCTCCGCTGAAGCCCCTGTTGCGCATGCTTCCGGCGATTGCCCGACCGCTTCTGGCGGGGCAGCTTCTGAAGATTATGCGGATGCAGGCGCTCCGGAAGACGTGCTTTCTTCTTCTGCATCGGCTGCTTGCGGCCGTGACGGCGGCGCTTTGCCCAAAGCGTCGGGCGGGGAAGCGGCAGCCATTGATGAAGAATATGAGCCGGAATTTCTGGAGCAGGACTTCATCCACCCGGCCGACATGGCCGATCATCTGGAAAATCTGAGTCTTGAAAAGCAGGTGAGCACGCTTGCCCGCATGTCCAAAGAGGACGCGGCCGAAGCGCTGGCAGAGCTGGACGGCAATGTGGCCGTGGACCTGCTGGAAAATCTGGATACGGACGTGGCCGCCCAGATTATCGCCGAAATGTCCCCGGACGACGCCGCCGACGTGCTGGACGAGCTGGAAGAGGACCACCGCGACGCCCTGCTGGAAAAGCTGACCCGCGAAGATTCCGAAGAATTGCGCAGCCTGCTCAATTTCGATCCGGACTCCGCGGGCGGGGCCATGAACACCGAGCTCATCCTGCTGGAGTGCAACCAGACCGTGGATGAGGCCATCGCCCATATCCGCACCGAAATGGCCGAGAAAGAAAGCCCTTATTACGGCTATGTGGTCGACTCGCATGACGTGCTCGTCGGCGTGCTTTCCCTGCGCGACCTCATGCTGGCCCGCCCCGGAACCATTGTGGGCGATGCCGCGGCCGGGCAGAGCGTCATCAGCGTCACCTATGATACAGACAGGCGTGAAGTGGCCAGCCTGCTTTCGCACTACAATTTCATGGCCATGCCTGTTGTGGACAATGAGGGCCACATCATGGGCGTCATTACCTATGACGACATCATGGACATCATGCATGAAGAGGCCAGCGCCGACATGCTCGGCATGGTGGGTGCCGACCCGGAAGAAAGCGTGGACACGCCCTGGAAAGAGAGCGTGCGCAAGCGGCTGCCCTGGCTTTTTGTCAACATGTTCAACTCGGCGCTTTCTGCTTCGGTGGTGTACATGTTTGAAGGCAGCATTGCCGAAATGGCCGTGCTTGCCGTGCTTATGCCCATGGTAGCCAACCAGGCGGGCAATACGGGCCAGCAGGCCCTTGCTGTTATGATCCGCCAGTTGGCCACAGACCGCTTCGACCAGAAAAAAGCCTGGATGGCCGTGGTGCGCGAAGGCAAGATCGGCCTTGTGACCGGCATCGTCATGGCTGTCACGGCCTTTTTCGGCGTGTGGTGGTTTACGGGGGTTGCGGCCATCGGTGCTGTCATGGGCGGGGCGCTTATGTGCGACATGCTGCTCGGGGCCATTTCCGGCGGCTCCATACCACTTATCTTTCGTGCATTGGGGCGTGACCCCGCGCATGCTTCCAGCATATTTCTTACTACCATTACGGATGGTGCGGGCTTTTTCATCTTTCTCGGGCTGGCTTCGCTTTTTTTGCTATAGCCGCGCAGCCTGTCCGCACCAATGGGGAACGGCCGCCCGCAGGGTCGCCCGCGGTCACCGCTTTGAACAAAGGATGATTGGACAGGCGTATGGAAATCTGCCGCATCCTGCTTGTTGACGACCACAAGCTGCTTATGGAAGGCGTACGAAGCCTGCTGGCCCCCTATGCGCATTTACGGGTAGTGGGCATGGCCCTTACCGGTGGTGAGGCTGTGGCCCTGGCCGCCTCGCTGACGCCGCACCTGATGGTGCTGGACCTCGGCATGCCCGAAATGAATGGGGTGGAGACAGCGCGCGCTGTGCTTGAAGTGCGCCCGGCCACACGCATTCTCGTCTATACCGGGCATGAGGATCAGCGCTGGCTGCCCGAGCTTATTGATCTTGGCATCATGGGGCATGTACGCAAATCCGAGCCGCCGGGCGTGCTGCTGCGCGCCATTGAAAGTGTGCGCCGGGGCGAGATTTTTTTGAGTTTTTCCGATCCTGGCGGGCGGTTGGCGGCCCTTTTGCGCGAACGCCGTCAGGCGGTGGATGAATCCGGTGGCGAGGGCTGTGGTGATCTTTCCGCGCTGTCGCCCCGGGAAAAAGAAATCTTTCGTCTTCTGGCCGACGGGCATAGCGTCAAGGCTATTGCCGGCGACCTGCATATCAGCCCCAAAACCGTCGAAACCCATAAGTATAATCTGCTCACCAAGTTACAGGCCGGGTCTGTGGGCGATCTGGTTAAAATCGCCATCCGTCACGGGCTGGTCAAAGTCTGATCAAAGCCTGATCAAAGCCTGAATTTCCGCTTCTCACACCAGTGTTGATTTTTCACCTTTCGCAGGGCGCGGCGTAGCCGCGTTTTTTTGCGCCTTTTCGATTTTATGTGACATGATATATTGATTTTTCAGTCTGATAAGATGTCTTAAAAGAAAAGCAGTCTTCGTGCCGCAGTGGTGCGCATGTCAGCGCAGGAGCGTATATGGTCGCATTTTGCTGCATTTTGCCCGCGGTGGATCCGACACTGCGGCCCATGCACCGGCCGGAACAGGCACTTCATATCCCGTCTGGGGAAAACCCTTAGGTATTTTTTCACAAATCAGGATTCTCCCGATGGTGTGCGCTGATCATGAATTTTAGTCTTGCCCTTACCGAAAAAACAAATGCGCCGGTCAAAGGCGCAAGGGGGAGACGATGGCCTGTGTTTTTCGTGAAGATTCCGCAAGGGTTGCAGGAAGCCATATGGCAAGGCTCCTGTTGTTGCCTGCCATGCTTCTGCTGTGTTTCGCCGCACCGCTGACGGCACTGGCCCAGAATACCACTGGTGTCCCAGGGCCGGGCCAGGCTGCGGCAGTTGCTGTGCCGTCGGCCTCAGTACCGGGGCAGCCGGTCACGCAAGACGTTGCGCAACCATCGGTGCAGGAACCTGGGCAGACAGTACAGCAAGCGCCCGGCGATGCCGGTGATCCGTTGCTCGTCCAGACCCAGCGGCAGGCTGAAGCCCGGGCGGATGCCGACCTGGTGGACAATCATCCCTGGTGGTTCTGGCCCCTTGCCCTGCTGGGCTTCTGCTTTATCCTCGGCATCATTGCCGTCATGGCCGGTGTGGGCGGCGGCGTACTTTTTGTGCCGCTGGTCAGCGGTTTTTTTCCTTTTCATCTGGACTTTGTACGCGGCGCGGGCCTGCTGGTGGCTCTGGCGGGCGCGCTGGCAGCCGGGCCGGGCTTGCTGCGCCGTAACTTTGCCAACCTGCGGCTGGCCCTGCCTGTAGCGCTTATTGCTTCGGCCTGTGCCATTGTGGGAGCCATGCTGGGCCTGGCCCTGCCCACGCACATCATCCAGACCTGCCTTGGCGCGACCATTCTGGCCATTGCCGTACTTTTGCTGCTTTCTAAAAACTCCGTGCGCCCTGTGGTGACAAAGCAGGATGCCGTGGGCCTGGCCCTCGGCATGAACGGCGTATTTCTTGAGCCAAGCACCGGCGAAGTGGTGGAGTGGAAAACCCACCGCACTGTTGCCGGGCTGCTGCTTTTCATTGTTATAGGGGTTATGGCGGGCATGTTCGGTCTTGGGGCAGGATGGGCCAACGTGCCGGTGCTCAACCTGCTTATGGGCGCCCCCCTTAAAGTGAGTGTGGGGACGTCCAAGTTTCTTCTTTCCATCACAGATACTTCCGCAGCCTGGGTTTATCTCAATCAGGGCTGCGTCATCCCCCTCATGGCCATTCCGTCCATTGTAGGGCTTATGCTCGGCTCTGTGGTGGGCGTGCGCCTGCTGGCCGTCGCCAAGCCCAAATTCATCCGTTACATGGTGATTTTTGTGCTCCTTTTTTCCGGCGCCAAAGCCCTCATGAAGGGGCTTGGCTGGTAAATTTTCTGACCGGACTGGACTTTTTGGGAGGATAGTATGAATACTGTGGATGTTAAGAACGCTATCAAGGCTTCTCCGGCGCAGGTGCGCTACGCCGATACGCTGTTTTACGGTTCACTCATCGGCTTTGTAATGATGCTTGTGACCTATGCGCTCTATGTGTTCGGCGTGCTGGAACCGCAGATTCCCCTGGATGAACTGCCGCGTCTGTGGGTGCACAGCGCCGCGGACTACCGCGCCGCAGGAAGCATTCCCCAGGGGTGGGGCTGGCTTGCCCTGGTAAGTAAGGGCGATATATGCAATTTTTTGGGCATAGCCTTTCTTGCGGCCCTGACGATCTTTTGCTTTGTGCAGCTTGCCTGGACCCTGGCCCGGCACAGGCAGTGGCTCATGATGTGTATCGCCATTGCTGAAGTGCTGGTGCTGAGCCTCGCGGCTTCCGGCGTGCTGGTGACCGGGGCGCACTAAAATGTGCGTCTTGAGCGCCTCCCGCCCTCCGGCCTGCCCGCTTTTCAGCCATGTGGCGGAGAAGCGCAGGGTTCAAGGCAGGTGTGTGCCACTTGCCGGAGCAGCGTTCAGGCCCTCATGACGGCGCATCCCGGCGCCTGACCCGCATATGCAGGGCTGCACCGTGAAAAAGCACGCTTGAAGTTTGCGCCAGCGCGCAGCCCGGAGGAAGCATGTTCGCCGCCATAAAAAACGCTTTTGCCCATCTGCTGGAAGTGCCCGAGGCTGTGTCTCCGGCCCGGTACCGCTCTCTGCGTAGGCTTATGACCATACTTATGGTGGCCGTATCGGTCACGCCCCTGCTTTTGTTGTCCGGCATAAGCCATATGCAGTACACACGGACTCTTGAGCGTGAAATGGAAAGCCCCGTTTACGCGCTGGCCCGCAAGTCGCAGGCGGCGCTGGAGCTTTACCTCGGTGAAAGGGAATCCACGGTAAGCTTTATCGCCCATGCCTACTCCTACAAGGACCTGGCGGACGAGCGCACCCTGAATCGCGTTTTTTTGTCGCTGCGCAGCGAGTTTCAGGGCTTTGTGGATATGGGACTGGTGAACGCCGAAGGCATGCAGATTTCCTATGTGGGGCCGTACAAGCTCAGGGGCGCGGACTATGCGGGCAAGCCCTGGCTGCGTGAGACGGAAATCAAAAGCCGGTACATGAGCAACGTGTTTCTCGGTTATCGCGGCTATCCGCATATGGTCATAGCCGTTCACAGGATGGAGGAAAGCGGGCTTTCGTGGACCCTGCGCGTGGCCGTGGACACGCTGCGACTACAGCAGGTGCTGTCCTCCGTAGGGCCGGAGCAGGAAACAGATGTTTTTCTTGTGGACAGGGAAGGGGTGCTGCAAACAGATTCCCGTCTGTACGGCAAGGCGCTGGACTCCTGCCCGTTGCCGTTGCCGCCGGCCACGGCGGAAACTCTCGTCCGCAACGTTACCGAGCCATCGGGGCGCAAGCTTATGGTGGCTTCCTGCGCTCTGGCCGGTACGGACTTTATTTTGCTGGCAGTCAAGCCCGAGGCCGAGGCCTTCCGTCCCTGGACGGCGCTGCGCACCGAACTGCTGCTTGTGCTGTGCGGCGGCATAGCGCTTATTGTGCTGGTATCGCATCTGCTTATGAAGCAGCTTGTCAACAGGCTGCAGGCCAGCGATGAGCGCCGGGTAGCCGTTTTTGCCCAGATGGAGCACAACCAGAAGCTTTCATCCATCGGGCGGCTGGCGGCGGGCGTGGCCCACGAGGTCAATAATCCTCTTGCCGTCATTTACGAAAAGGCGGGCCTTGCCCGCGACCTGCTGGGCATGGGCAAGGTTTGCGGCGAAAGCAAGGACAGAGAGCGGCTGAACGGCCTGCTTGAAGGCATAGAAAGTACAGTGGAACGGGCGCGCAGCATTACCCACCGCCTGCTGGGCTTTGCCCGCCGGATGGAGGCCAACCGCCAGAGCCTGCATATTGAAGAAGTCATCACCGAAACGTTGTCTTTTCTTGAGCGCGAAGCCAAAAACCGGGGCGTAACGCTGGAGATGGACCTGGCCGAAGGGCTGCCTGAAATTGTTTCGGACAGGGGCCAGTTGCAGCAGGTATTTCTGAACATCGTGGGCAATGCCCTGGATGCCGTGACCGGCAGCGGGCAGGCAGGCGCAGTTGCCGACGGGCAGGGGCGCTTTGTAAAAGTGCGCTGCGTTCCATCGGGACAGTGCGCACTGGAGGTGACCGTGCGAGATAACGGCAGGGGCATGCCTCGAGAAGTGTTGCGGCACATTTTCGAACCGTTTTATTCCACCAAGAAAGATAAGGGTACAGGGCTTGGCATGTTCATCACCTACGGTATCGTGCGTCGGCTCGGTGGCGATATCCGTGTGGACAGTGAAGAGGGGCGCGGCAGTACAGTGCGCGTAACCCTGCCTCTGGCTCCGCCTGACGGCTCTGTGGAGGTATAGTAATGGCTTTGCGCATACTGCTGGCTGATGACGAAAAGGACTTTGTGGAAACTCTGGCCGAAAGACTTGAGCTGCGCGGGCACAGCGTGCGTGTGGTCTATGACGGCCTGGCGGCCCTGCGGGCCGTTGTAGAAGATATACCCGATGTGGTGGTGCTTGATCTTCTCATGCCCGGCCTGCCGGGCGATGAAGTGCTGCACCGTCTCAAGAACGTGCAGCCCGATCTGCCCGTGCTGCTGCTTACCGGGCATGCGGCCGTGGACGACACGGGCCTTTCACCCGTAAGCCAGGCCTATGCCTGCCTGACAAAGCCATTAAGTTTCAACACTTTTCTTGAAACGCTGGAGTCCGCATGCCGTGAAGGGCGCGAGGCAGTCTCCGGCGGGGGAGACCTGTCATGAATGTCAGTCAGTGTACGGCCCGCCTGCTGGCCTCGGCAGTGCACGATATGCGCAATGTTCTGGCCGTCATTCGTGAATCCGCCGGGCTCGCGCAGGATCTGGCTGCCCTTGCGTCTTCCTCTGGTGGCGGCAGTGGTGGCCCTGTAACGGGACCGCAGCGGCTGGAAGCTGCCCTGGCAGAGGTGCAGCGCTCTGTAGGGCAGGGGGCGGCGCTGGCCGAAGCCATGGATTACCTGGCCCAGTCGGGCGGTGCTGAAAGCGGTGAACACGCAGGCCCATGCGATCTCGTCAGAGTGTGCCGCAGCTTTTGCCTGCTGGCGGCGCGTCAGGCCCGTGCGGCCCAGATAGGCCTGGCAAGCGGTGAGAGTGCCGAGCCAGTCTGGGCGTCCGTGCCGCCTATGGATGTGCTGCGCGCCCTGCTTGAAATTTTCGACCTCTGCGCTTCGGTGGGGGGGCAGATACATCTGCGTTTTACTGCCGGGCGGCGTCAGAAGGAAGAAGGTATTGTGGTGGAAGTGCTGGATGGAGGCAACAGGGAGCTGGCCCTGGCAGCCATGACGGGCAGCCCCATGCTCAGCGGCATGTGCCCCGGTTGGCGGGCGGCGCTTATGCCCTGGCGCGAAGCGGAACCGCGTTTTTTCCTTTCACTTTCCGCCTGCGATTCAGATGCGGTATAACCGGCTCCGGGCATAGCCCGGACCTTCAAGGAGTTTTTCATGACCAAGGAAGACATCAAGATTCTGCTGGTGGACGATGAAAGGCAGTTTGTGGATACACTGGCCGAACGTCTGGCCATGCGTGGTTTTGCCGCCCGCGTGGCCTATGATGGCCCCGAGGCGCTCAAAGCTGTGGAGCAGCCCACGGATGTTATCGTGCTTGACCTGCGCATGCCGGGCATGGACGGCTTTGAAGTGCTGCGCAACGTAAAGAAGAGCAACCCTCAGGTGCAGGTGATCATTCTGACCGGCCACGGGGGGGATGCCGAGGAACAGACCGCCTACCGCATGGGCGCGTATAATTTTCTGCGCAAGCCTATGGATATTGATGAGCTGCTCGGCAGTATCCGCATGGCCTACCGCGACAAGCTGGAAAACGCCATGGTGGCGGTATCGCTGGCCGAAGGCGGTGACTTTGAATCCGCGCGTGATGTGATGAAAGAAAAGGATATCCTGCAGGAACACGAAAAATAAACAGCGCCCAGCGGGCTGTGCTGTAAAAAGGGGAACGCCATGCGCGTGCTTGTTGTGGATGACGAATCAGCCTTTGCCGGGCCTTTGGCCCAGCGCCTGAGCCTGCGTGGCATGGATGCGCGCACCGCCCACGACGCGCGCGAGGCTTTGTCCATCCTGCAGGCATGGCCCGCGGAACTGGTGTTCCTTGACGTGGGCCTGCCCGGCATGGACGGCGTTGCCTTGCTCAAGCTTTTGCGCGAGCGGCATGCACAGACAGATGTGGTAATGCTTTCGGGTTCCGCAGATATGGGCAAAGCTGTGCAGGCCATGCGGCGGGGAGCGCTGAACTGGCTTTCCAAACCCGTGGATATTGAACAGGTGCTTGAAGAGTGCCGTAAGGCGCGGGAGCGGGCCGCAGCCCGGCAAGAGGCGGCCCGCCTTGCCGAAGCAGCGCGCTGGCGCAGTCTGGGCCGGGTTGCCGAAGGGGTGGCCCATGAGGTGAACAATCCCCTTAACATCATGATGCAGGCCGCCGGGCTTGTACGCGACTGCCTGGATGAGCCGGAAGCCCAGGCCCTGGCTGATGTGGACGAAATGCGCGAAGCCGTTAATACCATTCGCGTTCAGAGCCTGCGAGTGCGGGAAATAACGCGTAAGCTGCTCATGGTGGGGCATGGGCTGGACGCGCGCACCGGGCCGCTGGATGTGGCTGCTGTGATTGACGAAAGTCTTGATCTGCTGCGCCACAGAATCGAAGCGGCAGGCCTGCGCTGCATGGTGGATATTTCCGGCGTGCATGTGCCCCCTGTCGGTCAGGCCGCTGTACGGGAAGCTGCTGCGCAAGGCGCATCGGGTGAAGCTGCGGTGGATGCGGCGGCGGAAGAAGCGGACAGCGCTGCGCCGCGCCCGTGGGGTTCGGCCCCGGAATTGCGGCAGATATTCCTGCATCTGTTTGAAAATGCTCTGGATGCCATGCCGCAGGGGGGATTGGTGCGGGTCTCGGCCAGGCTGAGGCGTGACGGGCAGGGAAGGGACTGGTACGATCTGCTTGTGGCCGACAACGGCCCCGGTATTGAACCGGACATCCTGCCCCATATTTTTGAGCCATTTTTCAGTTCGCGTGCCCTTCAAGGCGGATGCGGCTGTCATGACCAATACCATGACAGCCATACCAGCGGCAGTGCCATGCGCCCCGGAACTGCCGTACAATCCCACATGGGCCGCTATGCGGGTCTCGGTCTTGCCGTTGCCCGCTCGCTGGCGCACGCGCGTGGTGGCGAACTCTCCGCCGCCAACGGCCAGCAAGGCGGGGCAGTGTTCTGCCTGAGCCTTCCCCTGGCACAAGCGCCCGCGGCCTCCGGTCAGGCTGCGGGTGACCGCTCTCCGGGCGGCGGCCTTTGAGGCCGCCGCCGGATGGCGCTGCAAATGCTGTCTGCAAACCACAACTGTCGGCCGCGCAAAGCCGCAATGCCGAAGCACCGGTGCAGCAAACGGCCCCGGTGAAGACGCTGGGCGTACTTCAGGCGCCCACCGTTCCCAAAGAAATTTTCCGCCTATTCGGGGTTTTCCCCCAGCCCGTTCAGCCATTGCGCCATGCGCGCGGTCTGCTCCAGATACCATAAGGAAGCCATCAGCGGCGACAATGTGCCGCCGTCAGGGTCGTACATGGTTGCAGACCCGCTCTTGCGCATGGCGTCCCACGCCGTGAGGGTTTCGCGCAGTGTTTTGCTTCTCTCTGCACCGAGCACAGGGGGCAGGGCGATCTGCCGCACGGCGCGCGTTATTTCAAGCCGTTCCAGTTCCGGGTTGATGCAGTGCTGCATTTCGGTGGGCACGCCCGCGGCGCTGTCCATGCATGCCT
>NZ_JAHZAA010000027.1 GCF_019424165.1 Desulfovibrio sp. | reverse complement strand
GACTTCAGCCGCAGTGCCGACGTAGCTTTGGCGCACCGCATTCAAGGGCAGTCTTGGAGCGTATCGCTGATAGTTATTGGGAGCATCTTTTCATAACAGCAGCGGCCCGCCGGTACTTCCGGCGGGCCGCTGCTGTTTGAGCTATAAGGCTGCGGCTGATCAGACAGCCCTGGTGTTGACGCCATCCAGGCGCTGCCAGTTTTCAAGGTGCTCAGCAATGTGCCGGCAGATGGCGGCGTGTTCTTCCTTGCCTTGCCCCTGAATGTGTACGGGCCTGGCAAAGTTGTACCGCACGGGCATTCCCGGTTTTACTGGGCCAAGTTCCTTGATTTTCCGGCCCTGCCCCCAGGCATCTGTTTTAAGGGCCAGAGGTATCAAAGGCACTCCTGCTTTGCGGGCAAGCTTTATGCCGATAGTGTTGAAGTGCCGCTGGTCGAAATTGAGCGCTCGTGTGCTTTGCGGGAAAACAATGATGGAAATGCCTTTGTTCAGGCGCTCCAGGCCACCCTCAAGCACTGCAGTAAGGTCTTCACGCGGGTTGGAACGCCCAAGCACAATCGGGTCGCGTGAGCGCATGACCGGGCCGAAAAGAGGCATGGTGGTCAGGCTTTTTTTAACCACAAAGGTGACGGGCCTGCGCGGGCGTATCATGCCGGGCAGCATGAATGTTTCCAGAGTGCTCATGTGGTTGGCTACAAAAAGGCAAGGGCCGTCCACCTCTTCAATGGCGTTCATGCCTTGCACTTCAATGGGACAACCGATGCGCTCCATAAGGTCTGAAACCCATACGCTGGCGTGTACCCATGCGCTGTCGTCACACTTGCCTTTGGCAGCCTTGGCGCACAGCCATCGCAAAGGGCCGCCGAAAAGGCGGCTGTAAAAGCTCAGCGAGGGCATCAGACGGGTAAAAAATCCTATGCGGGTTCCCTGGCTTGCATAGGTATCGCCAGTGAGAAATTTTTTTGCAAACTCGCCTTCGATAAAAGGATGCATACCTTAATCTTCCGTCTTTTTGATTTTGTGCAGCCTGCGCCACCATTGCGTGAGACGGGGTTCTTCGCCGTTGTCGCGCGGTTGGTAAAAACGCCGCCCTTCCAGTTCTTGCGGCAGATAGGTCTGCTGAATCCAGGAATCCGGATAGTTGTGGGGATATTTGTATTCTTTGCCGTAACCCCATTCCTTGTGCATTTGCGTGGAAGGATTACGCAGATGAAGGGGAACCGGATGCGGCCCGTTGAGCTTGATTTCACGCTGCGCGTTAAGATACGCGGCATACGTTGCATTGCTTTTGCGCGCCAGCGCCAGGTAGGTCACTGTTTCCGCAAGCGGGATGAAGCCTTCTGGCATGCCGACAAATTCAATGGCCTGCTGGCATGCCACTGCCAGTTGCAAGGCATTGGGATCGGCCAGGCCCACATCTTCAGAAGCAGAGAGAATAAGACGGCGGCAGATGAAGCGGGGATCTTCACCGCCTTCGAGAAGACAGGCCAGATAGTAGAGGGCCGCGTCCACATCACTTCCCCGGATGGACTTGATAAGGGCTGAGGCAAGTTCGTAATGGTTGTCGCCGTCTTTGTCGTGGCGCACCAGCACTTCGGGCAGGGCGGCCTTTATGTGCTCAATCTCGCGTAAGTCAGCGGGCAGGGCGGCCACATACTCCACAAGATTCAGCAGGGTGCGCGCGTCTCCGTGGGCCACTCCTGCCAGAAGTTCGGCCAGTTCATCGGGCATTTCCACCTGTAGATCCGCCGCGCCGCGGCGCGCCAGTTCAACAAGTTCGGTACGTCCCAGCGGGCGCAGGCGAAGCACATGCAGGCGTGAAAGGAGCTGCCGCGTCACACTGAAGGAAGGGTTTTCCGTCGTTGTGGCCAGCAGGGTCAGGTCGCCCGATTCCACCAGGGGCAGAAAAAAATCCTGTTGGGCTTTGGAAAAGCGGTGCAGTTCGTCCAGAACAAGAATTTCAACCCCTGAAAGTGACCGTCGCAGGTGCTGCAAGCCGGCTTCGGGCGCGCTCAGGCGCAGAAAGGGTTTTCCTGTGGACTTGGCCAGCAGAAGGGCCAGCGTGGATTTTCCACAGCCAGGGGGGCCAAAAAACAACGGGCTCGGCAGGCGCTTGGCCTGCATGAGGGAACGAAGGCGGCTGCCGAGATGCGTCTGCCCAAGAAAAAGGGCCAGGTCATCCGGGCGCATGCGCTCAGGCAGGGGCTTGCTTACACTCATGCCCCAGGCTCCGTTTGTAGGCAGGTCTTTTCGGGCAATTGCGAAGCCCACCAGTGCAGCCCCAGGCACAGGGTGGCCGCGGTCTCGCAACGCAGCACACGGGCTCCCAGGCTTACAGCAATAAAGCCGGATCGCTCAAGCACATCCAGTTCACGTGATGAAAAACCGCCTTCAGGCCCGATAACATACACGCTCAGGCCCGGTCGCCCTGCCAACGCAGGGGTAAGCATGGGTACATTATCCTGAGCTTCCCACGGCAATATCCGGTGATCGGCCCCGGCGGCAAGATCCGTCAATTCGTCAACGCCATTGGCGAGACCGCGTATTTCGGGCAGCCAGGGGTTGCCGCACTGCTTGGCCCCGGCCACAAGCTGACCATGGCACGCTTCTTCGGCAGCGGCTGAAAGTTTGCCCTGGCTGTGGTCGCCCTGCCAAAGCCATATGCCGTGCGCACCCAGCTCTACGGCCTTTTCCATAAAAAATCCCCGTCGCACAGCCTTGCTGAACGCAAGGGCTACGATAGCCCGGGCTTCTGGCGGCGGTAAACGCTCTTCGCTGATGCATTCAAGCTGAACGTTTTTTTTACCTGCCTTGCGTACAATAAAGCGCCCCTTGCGGCCCCGGCCATCCAGCAGCCCCACCTCACTTCCGGGGCCAAGGCGCAAAACCTGGCTCAGGTGGCGGGCTTCCTGGTCTTCAAGACAAACTTCCTTTGCCCATTTTTCAGGAGCAAGGTAAAAAAAGGCTAAACTCATGCTAAAATATTTTCCTTGCCCGTTCTCGCCTTGCGCACGGCCTTGAAGCCATCCAAAAGGGAGACGAGGCGTCCGTAGTTCTTGCGAATTTCCAGTCCGGCCGGGGTAAGGCTGTCTTCTGGCGGTTCCAGATACTGACGCTGAAGGTAGCGGTCTCGCAAAATTTTTTCAACGCAGTCAATAACAGCGTCAACCAGCGCCGGAAAGAAGTTGACAATCTCGAATTTCAGTTCGTTGAGCAGGGCCACTGCTTCCCTCATCATCTGCCGATACGTGAGGTGCACTCCTTTGCAGGAGCGAGCGCACAGGTCTTCAAGAATACGCACACGTCTGGCTTGCTGAATATAGCTGAAGCGCGTGCATACGTCTTGGTAAAGTTCACGCAGCCCGTCAAACACTTCGTCGTTGTCAGGTGAATAAAGATAGTTGCACAACACCTTGCTGACATTTGCAAAAAATTCATCACTGTAGCTGATCATGCGGCGTTGATGCTTGGTGAGCCAGCTGTACAGGAACTTAAGGCGCTTTTCGTGGGTATCGGTGTTTTCCACCACCTCGGTGCGTCTGAAGATGATCCGTCCGGTAAACTCGCCCCGCACAATGTCATTGAGGCGCAAAAACATATTCGAAGTGTCTTTGATAAGGTTCAGCCCCTTGAGCGGTTCGCCGGTAAGGGGGTGCAACACTTCCTGGGCTACCACCGAAAGGGCGCGGTCCTGGCGCACGTTGCTGGAATCAAAGCTGTGTTGGCGGTATCGTACCCGCAGGATGACCACACGCCGGGGCTTGTCGAGAAAAAAACCGTCACGGTCAATAATTTCAAGCGCCTCGTCGTGATCGGCATCCACCGCGACCAGAGCCACTTTTTCCAACAGGGGATAACGCATGTTCTCCCCAGTGGCGGTATACGTTGTGATGGTCCGGTCTGTCTGGCCAAGAACGCGCAAAAGAAAATGTTCGCCCATCTTGTGGAGCTTACGAGAAAACAGCGCGCTGGACGTGCGCCGCTCAGACACAATGGGGAAGCCGTAAAGCTCCATGAGGTATTGATAGACAAACATGCGGTTTCGCTCATAAATGTCACTATCGCCATAGACAAACTTGCCTATGCGTATACCGAAGCGCTTGAGCTCGCTATCAATGTCGGAAGGAAAAGAGGCAAAAATTCCGGCGAGATGAAACTGGTTGTCAGCATCCCAGGCCAAAACCTGTGCCCTGTCCATATTGAGCAGGTAGGACATGAGTGCCGGATAGTTTTCAAGCAGCACCGTGTCAGTAGAGCGAAACTGGTGGCGGAACACCTCCTGATGCATGCGCGGCAGGCGGGAGGCAAGGGTTTGCAGGTTCTGCCCCATTACCTGGTTTTCCAGCGGGCAGCTGGCCCCTTCACCCTCTGTTATGACAGGGTGGAGTTTGTCGAATTGGAATATTTCAGAGAAATAGTCGAGCTGGCGGGCAAAGGCCACCATGGCAAAGCCGGGCAGGTCTTTGTATTCAAACATGTCATTGTCAAAAGAGGGCAGAAGTTCGCGCCCTTCGACAACAGGGTAGTTTTTATTTTCCTGATAGGGCTTTACCAGGCAAAACCGTATGTGCACGGCATCAAGAAAATGCTTGAGTGACGCAAGGTCGCTTATGGCCACCGGAGCGGACAGGCAGGTTGCGTCCTTCCAGGGGTGACCATTTTTGCTGAAGACCTCTTGCCATTTTATCATCCGCGTATCCTGATCCCTGATTTTTTAATTTTTTATACTTATTTTAAAAATAATTCCAGTAGTCACTACAGGTAAATAAGCATTTTTCACCATGCGGGGGCATTTACCCCTGTTTCAGAATGACAAAAATCGGCTGCTTTTCCCCGAAAACCGTTTGGCCTCTGCCTTGAAACGGCGCAAAAGCAGTTGCCGGGGGCGGTACGCTTTGCTACAAGAAATGTGCTTCTCAGATATTCACGCGGCCAGCCCGCTTCACCATAAAACCCGCATCATCATGACTGAAAACACATTGGAAAAGCATATACTCAGTATCGTTTGCAGCGTTTTTGACGCGTATTCCGTTGTATTGTTCCTGCCCGACGAAGAGGGCGAATTACATCATCTGGCAGCTTCGTTCAGCCTGGGCGACAAGGTCGGCGGCAATTCTACCGTGCTGCCCGGCAAGGGGCTTGTTGGCTGGATTGTACGCAATCGCCAGCCCCTGCTCGTTCCCAATTTTGATCAGCGACAGAGCAACCTTGGTTATTATTCCGGCGGAGAAGAAGCCAGTATCAAGGCTTTCATGGGCTGCCCCGTGCCTACCGGCGGCGCGCTGTGCGTTGACAGCAAGCGGCAATATTCTTTTTCTGACAAAGATCACAAGATACTTCAGATGTTCGCCGAACTTGTGGCCCGCCAGCAGGGCAGCAGGGGGCGTCAGGAGCTTGCCGGGGACATCCCGCGTTATTTTGTGGAACTTGGGGTTATTCAGGATCTGCGCTTCCGTTACAAGCGCTGGCCGCAATTTTTGCAAAACTATCTGCGCATTATGGTTGAAGCCACCGGTTTTGACTACTGCGCTTTTGCCTCTGTTGATACGCCGGGCGAAACATACTGCGTTGAGGCCGAGTCTGTGCGCCTGCTGCTTGAAGGGCCGGAACCGCTGATTCTGCCCATGGGCAGCGGCATCACGGGCTGGGTTTTCCGTAATGACCAGCCTGTCATGGCCGAAGGCGTGGAAGGCGCGCCCTCGGCTGTGCTTTTTGGCAAACTGCCTGACATGCCGGATTTTCAGGCTGCCATCTGTATGCCGGTAATGGTCAACAAGAGCACGCGCGGCGTTTTGTGCCTGGCCCATACGCAACCGCGGCAGATTGATGAATCCATGCGCAGTTTTGTGCGTCAGGCTGTTGATCATCTGGCCCTGTTTCTTGAAAATCTGTACCTCAAGGTCCGCCTTCGCGGCATGCTGCCCAAGGCCAGAGTGCATAACGACGGACCCCAGGCATATGACCCGGACAGTGCGCCCATGCCACCAGAAAAAGAATACTAGTCATGTTTTTGCGGCGTCTTTTCCGCTTTTTGTCCAAAGACATCGCTATGGACCTGGGTACGGCCAATACTTTGCTTTACACCAGGGCGCATGGCATTGTTGTTAATGAACCCTCAGTAGTGGCTCTTGATGCAAATACGGGCAAAGTCCTGGCTGTGGGCGCTGCCGCCAAGGAATATATCGGCCGCACTCCACGGAGCATTCGCGCGGTACGGCCCATGAAAGACGGCGTTATCGCGGATTTTGACGTCACCCGGGCCATGATTTCCTATTTTGTACAAAAGGCCATCAGCGGCCTGCGCATGGTCAGGCCATCCATGGTCATCTGCATCCCCACCGGCATCACCCAGGTAGAAAAAAGGGCTGTCATTGATTCCGCCATGTTGGCAGGGGTTGTTGATATCGCCATGATAGAGGAGCCAATGGCCGCTGCCATAGGGGCTGACCTGCCCATTCACGAACCGTTGGGCAACCTGGTGCTGGATATTGGCGGAGGCACAAGCGAAGTGGCTGTCATTACGCTGTCGGGCGTTGCCAACTCCCAATCCGTCCGGGTGGCTGGCGATACAATGAATTTGGCGGTGCAGCGTTTTATGCGTGATGCTTTTCGTATGGAAGTGGGTGACAATACTGCTGAAAATGTTAAAAAAATCATTGGCGCGGCGGTTCCCATGCCCAATGCGCCCATTCTTGAAGTTTCAGGTAAAGACATGGTGCGCGGCTGCCCACGCGTGGTCAAGGTAAGCGAAGCGCATATTCGCGAAGCACTGCGTGAACCTGTGCAGGCCATTCTGGAAGTTGTGCTGCGCGCGCTTGAAAAAACGCCTCCGGAGCTGGCGGCGGATATCTATCGCAACGGCATGCTTATGGCCGGCGGCGGTTCACTGCTGAAGGGGCTTGATCAGTATCTTTCCCGCGAAACCCGTCTCAAGGTTTTTGTGGACAAGGACCCGCTTACCACCGTGCTGCGCGGCACTGCCAGGGCCATGCTTGACCGTGAAACGTACCGCTCCGTTTTTATCAATTAACTGCTCCCAACTCCCTGCGCCAAGGGCGCTACCTGTCGCGAAAAGTGTTTGCGCCGTTTGCGCAGCCTTTCTGTGGCTCACTCTGATACATGCAACAAGTGAAGTTTCAGGCTGATTTGCTGAGAGTACATGCTGCTGACGTATGGAAAATCCCCTGTTTTTCTTGCAGTACCTGCGTGGACGTATACAAAATACTTATATCAGTGCGTTAGGTCGTAAATTTTTTTATAATGTTTGCAATATGTTACATGCAGGCCGGCTGTCCCAAAGGTGCGGGCTAACGGCTGGCAAGCGGCCTTGTCAGGTCCGCGCGAGGATGTGTTGAAAATTTGGGCATGACGGTTGATGCCTTTCGATGATAAACGTGTTCATGTTGCCCGTGGAATATATTTGCCCTGTGACTGTGGCCGTTCAGCGCTGCACAGGCAACGGGTAACCGTAATGCTTTCTCGCCGCCCTTATGGCCGGAACGTCCGGCTGGCGGTCATGCCCTGTCAGTCAATGTCCAAGGATTTACCATGATTGATGTTGATTCCGTTCTCAAGCGCTGTGTAGACATCGTGCTGCAAAGCGGCGAAATCGTGCGTGAACACTGGTTTCAACCCAGTAATGTCCGTCATAAGGGCAGTATTGATCTGGTAACCCAGACAGATCTGGCCGTTGAAAATTTTTTGAAAGAAAAGCTCGCCGAGCTTGTGCCGGGAGCGTGCTTTTTGGCTGAAGAAAGCAGTCAGGAAGATTCCGCCCCCACGGATACCTGCTGGATTATTGACCCTGTGGACGGCACGACAAATCTCGTACACCGTATCCCCCAGGTAGGTACATCTGTGGCATTATGGCATCAGGGACGTGTTGAGCTTGGCGTTGTGAACGTGCCGATGCTGCGTCGTTGTTACTGGACAGCGCGTGGGCATGGCGCGTTTTGTAATGACTCCCGCATTGCAGTCAGCGGGGTGGACAGCCTGGGCGACGCCCTTGTGGGTACGGGCTTTCCCTATGATATTGCCGCGCGCTTGCCTGAGGTTATGGAGCGACTTGCCCTGGTGCTGCCCATTGCCCAGGGAGTGCGACGTATCGGCGCGGCCTCTATCGACCTTGCCTATGTCGCTTGCGGCAAGCTGGACATTTTTTATGAGGCCGGGCTCAAGCCCTGGGACTATGCCGCAGGCATGTTGCTGGTCGAAGAGGCTGGCGGGCGTGTAAGCAACCTTGACGGCGATCCGCTGGAATTTGGCGAACCCTTGCTTGCCAGCAACGGACGTCTGCATGCCCTGGCCGTAGATTTGCTGAGTCCTACCAGCTAAAGAGTTTTGGTATGACACCCTGTGGGTATCTCCCCAGGGCGGGGCGGGCGGAATCAATCTGGAAAAAGATAGCCTCTTTGTATGGCGGCGCGCATGAGAGGGGAAAGCAGGTCTGCAAAGTGCGCTCCCAGCCCCTTGAGTTCATCCCGGTCTACCAGCAGGTGACGGTCCTGGTCGGCAGCGCTGGCGGCAATGACGGTGCGCGGCAACCTGGCCGTAAACAGGCGTAAGAATGTCTCACCGTTTTCAGGGCCAGGGGCTATGAGTCCAAGGGCAGAAATCTGCTTTCCCTCATGCCCCCAGTCATTGAGCAGAATTTCCCTGGCGCGGCATTCACAAGCCATACCGGCAGGCACGCGGCCATGAGACGAAAAGCACCAGCCCTGGCTGGTCCGTGTCAGCAGGGCCTGTCCGTTTTTGTCTCGCACAAGCAAGGCTACCGCGCGATGCGGCAAGCGCTGGCGGATGACAGCCTCGTCAGGCATTATGCATAATGGCCTGTTTTCATTATCCACCACCTCAAGACTGTGGTCAGGATTTTTCAGGCCGCTATAAGGAAGCATTTTCATGAGTGTACCCACGGGGCAAGTGTGGCGCATGTTGCGGCTCGATGCGCGCCACGCGGTGGAAATGGCCGCCATTGAGCGGGAGTGTTTTACTCTGCCCTGGTCTGAAGAGCAATGCCGCGCCGCCTTCGGACAAAAGGCGTTCGCCGCCTTTGGTCTGGGCTGCGAGAATAGCCTTGCAGGCTATATCTCCATCTATCATACCGAAGACGAGCTGGAAATACTCAATCTGGCAGTGCGGCCCCACCTGCGACGGCAGGGGCATGGTTTACGCATTCTGCGTACTGTCTTGCGTCTGGCGCGTAAAATGGATATGCATAAAATTCTGCTTGAAGTACGGGACAATAATACACCAGCCATTAGCCTGTACGAACGTTGTGGCTTCAAACGCGTCGGCCTGCGCCGTAAGTATTATGCCGATACGGGTGGAGACGCCCTTATTTACCAGTGCGAGCTGAATTCCTGTCAGCTTTAACGCCGCAAGGGGTATGTTATGCACAAGATTATTGCTGCAAACTGGAAGATGTACAAAGACCGTACTCAGGCCGCCACAACCGCCGGTGAGCTTGCGGCCGCTTTGCCTGAAATTTTGCCTGCGGGACGCGAAGTGATCGTTTTTCCGCCTTTTACCGCCATTGAGAGCGTAGTGCATGCATTTACCGGTAAAAAAGCACTTGCTGTGGGTGGACAAAATTTTTATCCCGCGCCGGAAGGTGCTTTTACGGGAGAAATTTCTGTTGATATGCTGCGGGATCTCGGGGCGCAGTGGGTGCTTGCCGGACATTCCGAGCGCAGGCATGTTTTTGGCGAAAGTGATGCGTTTGTAGCCCGCAAGGCTGTATTTGCCCTTAGCCATGGCCTCAAGACCATGCTCTGCATAGGGGAAAAACTTGAAGAGCGTGAGCAGGGCAGCCTTTATGCGGTGCTTGAGCGGCAGCTGACTGCTTTTTTTGAAGCCAGACCCGACGGCATGACTGGTGAAACTCTGCCGGGGCGCTTGGCCATCGCCTACGAACCCGTGTGGGCCATAGGCACGGGCAAGGTGGCCGGCCCCGGTGAAGTGCGCGAGGCACACGGCGTTACGCGGGCTTTGCTTGAAAAATTTGTGGGCGATTCCGGCAAGAAACTGCCTATTCTGTATGGCGGCAGCGTAAAGCCGGATAATGCCGGAGCACTTATCGCCCTTGACAATGTGGATGGTCTTTTGGTAGGAGGAGCCTCTTTAGAGGCGCAAAGCTTCTTACAAATTATCGGGGCCTGATGCCCAACTTCTGGCGCGCCATCGGGCAGTGGCCGGACGGCGAGGAGGAATACGTGCAGACTCTTATTCTTACGCTGCATATCATTGTATGCGTGTTGCTTGTTATCCTTGTACTCCTGCAGTCGGGCAAGGAGGGCATGGGTGTCATATTCGGCGGTGGCAATACTTCTGTTTTCGGCAGCGGCGGCGCCGGCGGCATACTTGCCAAGCTGACCACGCTCATGGCCGTGATATTTGTCATCACTTCGCTGAGCTATACCTACGTGAGCAGCTCTCGCCCCAGCAGCGAATCCACAATTCTTAATGTGAAGATTGAGGACCCCGTTGCGCCGAAACCGGCTCCGGCTCCGATGGAGTCCGTGCAGCCTGGCACGGCCGCACCGGCAGAAAGCCAGAGTGCTCCTGCCGAAGTTCCGGCAGCGCCTGCGGGACAATAGACTTTCTCCCTATCAAACTGAAAAGCCGCGGTACGCCGCGGCTTTTTTTACAGGTGATTTCTAGCAGGGGGTGGAATGTGAGCAACTCCGATTCGTTTGGCGAGAACCCTTTTCGTTCTCTTTCTGTCGGGAAGTTTCCGGACAAAGATAAAAAGCGTCAGCCATGCAAAAATTCCGCTCAGGGCAGGTCACGCCGCATCAGCCACGCCAGCCTGTCCAAAGAGCCGTCCGCAGCGGCCTGTGATAACCTGGATACCGAAGACTGCGAACTTTTTTTGAATGCTGTTGGTCTGGTTTGCCCTACGGGAAAGGGTAGTGGAAAAAGAAAGACAAAAGATGCAGAGAATTCCGGCACATTTTTATTTGAAGAACACTGCGCTTTGCCAGGTCAAAAGGCCACAAGCAAAGGCAGAAAAAAAGATTCGGACATGCGTGCTGCTGTACGGAAAAGGCCTTTTGAGTTGGAAAAAAATTCGTTGCAAGGCAGTGGGCTGGAGAGAACAAGCATGAAGAAAGGTGCTGGCAAACCCAGCCAAACGTGCAAAACTCCGGGGATTTGCGCGGATTCAGCGGCAGAAAGCGGCAATTCCAGCCGGAGCGAAGATGAAGACGCCATTTTTGTGCAGGCCATGGGGCAAGTACAACCCCTTCAAGGCCGTGGCCGCGACATTGCCCCTGCGCCTGAGACAGGAACTCCGCCGCCGCAAGGCCAACTCAGCTTGCAGGATTTTATGGAAGGTAAACTGGAGTTTGCCTTGTCCTTTACGGACGAATACATTGAAGGTCATGTGGTTGGGCTTGACCAGATGATAATGAACAAGTTGCGGGCAGGTTCCCTTAGCCCGGAAGGTCATCTTGACCTGCACGGCCTTAACGCTGTGCAGGCATTTGAAGCCTTGCGCGGTTTTTTGCGGGGCAGCTGGTACAAGGGATTGCGTGCCGTGTTGGTTGTTCCCGGGCGTGGGCGCAATTCGCCTGACGGCATCGGCATTCTACGCGAAAAATTGCAGATTTGGCTGACCCAGGAGCCACTCAAAAGGGTCGTACTGGCATTCTGCACGGCGCAGCCGCATGATGGCGGCCCTGGCAGTGTTTATGTACTACTGCGGAAATATCGCAAAAAAGGACATATTTACTGGGAGCGGCTGCCGGCGGATTCTGATCTGTACTAGGGCAGATAGCTCTTGGAGACGTCTTTTTTTGGGGGGCTGCCAGCGGCGCATATCCTGTTCAGCAGCCTGTCGTAATAGGGATCATCCTGTTCGATGCACATATGACGTTGATAGCGCATGCGGGTGCGTACAACCATAAACTGCAGTTTTTGCATCTGCCGTACACGTTCCTGCTCATCTTCACATTGATCCAGCAGATCAACCAGCCGATTCAACTCTTTGCGCTCCGCCAGCTCCGGCGGTAGATAACCGGCATTACTCAAAATTTTGTATGCCATACGCAAGTCTTCCGGCACATGGCTCATATCTTCAAGTTCAATTCTTCCGGCTCGATCTGGCGCAGCAATTCTACTACGGGATGTTCGGATCGTGGGGGAGCCGCTTGCAGAACAGGCATGTCTTCTTCGGGCCTGGTTGCGGGCAGGTCAATACCGGGCAGGCACACCGCCGAAACAACCGCTTTTCGCGCCACATCACGGCCGCGTTCCAGATTGGCCAGAATGGCTCTGGCACGTTGTACCACGGGGCCAGGCACGCCGGCCAGCCTTGCCACCTCAACGCCGTAACTTCTGTCCGCAGGGCCGGGAACAAGCTTGTGCAGGAAAAGAATGTCGCCGCTGTACTCACTGATGGCGATGTTCATCGTAAAAACGCCATCTATCCTGCCTTCAAGGGCGGTGAGCTCGTGGTAGTGCGTGGCAAAAAGCGTACGTAATTCTCCCTGAGCCCGGCGGGAAAGGTCTTCAACCATGGCCCAAGCCAGAGCCACCCCGTCATAGGTGCTGGTGCCGCGGCCGATTTCGTCCAGAATAATAAGGCTGCGCTTTGTGGCTTGACGCAGAATGCGCGCGGTCTCCATCATTTCCACCATAAAGGTGCTCTGGCCCTGTGCCAGATTGTCAGAAGCGCCCACGCGAGAGAAAAGTCTGTCCACAAGGCCGAGCCGTGCGGATGTGGCAGGAACCATTGACCCCATCTGCGCCAGAAGGCATATGATGGCAACCTGGCGCAATACGGTGGATTTACCCGCCATGTTGGGGCCGGTAAGCAGGCACAGGCGGCGTTTTTCATCCAGCTTGAAGTCGTTGGGAACAAAATTGGCACGGCCGATCATGGCCTCTACCACGGGGTGTCGCCCTTCACGAATGGTCAGGCTGGCGTCAGTTTCAAGCTCGGGCCTGCACCAGTTGTTCAGACGGCCTACCTGCGCAAGGCTTTGCCAGTAATCAAGATGCGCTATCAACTGAGCCATGTGGGCAATACGTTCTCGCTGTTCGGCCATATGCTGGCGCAAATCCTGAAACAAGGAATATTCCAGTGCCTTGCGCTTGTCTGAAGCGGAAAGCAGTTCTTCCTCAAGGTCTTTCAGAGCCTCGGTGGTAAAGCGCTCGGCATTGGCAAGGCTTTGGCGGCGGATGAAGTGGTAGGGTACAGTGCCGCTGTGGGCTGCCCGTGACACTTCAAAATAGTAGCCAAACACACGGTTATAGCCCAGCTTGAGCTTAGCAATGCCTGTGGTTGCCTGTTCTTCGGCCAGCATGGCCTGTAGTTTCTGTTCGCCGTGCTCGGCCAGGTCCAGCAGCCTGTCCAGTTCGGCGTTATAGCCGCTTTTAAAAAGTCCTCCGTCAGTAATGACCGGGGGAGGGCTGTCTACAAGAGCGCTTTGCAGAAGTTGTGTGCAGTCCTCCATAGTGTCCCAGGTCTTGAGAAGCTCGCTCAGGGCACGGGGCTGTGCAACGCTGCTTTCTTGCGAAGAGCTTTCTGCGGTGTCTTTTTCCTGATCGGGGCGCAGCAAGAGGGACGTTGCTGGCTCGGTAAGAACGGCAAAAACTTGCGGCAGGGCGGCCAGACTGTTGCGCAGCGCTATAAAGTCGCGCGGGCTGCCCTGATTGAGGCTGATGCGCGTGGAAAGGCGTTCCATATCGTATACGCCGTTAAGAGCTTCGCGCAGTGCGGTCCGGCGGCCGTCATCGGCATAAAACCAGTCCACAGCGTCCTGTATGCGAACAATGGGGGCAGTTTCCCGCCAGGGGTGGCGCAACATGTCTTCCAGCAGGCGGCCGCCCATAGGCGTCATGGTGTCGTCCAGCACGTGGCGCAAGGTTCCCTTGCCCTTGCGCCCGTTCAGGCGGGTGAAAATTTCCAGATTGCGCTCTGTAACTTCGTCAACAATGAGTCTGCGGCTCAAATCCAGGCGCTGAAAAGGTTGCAAGTGTTCGGGGCTGCGCATTTGTGTTTGCGCAAGATATGCAAGCAATGCACCGCACGCGCGCATGATCTCATCGCGGCCTTCAAGGCCAAGAGCTGCGGCTTCACGCACTCCTTGCGCCGCCAGCACGCGCTCGGTAGAGCGTTTGAGATCAAAGCGGCTGACGGGCAGGCGCACAAGGCGTACACCTTCAAGCAACGTACGGGCGGGTGGCTGAAAACCTTCAGGAACAAGAAGTTCGCGCGGGGCCATTTTTTGCACCCACTGCCATAGCTCCGCCTGTCGTCTGAAGTCCACGCCCGACCATTGACCGGTGGAAACATCCAGCCATGCAAAGCCGCCCTTTTCCGCATCGTTTCCGGGGTAGAGCGCGCCAAGGTAGTTATGGCTTTTGGTGTTCAGGTTGGCGTCATCAAGCACGGTTCCGGGAGTCTTGACGCTGGTTACAGCCCTTTTTACCAGTCCTTTTGCGGTTTTTGGATCTTCTACCTGATCGCAGATGGCAATATGATAGCCCTTGTCAACAAGCTGCGCCACGTAGGTATCCACGGCATGCCAGGGAACGCCGCACATGGGAATGGGATTGTTCGGGTCCTTGCTGCGGCTGGTGAGAGTTATCTGCAGTTCACGCGCCGCAAGCTCGGCATCACCAAAAAAAAGTTCATAAAAGTCGCCCATGCGATAAAAAAGCAGAGCATCAGGGTAATCAGCCTTGATGCTCATGTAGTGCTCAAACATGGGGGTCATCTTGAAAGTGGGTTCAGACATGGCAGTGCTTCATGGCAAAAGGAGTACGGGATTCGTGTTAGAAACAGCGGAGCAGGCCACGCGATACGTGTTGGCTGCTTGTCAGGGTCAGGAGCAAGGGATTCTTCCGCGGTTGAAACCGGGGCGGCCACAACCGGAACAGGCTGCGCGGCATCGGTCTTTTCCTTGTTCCTATGAAAAAAGCTCCGCTTTGCGGTTTCCATGTCGGCCTTTTTGCGCAGCTGGGCCATTTCGCGTTCAAGGCTGCTGATGTGCCACTTGTGCTTCATCAGACGGGCCGAGAGGTTGAGCTTGTCCCATACAAGGAAACTCAGGGTAAGCAGGGAGCCCAGGGCAAAAGCCACAATCACCAGAAAATAAAACGGCAACGGGATGGAATGCATGGGCGGAATAAAGAAAAGGTGAAGCGTCAACACCATGTCCTGTGAAAGAGGACCCTGATTCTGAAAAAAGAACACCAGGGCAAGAAAAAAGACGATGGCCAGCAAGAGAACCTTGATATACCGCATAGACACACTCCTCTCAGGCTAAAGCTATCTCAAAAAATTCACGGGCTTTTTGAGAATGCCGCCCGCCCATGAGGGGCATAGCTTGCGCCCTCCAGCCGAATTTTTCACGCCGCCCGGCGTAAAAAACACTTCCTTCGCCACTGATTCCGTCAACTGTTTCGCTGCGGACTGCAACCTTCCTGATGGGGCGAGGAACCGGCGCTGTATGGCTCCCCAGCCAAAGCGCCATGCGTGAAATATGGTTTCAATGCCGCGTAGCTGCGGCTTAGATGCTCAGGCATTGTACGCACTTCGTCAAAGACCGCCATAAAAGACGAGTCTCCGTTCCAACGCGGTACCAGGTGAAAATGCATGTGTTCCCTGATTCCGGCTCCGGCAGCCTCACCCTGGTTGAGACCGATATTGATACCTTCACAGTTAAAGTGTTTCTTTAATATTGTGGCGCAAGTTTGAAGAAGGTCCATAACTTCATGGGCTTCATTGGTGTTCAGGTCGGCAAGGTTCATGACGTGCCTGTACGGACAAACCATAACATGCCCGTTATTATACGGAAACTTGTTCATGATTACAAAGGCATGCTGTCCTCTGTAAAGGACGAGGCGCTGTTCGTCCTCCTGTGTGCCGGTGGGAAGACAGAACACACAGGTGTCTGGTTTTGGTCCAAGAATGTACTCAATACGCCAAGGTGCCCACAATTGTTTCATAGTTTTTTTCTATACACCGCTTGATGATCAGGAGCAAGTGGAAAACCCGTCTGGCATAAAATGTTGATGTGTAATATGAGCAATATATTCAGTGTATTATGTGCACATTAAATTCAATCAAAGTGGGTTGTCCGCAGGCCTGCACCCGCGCGAAAACCGTTTTTTGATTAATTGTTGCGCATGGCTGGTACAAGCTTTTTTTCTTCGTCTTTTGTTCTATTACGGGCCAGGCTGCGTGCAAGCGCCAGTTGTTCTTCCCGCCCTGGTGTTTCGCCGTCAAGTTTGGCCTGAAGCACCGAACGCAGGATTTGGCTGAAAAGAGGCCCGGGCGACAGGCCCATATTTTTAAGGTCTTCGCCGGTGATGTCCACTTTTTCATGACGCCACTGAGTAATATAGCGAGACAGTTTTTTCTGCAGGCTTTCATCATTGGTTTCGGCCATAAGGTAGAGCAGGGACTCCAGCGACAGAGGGGCCAGTAGTCCGTAGAGGGCGCTCACCTTGAATTCCTGGGCGCTCTGGTGTTTTTGCAGACTTTCCAGGCGTCCTCTCACGGTACGCATCTGTTCTCGCTGGCCCAGGATGTCATTTCTTTTGTTTTCTGGCAGCCCCAGCCGCCGGTAAAGCACGGATGTCTCCGCATAGGGCAGGCCATGGCAAAGCCCGAAAAAATATACGAGCCAGGGTTGAGGCATTTTTTCAAAATATAGAAGGCGATACCAGGACAGCATGTCCTGAAGTTCTTCGAGTATATTTCTCTTCCCTGGTGTAAGCGTCAACTGTTGTGCGATGGCCGGCAGTATGCCCAGTTGGTCCAACCGTTCAAGGCAGGCCAGCGGGTTGTCTTCATCACAAATCAGCTTGAATTCATGAAAAAGGCGTGGTCCGCTGAGCCTGTCCATCAACTTGAGCCCCAGAGCATTTTTAATAAGCTTTTCCGAGCCTGCGCCTATGCGAAAATCATAGCGTTGCTCAAAGCGCACCGCGCGCAGGCAGCGTGTAGGATCTTCAACAAAACTCAGGGTATGAAGTACTCGTATAATGCGCTCTTTTATATCTCTCTGCCCGCCGAAAAAGTCCACGAGCTGCCCGAATGGAGAGCTGTCCAGTCGCACGGCCAGGGCATTTATGGAAAAATCGCGTCGAAACAGGTCCATTTTAATGGAAGACAGCTCCACTGTAGGCAAGGCAGCGGGATACTCATAATACTCAAGCCTGGCAGTAGCCACATCGATACGTGATTCGTGGCCTTCGGCATCTTTGAAGATGACCACGGAAGTCAGAAATTCCTGATGTTCGCGCACTCTTCCGCCAAGCTGCGCGGCCAGTGCCTTGGCCAGAGCTATGCCGTTGCCCTCCACCACCAGATCGATATCCTGATTGGCCCTGTTAAGCAGAAGGTCACGAACAAAGCCGCCCACAGCATAGACGGGCAAGCCCAGGTCGCGGCCAAGCTGGCCTGCCAGATGGAGCAGGTTTTTTGCGGAAGCGGGCAAACGGTCCTGTATGAGCTTGCCCACATGCCGCTCCTTGCTGGAGGAATGCTTCAGCACGGGCAGGGTGCCGGGCTCGTGGGCGAAAACATTGATAAGGTCGGTACGCGTCACAACGCCGATGACATCTTCATCTTCGATAATGGGTACCAGGCGTTGCCGTGCTCCGACAATGGCTGCGGTAAGGTCTTTAAGCACCGCTTCCGGCGGCAAGGTTTGGATGCGTCGCTGCATATAATCTTCCACACTGGCGGCCCCAAGTCCGTGGGCGCTGGCGCGCGAGGCTGTCTGGGCGTCCAGCAGCCCCTCACATTTTCGTGTGCCGGGTATGAAGACAGGTACCGCCTTGAGTCCGAAGTGCATCATCAGTTCATCCGCCTGGCGTATGGTCGCTGTCGATTCAACGCCTACAGCAGGGGATGACATGTATTCACGTGCCGTCTTGTCAGGTTGTGCCTGCGCGTAGAGTTGCCGCAGAATGGCATCGCGTACTTCATGCAGGGTCATGTGCCGCACAGAGGCCGATGCCGCATAAACATGCCCGCCGCCGCCCAAAGCCGCGCAGATATCGCCCACATTGACAGTATCGCTGCGGCTGCGGGCCACAACCTGTATACGGTCTCCCATGAGGCCAATGGCAAAAAGAACAATGAATTTCTCCATTTCCATAAGCCGATGCGCGAGGTAGGCAAAATCGCCCAGATAATGCTCCATGGATGCTTCGGCCAGAACTACCTGGGTTCCATTGATGGTGTAGGATTGGGCCGATTCCAGAAGGCTGTTGAGCGCCTGTATGTGCAGGCTGGTCAGTTCATGGGCCGCCAGATCATTTATGCGGTTGACTTCCATGCCCTGACCAAGCAGCCACGCGGCAGCTTCAAAGTCAGCCGTTGTCGTGGATGAATACGTGAAGGAGCCGGTGTCGCCATAAATGCCGAGACCCAGCAGGGTGGCATCTTCTGCTTCAAGGCGAATACCGGCTTCGCGCAGGTGCTGCACTATAAGGCTTGTGACAGAGCCTATGGAGGCGAAATACAGCTTGTCGGGAGTAATGTCGTCGCCTGATTCCGGATGATGGTCCCATATTTCCACGCGTACATCCGGGCGATCCAGCAAGGGGGCCACATGGCTGACCCTGCCGCGCTGGCGCGTATCAACCAGTACCAGCCGGTCAAATGAATTCCAGTCCAGTTCCGCGCTGGTGGCAAAACTGTAGGCTTTGGTATCAAGGGCGGCGTAAAGTTTTTGCAGGCCGCGTTCCTGACTGCCCGGAAAAAGCAGAACGTGCGGTCTGTACAGATGGCGGGCGGCCAGCATGGCGGCAAAGGCGTCAAAGTCCGCATTGGCATGGCAGGTTATCAGCGTGGCTTTGGCAGCGCTCACATGGCTCACATCTGGCTCCGGGGATGGAATTTGCGGTGGATGCCACGCAGGCGTTCTGCCTGTACATGGGTATATATTTCTGTAGCGCTGATGTCGGCATGCCCGAGCAATAATTGCACTGCCCGCAGGTCCGCGCCGCCTTCAAGCAGGTGTGTGGCAAAAGAATGGCGGAATGTGTGGGGAGAAACAGGGCGGCGTATGCCTGCCTCCAGCGCATATTTCTTTACCATCTTCCAGATATACTGCCGTGTCAGCGCGCGGCCGGAACGATTGACGAAAAGCTGATTGCCTGTGGGCGAAAAAGCTGGCCGCCAATCGCGGATGTAGTTTTCAAGCATGCTCTGCATAAGGCCATGCAGCGGCACAAGGCGTTCTTTGGCACCCTTGCCGAAAACACGTACCAGCCCGCGCTGAAGGTCCAGATCGGGCAAACACAGGTCGCACAGCTCAGACACCCGCAAGCCGGCGGCGTAGAGCAGTTCGAGCATGCAGCGGTCGCGCTGCCCGCCTCTGTCTCGCATGTCGGGCCGTGCCAGAAGGGCTTCCATTTCATCCCGGCTCAGTACTTCGGGCAGGTATTGGGGCAGTTTGGGATTGTCCAGCAACTGCGCCGGATTATTTTTTATGACGCTTTCCTGTACGGCAAAATCGAAAAAAGCCCGCAGTGCTGAAAGGCGGCGCGCCAATGTCCGCCCAGTATTCTGCCGGGCGCGTAACCATGCAAGGTAAAGGAATATTTCCTGTTCGTCGGGCTGTAAGCTTATTGCTTCGCCCTGGGCCAGTTCCTGACGAAAAAGAAAAAAGTTTTCAAGGTCTTGCCCGTAGGAGGTAACGGTCTGGGGTGACAGGCCCCGCTGAGCCAGCAGATAATCCTGCCATAGCGGCAGCAGAGGGGCCAGAGGACAGAAAAATGATGGGGCCGTGTCTTGCTTGATCATACCCGTATGCTAGCCGCCTTGTGCCGGACGGGCAAGTTTTTTACATATCCCCCAACCGGATGCGGGCAAAAGGGCTTGTGCAGAGGCTTTTGTTCCCTTTGCGCCTGTGCTATCCACAGCGGCGTATTGACGAGGACGGAATACTTCATGCTTGAAATGCCCGCAGGGATTTGAACAGATTATTACCGCAGAGCAGGCAAAGGCAAACTTTGTCCGTTGTAAACGGCAAGTTCACGCGTTTATGATCGAACAAATATCCATCGGAAGGGGAGTGGCTATGCCCGAAAACTCGTCGGGAAAAGGGCTCCAGGCTTATGTATGCCTTGGATCCAATTGCGCAAATGCGGAGGAGATGCTGGCACGCGCCCGGCAGGGGCTGGCCGCCTTGCCGCACATACGCACAGGGGCGGCGTCGCCTCTCTACTGCACCGAGCCACAGGGGTACGCGGATCAATCCTGGTTTTTCAACCAGGTGATAGAACTTTTTGCCGATGCTTCCTGGACGCCGTGCTCTCTTGTGGATGCCCTGCTGGACATTGAAGCAGACCTTGGCCGGGTGCGCAGCGCTGATCCGGCGCTGCGCTTTGGACCGAGAGCCATTGACGCCGATCTGCTGCTGTTCGGCCAGATGCGCAGCCAAGACCCTCACTGCCTTGTGCCGCATCCCCGCCTGACGCAGAGGGCCTTTGCCCTCGTACCACTGCTTGATGTTGCCCCACATGCCGTTATTGACGGCTTACCCGCTACGGAATGGCTCTCGCGCCTACAGTACAAAAAGGACGGGCAGAGAATTTTTCAGTGACTGGAAGAGGGCCCTGTGATAATCTTGCCCACGGCTTTCATGAATGTTGACGGAAGCCGCACCAGAGCCGTACGCGCCCGTGCCCTGCACGGACCTAAGGAGCATGACAGATGTGGAAGTGGCTAATTCTTATTCTGGCGGGCTACGCCCTTTATCGTCTTTTTGCCAACGACGTGCTGAAAAAGAAAAAAGAAAACAAAGAGGACAACGCTGCTGAACTGGAGCGCAAGATAGCTGCGGGCGAAATGGTCAAAGATCCAGAATGCGGAACCTATGTTGCTGTTGAGGGCAATATTTCTGTGCGTGACGGAGAAACCATCCATCGTTTCTGTAGCTACGAATGCCGCGATAAATTTTTGCAGCGCCTTGAAGAGAGCGGCCGCGAACTTCCTCCACGCGAATAAGACACAATATATCCATTACATTTCACGGGTGAGAAACAGCTTTCTGGCTGGTTTTTCACCCGTATTTTGCGTTCAGGCTCCAGCACGGCATTGGCACAAAGATTTTATATCGCTTAGTTGCGGCCGCGGCTCTGGATATTTTGAGGCGGACCTTTCATAGCATTTTCAGGGGGCCACCCCGGTGCGCCTTGCGGGCGCGGGACTGATTTTCGTGAAAACCGGCTTCACTGATCAGGCGGACGCGGGCAAGCCCGCGTCCGCCTGATGGTTCGGCAGTCACTCTGCGCGCTCAGCGCAATTTGCTATTATTTCAGTAAAAACGGCCTACGTCACGCCACAAAGTTTTTTGGCAAAGTCCGACTGGTCCTGAAGGTCTCCAAGCCGCAGAATGCCTTGCTCCCGCGCCATTTCTCTGGCTATGGCCATGAAAAGGCGGATGCGGTTCAACTGATTGGCCTCACTGCTGCCGGGATCGTAATCAATGGCCATTATATTGGCCTGGGGCGCCATCCGGCGTACAGTTTTGAATATCCCGCGGCCCACCACATGGTTAGGCAGGCAGCCGAAGGGCTGCAGGCAAAGAATGTCTTTTGCGCCATGGTTAAGAAATTCCAGCATTTCCGCAGGTAAAAGCCAGCCTTCGCCTGCGGCATTGCCCAATGAAAGCATGGTTTCACCCATGCGGGCCAAGGTGTCCACATGGGCCACCGGCATGACTCTTTCTGCCAGAGGTGAGCGGGCAAGGGCCTGTCGCATGCTTTTGCGCAGACTTTCCACCTTTCTGATGACCAGAGCGCTGCCAAGGGCATCCAGGGCGCTGCCGCCCTGACGCTGCCAGTCGTATATGGAATCCCGCAAGCAATAGAGCATGAAGTTTGTGATATCCGGCAACAGCGGTTCGCCGCCTTCCTGACGGATGATGTCAACAATATGCCGATTGGCGTCCGGGTGGTAGGTGAGCAGAATTTCACCCACAACCGCAACGCGCGGGCGGCGCCCGGAATCCAGTGGTATCTGCTCAAAGTCGCGTACAAGGCGATCCATACTGTGACGGAATGCCCTGTCATCACCCTGCCTCACTATGGGCGAAAGAACGCGGAGCCAGTGGGCTGTCCGGTCTTCTGTATCGCCGGGGCGCCGTTCATAGGTCTGGGTAAAAAGCGAAAGACGCTGCAGCATGTCGCCCCCGAGCATGCCAAGCAGCATGCGGTGGAGCATGCCGCGGCTGGGCCTGAATCCGGGATGCCCCTCTGTTCCCGCGGTGCTCAAGGTAAGGATGGGGACGGAATCC
Source organism: Desulfovibrio sp. (assembly GCF_019424165.1). Classification (GTDB taxonomy): domain Bacteria; phylum Desulfobacterota; class Desulfovibrionia; order Desulfovibrionales; family Desulfovibrionaceae; genus Desulfovibrio. Next base: position 10,821 of record NZ_JAHZAA010000027.1, on the reverse strand, counting down.
ATGCCGCATTCCAGCAGTGCCTTGCGCAGCAGAGCCGGATAATTACTGGCGCGGCAGGGGCCGCAGGTTTGCGAGAGCAAAAGCGCCACCCGCTGCGGGTCATACTCGCCGCTTTGCAAGGCGTGCAGCAGTTGGCCGATGGCCACGATAGCGGGATAACAGGCGTCATTGTTTACATACGCCTGCCCAAGGCTGATAGCCTCAGGGCTTACATGAGGCAGCAGTTTGATGCTGTGGCCGCTGCCTGCGACGCCTTCCGTGATCAGGGAAAAATGCAACGGGGCCATCTGTGGAACAAGAATGAGCCGTGACTGAGCGTCTTTTTTGGTAAAGACAGGCGGGGGCGACGGGGCCGCGTGGACGGCGAGTTGTTCGCCGCGTCCCTGGGCCACGGCCAGCAAGGAGCGAATGCGAATGCGCGCCGAAGCCAGAGCGTTTCCTTCGTCCATTTTGATCAGGGTGTAGAGCTTGCCGCATTCCTGCAACTGCTCGCGCACCTGGTCTGATGTGATGGCATCAAGCCCGCAGCCGAATGACGTAAGCTGCACGAGTTCAACGCGGGCTTTTCCGTGTTCCGTCTGGCCCGCCCATGCCGCTGCCCGGTAAAGACGTGCGGGATAGGTCCACTGGTTTCGTACGCGCAGGCCAGGTACTGAAGTTTTCTGAAGCCACGTCCGGGGCAAGCAGTCTTCGCTCAAAACCGTGGCTCCAAGCGAGGCTATGAAGTCCGGCAGGCCATGATGAACCTGGGGATCGGCATGGTAAGGCCGTCCTGCCAGAATAACCAGCGTTCCTCCCTGGCGGCTTGTAGCGCCATACAGCTTTTTTGCTTCTTGCCGGAGTTCATTCAGGTAGTTTTCCTGCTCACGCCGCGCGGTTTTTATGGCGGCACGCACCTCTCCCCTGGGCAGGCCCATTTCCTGGCAGAGATTGCGGACAAGGGATGAGGTATGGTTGAGATTGACGAAAGGGGCGTACATGGCGACCTTGCCTGCGGCAAGTTCAGGCAGGTTTTCACGCACAACCTGGGGGTAACCACAGGCAACAGGGCAGGAAAATGCATCGCACATTTCATCAAATTCTTTGGATTCACGCGGGATGCAGGGCAGAAAGATATGTTTTGCACCGGCCTCAATAAGGGCAAGCACATGCCCATGCGCCAGTTTGGCCGGGTAGCAGACACTCTGGGAAGGCACAGAGGCCAGCCCACGAGCGAACAGGGCGCGATTTGTGGGAGGAGAAAGCTCCACCCTGTAGCCAAGCTCTGTAAACAGGGTGAACCAGAAGGGGTAATGCGAGTAAATAGTGAGTACACGCGGTATGCCTAAAATGCCGCGCGGGGCATTTTCCACAGGCAGCGGTTCATAGTTGAACAGGCGGCGGTACTTCCAGTCATAAATATTGGGGGCTTTTTCAGCTTTTTTGTTGCCGCTATTGGCAAACTTGTCGCAACGATTGCCTGAAAAGTGCCGTTCACCATGTGAAAAGCGCGTTTCAGTGAGAAGACAATTGTTGCCGCAGTCGCGGCAGCGAAAACTGCGGCTGCGCATTTCAAGGCCGCGTATGCGTTCAGCCGTTATGGGCGAATGGTGCTCTTCATGAGCGGGTCGGGCTTCAAGCGCTGTCAGGGCTGCGCCATAAGCCCCCATAAGACCAGATGAAACCGGGCGATGCACAGGATGGCCGAGGGTGCGCTCCATTGCGCAAAGCAGGGCATCATTGAGAAAAGATCCGCCCTGTACCACCACATGCTGGCCCAGTTCATCCACATTTTTTATGCGCAAAACCTTGTCAAGAGCATTGCGCACAACAGAGTAACACAGGCCCGCGGCAATGTCGGCGGCCTTCATGCCTTCTTTTTGTGCCTGGGTAACTTTGGAATTCATGAATACCGTGCAGCGCGAACCGAGGTCGGCCGGGTGTTCGGCGTAAAGGGCCGCCTGAACAAATTCATCCATACCCATGCCAAGCCCTATGGCAAAGCTTTCAAGAAAAGCTCCGCAGCCGGCAGAGCAGGCTTCATTAAGACTTACGTTGGTTATAACACCGTTTTCAGCCTTGAGACACTTCATGTCCTGTCCGCCAATATCAATGACGTAGCTGACTTCCGGCACAATGCGATGGGCCGCCTTGAAGTGTGCCAGGGTTTCAACCGTGACACAGTCCAGTTTCAGGGCCGCTTCGGCAAGCTGAGCGCCATAGCCTGTGGCGGCCGTACCCGCAAGCCAGGCCTGCGGCGGAATCTGTTCAAGCATGTCTGCCAGGGGCGGTAAAAGAACCTGTAGCGAGTGGCTGCCATTGGATACGTAGCATGACGCCAACAGGCATTGCCGGCTGTCCATAAGGGCGGCTTTGACCGTGGTGGAACCCAGGTCAAGCCCGAGGTATAATGGACCTTTAGCTTCGTTGAGGGCTGCCCGGGGCAGCTTGTCGTCAGAATGACGTTTTTTGAAGGTTTCGTATTCGTCCTGGTGGGAAAAAAAGCGGGGGAGGGCCTTGGTAAGCGGACTGGCTCGTTCGCGCGACAGGCTCCGGGCTTGCCCGGCCAGGGCATCCAGGCGCACCAGCGATACTTCAGCCTGCATACCTGCCACGCACAAGGCTGCTCCGTGCGCAGCCGCGCACTGCGCATGGGGCAGATGGGCGATGTCTTCTTCGCCCAGGCTCAGCGCCTTGATGAACAGTTTTTTTAACTCCGGCAAAAAATGTAGCGGCCCACCAAGGAAAGCCACCGTTCCCTCGATGGGGCGGCCACAGGCCAGACCACCAATGGTTTGTTCCACCACGGCCTGGAAGATGGAGGCGGCAATATCTTCGCGTGCCACTCCGCCATTCAGCAAGGGGACGATATCAGTCTTGGCGAAAACACCACAGCGAGATGCAATGGGGTAAAGGGTGGTGTGGCGCGATGCCAGTTCGTTGAGGCCCTGCGCATCTGTATTGAGCAGACGGGCCATCTGGTCGATAAAAGCGCCTGTGCCGCCCGCGCAGGACTCATTCATGCGCAGCTCCACATCCTGCCCCAGGTAGAGCAGTTTGGCGTCTTCACCACCCAGCTCCACAGCCACACTGGTATGCGGGGCGGCGGCAGCCACAGCTCGGGCCGTGGCAAGCAGTTCCTGCACGAAAGGCAGGCCAAGCGCTTCGCCAAGGTCCAGAGCTCCTGAGCCTGTGATGGCGCATCGCACTGGTAATAAGGGATATTTTTGTGCCATCTCGTCTAGAAGAGCAGACAAAGTGGCTCTGACAGCAGTTCCATGACGACGATACATGGTTTCAATAACCACGCCTTCGCCGTCCAGAAGTGCCAGTTTGACAGTGGTGGAACCTATGTCCAGACCAAGAAATGCCGCAGGATGTGGAGACACAAGTAAGTCCTCACATTTCTGTGTGTTAATGGGGATTGACAAATCGAGCCTTTCATAAGGAAAATCCTTGATTATGGAAAAGCCGTGATATTTTCCAGCTATACAATCAAGATATACTGCATGCTGTGTTAAATACAAGCCCCTGATTGCCACAAAAAACGCCGTGCCTTTCGCAAGAGCCGGTTGGTCCGGTCTCTGTGCAAAAGGCACGGCTTGAGCATTGTCACAGGCGCTTTTTTATTGTGCCATGGATGCCTCGATGCGGCTGGTGATGTTGTCACGTATCCATTTGGGATCAAGCCATTCGAGGGGGGTTACCTCAACGCCGCCCACCATAATGCCGAAGTGCAGATGGTCGCCGAAAGCGAGGCCGGTAGTGCCTGTATGCCCGATGGTATGGCCTTTTTGCACCACATCGCCCGCGTTGACCATCGAGTCGTTAAGGTGGGAATAGAGAGACATGAGCCCAAGGCCGTGGTCAATGACCACAATATTGCCGTAGATGCCCAGGTCACCGCTGAATATTATGCGACCGCTGTTGGCGGCAGGCACGTCATCGTTACGAACAGAGGCCAGGTCAAAGCCCAGATGGTAGGATTCGCCCACAAGTTTGCCCTGATAATTATAAAAGCGGTGATCTGCATATCCGGCGCGCGGGGCAGAGCGGGGCATGCGCTGGAAAACGCCGCTCCACAGCATGGCTGATGCCGTGTCCTTGCTGATATTGCGCAGGTCTTCCACGTTGGCGGCGCGTACCTGATTGTTGATGTACAGGTAGCATTCCAGCGGATTGGATGCATTTGGCGCAAGATGCCGCAGCTTGTTCTCCACGTTCAGCAAAAAGTTGTCGCTCAGTTCAAGGCTGTCGCTTTTGAACGTGCGCTCAAAAGCCATAACTGTCAGACGGTTTTTGGTGACGTTGCCCGCCAGGTCGGTGGCTGTGATCTCCACGCTGTTCTTGTAGTCCTTGGCGGTCATGGTGTAAGGAAAAGGGAAGAAGCAGATGTAGCTGCCATCTTTTTGCAGGTAGCCCGGCACAAAATAACCGGCCACCAGCACACCGCTGTTGGTGACGTCTTCGTCAACCGTATAACGGACAACCGCAGCACCGCCACGGCGAACGTTGGGCGGCAGAGTTTTGACGGATATGCGCGGAGGTTGCGTGTCCAGACGCATAGGAAGCTGCACTGTGCGGGTATTGCCTTGCCCAAAGCCGGCCAAAGAGCCGTCCGTTGCACGCACCTCAAGATCAAAGGCCCCCTCACGCAGGTTGGCGTCTTTCAGGGGAACCTCCACAGTGCGCTCTGGCAGGTACTGATCAAAATGTTTGTTGAAAATAACGTTGAGAACGTTATTCTTTCGGACGCCAACTGTAATAGACCGAATTCCTGAAGGATCCTTCATGCTGACCGTAAGCACGCTGGCGGGGGAAACTCTGCCGGTGTTGGGTGAAACGTCAATAACAGGCCCTTCAAGGTCCTTAAAGAATGTGTAGCCGCCGACGCCAAGAGCAACGACGACTAAAATACCCAATACCGATGAAAACATACTTTTTTTTCGCATTACAGGCTCCTCATTAAACTCCGTAAAGCCTTGCATAAAGAAAGCCAAGTTTCAAGGAAAAGTCTGGAACTTTTATAACGTCCCGTTAAAGCCGCAGAGCACATTGACTTGACGGGCAAAATCTGTTTTCACTTCCGCAGTATGCAACACGCCAAGTACACAGGCCCAGCGCCAGCACGCACACGCAGCCCCATGGTGGACCCCAAACGCCTGCGGCGGCGTATGGTGCGTGAACAACTTGAAGCCAGAGGCATAAACGATGCCGAGGTGCTGGCCGCCATGGCGGCTGTGCCGCGTCATCTGTTCGTGCAAGAAGCGCTGCGCGCCCAGGCGTATGAGGACACCCCGCTGCCCATCGGCTACGGCCAGACCATCTCGCAGCCGTATGTGGTGGCGCTTATGAGCCAGTTGCTTGAAGTGCGCCGCGGCCTACGTGTGCTGGAAATCGGCACGGGTTCGGGATATCAGGCAGCGGTGCTGGCAACGATGGGCTGCACTGTTTTTACAGTGGAGCGTTTACGCGAGCTGTACCAGGATACAGGAAACCTCCTGCGGCAACTGGGCCTGCGCGGCATACACATGCAGCGTCGGGACGGCACGCTGGGCATGCCCGAGGCCGCCCCTTTTGACAGGATTATCGTCACGGCAGGCGGGCCGGAAGTGCCGCGCCCCCTGACGGATCAGCTTGATGAGGGCGGTATTCTGCTTATTCCCGTGGGACCACGCCCCCGCGCACAGCGGCTCATGCGTTTTCGCAAGGAGCAGGGCCGCATGACCGGGGAAGACCTCGGCCCCGCCATTTTTGTGGACCTGGTGGGCGACCACGGCTGGTAGCACGGCCCCCTCGCCACCAACAACAAGGAGATGTCATGGCTTCCTGTTCCTCCTGTTCTTCATCTTCCTCCTGTCCAAGCGCCACGGGCAAGGGTGGAGACGGAAAATGCAGTGATCCTGTCGCCCGGCAGGACAAAATCATCGCCGACAGGCTCGGGCATATCCGGCACAAGCTTTTTGTCATGAGCGGCAAGGGCGGGGTGGGTAAAAGTTCCGTCACCGTCAACACTGCGGCAGCCTTGGCCCGGCGTGGTTTCAAGGTGGGCATTCTCGATGTAGACCTGCATGGCCCCAGCGTACCCAACCTGCTGGGTCTCACAAGCACCGTCGAGATGGATCCCGGCGGCGAGCTTATGCTGCCGGCGGCGTATAACGAAAACCTGTCTGTCATCTCTATGGACTCGCTGCTGCAGGACAAGGATCAGGCCATCCTGTGGCGCGGACCGAAAAAAACAGCCGCTATCAGGCAGTTCATTTCGGACGTGAAGTGGGGCGATCTTGATTTTCTGCTCATTGACTCGCCTCCAGGTACTGGCGATGAGCATATGACCGTCATGCAGTCCATTCCTGACGCACTTTGTGTGGTCGTGACCACGCCGCAGGAAATTTCTCTGGCGGATGTGCGCAAGGCCATCAATTTTCTTCAATATACCAACTCAAATGTTCTTGGCGTTGTGGAAAATATGAGCGGTCTTGTGTGTCCGCACTGTCATCAGGAAATTGATCTTTTCAAAAAAGGCGGCGGCGAAGACCTCGCAAAGCGCTACGGACTCAAGTTCCTTGGAGCCGTACCCCTGGATCCCACCACGGTGGTCGCTGCGGACCGCGGGGTTCCTGTGGTGTATCTTGAGTCGGAAAGCCCGGCCAAAGCAGCCTTTCTTCAGTTGGCAGACACCATTGCCGACGCCTGCGACAATAGCCTTGAGGCTCTGGCCACCTCACACACCTAAAAGAATGGCCCTGCCCCGTTTGACGCCGGTTCGCCGCAGTGCATAAGCTGTTTTCAGCAGTTTGGGCAGTAAGGCCAGCGGAAAAGTGGGAGGGGTATTTTTTGCAGTAAAAAACTCTCCTGTCGGATTGCGCAGCCCGGCAGGAGAGTTTTTCTTCTTTTCTCTCGTCTGCTTTTATGTTATTTGGACAAAAATTCTCCGGGAGAGTCAAAATAAATACAATGCTTAACCTTGCTAATAAAATTACGCTGTTACGTATTCTTATGACCCCTCTGGTGGTTTTACTTCTTTACTTTGAAGGTCCAACGGTGTGCAAGATCGCGGCCTTGGCCTTTATTTTTGCTTCAGTTACTGACTGGGCTGACGGTTATGTGGCCCGGCGTTCCAATATGGTTACCAGCATGGGCAAGTTCCTGGACCCGCTGGCCGACAAGGTGCTCATCTGCTCTGTGCTCATTATGTTTGTCCAGCTCGGCTGGACTGAGGCCTGGGTTGTGATCATTATGGTTTGCCGGGAGCTTGTGGTCACAGGCCTTCGCGCTATTGCCATTGACGAAGGCATCGTGCTTGCTGCGGACAAGTTCGGCAAGGCCAAGACGATTCTGCAGATTTTTGCGATTGTTCCCCTGACCCTGCATTATCCCCTGTGGGGTATGGACCCGCAACCCATAGGGCAGGTGCTGCTGTACGCCGCCCTGGCGCTGGCGCTTATTTCCGGCAGCAACTATTGCTATGATTTCTACCGTCGCACCCGCGAGCGCAAGGATTCCGGCAAGGCATGAGCAAGCTGCAGATACGCCTCAAAAACTGCATCCAGACCATACTGGAACTGGAGCCGGACATGAAAGCCGGAGTGTGGGGGCGGTATTTCGATTCAGAATTGAACTCTCTCAAAGACTACCTTTCTCAGGTTGACCAGATGGATCTGGCTGAAGAGGATGTCCAGCGGCTTGAAAACGCTACCGCAACATTTCTTGCGGAACTGAAACTTTCCCGCAAGGGCAAAACTCAAAAAAGACGGCTTTTGCAATAATGTTCTGGCGTTCTTTCATACTTGTGGTTCTGGGCCTGATCAGTGTAGTGCTTTTCAGCCGTATGGTCTGGGGTCCTACCGGGCTGCTTGAGTATCGTGAGCTCAAACGGCAGTACGCCGCTCTCGAAACGCAGATAGCCGGTCTGGATGCGGAAAATATGGCTCTCAGCCGTGAAATCCGCCTTTTGCAGTCTGACAACCAGTATGTGGAGAAAGTCATCCGGCAGCGCCTGCATTATGTGCGGGACAATGAGGTACTTTACCTTTTTGACACATCGGCCAAGCCCCATCGGGAGCCGTAGTATATGACAGAAAAAATTGAGTGGTATAAAGAAGTTTTGGATCTGGAACCCAACTCCAAGGTCTTTTTTCCGCTGGCACGTCTGCTGGCGGAAGCACGGCGGACCGATGAGGCTGTAGAGGTTCTGGAGCGGGGCTTGAAACGGCACGACGAATTTCTTGAAGCCCGCATATTTCTGATTGAGCTGCTCTACAAAGCGGGAGAACAGGCCGCCTGTGAAAAACAGGTCGAAAAACTCAGTAAGATGCTCACGGCTTATGCCGGTTTCTGGCAGGCTTGGGCAGCTAGCCTGGCCTCGGAAGCCCATTCTCCGGATGCCGCGGCCGTCATGAATTTTCTGGCGCTCAACTTTGCCCGTGGGCCGGTATCCTTGCAAGAGGTGATGGAGCGGGGCGTTAACAGCCTTCTTGGTCAGGATGTCCCAAGCAGCACTGTACATCGCCAGCCAAAGAAAAATGAAACTCCCGGCAATGCCAGTGGTGCATCAAAAGACGTTAAAGCTTCACTTGAAGATGAAGGCGCGGCTGCTTTCGGCAGCCAGCCTGCAAGTTCTTTCCTTGACCATAAGGCCGCAATCGCACCGCATTCAGACAGCTCTGAACAATCCGCCGATTTGCCTGAAGACAGCTTGGCAAAGGCTGTTCCTGTGGATGACACGCTTTCTGCTGTCCACTCCGCGCATCAGCATCTGGCGCATGAACATTTGACACACGACGAGCTTGCGACTTTTGATCCTGACAAGGCCTTGGATGAGGTCTTGCCGCCGCAGTCTGATCATACGACTGCTTATGAGGCTTCTCCGGTAGCAGAAGAAGCCACAATTGCGCCGGATACCGCGGTAGAAGATCCTTCTGCCCATGGCGATGAAGGAAACGAGGAAGGAGAAGAGCGGTTTTCTTTGCGCACCCGCTCCATGGCCGAAGTTCTGGCCGAGCAGGGTGACACCAAAGGGGCGCTGGATATTTATCACGAGCTGGCCGCCGCTGCCACAGCGCCGGAGGAAAGTGCCGACCTGCGCCAGAGGATAGCAACCCTGAACGCACGGCTGGGCAGCGCACAGGCGGAAGAGCCAGCTCCGGATACCGCCACGCCTGAGGCGGCAAGCGGCAAAGACAAACTCATAAGCATGCTTGAGGCGCTGGCAGAACGTGTTGAGGCCAGGGCGCACAGCTGACAAATTTTAAGACCTATTTATCTGTACCGCCAGAGCGCTGAAAGGCTCTGCTCGCTGTCTGACGGCGCTTTATCATTCGTGCGGAGTTGTCCGGCAATAATGCATGGCTGCTCTAAAGCTGAGGGAGAACACGGTGTTCAAATCATATCTGCGGAACATACTCATGCTGGCAGCTGCCGCTTTTCTTGTTGCAGGTTGCAGCTCGTACCAGCCAACCAAAAATGCATGGAAGTCCACCAAAGGATTCTGGAATACCTATGTCAGTCCGCCTGCTTCGGTGGATTATGACGAAAAGGGTGAACTTTCGCCGCAGGCTTTGGCCCTGACTCATAGTATGATGGGTATTGATGTGGAGCTGAGCCGCCTTGAGCGCGTTATGCTCAACGCCGACAAGCCGCCCACGCGTGACTGGATTGTCACGTTCTTCAACAGCTTCCCCTGGGTCAGCGGTTTCGCGGGCGTCAAGTACGACGGCAGCATCCTTGGTCAGGAGCCTGCCAACCCCATGAAGCAGCTTGATTTTATCCCTCTGCTTTATGAAGATAAAAAACAGAGCAGCCGTGCCTTGCGGGCCGATGTGCAGCCTTCTCCTCTGGGGCCGGAGGTCTTGCTGGCCGCTCCTTTGTATGACGGGGTAGATTTTTTGGGTGTGGTGGCAACTTATTTTGACATGCGCGCACTCATGCAATATTCCGGCAGCCCGGAAAACGTGGTTATTCTTTCTCCCCAGGCTCTGTTGTGGCCTGGCAAGTATGATTTCGCGGCCACGCCTCTGGCTGGTGTAAACTGGGATGAAGCCGTTACCAAAAGTTCTTCCGGCACATGCACCAACGTAAACGGCACGTTCTATTATCTTGTTCGTTACCTGGGCAATCTGCCCCTTGTTTTTGCCGTTGCTGAAAAAGGCAGCTTCCCTGAAGGTGGCGGCAGTGTGGATCAGGGGCTGGCGTTTTTCCCAAAAGAACGGGAAAAGCTGCCACCGCCTCCCCAACCCGAACGCAAGCGCAAGAATCTCGACGGCCCTGCCATGGCTGTGCCGACACCCGGCGATGCTGTTGCCGCCGAAGGCGAAGCGCCGCGGCCTGCGGGCACTCCTTCCCACGACCTCCAGCCCGGCAGCCACGACAGTGTGCTGCTCAAGAACAAGCGCGCAGAGAAGGGCAGGGTTCAGGAACGTCAGCTTGAAGGAGAAAACGTACCCGTGGAAAGAGCGCAGCGGCCTCGCCGTGCGGCTCCCGCCCCGCAACCTGCCGGTCTTGGCTTGCCAGCGGATATGGATGCCGGCAGACCGAGTCCCTTTGGTCCTCGCGAAGAGAGGCCGACGGTAGTCATGCCGAGTCCTTTCGGTCCCCGTGCAGATGAGGCAGGGGAAGACAAGACCGGAACTGCCGCTGAAGAAACCGGCAAGGCAAGCTCTGCCCCTGTGGACGAAGCCGCCAAAACTCCAGCGCCCGCCACGGAAAAACCGGCTGAAAAATCCGTACCGGAAGAAACCGGTGCTGTTTCCCCATCCGGTGACGTGCCGGACAACAGCGCCGCTCCGACCACGTTGCCGGGCGGGCGTCCAAGTCCCTTCGGGCCACGGAACTGACGCATAT
>NZ_JAHZAA010000026.1:20015-36140 GCF_019424165.1 Desulfovibrio sp. | reverse complement strand
TGCACAAGCAGGGCAATATGGAGCGCCTTGCCACCGTCATGTATGTGCTGCTGGCCGCCATGCGCAAAACAGCCCTGTGCCTGTGGCCTGTCATGCCCGTGGCCTGCGGCAAGATGCTGGAGCAGCTTGGGCAGCCTGTGCAGGAAAACCTGCCGCCCGTGCCGGTGCTTGAAGAAGAGATGAATAATCTTGATGGTCTTGTGCCGGGTACTGCCGTTGCGGAAGCTTCAAACCTGTTCCCGCGTATTGAGGTAAAAAAAGATCCGGCCGCGGCTGAAAAGGCCAAGGCCGCAAAAGCGCAGGCCAAGGCAGAAAATAAAGCGGCCAGGCAGCAGAAAGCTGACGGCGGCAAGCCGGCGGAGCCATGCGGCGCCTGTGACGACGCGGCGGCTCCGGGCAGGCCCAATATTGACTTTGACCATTTCAAAGCTCTGGACATGCGGGTGGGAACGGTGCTGGTGGCTGAAAAGCACCCCAATGCCGACCGTATCCTGCGGTTGGAAATAGACTTTGGCGAAGGGCAGCCCCGCCAGATACTTTCAGGCCTTGCCGAACATTACGCACCGGAAGCTATGGTAGGAAAGCGGGTTTGCGCTGTGCTCAATCTTGAGCCGCGCAAAATTCGCGGCCTCATGTCGCACGGCATGGTGCTCACGGCCGGGGATGGAAATTCCCTGACGCTGCTTGGCCTTGACGGCAATGTGCCGGACGGCAGCGAAATAGCCTAGGCCACCACGTCAGAGCAGTTTGTTGTAAAACTGCTCTGACAGCTACAGGCAGACAGACTCCCGCCACCATGGCCGGATGCGGCTTCGGCCCTTGCCCGGAGGCTTGCGGCTGAAGGCTGCACCGCTTCAATTACGCTGTTACGCGCTGCGGGGAGAGCCATAAAAACTTTGAGAAACATAGCCCCTCAAAGTTGACGTTTGCTTACGGCCTTTTTGTTTTCTGCCCTGGCCGCAGGCCATCCAAAAGACGCGCGTGCCTTTGACTGCACGGCGTTCAGGGAGCCTGCCTCGTCTTGCCGGTTTGCAGGAAGACGCTTGCCGGGGCAAGGCGGGTTTACTCTGTTTTGACAGTCTCGCTGTTTCTGAAAAGACGCTCCAGAGACATGGCGTCCAGCGGAGTGAGGTTAAAGCGCATACCGGCCTCGTCCAGCAGCAGGGTCAGCCCCTTGCGGGGATCCCGCGCACGTTCTTCGGCCAGGTAAGCGGCGGCTTTTCGCACCAGTTCACTCTGCGGCATTACGGTACTCATGGCGTACGTCCTTTTTTTCACTCATAGCCTGCGGGCCACCTTTTGGCAACGGCTGAACTTCGCACGCTTGTGTATCGGCTGGCGAAGCGGCCGGGCAAACAGCAACTCACCACACGGCACCCATATACGAGGCCAGTTATGGACAATTTGCTCACAGCGTTGATATTGAGCATAGTTGAAGGCTTAACGGAATTCTTACCGGTATCGTCGTCCGGGCATCTCATTCTTGCCGGAGACCTGCTCGGTTTTGTGGGGGAAAAAGCCGCCACATTTGACGTCGTCATCCAGCTTGGCGCTATTATGGCCGTGGTGGTTCTTTACTGGAAGCGCTTCTGGGGTCTTGTGCGGCCACAGCCGTATGCCCGCTTTGCCGGTATGCGCGGCATTATTCTGCTCATGCTTACTTCGCTGCCTGCCTGCATTCTGGGCTTGCTGCTGCACTCCTACATCAAGGAATATCTGTTCCGCCCGGCGACAGTGCTTATCGCCCTTGTAGTGGGGGCCATCTGCATGATCTTTGTGGAAAAGCGCAAGTTCAAGCCCACCTGCATCAGTCTTGACGACATGACCCCACGTCTGGCTCTGGGCATTGGCTGCTTTCAGTGTCTGGCCCTCTGGCCGGGCTTTTCACGCTCGGCGGCCACCATTATGGGGGGGATGCTGCTGGGAGCCAAAAGGCCTCTGGCCGCGGAATATTCCTTTATTGCGGCCGTGCCGATTATGGTTGCCGCCACCGGATACGACCTGCTGAAAAACCTGAGCATGTTCACTGCTGCGGATATTCCCTTTTTTCTGGTAGGCATGATTGGTTCTTTTGTGTCGGCTCTTTTGGCGGTAAAGGTTTTTGTGGCTCTTGTGGGACGGATGACGCTGATTCCTTTTGCCTGCTATCGTTTGCTGATAGCGCCTTTTATATATTATTTTATGGTGAATTGACCGGCAGGCATCCTCCCCCAAAAATACTATTCTGCGCCCGACGGATGAAAAAATGCTGTGTGAGACAAGGCATCTTGTAAAAATTGTGTGCCGTGGGCGAGGAGTCCCCTACAGAATGCTTCGCCGAGATACATTTGTGCTCTTCTGGAAAAGCAGCAGTTTTGAAGCCAAAAAGCGTTACGTAAAGATAAAAATGCAGGAAAAACGAGTAGGCACAGATAATTGGGCAAATTTTGCTTGCCAATCATGACCAAATCTTATATTTAGATCGTCGCGCCGCTTGAGGGCGAACGTACGGCAAGGTAGCTCAGTTGGTTAGAGCATGCGGTTCATACCCGCAGTGTCGGGGGTTCAAATCCCTCCCTTGCTACCAATATTTCATCAAAGAAGTTCAAGGTTGTTCAAAACACCGTGAACTTCTTTGTTTGTGGGGGTCAGGGAGGCAGGGGAGCGGGTTCGCCTGGGATGTTCAAGACTGTCCCGACGCCAGCTCCAAAATGGATGATACGTGGGGTAACAGAGTTCCACGCTGTCGTGAATATGTGCCATCATGCATTGCTGGAGCAAGTAACGCTTCAAATGATTGCTTAACGGTCGGCAAGCCACCCTGCAATCATTTGGCTACAGGCATTTGCCTTCAAATCCTTGTAGAGCATTTCCAGTATGAAATGCTCTAATTATCTGTTGAGTTAGATGACGATGCCGTTTGCCGGTCCGAATACAGGAAAAACAGTCGTCCATAATGGGGCGACTGTTTTTATATAAAAACCCCCGGCAGTTCATCTGCCGGGGGTTTTTGCGGTCTTGAGCTGTCTGGACCCTCCAGACCGTCTGGAGCAGGGGGCTTACGCGCCGATCATAGCCGCATAAGCTTCGCTGTTCATGCAGGCTGCCGCATCGTAGGGCAAGGCTGTGACCCGTAGGAGCCACCCTTCGCCGTAGGGAGCGGTATTAAGCAACTCGGGAGTCGCAGCAAGGGCATCGTTGATGGCGGGCATGATCGCTTCGCTGGTCACTTTTACTGATTCAATGGACGCGCAGGACTGCCCCTGTTCGAATTGGGCTCCCTGTTCTGGCATGTCCACAAAGATGACGCTGCCGAGCTGATCCTGGGCATAGTCGGTAACGCCGATCAGCCAGGAGCCGTCTGCCTGTTCCTGAGCCCAGAGGTGGTCGGCATGGTAAACTCTGTCATTGGGAAAATTCATGATCTCTCCTTGCCCGCAGGCGATTATCCGGCCGTAACGGTTTTTCTGGGCGCATTGATGGCCATGGGTACAATTTCATCCAGCGTGGGGTGGGCAAACATGATTTCGTGCAGCCTGTGCTCATTACAGCCTTCCTTGAGCAGCATCTGCGCCACGGTCACCAGATGCGATACGCCGGCCCCGACGGCCGCGATGCCTTCCATGCGGCCCTCATGCCAGACAACCTTTACAAAACCGGCTGTGCCGCCGCTTGCCTGCGCAATGGGATTCATAGAAAGAGGGGCCTGTGAAACTTCAACGGATTTGCCCTGTTGCAGCAAGGCTGTTGCCGTCTGCCCCACACGCATGATTTCCGTGCTGCCATATACGCATGAAGGCACAGGCCCGGACTCATACGGGCCGTCTGCCTGCCCGAGAATGCGGTGGGCCACATACGCTGCCTGATGTTCGGCGGCATGGGCCAGCAGGGTAATACCGTTGACGTCGCCCACAGCGTAGAGGCCCGACGCGCACTGCAGATTTTCATCTACCTGAGCATATCCTTTGGGATTTTTTGTTCCGCCCATATTTTCCACGCCCAGCCCTTCGGTATTGGGGCTGCGGCCAACGGCCACCAGAGCTTTGGCCGCCGTAATGACTGTTCCGTCCTCAAGGCTGAGCTGGGCTTTACCGTCAACGGTGCGCAGGTCTTTTGCTCTGGTTCCCTCACGGCACGTTATGCCGCTCTTGGTCAGGGCGCGAAGCATTTCTTTGGCAATATCGGCGTCTTCAGTGGGAGCGACATGTGAAGCCGCCTCCACCACTGTGACCTTGCTGCCCATGGCTGAAAAAAAGTCGGCCATTTCAAGACCAATGGCTCCGGCTCCTACAATGATCAGGCTTTCGGGAATGGCAACGGACTGCAACAGGTCTGTGCTGTCCAGTACGCACTGGTGGTCGGGCGCAAGGCCGGGAAAAGCCGCTGACGTAGTGCCGCAAGCCAGGATGACATCGGGGGCGGCTATATCCGTCCGGTCTTCGGCGCAGGCAATCCGCACATGGGCCAATCCTTCCTTGCGTTCCAGGCAGGTTCCGCGTCCTTCAAACAGGGTAACGTCCAATCCTGCCAGGTTTTTGGCAAGCGTCTGGCTTGTTCCTTTGGTGAAACGGCTGACCCGGCCTTGCAGGGCGGTAAAGTCTACCTGCACGTCGCCCTTGACAACCCGCAGACGCTCCTGCGCCCGCAACAGGCTGCCGGGAGCCACTGCGCCAAGCAGCATCTTGGTGGGGATCCAAGCGCTGTTAAGACATGTGGCGCCCCAGTGCCTGTCTTCTATCAGCGCGACTTTTTTTCCGCCCTGTGCCAGAATGCGGGCCGCCGTGGTTCCACCGGGACCTCCGCCTATGATGATCACGTCAAAAGACTGCACGTCTGCCCCCTATTTCGCGATATCAGCTTTGAAAAGAAACTGCCGTGAGGCGGATCGGTAGACGAGCATGTTCTGTTCGGGCAGGGCGTCCAGCCCGCGCATATCCCACGCCATGTCGGGTGTGATGGCGGTGATGACGTAGGGCAGGGTGGGCTGACCGCAGGCTTCGGCCACCATTTGCGCCGCTGCTGCCGCATCGGCCCGTTGAGGCCATGCCCACTGGTCTCCATCAACAGGGTGGGGAACCGCCAGAAAACGGATGATGCCGTCCGGAGACGCCTGCACAAGAGCGATGGTTTTTGCCAGGTCTTCTTTAGAGGGCGCGCCGCCGAAGATACGGCCAGCGGCATTGGCTCCGCCCACAACATTGAGGATGACATGGACATCCTTGATGTGCAGCAGTTTTTCCAGCAGATCCGGCTTGCGCCCGTCCACCTGCAGCCAGACCTGCAGGCCGCCCTTGGCAAGACGGTCAACAAGTATGAGCAGGTTTTCCTCCTGCCCGTCAGGGCAAAGGGAGGGATAGATTCCCGCAATTTTACCGTGGAGCATATCGCTTCTGGTTGCGCAGCATTCCATCTCATGACCGGAAAGCAGGTAGGCGATGATTTCACCGGACCCCTGTTTGATGACGTTGCCGTCATCAAACAGAGGAAATTCCACACCTTCAGGGTTGCGGTAAATGGCCTTGCGGTTGGCGCGGTAGAAGGCGTTGAAGGTCTGCGCATCGGCTTTGAAGTCTACTGTGGCATACTCCAGCCCGCGTTCCGCAAGAAAGCTTTTGACGATCCTGCAGCGAATGCAGTCGGGGGCGGTGTAAAGGGTTATGCTCATGGCAATACTCCTTGGCGGTTTACCGTTAAAGGGTCGCGCGGCGCGAGCAGGCTTTACGCATCTGCTCGCGCCGCGGCCTCAGGAATGTTTATGCTGTTGTTTTAGGCAATGTCCTCAAGGGACTTGCCGCCCGTACGCGCTCCCCATATGGCCAGCACAATGGCGGGGACAACGCAAAGCGCGCTAAAGATATAGAACACGCCGTCAAAGCTGTATGCTGCATACACAACAGGAATGAGAGGTTGTGAAAAAGCGTGCCACGCCCACGACAACCCAGTAATGGCTGACGTTGCCGAATATGGGCGCAAGAATGGCCATGCAGACAAGCATGATGACCAGGGGGATCTTGCGTCCGCCCATATCTGTGAAGGTGCTGGAAGCAAAGAGGCCAAGGGGAACGCCGATGGAAATAAGCGTCGTGGCCATAAGGCACTGTTCAAGAGAAAAGCCGTGCGCCTTGAGCAGGGTGGCTGTCCAGTTGGTCACAACAAAGGTTGCGGGGTTGGTACAGAGCACAATCACCAGAATGACCAGGGTGCGCTTTATGTACTTCTGGCTGATCATGCCCAGCAGCACGTCCTTGATAGGGGGTTTGCTGGTGTTGACCCTGGCGGCTGCCGCGGAAAGGTCTATGTTCATGTGGGTGAGGTCAAGCATGACCGCTTCGGCTTCCTTGATGCGGCCCCGGCTCACAAGCCAGCGGGGCGATTCGTCCAGATATTTCCAGGCGATGAACAGGGCAACATAGCCAATGCCGCCAAGGTAGAAAATATAGCGCCAGGCTTCTTCATGCAGGGGAATGATAATCCGGCAAAGCATGCCGATAACGGGTACGGCGCAAAAGCCTACACCTGCCACAAGGTTTTGCCACTTGCCCCGGCTTTCTGCCGGGGCCATTTCGGCAATATAGGCCTGTGAGCACACCATGAGGCAAAAAACACCAAAGCCCGTGAGTGCGCGTGAGGCCACAAAGATGTGAAAATCGTCAGTAAGCCCGTTGATAATGGAGGCAGTGGAAAACAGCGTAATGGCGATCAGGAACGTTTTGCGACGGCCGATCATGTCAGAAATAAAGCCCCCCGCAAATCCGCCGCAGGTCATCGCAGCAAAATACCAGAAGGTGACCGTGCCGATATCCTTCATGGTCAGCCCCCAGTGCTGCATCAGGGCCGGGGCGATGAAACCGAAGTTCCAGTTATCCATTTGTTCACAAAAATAGGCCACCATTATGATGAAAAATACTGCCTTATGGCGACCGCAGACTTTTAGTCCGTCGAAGTAGTTGTTACTGATTTTTTCTTGGCCGGGCATGGAGTTCCCCTTTTGGCTCTTGTCTGTGCCTGAATTTTTCAGGCTTTTGAAAAAAACATCAACGGGAGAAGGAGGTTGTGCTATTAATAGTTTGTTGGTGGTTTCTTATTGTTGTTAGTGCAACATTTTTGAAAGATTTTTTTCACAAATTTTTAAAAAAGTATATATTTTAAATTGTTATTTACTATTTTTCATTTTTGTTATTTTTGTGAAAAAAAGAGTTATTTGTAAAAAATGTTGCATGGACAACAATATTGAGTCGCAGAACAGGCCATTTCTCTTGTGAAGGTAACGGGAGGTGCAGGAGGCCGCACCAATTTTCACAGGAGGAGAACATGAGGACAATCGGCAAAAAATTGTCCGGCCTGCTGCTTTGCTGCATGGCCGTAGTGATTCCAACCCGCGGCCACGCAATTGACTTCAAGGTCAAAGGGGCTTTTGAAATCGGTTTTGAAACATCCAACGTTGCACCGCTTGGCGTGGGCAGCAATGACAGTTTTCAGGCATTGCAGCGTTTGCGCACGCAGATAGATGCGGTGGCAAGTGAAAATGTGTCGGGCAGTTTGATCATCACTGTGGGTACCGGCGGCCAGTACTGGGGTTCGGCCAAAGATGGGGCAGCATTGGGGGCTGACGGCAACAATGTTGTGGGCTTGCGAGCTGCGTATATTGACTGGCTTGTACCCAAAACTGATGTCAAGGTGCGTATGGGTATGCAACCCATGTTGTTGCCCGGCTTTGTTTCTGACTGGAGTGCCGTGTACGGGCAGTTTTCCGCAGGTGTTACGGTAAACGCCCCTGTATACAAAAATGACGATTTTTCAGTGGGGGCAACGGCGTTCTGGGGCCGTCCCTATAATGATAATTCTCAAAATACACAGGACGGCAGGCTGGACAAAAATTATCTGGACAATCTGGATATTTTTGCACTGGTGCTGCCGGTCAAGGCGGATGGGATTAAAATTTCCCCCTGGGGCATGTATGCCCTTATTGGCGAAAACAGCCTGCGCGGCATTAATGACTATGCTGGTCAGCGCGAACCGGCCATCTATGCCCCGCGCGGCGGGCTTATGCCCGTTCTGGGCAGCGGCATGAATTACTTTCAGACTTTTGAAAAAAACTACCGCAATGCCAACAATACCTGGGGCAACGGCTGGTGGGGCGGCATCACTGTGAACCTGAGCCAGTGGGAACCGTGGGATATCGCGCTTGACGCCACATATGGCTATGTGGATATGGGCGAGCTGCAAAACTACAACCTGTTTGACCCGAAAGGCGCAGGCAAAACTTTTCAGTTACGCCGCGAGGGCTGGTATGCCGCCATGCGCGCAGACTACAAGCTTGACTGGGGTACGCCGGGCATTCTGGCCTGGTACGGCAGCGGCGATGACGATAATCCGTACAATGGCTCAGAGCGTCTGCCAGTTTTCAACTCTCCCTGGCCGGTCACACCGCTGGGATTTGGCGGCGGCTTTTTTGACCTGGATACGTGGAAGGTGCTCGGGCATAACCCTAGTGGGTTGACGGGGTTTGTGGCCAGTGTCAAGGATGTCAGCATCATTGACGACCTCAAGCATACACTCAAATTTGCCTACTTCTGGGGAACCAACAGTGCGGATATGCCCAAAAATGCCAATATGACCTCCTATCCTACCCGGGCAGACGGGCCTATGGCATATCTCACCACCACGGACCACGCCTGGGAAGCCAGCCTTTCCAGTACCTACAAAATCTATGAAAACCTTCATGTGAACCTGGAAGGCGCTTACGTGAACCTTTATCTTGATCCTGACACCTGGCATGGAGTGGAGGATTCACAGTACGAGGATAACTGGCGCGTTTCCGTTTCGTTCCGCTATACGTTCTGATTTCATTGCCACGCATCCAGTTCTTGGGGCAGCGGAGTTTTCCGCTGCCCTTTTTCAGTATGGCTTTAGCCCGTTGAACGCGCCAGCGCGCAAAGCAAAAAACCGCCCGCTATGCGGGGGGGGGCTGATTGGCGGGCAAAGTTTGCAATGCTCTCATTGTTGCCATTTGGGCAGTCTGCGCAGTAGACGGCAGGGGCCTGTCAGAAGCTGCACGCTTCCGACCTCCCTGCATTTCCAACGGAACATTTCCAGAAATTTCAGTTGGCATGCAGTCACGAGAACTGCGCGGCGCAGGCTGCGGGGCCTTCCCCTCTTCGTTCGGGGCAGCCTCCGCGCCGCCGTGCAATGTTATCAGCGAAATCGGCCGGGGATCTGGACAATGGATAGCAAAATACGGTGTAGACCCGCTGTGTTGCAAACGTCTCGGGCATGAGACAGGCATGATTTGAAACGTTAAATGCCCTGGACGGGCTGTGGACACCCCGCCTGTGCTGCCGGTAAATGCAGCTTGGGCCGTTGCTCGAACGGGTTTTTACGGATGAAGAAGGCACGCTATACGCTGGTGTGCCTGTGCGCCATAAAAGCCATAAGGCCCCGGCGGCAGATTCCGGGGCCTTATGGTCATGGAGAGGGTGGCGAAACGATGATGCTTATTCGGTGGCGGCCACGCAGTGTCCCGCGCCGCTGTAGTAGCCGACAGTGCCTTCAACCTTGACGGTAGACATGGCGCCGAAGGGGGCAGCACCAGGCACGCGGAAGTCTTTAACGCTCAGGGGTTCAATGGCCTTTTCTTCCGGCACTTCAGCCTGGGGAACCCAGGAGTAGGGCAGCCGGTAGGCGCGGTAAACCCAGTTCATGGGCAGGCTGATGTGACCCTTGTAGGGGCAGATGTATTCCCACACGATTTCGTGTTCAGCCGTCACTTCAAATACGCGTCCGTCAGAACCTTCGCAGATGAGGGTGTTGCCGTTGGGCAGGCGCTGGGCCGAGCTGATGAAGGGGCTGTAAAAGCGGTAGGCGTCCAGGGGAACGAGGAAGCCCGCTTCATGCGGCGTGTACTGCCACACAATCTTCATGGCCACGGGGTCGATTTCGAGCACGCGGGAATAGTCGCGCTGGGCGGCCTTTACGCCATGGGGTGCACCGGGATTGGGGTTGCCGTAACCGCCCCAGCCGCCGTTGTCGTACACAAGGATATTGCCTTCGCCCGGCAGACCGCGGGGGATCATGTGGGCATGGTGCTGGCCGATAATCCAGCCGATAGCTTTTTCTTCGGGGGTACGGTCGTAATCCGGGCCGAGCTGCCAGACGATTTTACCGGTTTTTTTGTCGAGAATAAGGATGATATTGGTTTCACGGCCGTCAATGATGATATTGTCGGGGTGGAAGCGCGCATCACCGGCGTCAAACCACTTGTTGGGTCCAAGGGTGGACATGGAGTTGACGTGCATCCAGTCGCCCACACCGGGGGCGTTTTCCATAATGGTTCCGCCGCGGAAGTTGGGGTCACGGCACATGGCGTTGCGGGCGGCTTCGGTAAAGCCCATCTCTTCAGCGTGGTCGGCGCAGTTCCACTCCCATACAATGTCGCCGTCCCATGTCACTTCATAGATAACGTCATCGACCAGCATTTTGTCGCTGATATAAGGGTTGACTGTGTTTTTATGGCAAAGGACCAGCGTGTTGCCGGAGTCGATTTTGGGTTCCTGGCCGGGCGCGTAATAGCCGGTGGAGCTGCCTTCGCGCTGGAAGTCGTGGTGCTGGCGGGCCATCCAGCGGCCTTCCATGCCCGGATCCTCGATAAATTCTGCGCGGTCAAATTTCCATACGATATTGCCGTCCCAGTCAATCTGCACGAGGTCAAGCTGGTCCTGAAGGCCATGCTTGGGGTGGCGGGTGCCGGTGCTGCCCATGAGCATGCCCCCGGGGAACATCTTGTTGGGGAAGCCGTGCACGTCTTTCCACATGCGGATTTCGTGGCCGTTCATGCCCAGCAGCAAAGCGCCGTTGTCGGGAGCCTGAATGATCGTAAAGCCGCTCCAGGCTTTTTCAGGGTTGTAAACCGTGACACCGGTAGGGTAGATAGTCGGGTGGCCCATAGGAACCTCCTTTTGGTCGGGCGTTTTTTTGCACAATCTGGCCGTATTGCCTTGGCTGATGCGGGCAGAGAGTCGGTAAAATGCATGGTAGCCCTTGGAGACGGCGGAAAATGTTGTCATTGCAACAATATTCACAAAAAGAGCGCGCTAGTTTGGCGCATCGAAAATAATACTTTTTTACCCTGTTGGCGGTGGACGGCAGAACGACCATGAGATAAGTTTCTCAAGAACGGCGTGGGTTCTCGGTGTTCGTGAAAAAAATGCTGTACCAGCATGAAGTTTGAAGCCGGCAAAACGTGATGCACGCGGAAAACGCGTGCTCTTTTTGTGGCGAGTTTTGCTGTCAGCAAGGGAGGCTTGCCCGGCGGGCATCCCCGGTACTGCCTGAGAGGCACGCTTTCATTGGTCAGACGGCTTGCCATGCCGTTTTTTTATCCGGTCAACGTCTGGCAGGAATATAACCTCTTTCTATAAGGGGAATGCCGTGTCTTTTACAGAATTGGTCAAGCATAACGAATGCTGGCGTGATGTCGTTGCTGGCAGGCCGCGCTTGTGGAAAAAAGGCTATAAATTCGCGGACGACACTGCGCGGATGTATTTTCTGGTCAGCGGCAGGGTTCGCCTGGTGGCCCTGGCGGCCGATGGGGGCGAAAAAACCCTCTGGTATCTGGGCGACGGCTGCTGCTTTAATGAAACGCCGCTTTTTGAAGACAATCAAGAAAAAAGCCTTATCAGGACAGGAGACGCCAGATTTTATCATGAATGCATGGAAAACTGCTATCTGCACGCTTTTACCATGCAGGACGTGAAAAGACTCGGCAAGGAGCAGCCCGAACTGTTGCTCAATCTTTGTCAGAGCTATGCAACCAAGGTGACGCTGCTTTCGCAGCATCTGGTATCTCTGAGTCTGGAATCCCAACTGACCAGGGTGTGCAAATATCTTGCTTCACGCCTTGTTCCCGAGTCTGCGCCCTTGCGGGCCAGACGGGATCTTTCGTATCGGGAGATGGCCGATCTGCTTGGTATGCACCGCATTTCGCTTTACAAGGTTATGCGTCAGGCCCAGGATCAGGGCTTGTGGGATTTTGATAAAAACAGCGATGAAATTGTCATTCTGCAACCATCTGTTTTTTTTGAAGAGGCGCACATCGTGCCGCCTTTGGCCTGAGCTTCACTGACTGTTCGCCTGATAACAACTGCCCCGCAGGCATGCCTGCGGGGCAGTTGTTATCAGGTGTGCCGCCCTGCTTTTTCATCCCAATTTTTTATGTGATTGTTTCCGGCAAAAATATCTGTGCCTCGCTAGCCCGAAAAGCGCTCCTGACATTATGAAAGGGTATTGCTTTCCGTTTGCTTGAGCAGGCTCTTGTGTGCGTACATTCTGGCATCCGCGCGTTTCAGCGTGTTTTGCACATCCTTGTCCTGCCTGGAATCAAACTGGGCCATTCCGTAAGCGAATTCAAGGCGAAAACCGCAGATCTGCATTTTTTGTGTGAGAGAAAACAGGTTTTTCATTTTCTCTTCCAGCTTCTCTGGCGCAAGGTTGTACAGTAGCGAAGCGAATTCATCCCCGCCGATGCGGTATGTTTTTCCAAATGTTATGAGATGGTTTTCCAGCAGGCGGGCCAGAGCACAGATATGAGAGTCACCGGCCGCATGTCCGCCCTGATCATTGACTGTTTTGAGCATATTGATGTCACAGGTCAGTATCATCAGGCCATTTTGCTGTTTTTTTTCATCTATTTCGCGAATTCTTTCTTCAAAGGCATTGCGGTTGAGTGTTCCCGTAAGCAGATCGGTATAGGCCAGTTTTCTGTAAAGCGGCACGGAAAGTTTCCGTAAAAGCCATGTGGTGACTGTAGCCGCCGCCATGGCAAAGCCAATGGAAAAGGCCAGGCAGATCAATGATGAGCGCCGTGCGCTTTCAGCAAAGGAGTTGACGTCAAACTCGATAATCAGCGCGCCGACTGTAATGCCGTTAAGTTTGATGGGTTCACAGGCAGGAATGATTTTGCCCCAGGAGGTGTCCATTACCTTTGTTCCAAGGAATGACTGCCCGTCAAGGCAGATATTTGCCACGGGCGCCACTTCGTCCTCAATGAGGTTTCCCGCCTGGCGAAAATCTTCAGAACCAGACGGTAGCCCGTCAACAACATAGATGGCCCGGCCATCGGCGTTACGCTTTGCTGTATACAGGTAGCGCACGGCCGTGGTCTTACGCACCCCATCAAGAAGGGTCTGCACCCGCTTGTATACGATTTCGTGACTGTCGTCAGGCGTATCGATGTCGGTGACGCTTTGAGGCGGAATACGGCTTAACAACAGGGAAAAAATGGCATCAGAGCGACTCAGTATCCTGTAATTGAGGTCAGAGGAAAGATAGTGGTGGAAAACAAAAACAGTGAATAATGCTGTGGAAAATATAGATGTTATGACCAACAGCAATATTTTCCGCTCTGTTCCGAACAGCGGTTTGGAAACAGGCTTGCTGCTTGTCCGTTTTTTGTATTGACTTTGAAGCATTACTATACCCCATAGTATATCGATGCTACCAGAATGCTAAAATGAATTGTTAGCAATGACAATGTTTTTCCGTCCCCGACGGTGAGCATACCGCGAAATAAAAGACCTCATGCCGAAAAAATCCGGCAGGCTGTACAGTGGGAAAATATGGAAAGGCGAAAATTGTGTGACAGACAGAAAGCTTTTTACCGCCCGCTGTCTGTCACGATCATCTGTTGACGATGATCAGGAGGCGGGCTGCCAGTCCTTGATGCCCACGTCAACGGACGTTATGCCGTTATAGGTATCAAGGCGGGGGGTGTAGGCTACGCGGATGCGCTTGCCAATCATTGATGTTGTCAGCGTTTGGGCCATGCGCCAGGCTTTGGCTGTAAGGATGAGACCGCTCTGTTCGTCCTGAAGGCGCAGACGCACATGTTCACCGCCGCGCCCCAAAGGCGAGCGCTCCTTGACCAGAAGCGGCGGCGAGGCAAAGACCGGTTCGGCGTTGCCCGGGCCAAAAGGCTGAAGCATCTCCAGTTCTTTAAGAAAGCTCTGGTTGCTGGCCTGGGCGAAATCCAGCTGGCATTCCAGTGTCAGGCTGGGGCTGAGGGGATTGGTGCCGAGCTGTTGGGCAACAAAATTTTCAAATTCCGCGCGAAAGCGGGCCAGGTTCTCCAGGGGCAGACGAACGCCCGCGGCCAGCCTGTGACCGCCAAACCCCGAAAGGCTGTTGGCGGTCTGGCATAAACCCGCGTGCAAGTCAAATTCCCGCACAGAACGGCCGGAGCCCTTCAGGCTGCCCTGGTCCTGGCAGAGGATAATGGTGGGCCGGTAAAATTCTTCCACAATTCGCGAGGCCACGATGCCCACGATGCCCGGATGCCAGTCCTGCCCGTACAGAACAAGGCTGGCTCTTGGCTCGCGGGAGAGCATGTCCAGAACCTGGGCGCGGGCCTCGTTATGGATGGTATTTTCCGCCTGTTTGCGTTCGGTATTGAGCTGATCGAGCTGCTGGGCCAGGGGCAAGGCGGCAGAAAAATCTTTTTGCCGTAAAAGGCGCAGGGCCAGCCCCCCATCGCCAATGCGCCCCGCGGCATTGATGCGCGGCACAAGCTGAAAGCTTACCTGCCCGCTGGTGAGCCGTGTTTTGGCGTCCATGCCGCTGGCAACCTTGAGCGCGGCTATGCCCGGGCGGGAAGCGGCGGCAAGATGACCAAGGCCACCACGTACCAGAATGCGGTTTTCGCTGGTCAGGGGCATGATATCGGCCAGCGTACCCAAAGCTACAAGGTCAAGACACTGATCCATTCTGTGCCGCTTGCCCGTGTGCGGAGCCAGAGCCGCGTTAACAGCCCCCATAAGGTAAAAGGCCACGCCCACGCCTGCCAGATGGGGGCAGGGCAGGGAGTCTTCAGCGCACATACGGGGATTGCAAAGGGCGTGAGCCGGGGGCAGATCTTCCTGGGGCAGGTGATGATCGGATACCACAACGGTCATGCCGATCTGCCGCGCATGGCGCACGGCTTCTATATCGGCAATGCCGCAGTCAACAGTGAGCAGTATGCGGCACCCCTGTGCGGCCAGCGCGTCGATTTGCGCCACATTCAGCCCGTAGCCTTCCGTCCTCCGGTCAGGAATATGCCAGAGAGCCTCAATGCCGTGGCTTTCCAGCACGTCCAGCACCAGGGTGGAGGCGGTTATTCCATCCACATCATAGTCGCCCCACACAGCCAGTTTTTTGCCGGCCAGCAGTTCGTCTGCCAGCAGTTGGGCGGCTTCCGGCAGTTGGGGCCAGCGGTGCGGCGGGGTCAGGCTGTCAAGGCGGGCGTCCAGAAAGGCATTGATGGCCTGTTTATGCGCGAAGCCACGCCTCCAGAGCACCTCCAGCAGAAGAGGGGAGATGGAAAGCTCTTCTGCCCAGGAAGCGGGCAGACAGGCGGGACCGTCTGCGGGCGGCGTACGAAAAAGCCAGTTTTTCACGAAACCTCTGGAACCTGCCTGTTTCAGGAGGCGCTGCCGGCGCTCTGGGTTACGGCCTGCAGGGCGGCGCGCACTCCGTCCACCTTGTCGGCGGGTACAAGTTTGTTTTGAATAAGCCAGGCCAGAAATTTGAGTGAAGGTTCATGCCTGGGGGCCAGTTCAAGGGCTCTGAGCAGGTTGTCCACACAACCGTTGAGATCTTTGGTTTCCAGCAGCACCCGCGCAAGGTTCATATAAAGGTTTTCGTCATTCTGGCTCAGTTCCAGGGCGCGCTGGTAATACTCCAGAGACTGCTGCAACATTTTGTTCTTGCGCAGGCTGATGCCAAAGTCGTTGAACAGGTGCTTGTGTTCCGGTTCAAAGGCTCCGTCAAGCTTGACCAGACGCTCAAAAATGTTCTGCGCCTTGTTGGCGTCGCCGCGCTCAAGGTATGTGAGGCCAATGCCGAAGTTGGCGCGTACGTTGTCTTCGTCAATGCCGAGAGCACGGGAGTATTCAAATTCCGCGGTAAAGTTTTCGCCTTTTTCACGATGTTCATCGCCATTGTCAACAGCCCTCTGCATTTCCTGCATTTTGGGATAGACAGAGTTGAGATAAAACTCCGGCTCCGGGGCGAATTTGGCGATAAGCTCGTCCATGGTGATTTTACGCTTGGGGCCGCTGGGCACATAGTTGGTATTGAGGGGCTGGCATTCGATGACGTTGCCGTGCTGCTCAA
>NZ_JAHZAA010000026.1:0-20005 GCF_019424165.1 Desulfovibrio sp. | reverse complement strand
GAACCCGAAGGTTTTTTGCACAGTTTTTCGGGTGGTGGTGCCTGTACCTACCCGGCGGACCTCCTGGGTGGAAAACACGCCGCGTACTTCGGCCTTGTGAGCCGTAGCGGCTGGCGCGTGCGCCGCAGGGCGCGTGTTTCCCGTGGTCTTTTGGCCGGACATGAAAAATCCTCGCTCGTTATGTGGCGGAAGCCATCTCCGCCAGGATCTGCTTTGCCGCCACAAGCGGATCAGGGGCGGCAATAATGGGTCTGCCCACGACAAGATAGTCTGCCCCGGCGGCGACAGCCTGCGCAGGAGTCATGACGCGGCGCTGGTCATCCGCCACCGAACCCGAGGGACGGATGCCGGGGCAAAGGCACATGAGGGATGGGCAGGCAGCCTTGATATCCGCAGCCTCATGGCCGGAACAGACCACGCCGTCCAGCCCCCAGCTCTGCGCATTCGTGGCGAGGGTGCGGGCAAAATCCGGCAGGTCGGCGCTGATGCCGGGCATTTCACCCTGGGCGAAGCTTGTCAGCACGGTAACGCCGAAAAGCAGCGGACCCTTGCCGGGCAAGCTGCAAACAGCTTCGCGCGCGGCACGGCACATGCGCTCGCCGCCCTGGCAGTGCAGGGTAAGCATGTTTACGCCCACGCCCGAAGCCGCCTTGACGGCCTGAGCCACGGTGTGCGGTATGTCGTAAAATTTAAGATCCAGAAAAATACTGTAGCCCAGAGCGGCCAGCTCTTCAAGCAAGGGCGGTCCGGCGTGGGTGAACATCTCCATGCCCACCTTGCACCAGGGCGCGGTTCCCGCCAGCGTGCGGGCAAGGGCGAGGGTTTCCTCCCTGCTCGGCACATCAAGCGCCACCATGAGCTGTGGAACGATATTTGCGCTTTTCATGATTTGATCCGGTTCGTGGCGTCAATAAAATAAACGCGATTGCTGTACGGGCATGGTTGCCCTTCGGGCAGCGGCTCAGCCGCGCAGCACAGTTTCCGACAGGTCGGGGTTGCGGTCGGGAGCAAGGCTCGCCGCCACAAAAACCGAGCGCAGCTCATCATAGGCCACGTCCAGGTCATCATTGACCACAAGGGCGTCATACCAGCGGGCTTCAAGTATTTCCTGCCGGGCATTGGCCAAACGGCGCTCAATGGTTTTTTCATCGTCCAGGCCCCGGTTGCGCAGGCGGCGTTCAAGCTCGGTCATGCCGGGCGGCAGTATGAAAACAAAGACCGCCTCAGCCAGCGAAAGCTTCAACTGGGCCGCACCCTGCACGTCGATGTCAAAAAGCAGGTCCTGCCCAAGGCGCAGTTTTTCCTTCACCGGGGCCAGAGGTGTGCCGTAAAGATTGCCGTGCACCTCGGCCCATTCGGCAAAATAGCCCTCGTCGCGGCGCTGTTCAAATTCTTCACGGCTGATGAATATATAGTCCTTGCCGTCCACTTCGCCTTGCCGGGGCTGGCGCGTGGTGCAGGAAACAGAGTAGCCCAGCAGGGGAAAAGCCCGCAGCAGGCGTTGAACCAGTGTTGTTTTTCCAGCCCCGGAGGGGGCGCTCAAGACCAGGGCAATGCCTTGTCGGGGCATCAGATTCCTTCCTCTTGCGCAAAGCGCTGACTGATGGTTTCAGGTTGTATGGATGAAAGAATGACGTGGTTTGAATCCGTCACAAGGATGGAGCGCGTTTTGCGCCCCTGGGTGGCGTCGATGAGCCGCCCCTGCGCGCGTGCGTCTTCCCGCAAGCGCTTCATGGGGGAAGACGCGGGGCTGACAATGCCTACAACCCGGCCCGCCAGCACATAATTTCCGAAACCGATGTTGATGAGTCGTTCGCGAGACATGACCTATTCCAGATTCTGGACCTGCTCGCGGCATTTTTCCAGTTCATTCTTGAAGTCTACGACAAGGCGCGACAACTGCACATCAGGCAGTTTGTTGCCGCATGTGTTGATTTCGCGAAAGCATTCCTGAAGGGTAAAATCGAGGCGGCGGCCCGCGTCGCGTCCCGCCTGCAAGAGGTCGTGCAGCCGTTCGAGGTGGGTTGAAAGGCGGGTAAGCTCTTCACTCACATCCAGGCGGTCGGCAAGAACCACAATTTCTTGCAAAAAGCGGCCTTCTTCAAGTTCTTGCCCGTTCTGCGCCAGAGCCTCGCCCAGACGCTCGTGCATGATATTGGCGCGCTCTTCCTTGATGGCCGGCGCACGTTCTGCGATAAGACCGGTCCATTCTTCCATGCGCAGAATGCGTGAGTGCATGTCTGTGGCCAGGGCGCGCCCTTCGGCAGCGCGGGCCTCGTTCCAGTCTTCAAGGGCGAGGGCCAGCCCATCTTCAAGGCTGGTTGTCACATCCTCATCCATTTCTTCGCTGGTGTCGTTCCAGAGCGAGGGGATCTGCATAAGCGCGCTGTAGTCCGGGGCGAAATCATCGCCACGGGCCTGGGCCAGATCGTACAGGCTGTCAAGCATGGCATTGGCCTGCCCGGAGTCAAAGCGCGCCACGGGAACTTCGCCGGGGGCGTATTGCAAGGTCAGGCTTATGTCTACCCGTCCACGCGAGGCGAAGCGGCGAACGACCTTTTCAAGGCGGGGTTCGAGGCTGCGCACGGGCAGGGGGAGGCGCCACTTGAGATCAAGATGGCGGCTGTTGACGCTTTTGACTTCCCATTGCTGGATCGTACGGGTGTTTTCAACGAGGCAGCGGCCAAAGCCGGTCATGCTGCGGAGCATAGGTTCCTTCCCATCTATAGAGTATTGGGGCGAGTGTAGAGCAAGCACTTGACGAATGCAAGAAAGCCCTTGGCATGCCGGGCCAAGGGCTGAATGTTTTTCAGGTAATCCACCGAATTACCCGGGCGCTGCCTGTTGTTCGCAGGCCCTATGTGCCTCAGGACAGGCCGCCAGCGCCGCCGGTGCCGCAACCGCCCGAGGAGCAGCCCCCCGCGCCGCAGGTGGGCATACCTTTGCCCATGGGCCGTACCGGGCCGGGCTTGTAGGGGAAGGCCCCGGTTTTGAGCGGACTTGGAACGCACATCTGCCTTTCGGTGGCTGCGCCGCATTTGGGGCATGCCGGAGATTCGCCGCCAAAAACCAGCTCTTCAAATTTGTTTCCGCAGGCAGTGCAGACAAAGTCAAACATGGGCATACTGATACTCCTGAAGCATTCTTTGATTAGACCTCGATGGGCTGCATCAAGGCCGTGTTGCGCCGTGCAGACCGTGCCGCGCAGGGACTTGCCCTGGGCAGTGCCTGCATATATAAACATAAATACGCTCAAGGCAAGGGCGCCATAAGGCCGCCATGCCGGGCGCAAACCGCTTTTCGGGCATTGTTTTATGCAGGCCCGGAACCGCAGGAGAAATATTATGAAAAAAATTCTGGTATTGGCCGGTGATTATGTAGAAGATTATGAAGTGATGGTGCCTTTTCAGATGCTGCTCATGCTCGGCTATGACGTGCATGCCGTATGCCCCGGCAAAAAGCCCGGCGATGTGGTACGTACCGCCATTCATGACTTTGAGGGCGATCAGACCTACTCGGAAAAGCGCGGCCATAACTTTGCCATCAACTTTGACTTTGACAAGGTAAACACTGCCGACTATGTCGGGCTGGTGGTTCCCGGCGGGCGGGCGCCCGAATATCTGCGCCTGAATCCGCGTATTCTTGAAATTGTACGCGAATTCAACGCGGCCGGAAAGCCCATTGCCGCCGTCTGCCATGGCCCGCAGATTCTTGTTTCTGCCGGTGTGCTGAAAAATCGCACCTGCACTGCCTATCCCGCAGTAAAGCCTGATGTGGTGGATGCCGGAGCCACCTGGGCCGAATTTAACGAAACCTTCACCAACGCCGTGGTGGAGGGCAACCTTGTGACCGCCCCGGCCTGGCCCGCGCATCCTGCGTGGATTGCGGCCTTTGTCAAGCTGCTCGGCGCAAAGATCAGCATCTAAAGCAGGCTGCACCTGAAATGCCTTGTTGGGGCGGAGGCTGCGTCTTTTGGGCATAACATGACCCCAATGTCACATTGTCCCAGGGCTGTTTTACACCGGGTAAGACCCTGGCATTAAGTATAAAAAAGACGCCCCGCGAAATTTCGTGGGGCGTCTGATATTTCATGCGTCGGCAAGGGGGGAGAGCAGGTGCCGGGGAGATCAAGGCTCTAACGGCTCCACGATCAATCCCTTGTCTGTCAGTTCCACTGGCCGCACGGGCAGAAGTCCGGCACGCGGCGGAGCGGAAGCGACGTCTTCTGTGGGGGGCGCCTGCCGTGGGCGCAAGAAGCAGGCCGCGTAATACTCGTTGACACCTTTGATTTTTTTGCCGCCTGTTTGAGAGCCGTTCCGCATGCTGCCGGAGGTGTCCGCAGCCAGCAACATGCGCGGCAAGGCCATCTGTGCCATGAGAAATTCTCTTTGCTTCAGGGCAACTGCCTGCCGCACCCTGGCCGCGCGCTCCAGCTTGAGCGCGTGGGGAATCTGCCCTTCAAAGCGTTCCGCTGCGGTTCCGGGACGCCGCGAGTACGGGAAAACATGCGCGTACCCGAGGGGCAGGCGGGCAACAAGCTCCAGAAGTTCCCGCACATCTTCTTCGGTTTCTCCCGGAAAACCCGCGATAATATCCGCGCCAAGCCCCATGACAGGCCAGTGGGCTGAAAGCTCCTTCACTGCGTCCTCCAGCATGGAGGGGCTGTAGTGTCCGCGGCCCATTTTTTTAAGCACGTTGCGGCTGCCGTGCTGCAAGGATATGTGCAGGTGCGGGCAGAGCATGCGGCAATGGCGCAAAATATCCAGGGCGCGCGCGTCAAGCTGTCCCGGCTCCAGAGAACTGATACGAAAGCGGGCCTGCCCGGCAAATTCCGGCGCCAGCGCCGCATCAAGGGTGCGCAGCAGGCTCCAGAAGTCTCCCGTCTGCGCGTCCCGTCCGTATTGTCCCAGGTTGATGCCGGAAATCATGATTTCCACATGGCCCGATTCCAGCAAGCGGCGGGCTTCGGCCAGCACCTGCTCTACCGGGCGGCTGCGGGGCTTGCCCCGCGTGAGCGGCACGATGCAGTAGGTGCAGCGGTGGGCGCAACCATCCTGCACCTTGAGTACAGGCCGGGCGCGCTTGAAGGTAGAGATGTTGAAAGACGGAAAACTGCTGGCGGTTGCTGCGCTTGTGGCCGTTCCCATTGAGCTTGAAGCATGCTCTTCAGCTTTCGGCGGGTTGATTTGCTCCACCCCGTGAAAAGGAACGAGCAACGGAACACTGCCGGACAGGGGAGAAGTTTTTTCGTGCTGTGCAGGCCGCGTCGCCAAGGCGGCAGCGCCGGCCATCTGCCCGAAAGAGTCCGGGCCGGGTAGATCGTTGCCCCATGGGCCTTGCAGCAGCATGTCTTTATGTTCCTGCGGAACCAGCAGGTCGGGAGCGGCCCAGGTGGCTCCCGGCCGGGGGCGGTAATCAGCGAACAGGCGCGCCGCGCAGCCAGTGAGTATCAGGCGGGCGTCCGGCGCTTCACGTCGCAGACGAAATACCGCATTGCGGGCGTCTCTTTCGCCTTTGGCCGTGATGGCGCAACTGTTTACGCAGATGACATCAGCCTCGGCTGGGCTGGAGCATTCCACGCCGCCCAGGCCCTGCCATGCTTCACGCAGGGACTGTGTTTCGTACTGATTGACCTTGCAGCCGAACGTGATCAAAAAGAAATTCCAGACAGACATGGCGCTGGTGTACGCAAAAGCGCTTGCCTTGACAAGCGGAGCGCGGGTAGGCTTGATATATGAAGTGTCATATAAAAAAACTATCCGCCTTTCTGATGAGTTGCGCTTTGCTTCTGCTGACAGCCGCCGATCTTTATGCCGCCACGAATCACAATCTGCCCGTTTCTGATGCCGGGGCCATGTGGCAGGACAGCCCTTTGCCCGCGGGCTTTCGAATGCCGTGCGCCAGCGGTCCGGCTGTGGAGCAGGGTACGTGGCCGGAAGGGCAAATGGGCGAGCAGTATGATGCATTGCCGGAAGGCCTGGATGACGCCGCGCGGCTGGATTTATACTGTCTGCGGGCCTCTTATCCGGAAATTGCCGGACTGGTTATGGACAGCAACGGCCTGTGGCTGCTTGTGAATGGCGGCCGCCGTGTGCTTTATGCGCAACATGCCGACAGCGGAGCGGCATCGAGCCATGCGAATTCCGTCCATGACGAAAAAGGTTGGGCCGTGGATGTGCGCACCAGTATGGCAGAGACGTACCCCCTTGAACCGGAGCGGCCGGACACGCCCTACGGTGTTTCGCCGGGGCGGCGGCGCTCCTATGATCTTTTGGGTACGATTTACGGGCAGAATGCTTCTGAGGTGGGCAGGCAGGTCCGTCAGACAACGCTGCTCGGGCAGGCCCTGCGCCTTTCTGCTCCGGCAGCCCGAGCGCTGGCCCGGGCCGATGCGCGCCTTGCCGTTGCCGTACGTGAAGAGGCGCATTTAAAAGACTATCTGAAGGTGGACGGCGGGTTTGTGTGGCGGCGCATAGCGGGTGAAACGCGACTGAGCCCGCATGCTTACGGCATTGCTGTGGACTTGAGTCCACGTCTGGCTCCGTACTGGCGCTGGAGCAAGCTGCGCCCCCACCCCATGCAGCGCGGATATCCTTCCGCCATTGTGGATGCTATGGAACAGGCGGGGTTTATATGGGGCGGCAAATGGCATGAATATGATATCATGCATTTTGAGTACCGGCCGGAAATTATCTGCAAGGCGCGCCTGCTTCAGGCACGGCGCGGGCAGGGAAGCGCAGATGATGGCCCGGCGCATGCGGCCGGTACGGCACGTTCTTCGGCAGATTGATTCTTTTGCCTGCTATTCCTTGCTTTTGTCGGTGGTGAGCAGCAGGACGGCCCCAAGCACCAGCGCGCCGCCGAGCCAGCCCAGCGGGGCAAAGCTTTCATCCCAGAACAGCCATACCCACAACGTGCCGAGCACGGGTTCCAGATGACAGGTCACTGCGGCCCGCACCAGGCTGATGCGTTTAAGCCCCATCCCGTAGCAGAAGTAGGCAAGGTAGCATGTCAGAAAGCCGAGAATAAAAAGCCAGCCCCATATCTGCGGGCTGTGATCCAGGTGGACAGGTTCAAAAAGCCCCAGGGCTACAATGCCGCCAATAAGCATGTAGCCGTAGATGGCGGCGATGGAGTAGCGCGCCTGCCACCAGCGGTAAAAGGGATAGTGCGTGGCGTAGCTGAACCCCGCCAGCAGGCCGCAGGCGATGCCGAGCATGGATGTTTCACCCGGAATGCTGCCGCCGGTAAAACACACCAGGGCTGTGCCGCACAGCGCGATTCCTATGGCCAGGGCCTTGCGTCTGGTGATGTGTTCACCGAAAAGCAGACGAGAGAAAAAAGCCACCCATACGGGCGCGGTGTACAGAAGCACCACTGCCGTGGCCCCACCGCTGAGCTTGATGGACATTTGCATGGCCGCAAAAAAAACGCCTGTTCCCCAGAGGCCGAAAAGTATGAAGATCAGGGCATCGCGGATTTTGACGCGCAGTGACCGGGTCAGGGCTGCGTGTATCAGAAAGCAGATACAGCCGATGGCGGCACGCCAGAAGGCCGTTTCCAGGGGCTGAACGCCACCGGCAATGCAGTATTTGGAAGACACGCCAAGCAAAGACCAAAAAAAAGCCGCGAACAGAATCCACACATACCCGCTGGATGTGCTGTTGCTCTGCAACAGCAGGCTGCCCTTGCTGCCCTCTTTCATGTCTGCTCCTTGGTGGCGTTTTGCGCCGTGCGCCTGCATTTGCCGCCTGCGGCGGCGACGACAAAACTTTTTATGCTGATTTTTTACGTCCTGCCGCGGCTGTTGCCGGTACGGGACGTTTTATTCTTATGCCGGATGTGATTCCTGCGGCAGGCCAAGGGCCTGCAAAACAAGGCCGGCCAGTTGTGTCTGGGAGTCCGGCATGGGCAGGTCATCCCAGGCCCGGCCCATAAGCCAGAGGGGAACGCGGCGCGTGGCTTCCGTATTGTCGTTGTGGCCGTGGTCATCGTCCATGCCGTGATCGCTGGTCACCAGGGCGGAATAGCCCTGCTTTTCCCATATGGGCAGCCAGCGGGCCAGCAGGCCGTCCGCGTGGCGGGCGGCGTCGCGGTAAGCGCGGCTGTCGGCCCCGCGGCAGTGTCCCGCATGGTCAATGCCCATTGAATGCACAAGCAGAAGGTCCGGGCTGAAGCGCTGGCACAGGCTTGCGGCATCGCGAAAAAGTTCGTCATCCGGATAAGCGTCATTGCTATAGAAAAGACCGTGAGCAATGGGCATGCCCGGCGCATGGGTCAGGCGGTCGCGTACGGCATCAAAAGGCGCGGTATTGCACAGTTCGCTCATCCAGTGGTAGGCCGCTGCCGCTGTAATGCCTCCTGCGTCCCGCAGGCGTGAACATATGGTCGGCGCGGGACACAGGCGGGCGTCATCGTTGTGCAGAATACCGCTCTGCGCCGGGGGGATGCCGCAAAGCAGTGTGGCGTAGGCAGGACGTGAAAGCGGCGGCAGAGGGGCCGTAAGCTCGGTATAGCGCGCCAGGCCCGCCTCTTCCAGCGCCTGTGGATAAGACAGGCAACGCCGGGCGGTGGCGGCGGTCAGGCCGTCCAGAAGCACAAATACCACACGCTTCATTACCAGTCTCCTTCCCCGGTGGGGCGCGGCCCGAAGTTCAGGGTGGGGGCCAACTGGCGCAATTGAGCGGCGGTAAGCCCGATGACATTGTAGTGCTCGCGCAGCCAGCGTAAATAGCTGTAAGTTTTTTGATAAAGAGCGTCCGCCGCTGCCTGGTCCGGGATATTGGGCGAACCACCGGGCAACATTTCCGAAGAATGCCAGAAAAGACTTAATACCCTGCCGCCGCGTCGCACAAGAAGCCTGGTGGCCGCCCGCATAACGGCGGAGCTGTGCCAT
The DNA here is from genome assembly GCF_019424165.1 of Desulfovibrio sp. Taxonomy (GTDB): domain Bacteria; phylum Desulfobacterota; class Desulfovibrionia; order Desulfovibrionales; family Desulfovibrionaceae; genus Desulfovibrio. Next base: position 11,109 of record NZ_JAHZAA010000026.1, on the reverse strand, counting down.
ACGGGATTGGGACTCAGGACCCCCCAGAAATGAAAGGAATCCACAAGGGGTTTATGTCGGGTAAGACCGTACCAGAGCCGGGCCAGAGGCGGATATAGCGCGACCTGGCTCACCGGGGATTCGAGCAGCCCCGGGCAGTCTTCAGGCCAGTAGGGATCCGTGGGCGCCAGAAAATGATCCGGCCCACCGGAAAAAACGCGCAAAGGGCAAACGGAACTGTCAAACGTAATGCCCTCTTCAGCCAGCAGGGGGCGCACGCTGGCCTTGAGGTCCCAGCGGCCCATGCGAAAACTGGTGAGGGGAGCGCCCTGAAAGTCGCGTCCGGTGTCCAGCAGGGTGCGCAGGCGTCGGCGCAGCAACTGTTGGGACATTTTGTCTGTGCGCTCGGGCGGCCCGCCATGCTGTCGGCTCGCGTCGCTTTCGCTGTCAGCAGGCGGAGGGGTGCTCCAGTGGTGCAGGTGCGCCGCTATTTCGGCCTGACAGTGGTCGCGCATCCAGGCCAGATGCGGCCTTGCTTCCGGGCTGGAAAAGACGGTATGTGCGCAAAACAGCGTGAGAGGAAAGCCCAGATCGTGCGTAAGAGGAGCCAGGCGCGGCAACAGGGCGACATTGCGCACGCCGCAGCCGTTTGATGCATAACTGCCTGAAAACAGGCCCTCTTCTTCCACATCAAGGCTAACAATGACATAAAGGTCGCGCCCGGTATCAGGCTGTGTGGCTGGCGTATTGGTCATTGGCCCATAGTAAGCTCAAGCGCGGTGCAAAGCAACGTGTGCGAAGCCGATATGCTGCTGTAAACCTGTCCGGCGCGACCTGCCGCGCGTTGTCGCGAACTGCGGGACAGGCCCTGGGCGGCTTTTGCATGCCGGGTTTCGCATGACGCGGAAAATCCGCCTCTGCTTCCCCGCTGTAATGGCAGTACGGCTGCATTGCCTTTTGCCGGACAAGGCATGTTCCGCAGGGGGCTGTATGAGATGCGATGCAGCGGGGCTGCCGGGAAAGCGGCCGGCAAGTGCCGGGGTCGGTATGGTGGATTTTCTGTGGAGACTCCCCGGAAGGCGCGCTCTTGCAAATGGCGTTGGAATGCATAAAATTGGCCAGCCGTTCATGGGGGCGGCACAGTCCGCTTCCCTGCCGGGCGTAATGTGGTGAAGAGGTGGGGTGCCCGCCATACTGCGCCGATATAAGGAGAATCATGTCCACACCGTTGCGTGTTCTTTTTCTGATGGAAGATCTTTGCTACGGCGGCACACAGCGCCAGACCCTGGAGCTGGCCCGTCGCCTGGACAGGCAAAAATTTACTCCGGTCATGCTTACCCTGACCGGCCCTACAGACCTGGACGCAGCCGCCCGCGAGGCTGGAATCGAGTTGCACCATCTGGGCCGCGGACGCCGCGTGTCTCCCGTGTTTTTCTTGCAACTGGCTGCAACTCTGCACAGGCTCAAGCCCGGCATTATTGTACCCTGCACGGCCCTGCCCAATATCTGGGGCCGTATCTGGGGCCGTATTTTGCGTCTATGTGGCGGGGGCGGCACAGGCCCCCTGGTGGTAGGCACCTGCCGTGGGGGCGGAGGCCCGGCCCGGCAGCACGAAAAATGGCTGTGGCGGCTTACGGATCATATGGTTTGCAACTCTGAAGCATTGCAGAATATTTTATTGGGTTTCGGCGTGCCGCAGGCGCGGCTCAGCTATATTCCCAATGGCGTGGATACGAATTTTTTTTCGCCGTCCAGTCCCGCTCCGTCGCAGAGGGATCCGGTTATCCTCTGTGTGGCCCGCCTGGCTGGAGACAAAGATCATGTAACGCTTTTGCGGGCCTTTGAGCTGGTATTGAAAGCTCATCCGGCAGCCCGCCTGCGGCTTGTGGGCGACGGGCCGGAAGAGGCTGTGCTGAAGCAGTGGGCTGCTACGCATGCGGCGGGCAACAGTGTGGATTTTGTTCCAGGCGGTCTTGATATGCGTAAGCATTACGCGGCGGCGCGTATTTTTGCCTTGTCGTCCGTGCGTGAAGGGCAGCCCAATGTCATTCTTGAGGCCATGGCCTGTGGCCTGCCTGTAGCTGCCACTGCCGTCGGGGGTATCCCCCGCCTTGTGGAGCAGGAAGTCAGCGGGCTGCTTTCGCCTGCGGCAGATGCGCAAACCATGGCCCGGCACTGCTGCCGTTTGCTTGATGACAGCGCTTTATGCGATGCTATGGGCCTGGCCGGAAGGCAGCGGGTTGAACGGGATTTTTCTTTTACCGCCATGGTGGATGCCCATGAGGACGTTTTTAGCCGCCTGAATCTTACGACGTAGGTTTTGGCGGTCAGGGTCTGCGCGAAAATTCGCGTTTTCCGGCGTGGCGCGCCTTGTCTGCCTTGTGGCGAGCACCAGAAAAAGCGACTCGCTGCACGGGCTTCGGCTTTGCCCGGAAAGCCGGGCGCATTTTCGCGGCAGCACACCAATCCAGGAATATTGCTTATGTGGAATAGTGAAAATATATGGAAGTCATGCGCGTCCTTGCCTCAAGCGGTCATTGCCGGTCGCAGGCATGCCGCTCCCGGTGTAAGGGCGGGGCTGCGGCTTTGCGCACTGCTGGTTTGCGCTGCCCTGCTTGTCCCAGGGACTCCGGCAGCGGCTCATGGTCAGGAAACGCAGCAGTCTGCGGCCGCCAGCGCAGCCCCAGGCGGGGAGGGGGGGCGGGAGCCTTCCGCTCAGGAACAGCCCGAAACCCTGCCGCCGGAGCTTGCTGAAGGTCCTGTGGAAGTGAGGGAATTGTGGACAGGCTCACTCTATTCGTCCACCTATAAGGTGGGCCTGTGTTTTTCCGCCGACGGTAAAGTGCGGGGCGTGGTGCATTTGCGCCTGTACAACGGCAAGGTAGACGTGTACCACATTGTGGGCAGCGTCCAGAATAACGAAATACAGGCGCGCCATTCTTCTGGTCATACTTTTAAAGGGCGGCTGGTTTCGGCCAACAAGGTGGAAGGCGTCATCAAGCTGAAAAGCGGCATGAAAGTACGCCTTGAAGGCACCCGCACCCATGATGTTCCCCTTGCCCCCGAAAACTGCGCACCCCTGCCGCAATAGGCATCAGCGCGCAAGAGCGCACGCGGCCTGTGAGGCTCCGGGCCGCCTGTTAACGTGAAGGAGAAACTATGTTCTGGCTCTGGTTTGCGCTGGCAGCTTTAAAATGCTTGCTGCTCTACGTTCTGGCCCGGACCGGCCAGGCCCTGCCGCGTCGGGCGCGGCTGGACGATGCGGCCAACCGCGCATTGCCCGAAGGCCGTTGGCCCGTGGTCGGCATGATCGTACCCATGGCCGGTGCCGACAAGCGTATGTCCGCCGCTGTGCGCAGCCTGCTCCTTCAGAACTATCCCCGTTATTTTCCCGTGCTGGTCACCGCCACTGCTGACGAACCGGCTGCGGACCTTGTGCGGCAGATCCAGCGGGACTATCCTCACGCGCGGCACGTGGTGGCCGGACCGGCTCGCGATTGCGGCCAGAAAAACCACAACAGTCTTTGTGGGGTAGCTGCAATCAAAAACAAGGCTGATGTTTTTGTTTTTTGCGACAGCACCCATATGGCCCGGCCGGATTTTATGCGTCATCTGGTGGGACCGCTTGCCACCGGCGAGGCTGAATTTTCTACAGGCTACCATGTGGTGAATCCCACTGACCATCGCCCCGTGACCCTGGCATATGCCCTGTGTGTTCTGCTCATGCGTCTTTTACAGGCTGTTTCGTCTTTTACCCAGCTTTGGGGCGGGGCCATGGCCATGACCCGTGAGGCATTCGGCAGATATGCTGTGGAAGATTTGTGGGCGCGCAACGTGGTGGACGACTGTTCGCTTTCGGCCCGTCTGCAAAAGCTGGGGGTTCCGGTGCGTCTTTGCCCCGGCGCGCTTCTGCATACCGAGGCCGGCAGGCATGAGCGCCATGTCTGGCGGGCCTGGATGGACCGGCAAGTGCTCTTTCTCAAGTTTTGCATGCCCATACAATGGATGTTGCTGGGCTTTATGGGCTTTGTCATGGCTGTACCGCCTCTGGTCGCCGCCTGTATTCTTCTGGGCGGGCTGCTGCATGTGAGCAGCGGCCTGGCTGTGCTGCTGGCGCTTTTGTGGATAGTCCTTTTGTCTGTGATCCTGCACTTGTGGCGGGGGCTGCTGCGGCATTCCATTTCATTTGCCCGCTGGTTTCTGAGCTTCTTTGATGCGGTAGCCATGTTTGTTTTGGTTTACATCCGCAGCTTGCCTGCCCGGAGTATTGTGTGGCATGGCTTGCGTTACGTTGTGGGCCGGGGCGGCACTGTGCGGCGGGTGGAGCGGCTTTTTTAGGCTGGTTCCGGCCAGCTTGTCCGGCGTTGCGAGCCTGCTTGTCCGGTGCTGCGAGCCAGGGCCGCAGGGTGTTGCAGGTTTGTGATTGGGAATATGTCTTTGACATACGCCGGTTTCGCCCTATATAATAATTCGCCCGTTTTTGGGTAAAAGGGCTGGCGTATTCCCGCATGGGCAGGAAGCGCGTAACAGTCCGCATGAGGCGGTGTCGGCTCGGCTTGTCATGCCGTGTCCGGCGTAACAGTTCAGGGATATTCTTACAGTGGTTTTGCCATGATTGCCATGTCCGACCTTTTTCGCGTCAGCCTGCGTCAGGTTGTACGCCAGCGCGGCTTCGGGGTGATACTGTCCATCGCCCTGGGCATCACGGCCTTTATTGTTCTGGCCGTGCTCGGGCGTGAAATACGCTATAAAGTCGGGCAAGATATGGTGCTTATGGGCGGGGTTAACGTCATCCGCGTCTATATGGATGATGCCCAGTATCCCGGCCAGCCCATGCGCGGATTTTACCCTGAAACCGTAGAAGCCCTGAGCCATCTGCCCGGGGTTTATATGGTGAGCCAGAATATACGCGAAGGAAAAGGCTTTGCCCTGCGCGGTGCTGGTGAGCGCGTTATCAATGTGGGCTTTATTGGCATTGACCAGTATTTTTCAGACGTATTTTCTCTGACCCTGATCACCGGGCGGCTCATGGATGCCAACGACGTGATCGGCCACAAGCGTGTCTGTATGCTCGGCCGCGAAGCCGCGCAGGATCTCTACGGAGATGCAGACGCGGCGGTGGGCAAGCTGCTTTTTTTGCAGCAGGATGTTTTTGAGGTAGTGGGAGTGGTCAGCGGGGTCATGCTTGGCAGCTGGTCGCAAGGGGGCTTTTTGCCCTATACTACCATGATTGACAGAAATTGGGCCGGCGACAAGGTTACGCGGCTTTTTGTACGCGCTATCGGCTGGCAGGATGTGCCGCCTCTGGTCAAGGAAATTCCTGAAGTTGTACAGGAGTACCAGACTGCGCCCTACCTTGTGGTGCATACGCAGGATGACCAGCTGGCGCGTATTCAGGATACTTTTTTATGGGTTGAAGTGCTGCTTTGGCTCGGCATCGCCGCGTCGCTCATGCTTGGCGGCTTCGGCATATGGTACGGCACGTTTGCCGCAGTGCGCGCCCGCACCCGAGAGGTGGGGCTGAAGAAGGCCATGGGCGGTTCCGATTCGGACATTCTGGCCCAGTTTCTTGCCGAGGCCTTGTGCAAGTCTGTGGCTGGCGGTGTCTTAGGCATTGCCTTGGGCATTGCGCTGGTGGAAGGAGGCTCCTGGTCGCTGGGTACGGGTATCTCTTATTCCCTGCTTTTAGCCAGTAGCCTGGGCAGCATTGTTTTTTCCGCAGTCATCGGTGTGGCGGGAGGCCTGTATCCGGCCATCCAGGCCAGCCGCATGGACGTGGTCACGGCTCTGCGCTTTGAGTAAAAATAGCTGGCGGCCCAGCCCAGACCGCTGCTGCGGCGGCCCGGGCCGTTTATGGACAGGGTGATTCATGGCTCCTGTTATTGTCGCCAAAGATTTGTATAAGTGCTACGCTGGCTTCTCGCCGGTGTTGCGCGGCGTGAATATTGAAGTGGAGGCGGGCGAGATGGTTGCCATTATGGGACCGTCTGGATGCGGCAAATCCACCATGCTGCATGTGCTCGGCATGTTGCACGCGCCCGATTCCGGTTTTCTCGAAATTCTCGGCAAAGACGTGCTGCATCTGGACAGAGAGCAGACCGCAGCCTTCAGGCGCGGAACCATGGGCTTTGTCATGCAGTCGAGCAACCTTTTTGACCACTCTACGGTGTTCGAAAACGTTGAATTTCCGCTTATTTATGAGCGTGTCCCCCCACAGGAACGGTGGGAAAGGGTCATTCGCGCCCTGGAGCTGGTACGTCTTTCGGCCAGGGTACACTACCGCAGCAACCGCCTTTCGGGCGGTGAACAGCAGCGTGTGGCTATTGCGCGCGCCATGGTCAACAGCCCCCGCATACTGCTTGCCGACGAACCTACGGGTGCACTGGACGCCAAGACCAGCCGTCTTATCATGGATAACTTCCGCAATCTTTGCCATACGGGTGGTGTGGCCATGGTTATGGTGACCCATGACCCAAAGATGGCGGAGTTCTGCGACAGCGTGTACACGCTTGAAGACGGTATCCTGCATTGCCGTAAGCGTGAGGTACCGCGTATTTCCGTTCAGGAAACGTATAACCTGCTGTCCGGTGCCAGGCCGGTGGTGCGTGGCGCGCTGGTGGCAGAGCGTTTTCCTGAGGCTTCCGGGCAATGTCTTATGACCGAAGCGCACCACATGCACGCTTCCGGCCTGCTTTCACGTATTTACGCCATTCGCGATAACGGCCTTCTGGGCAGTCCGGAGGGCTACGCCCTGCCGCTGGCTGTGCGCCGTATCGGCGCCTGGCGCATGCTTGGCGCTTATCTTGCCATGTTCCGTCATATGCGTGGCGCCTCAGCCAATCTCTGGGGCCTCTGGCGTGCATTGCCCGGTCGAGGCCGCTGGGGGAACTGGCTATGGGACCATCTGCGCTCTTTCGGTTCCGGCGCTCTGCTGGCCCGCTGGGGCCAGGAAGAAAATATTGAGATTTTTTATGCCGCCGGAGCTCACGGTCCGGCTACGGCTTCATGGGTGGCCTCCCGTTTGCTGGATGTGCCGTATGCTTTTGCCGTACGTTCGCACGACCTTGCCAGCCCCGGCCTTAACTGGAAGGCAAAGGTCGATGATGCGGTTTTTGTGCGCTGCGATACTGAAGCTTCCCGTCAGGCCATGCGCGAGCTTATGCCCGAAGTGCCGGAACACAAATTTGTCGTGCTGCGTGACCCGCTTACGCTAACTCCCCCGGATGATGATGCCGAACAGGCTGCCGAGGGCGACGACGCTGTCGCCGGGTTGAATATTCTGGCTGTGGGTACGATCAGTCGTCGCAAGGGCTATGACACTCTTTTGCGCGCCTGCGCGGTGCTGAAAAACAAGGGTGTCGACTTCACACTCAGAATCGTGGGACACGGGCCGGAGCGCCTGCGTCTGCGCTGGCTGGCCTGGCGGCTTGGCTTGCGTGGCAACGTCCTTTTTTCGGGGCGTATTCCCCATGAGAACATGCCGGATTTCTACAACAAGGCTCAAGTATTCGTAGCTCCGGGCCGCAAAACGCGGCAAGGAGATATGGACGGGCTGCCCTCGGCTCTGGTGGAGGCTCTGGCTTTCGGACTGGCCGTTGTTGTCAGCGACTTGCCGGGGCAGACTGAAGCCGTGACTGACGGCCGTAATGGGCGCGTTGTGGCGCAGAATGATGTGGACGCTTTGGCCGGGGTACTTGAAGATCTGGCTTCAAGTCCTGCGGAGCGGCGGCGGCTGGGCGACGCTGCGCGCCGGGAGCTGCCTGCGTTTCTGGACGAGGAGGGCGTTGAGGCCCGAATGAGTGCGTTTTTTAAAAAGGCGTGCCGCAAGCTGTGAGCAGCATCTTGTGCGTCCGCATCCTGAAACGGAAGTGCCATGAATTTTGATAAGGTGCATGTGCTGGTAGTGGGCGACGTGATGCTTGACCGCTACATTGCCGGGAGTGTGGGGCGAATATCGCCTGAAGCTCCGGTGCCTGTGCTTGGAGTGAACAAACGGTGGTTCGCACCGGGCGGCGCGGCCAACGTTGCCCGCAACCTGGTGCACCTTGGCGCACAGGCCACACTTGTGGGCCTTTCCGGTATTGATGAGGCCGCCGCCGATCTGCGTCGGAGCCTGGAGCAGGCCGGCATTGAACACCGCCTGATATCTTCCGGAGCGCGCAGCACCACATGCAAGACCAGAGTGCTCGCCCAGGGGCAGCAATTGCTGCGGCTGGATGAAGAGCGTTGCATGCATCCGAACGGGGATGAGCTTGAGGCCCTGCGTCAGGCGGTGTTTGACACGCTGCCTGATTGCCGTGCAGTGATCCTTTCTGATTACGGCAAGGGTGTTTTGCTGGAAAACGCGCAGGGCGAAAACCTGTGTCGCGCTGTTATTGACGAGGCCCGCCGCCTGGGCGTGGCTGTGCTGGTGGACCCCAAAGGAACGCAGTGGGGCCGCTACGCGGGCGCGCATTGTGTAACGCCCAACAGACAGGAATTTGCTCTCGCCTGTGGCAGAGACCAGAATGTACCGCTGGACAGGGCGTTGAGGGCAGAACTGGCAGACCGTCTGCGGGAGCGTCATGCAGTTGAAAGAGTACTGCTGACCCGTGGCGCCAAGGGCATGGCCCTGTTCGGCCCGGATGCACCCCCCCGTTATATACGCGCCGCCATGCGCGAGGTTGCGGATGTTTCCGGAGCGGGCGACACTGTTATTGCCACGCTGGGGGCCTGCATCGGCAGTGGCCTGTCCTGGGAAGAAAGCATGGATGCGGCCAATGCCGCGGCCGGCGTTGCTGTGGGCAAAATGGGTACGGCCCCTGTAAGCATTACCGAATTGCGTCAGGCACTGCGTCAGGGCGCGGATAATCCCAAGCTTTATGCCTTGCCCGAGCTTCTTGAAAAGGTGGAAGACTGGCGGCGTAAAAATGAAAGCATAGTCTTCACCAACGGATGTTTTGACCTGCTGCATCCGGGCCATATTTCTCTTCTACGCCAAAGCGCGGCTCAGGGAACCCACCTTGTGGTTGGGCTTAATTCCGATGCCTCGGTACGCCGTCTCAAGGGACCAAGCCGTCCGGTACAAAACGAGCAAAGCCGGGCACTGCTTTTGTCCGCTCTGCACGGGGTGGATGCCGTAGTGCTTTTTGACGAAGACACACCACTGAACCTTGTCACCGCTCTGCGCCCTGATGTGCTGGTCAAAGGCAGTGACTATACTGTGGAAACCGTAGTGGGGGCGGATGTGGTGCTGGCTTCGGGCGGTCGCGTTTATCTGGCCGACCTTGTGCAGGGGTGCAGCACTACCGGGATTGTACGCAAAATTGACGCTTCCGGCGAAAACAGCTCATCACGTTGAGCGGACTTGTCATGCAGCGAATTCTTGTGGCCGATGTGGGGGGAACCAACTGCCGGATGGGCAGCTTCAGGCTGGAAGGAACCTCGCTCACCCTGGAACGCTCTGCCCGGATCAGCTCTTCGGGGCTGGAGAGCGGGCAGGATCTGTTTTTTGCCCTGGCCGAAGGGCTACGACAACCGCCGGAACAGGCCGGAGCCGTGGTCATCGGGCTGGCCGGGCCTGTGGACGGCCAGAAAGGAAGCCTGACTAACGGTCGGCTGCGCGTTGACCTCGCAAAGATATCTTCGCTGCCGGATGCCGGGCGCTGCCTGCTGCTGAATGACTTTATCCTCCAGGCATATGCCACCCTGACCCCTCCCGGCGTCCAGGCACTCTATGTGGCTGGGCCTGCACAAAAAAATGACAAAGCCGCCGACGCCGTTTCTTTTGATGAAGGAGAGGGCAGTTGGGTAAAGAACGCACTCTCCAGAAAAATTCACGCTGTCATCGGTGCCGGAACAGGTCTTGGAGCCGCCAGCTTGCTGCTTTCGGAGCAGGGTAACCCCATGGCTGTTCCCAGCGAAGCCGGGCATGCTGCTTTCGCTTTTCTTGGCAAAGAAGAACAGGCCTACGGACGGGCTTTGTGCAACGGGCTGGGGCGGCCTTTTGCCAGCGCTGAAAACGTGCTTTGCGGGCAGGGGCTTTCCACACTGCATTACTATCTGACAGGCCGGATGCTGCATCCCTCACAGGTGGGCGATAGCGCGCTTTCGCGCGATACGCCCACCTTGCATTGGTATGCGCGTTTTCTGGGGCGGTTTTGTCGGGGATGGATATTGTCCACTCTTTGTCGTGATGGACTGTGGATTGCCGGAGGCGTGGCTGCCGCCAATCCTCTTTGCGTGCATTGCCCGTCTTTTTCAGAAGCCTTGTACGCTGGCTCGGGGGATGTATTGTCCCTGCTGCAATGTGTGCCCGTGCGTCTTGTAACAGATACCGACAGCGGCCTTTGGGGCGGCGCGTATGCCGGGCTGGCATTACTGCAGAACAGTGAATGTATGTAGACAGCTGTGCGCCTGTTGCAGGCATGTATATATATGTTCCAGCGGCTGTTTTTGATGTTCAAAAGAGATTGAATAAAATTTTTCAAAAAAAAGCGGGACATTGCTTGTAACCCTATGAATACTAGTGCTTGTTGAAGGTTTACAGCTTGACCTCTTTTAGTAAGTTTTATAACTTAGCAAATTCCTTCGATACATAGGCAGTAGTGCAGATGCAGGTGAGGCAGCAAGGCCATGTTTTGCGGCTCATGTTTGAGCTGTGCTTTGGTTTTTGCGCGCATGGCATGGCGGCAGCACGACAGCTTAAGGTGTGGTGGCTTTGCAGGCCTGCGGAGACGAAATGTGCTGGTCGGTCTGTGCGCGGTTTGTCGGGCTGAAAATTTTTTGCCGTTACATGACGGCAGCACATGTCCATTCTGTTGTTGCACGACGGCGTTGCCCTTAACCGCGGGGCGTATAGCCCTGTGAACGATTGTGTATTGTTTTGTGCGAACAGTTCGAGTGTTTTTGTTTTGGAGTAGCCTTGCGCGTTTTCCGCTGCATGAGAGATCAGAGGCATACCGGAACAGACTGCACGCGACAGTTTTGGTGACGTGTAAAAAATTTCTGATAGCCACCAGTCGGCAGGCCCTTGATGCCGCAACCCACGCCGCCGCGCAAGCCGGTGCAAAACCGGCCGTGCGATGGATCCGGTTGTCGGGTAGGCCAGGCTCAAGGTGCAGGATCTGGTGACGGAAGCAGGGCGCGTGC
>NZ_JAHZAA010000025.1:27050-37857 GCF_019424165.1 Desulfovibrio sp. | reverse complement strand
ATCACCCGGCTTTCCGGCTATGAAAAATCCACAATGATCGGATCCAACGTTTTTGAAGGATTGCAGCATGGCGACTATAAAAATTCATGTGTTGCCAAAGTACTGCAAACAAAAGTGCCGTATGTGACCATTAACGAATATAGCCAGTGGGGAGTAAAAAAAGGCGAGAGTAAGGGGAATGACTGCCTGGTTTCAGGGACGCCCATTTTTGATCGACAAAAAAATTTGAAATACGCGGTGTCCATCGCCAGAGATATTTCCGAATTGCAGCAAATCCAGGAGGAATTACAAAAAACAAAAACACTATCAATGATTTACAACAGGCAGATAAAATCTTTTCAACAGCAGACCAGAGTTGAAATCGCGGAAACACGTAGCAAGATAATAGAAAATTTGTTCGAGCTCGCAAATCAGGTAGCAGACATCGATCTGCCAATTTTGCTGGTCGGAGAAACTGGCGTAGGTAAAGATTTTTTTGCAAATTACATTCATGCAATCGGGGCCAAGTCTGCTTCACCATTCCTTAAAATAAATTGCAGCGCCATACCGGACACCCTTTTGGAAAGTGAGCTTTTTGGTTACGAGGCCGGCGCATTTACCGGCGCCAGTAAAGAAGGCAAACAAGGCTTGTTTGAAATCTCTGGCGACGGCAGCCTGTTTCTCGATGAGGTAGGCGACATGCCTTACCTTTTGCAGGCAAAACTGCTTGGCGTACTCCAGGATAAAACGATTATGCCGTTGGGGGGCAACAAAGAAATTAAAATCAAATCACGCATCATTGCCGCAACCAATGCCAATCTTGAAGAGCTTATCAAACAAAAAAAATTCAGGCTTGATCTTTTCTACCGCCTGAATGTTATCCAGTTTAAAATACCACCACTGCGCGAACGCAAAGAGGATATTATCTTTTTCGCCAATAAGTTCCTTAGAGATTTCAACAACAAGCACAATAAAAATGTCTACTTTTCTTCAGATCTGTACGATAAGATGCTCTTTTACCCTTGGCCCGGAAACATCAGAGAGCTGAAGAACACGGTAGAGCGTATTGTGGTCATGTCAAAAAATGGAAGCATCAATAAAGAGCTATTGCTGAGCGCCGGATTGGGGACAGGTGGAGCCATGCCCACAGGCGCAAGCGCTTCGGGAGATTTATCCGAAAGCCCTGATCTGCTTGGCAACATGAGCCTGAAAGAGGCCGTCGCGCGTTACGAAGCAGACGTAATAGCTGCGGTTATGAGACAAACCGATAGCGTGGCCGAGGCTGCGATGCGCTTGGGCATTGATGTTTCCACACTGCTGCGGAAGCGGAAAAAAACAAAAAGACTATCGGCATCCAAAAAGGAACGTCATAGCAGCAACTAGGTGCGCCAGCCTGGCTTGAGGAGACGATTTCACGCAGACGCCCGCTGCGCGTTCCGTGCACTTTTTTGCAGCCTGCCTGCATTCGCTTTTTGCCGACGCAGCGGCACTGCCAGCCACGTTGTGAAAGTGATTCGCCCCTGCGGCCGCAGTCCGGCCTCCAGAGGCAACATTTTTTCGTGCGCAAATTTTTTCTGCTGTAGTGACGCAAGCAAAAATCCATTTCCAGATTTTAAATTCATAATACCAATTCATGCTTCATGTGCCTCCCTTCAGAAAACATGAGTAAATATAAATATTTCCACAATGTTGATTGAAGTAAAAACTGCGTTGTCAGTGCCTGGCAGCCGGCAAAAAACTTCGTCCGGCATAAAACATAGTAAAATAATATAATTTATTGTGTGTTTTCGCCCTGATATGCAGAGCAACAGACTGGAACAAGCATTGGTAGGTTTTTTAATTTTTAAAAATTTTATCTATTATTTTAGTTAATTATAAAGATTTACTCCAGATAAAAGCAGCGCGTCAAGGCAGACGTTGCATGGCCACAGGTCCATTGACATGAATAATAACTGACATTATTAGAAAAGCGATGGGTTCATCCCAGATCGTGAATCACAGTCTCCGCTGATTCACCATTTCCTTCTTGTAGATGCCCTCTTGCAATAGAGGCAGAGGGGGGCCTTACCCCCCAGAGAAGTAAGCACCACGCCTACACTCTCTCCTTTCATGCCTTTCGGCACACGAGTACTGCACGTTGCCGCAATACCAACGAATCCAGTATATTATGGAGGCCGTATGCCTACTATAACCATTTCGCGTCCTCTTCAGGGGCAGGCAATTACTGTTTCTGCGGCGGGCAAAAACGCAAAGATCGCTCTTGGTTTTTCAACCGATGGTGCAACATTGTCGCGCGATGACAATTCACTGATATTTACCTTTGAAGACGGCGCCGTCATTCGTATTGACGACTTTTACACCGCTTATCATAGTGACAACATTCCTGAATTTGAGATTGAGGGCAAACTGGTTTCCGGCACGGAATTTTTCAATGCTCTTGGCCCCAATCTCATCCCTGCGGCCGGTCCCGCAACAGCTATCAGAACGGCCCGCTCCTCTGACCACACGACTTCCGACCTCGCCTCCGGTGTGGACCACCTGGACGGGACTGACATAAAAATAGAAGGCTCCGGCTTCCAGCCTGGTTCCCTGCTTTTTGATTCCCCCGCGGTTTTGCTTGCCGACACTGCCGGACCGGACGCGCCGGTGGAAGGTCCCTCTTTTCCCGCAGGCCCCTTTGTACGCGCAGTGCTGTACTCGCCCGGTGCCACGGGCGATGCCGTTACCACCAGCGTATTTTTCGGCGGTAATGGTGCGGCCCCTGTAGCCATTGCCCCTGGAGGCATCGATTTTGACGGCACAAATGCAACCGCACCCTACGCGGTTAGCGTCAGCCTGCCTGCCGGATGGTCAAGTTCCTGGGTAGATGTCAGCTTTAACAACCTTACCGGCCGCCTGGAGTTCCGTCTCACCGCTGACGGCGTGACCGAAATGCAGCGGCTCGGGCTGACAGGTGAAAGCCTGGTGGACTTCATCCACATCACTGTTACAGACCGCGCTTCAGGCGAAAACTACGAATACAACGTGGAGCTTGTAGTCACAGATAATCAAAACTTTGATTCCGCAGAGCACGATAGCCGCTATGGTGGTCAGCATCTGGATAATATCGGTGAATTCCATCAAGGCCAGAACAATGGCGGGGTTTACTCGGTCATTTCCTCCGCGCAAAATGACGAAATAATCATCAATGACGCGGTAAGCGGCGGCAGTTCCATACATGCCAGCGGCTCTGCCGGCCCGGCGCATATGGCCGATGACTACAATACCATCAACCTTAACGCCGGGGTTACGAACACGACACCAGGCTCCACCACGCAGATCACTTCTGCGGATGGCGAGCTTAATGTGGCTTACGGCGTAACCGGGCAGGGCAATGCCGCCGCGAACGTCATTGATATGGGCAACGGTACGGTTCATGTGCAAAATGCCTCTGGCAACGGCATGTCCGCTAGCGATTCCGGCAGCAACAGCATCACCACAGACGGTGGCGATGTGAGCGTGTCGGGAGGCGGCAGCGGATCTGGCATGGATGTCTGGAGTTCCGGCAGCAACAAAATCGAAACGAAAGACGGCAATGTGAGCGTGTCGGGCGGCTACTTCGGCATGCGGACCGATGATGCTGGCAGCAGTAATACCATTACCACCGCCAGCGGCGACGTGGCTGTGTCGAACAACCAGCGTAGCATGTCCGCCAGCGATTCCGGCAGCAACAGCATCAGCACGGAAAGCGGCAACGTGACGGTCAACGGGTCCTTCACCGGTCCCGGCTCTGCCTCCCAAGACACCCCCGTCACCAGCTCTGGCATGTCAGCCACCTTTTCGGGCAATAACAATATCCAGACCACAGACGGAGACGTTACCGTCAGCGGCTCCTACACCGGTGCCGGCAATCCTTCCGGCAGTGCCAGATGGGGCGTAGGGTACGGCATGCACGCGGATGATTCCGGCAGCAATAATATCGCCACTGAGAACGGCAACGTGGCTGTTGTTGGTTCGCGTGATGGTCAGGGGGCCGGTTTGGGCTCCGGCATGGTTGCCTCTGGCGGCAGCAATCGCATTACAACCAAAGACGGCGATGTTGCAGTTTCCGGCACGGGCAGCAATTCTGGTACAGGGTATGGCATGTCCGCATCTTCTGCCGGCAGCAACAGTATCAGTACCGAAGGCGGCAGTGTGAACGCTTCCGGCAACACCGGCATGCTGGGTATCGGCTCTCTCAGCAGCAACAGTATCGCCACCGAAAGCGGCGATGTAACTGTTGTTGGTTCCGGCATTGCCAATGGGCATGGCACAGGAATGGAAGCCGAACAGTCTGGAAGCAACAGCATCACCACCGGAAGCGGCAAGGTGCATGTTTCAGGTAGCGGCATCTTCAGCGCCTCCGCCATTTTTGCTTCCCACTCAGGAGCCAGCAACAACATCACCACTGACAGCGGAGATGTAAGTGTGTCTGCCGTCAATAGCAACGGCAGTTCTTACGGCATGCGTGCAGCTAATTCCGCCAGCAATACCATCACTACAAAGGATGGAAATGCAAGCATTGCCAGCACAAGATGGGGTATCTATGCCGAAAAGTCCGGCAGCAACAGTATTGAAACAGAAGATGGCCATGTGAGTGTTGTCGGCAGCGGAGGTGGCGGTTCTGGCATGTGGTCCTATGCTGACGGTAGCAATACCATCACCACAAAAGGCGGCAATGTGGACGTATCCGGCGGCAGCAAAGCCAACAATCTTAACAGCAGCTCTGCCATGTACGCCCAGTCTTCCGGAGCCAAGGATCCTTCCAGCAATATCATCACGACAGAGAGCGGCAATGTAACCCTTACCGGAAACAGCACCTCCAGCAGTGGATCTGCCATGCATGCCCATGCTAGCAGCAATACTGTCGTCACTGAAAGCGGCGATGTGGCTGCATCGGGCAACAGCATCAGCAATTCCGGCTACGGCATGCGGAGCAGTTCTTCCGGCAGCAACACCATCACAACCGACAGCGGCAGCGTGGCCATAGCAGGCAGCAGCGTCAACCACTCGGCCTATGGCATGCACGCCGATTTTTCTGGTAAAAACCAGATCGTCACCGAGTCCGGCGATGTCACTGTAACAGCCAAAACCGAAAGTACCGGCCATGCCTATGGCATGAATGCCGCGTCTTCCGGCAGCAACACCATCACAACCGACAGCGGTACTATAACTGTGGCCGCAAACAACGAAACCGCCCACAGCTACAGCATGAATGCCGCCTCTTCCGGCAGCAACAGCATTATCACTGGCAACGGTGATGTGAAGGTGTCGGGCAATTCATCGTTCAACCTCGGTTATGGCATGTTTGCCAATTCCGCCGGCAGCAACTCCGTGGTCACAGCCAGCGGAGAGGTAACTGTGACCGGCGCGGGCCTCAGCGGTTACGGCATGCATACCACAGCTTCCGGCAGCAGCAACTCCATCACCACTGACGATGGCCAGGTAAATGTGTCGGGCAGTGCCGTCAAAGGCAACGGGAGCGGCATGACCGCAACCATTTTCGGCAGCAATGCCATTACCACGGCAAGTGGCGATGTGAACGTGTCGGGCAACTCGACATCCGGCAATGCTTATGGCCTGTCTGCCGCCTCTTCCGGCAGCAACACCATCACCACCGAGAGCGGCAATGTGGTCGTATCGGGCAATGGTGCTGTCGGCGGCTACGGCGTTGTTGCCAAAGGCGGCATGAACACGATTGAATCAACCCCGGACTCGCCCTTGACCGTGACCATCACGGCATCGGCCAATACCGCTGGAAAGGCCATTGCCATGTGGGCCGATGGCGGCGGCTCTGTAAACTACATCACCGGCCATTCCCAGGCAGGCGGCACGGGCGACAGCATCACCCTCACTGCCAATAACGGCCGGGGCATCGCCATGCAGGCTGAAAACGGCGGTAAAAACATCATTACCACCGGCGCGGGCAACGACAGCGTGACCATCAACGGCGCGGTCAAGGGCAGCGGCAATGAAATCAATCTGGGCGGCGGTGACAACACCCTTACCATCAACGGCGTGGTACAAAGCGGCAGCCTGAACGTGATCGCTGCCGGCGGCACCTACACCCTGATACTTCAGGCATCAGATGCCGAAAGTTTTGCCACCCGCTACGGGGGCTGGCTCAACGCCATTGGCTCTGACCCGCTCATTGCAGGCGGCATGACGGGCATCAACTTTGAAGGTCTGGACTTCTCCGCCCTGCCCGCGGGCTTTCTGTCAACCTTCAATGACTTCCTGTGGGCTCTGCATGATGGCGGCACGTCCATTGAGCCGCCGGAGCTTGTCACCCAGTTGCATGACCCCGCCGCCCCCTCTGCCTCGCCCCTCGCAGCAATGCTTGCGGATACCGGCGCAGAACATATGCAGGACGCGCAGCATGCCGCCGGGCATGATGCGACGCAGGACTCGACGTTGACCGCTCACGACGGGCCGACTCTCCTGCCGGATGACAGTCTGAATGCCGCCTTCAATGCGCAGACGGGCAATGCCGGGGCGCAGGCAGAGGCTTTTGAATCTGACGCTACAGCACAGACAAGCTTTGCTATGATGGACGAAGAGGAAGAGGGGCAGGTTCAGCCGCTTTTCACCTTCCTGGACGATCATGCCGCAGACATGCCCGCAGACATGCCCTTTGAAGAAGGCGATGACGCACTGCATAACGGCTATCTCGGCAATGAAGGTGGAAACAGCGCCGACTTTGCCGGACTCCATACCCCCATCACCCTGACTTACGGCGATGAAAGTCTCGACAACCTGTTTGCGGTCGCAGCCGAGCAAGGCACAGAGAGAAGTGAAACTGATCTTGCAGGGGGTGCATTGCACGACATGGGTCTGACGGACATGAACGCGGCTCTTGACCAGAATCCCCTCGCCGGGCCTGACATTCACGATGGCCCCGTCGCCGTGGAGGGCGTTGCAGCAGAAACCAGCGAAGCCGGCAATGTGTCCAGCGTTATGGACTCCTGCCAGGAAGTTACGGACAACGCTGCAAGAGAAATGTCAAACTACTAGCCAGGTGGATACCATAGGCTGTTCACTCTTTTCATTCCCTGATCTGCTGCCGCCGAAATGGCCGCGTTATGGATCAAGAAAAAAAGAGTGAACAGCCATAAAAATACACCAGCCATAGTGTGCGTAATGAGCATCCCGCCAGCGTCCACACGGCGAAACGTTACTGAAACGTCACCGCCGATGCCACCCCGGTCCACCCGCCCTGCCGCCCAATCCCCCTGGTGCCGTTTTTCCAGGCTGCCCAGCCTAACTGAGGAACAGGCATTTCGATAGCAACATAAACGGGCCGCTATGGTTTACTGCCGGCTAAAGCTGCGCCTGCATCGTAAGGGAGAAAAATAAGTCCCGACATGCCAGCCTGTTTTGGCCGCACACTACAGGCCAACTGCTGCCCCGTGCGCTTCACGCGTGCGCCTCGCCCTCAGATGGGCAACGGTTCCATACCAACGTGGCGGCGGATCGCAGCCGTAACTGCCTCGCCATCGAAGCAAACGCCTGCCGCCAGCCGGGCATCAGGGTTCTGGGCAGGAAACCATCATGGCTCGACATCCGGAAAAGCTGTGAGTGGACACAGGAAGGAACTGAGATCGGCTCAAATGGCTGAACAAAAACTAGCTGAGATCTGGAAATCAATGCATCAAGCACCGTTGCCAGGCACATCTCAAGTGCCGTACCGCCAGTATGCAGGGTACGGCACGGCTTTCATTTGCGATTGAACGGCAAAAAAAACATGCGACGCACTTAAATTGTTAAGAAATTCGCAGTCAAATCCTAGGATGCGTCGTGCGAATTCCATAACCGTATGGCTGAAGAAACACTTATGGACCAGCGCAATGGACCATTCCCGCATTCACACACCACACGATACAGGTCGCGTGTACGACCAATTGGCCGTGATGTTTCAATTTTTGTTGACAATTTACCGCACTTGATACACGGACGAATCACAATTGGCGAATTTTCTTTATCCATGAGGCGAGAATAATAAATGCAAGAAATCCAGTCAAAGGTTGTTTCATCCAAATAGTAACGCCTATATTTAAATTTGAACATGCTATGCAATGGCATCATCTGCCGCAAGCTTGTGTCACTTCATCTTGCTTTTTTTGATTTGCAGAAGCGTTTACGCCTGCTGAAAAAACTGCATATAGTAGAATATTCATAAAAAGCCGTCCGTTGGCAGGCACTCCCCCATCTGCCCTGTCGTACGTGCTATTTACAATCGTCTGTTCGCGGCTGGCCCCAGCCCTGAAGCAGTACAATTTTGTCTCGCCACGACAACTGTGCAGCAAACAAGCTGAATCATGGTTTTATCGAGCATCTGAGTTCGGACTTCATTATGTTTGACCCTGATTTGCGGCTGTGTCATGAACGCTGCGTCAGCCCCAAGCCGTTTTTGCCTGCCCTTGCAACGCGGATTGCCGTGAAGGGACGGTGAAAACGTGCTGATACAACGAATCTTTCTTTATGGAGTTTTTAATGAGTAAAGCAATCCTGCGGCCGGCATTGCCGGGCGATGCACGCAAATGCCTGCGTATTCGCGCATTGACCCGTGAAAATGCGTTTTCTGAACAGGAGCTTGCCGCCCTCGGCATTACAGAACAAAGCTGGCGCACGGGCATTGAGGACGGCAGTTACCCCGGTTATATCGCCAGCGTTGACGGCCAGATGGCCGGGTACTGCTTCGCCGACCGTGACAGTGGCGAAATCATGGTGCTGGCTTTGCTGCCGCGCCATGAAAACCAGGGATTGGGACGCATGCTTTTGACGAATATAATCAAAGATATGCAGGCACTTGGCTTTAAGCGCCTTTTTCTGTCTTGCAGCAGTGACCCCAAAGTACGTTCCTATGGCTTCTACCGGCATCTGGGCTGGAAAGAAACCGGCCAGCGCGATGAACATGACGATGACATCCTGGAGTACCGTTTGGATCAGTAAGCCGCCCAGCTCTACAGCAGCAGGCGCACAACAAGAGATCCGCGTGGGATATGCGGTAGAAACAGCCGTTCTGTTTAAGCAAACGCTCTGCACAAAACGCAATAATGGACGTGCGGCGGGCGGAGATTGGGATTGGAGGCGGGAACGTACCGTTTTTGGAAGTGGCCTACAGTGGTATACAGCTTCTGAATAAAAAAAAGGGCTTGTATTTCTACAGGCCCTTTGATTTTTCTGGTACCGAGAGCGAGACTTGAACTCGCAAGGGGTTGCCCCCGGCGGATTTTGAGTCCGCTGCGTCTACCAATTCCACCATCCCGGCAAATCGGGGTTCAGGCAGATTCGCCTGTACCCATAGTGCGAAAAGCTTTTTATCCCAATGAGCAGGGGTAAGTCAAGAACCTCTGTTGCCCTGAATAAAAACAGGCAAAAGCCACAGGCGTTATTATGGCGTTTGCAACCGCCCTGCAAATTTGCGGCTCTGCCCTACTCCTCAAGCCAGTGCGCCGCTCTTTGCACCGCGCGATGCCACTGATACAGCAGTTCATCTCTCCTGTCTCCGGGCATTGAGGGAGAAAAGCAGCGATCAAGTTTCCACAAACTTGCCAGCTCTTCTTCATTTTCCCAAAACCCTGTGGCAAGCCCGGCAAGATAAGCGACCCCCAAGGCTGTCGTTTCTGTTACGGTGGGCCGCTCAACCAGAACCCCTGTGAGGTCCGCCTGAAACTGCATGAGCATGTTGTTGCGGCTCGCGCCGCCGTCCACCCGAAGCGCCGTAAGAGCAATGCCCGTATCTTTTTGCATGGCATCAATAATATCCAGCGTCTGCAATGCAATGGCTTCAGTTGCCGCACGGGCGATATGCCCCTTGCCGGTTCCTCTGGTCAGGCCCACGATGGTTCCTCTGGCATATTGATCCCAATAGGGCGCGCCAAGCCCCACAAAGGCAGGGACCATATAAACTCCGCCATTATCAGGCACAGTGCCGGCCAGACCTTCCATTTCGGAAGAATCCTTGATGATGCCCAACCCGTCACGCAGCCACTGCACCACCGCGCCCCCCACAAAAACACTGCCTTCGAGCGCGTAGGAATATCCCCTCGCTGTCTGCCACGCCACGGTGGTGAGCATATTGTTCAGGCTGACGCGCGGACTATGCCCGGTATTGAGCAGCAGAAAGCAACCCGTGCCATAGGTATTTTTTGCCATCCCCCGGCTCATACAGGCGTTACCATAGGTAGCGGCCTGCTGATCACCGGCAATACCGGCCACAGGCACCGCACGGCCAAAAAATTCAGGATGTACCTCAGCCATATGGCTGGATGAAGGGACGACTTCGGGCAGCATGGAGGGCGGTACGCCCAAAATTTCAAGCAGTTCGTTATCCCACTGTCCCGTATGGATATTGAACATCATCGTTCGGCTGGCATTGGAGGGGTCTGTAACGTGGGCTCCCCGTTTGCTCAGGTTCCACACAATCCAGGAATCCACCGTGCCGAACAACAGTTCTCCGGCATCAGCCTTTGCCCTGGCTCCCGGTACATTGTCCAGAATCCATCGCACCTTGCTGCCGGAAAAATACGCGTCCAGCACAAGCCCTGTCTTTTCCTGAATGATGTGCGCCTTGCCGTCAGCCCGCAACTGATCACAAAAGGCTGCTGTACGCCGATCCTGCCAGACAATGGCATTATACACTGGCGCCCCGGTAGATTTCTCCCACACAATGGTGGTTTCCCGCTGATTGGCTATGCCTACGGCCGCAATTTCATTGCCGTTCACCCGCGCGAGTCGCAGACATTCGTGCAGAACGTGCGCCTGCGAATCAAAAATTTCATTGGGCGAATGCTCGACCCAGCCTGGC
>NZ_JAHZAA010000025.1:12338-27040 GCF_019424165.1 Desulfovibrio sp. | reverse complement strand
ACTCCTTTTGCGCAACCTGCACAATATTGGCATCACGATCAAAAAGGATCGCGCGTGAGCTGGTTGTACCCTGGTCAAGGGCCAGTATGTAGCGTGAAGCCATAGTATTCCTCCGCTCGTGCCGTGAGCCTCTACCGTTTCACTCTTGAGTGCATGGTACACATCTCTGACCAGTTTGAACAGAAGCAGGTCATATGGACAGTATAACAAACAGGCCGCCGGTTAGCCGGTGCTGCAAGAGCAACCGGAACCGTGCGGCCTGTGCTACCGGACTTTCTCTCGCGGTAGCGCGAACCATTGCATCTCTAACTAAGCGTGATAGCGCCCTTCTGCCTTACATACGAATGCTGTTTCGGATGTCCTCCAGACGGGCCTTGGCAAACAGCAAGTAGGACAGGACAAGTTCTCCGGAATTGAAAGACGACGTGATATACAGCGGGTCATATTCACAAATCCGGTTCAGGTAGGACATGGCTGAAGCCATGTTTTCTTCATTATTCTTGGCTTTGATCTCAGGATAGAGGACATAAAGAGTATTGATGAAGTCACGCAGGACTAAAACGATTCCCTGAACTTCATAAATACGGTTATCAAGGGTATAGAAAGACATGTTTTGCGCGTTTTGCAAAAGACCGAGAGCATATCCGAGCAGGTTTTCTCCGGTTACCGTCACAAAAGAAGCGTACAGATCATCAGAGCGACAGTTATACACACCAGTGCCGTTGTCTAATGATTTTTTATAGTCACCAAGAAGTTTAAAGCCCTTTTTGTATGATCCTTCAGCAGAAGGAAACATAAAACTGCGCGGGTCAATGGCAAAGCTGTTAATGCGGGCCTTATACAAAAACTCACTTTCCCTGTCGCTGGTTCCCAGCTTGGCGATCTGGCTGGAATAAAGATCCAGCAGGAACCTGGTGGCGTGATACACCCCATACTGGCGATACGCCCGGTTATCCAGGATAAAGCGGTTGAAGACGATATCGTTGATGGTCCAGCCAAAGGTAGAATTAAGCTCGCGCTGCATCTGATGGGTGATGGCATCAAGCAGAATTTTACCTTTTTCGTTTTCCGGCAACGTGTCCGCAGCGGCAGGCAGAGCCATCGGCTCCGGAAAGGTCGTGGCGTCAATAAAGGAGTACGCACGCTGCAACCCCCACACGGCCACCAGAATGCCCAGAAAAAGACAGACTTGCACGGCCAGGGTTTTCAGCACAACTTGCAGCTTCAAAATGGGAGGAAGTGTCGGCAGTTTCATTGTTAGATCCTTGTATAAAATCAATCTTGATACGGTTTCATACAGGAATATATCCTATTCCCTCAAAGTACAAACAGGGCGGTTCCGGCCCCGGGTTTGCCTGTTACCCGACCATTGCCGGAAAGGACGCTCGTACCCACCGGCACGTTGTCATTATCCGCATAGTAAATGTCTGTGCAGGCGGCGGCAAGCCCGACCGGTATCAGACCTGCTGAGAAACTTCAAAAATTTAACGCAAATAAAACACCCAGCAAAAAAACATTGTCGCCAACAGCGCCAGCAGCAGCAGGGGCGCGCCCACCTTGGCATAATCCTTCAGGCTGTACCCGCCCGGCTCACGGACAAGCATGTGCACTGCCGAACCAAGGGGAGAAATAAATACCGCAGAGCAGGCAATAGCTACAGACATGGCGCAGGCCTGGGGACTGATACCCATTTTCAGGCCCACATCTACCGCCATCGGGGCTATCAGCATGGCTACCGCCGTGCTGGAAAGGCAAAAACCCAGCAGGGCCGTAATCATAAACAGCCCGGCCAGCACAGCAAAAGGACCCGCCCCGGATAAAAGCTGTATGAAGCCGTCGGAAACCAGAGAAATAATCCCCGACTTCTGCAGTGCAAGAACCAGCGGCAAGATTCCGGCGATCATGACAACGGTCTGCCAGTCTATCACCTCATAAATGGAGTTCAGCGGCACACAGCGCATGAGCACCAGAGCGGCAGTGGCGGCCAGAATGGCAGTTACCGGCGGCAGCAGGCTGAAAGCCATAAGCACCACCATAACAGCCATAATGATCATTGTAACTTTTCCCTTCTGCTTCGCGGGGATCACTTCTTTATAGTCCTGAGGCAATGTCAGCAGAAGGTACTGGCTTTTATTACGCTCAAGCCGCAGGATATCTTCCCACGCGCCACAGACCAGCAGGACGTCGCCGAACTTGAGAGGAATATCGGCCACATCTTCCGTCAGCGTTTCCCCTTTGCGGCGTATGCCGAGCACCATGCTCTGAAAGGTGCTTTGAAAAAGAGTTTCTTTCAGCGATTTTCCGATGAGCGTTGACTCCGGATTGAGCATTACTTCCGCAAGACCCACCACCTGGAAAAAATTTCTCCGCTTGGAGGCAGTAGCAGAAACCTGTTCCAGAGAAAACGTTTCTATAAAGGTGTGCAACTGGTTGGACGAGCCTATAACCATGAGAAGGTCTCCGGCCTGAAGCACTTTTTCGGGCTTTGCCGGTGTAATGGTACGCCTTCTGCCATTGCCGTCACTTTCCACAGCCAGCAAGGTAACTCCATACCGGGCGCTGAGTTGCATGCGCGCCACTGTACGGTCCACAAGATCTGAACCTTCAGGAATACGCAACAAAAACTGCTGCTTGTCGATTTTATGATGGCGCAGCAGATCGTCGATGGAAAGGCTTTTTTTGCGTTCTATCCGCGAGTCCTTGGGGGCCAGCATGTCTTGCCCGCAAAGCAGCATAAAGGCCATCGCCAGCAACAGTATGAGTATGCCAAAGGGCGTAAAGCTGAAAAACCCCAACGTTTCAAGGCCCCGTTCGCGCAAGATGCCGTTGACAATAATGTTGGGCGTAGTGGCCACCAGGGTCATCATGCCGCTGATAAGCGCGGCAAGAGCCAGCGGCATGAGCAACCGCCTGGGGTTGATGCGGGTTTTTTCCGCCACTGAAAGCGTAATGGGGATGAATATGGCGGCCGTGGCGGTGGAGCTCATGAACGCTCCCACAGAGGCTGCTGCCCCCATAATCATGAGCAGTAGCCTGCGTTCACTTCTGCCCCCGCGTCGAATGATCACCTCGCCTACCCGCTGGGCAATACCCGTATGGATAATGGCCTTGCCCACTATAAACATACAGCTGATAATAAGCACCGTGGTGCTGGCAAATCCGGATATGGCTTCCTGCACGGGCAATACGCCGCTGAGTGTCAGAGCCAGTATAATAAGAACGGCAACCACATCATTGCGCAGCGCGTTCGTTATGAGAAAAATAACAGCCACACCAAGAACTATAAGGGTGACAGTCATATCGTAGGTGAGCATAAAAAAACGTCTCCACAAAAAAATAGTGCGGCCCGATGAATCAACACCGGATCAAATTAGGCAGAAAATCAAATTACATGAAAATGCGGACAGACAACCGCCTTCATCTTGGAAGCGGCCAGATGAACCCCGTTCAGAGATAAAAAAGACGCTATTTGGAGTTTCTGTCTAAAAAAGACATTCCAGCAGCGTCTGATAATGACGGCGAACAGCGGCAAGGTCAATACGTACCGCAGCCGGCGTGGTGCCTGAGCCATAGCAAGGGACTATCGGGGGATACTTTCGTGGCAAAAAAAGCAGAAGCGTGCCCTGTCCGGTTCACAGGGCTAGCGGCAAGGCTTTACCCGGCAGTCGACAGCACTTCAGGACATTGGCAAGCCCGCTGCGGTGACGGCATTGCTTTTTCCAGCAGGGCGCGCCCGGAAACTCCCTGCGATATACTGAAAAACATAACATTAAATGCTGAAAAGCTTTAAACAGCGGCGGCCCGAACCGACGCCTCAAGCTCTTCAAGGCTGGATTTGCCCATAAGGCGGGCCAGGCATGTGTACCGCTCCATGGCTGTGTTACGTCCATCGTGCCGGGCATGTCGCAGATCCCGGGCATACAGGACGAGCGTGCCGGGCGAAAGGGTTTCAAGTTCGCAGCGAAGGTATTTTTTAAAAGCCCCCCGGCTATCAGGCACAATCACATTGGGGTATTTTGCAGAAGCATCACGCATGAAAACTTCTTCTGCATCCGCAATTTCATCCAGCAAGGGGCTTGCACTTAAAGGAGGCAGACGGTCATCCATGCGTGCGTATTTTTCAATCATGAAGTTGCGCCCCGCCAGTTCGGCATTGCGCAGATCATCAAGATACGAGGCAAGCGTGTCGGTGCTCAGAGGCTCATGGGCCATGCGCCTCATGACCCTGAAACTGTCCGGCCGCTGCTGGCAGAGGGCAGTTCCGCCTTCATTGGGTGTTGCCAGAAACATGACAAGCTCACGCTCGATAATTTCCGCCACCAGCGCTTCGCGCGCATCCTGCATAACGGGCTGCGACGCTGCAACTGGCTGCGCCCCCTGCTCAGACAAGGCCCGCCGGCACAGTTCAAGATTTTTTCTGTAACTTTCCGCTTCGGCGCTGCTGCCTTTACCCAGTTTTTCATAGCAAGCTACGGCTTCTTCAAGGGTACGGGCGGCCTCGGCCCACTGCCCGTCCGAAGCCAGGGCCACGCCCAGATTGCCTAGTGAAAAGGCAGTGTCCTCGTGCTCGCCGCAAACCTTCCGGCGCAGGGCAACGGCCTGCCGATGCCAGTCTATGCCCGCAGCAAGCAGGCCGCGCTCTTCATACAGGCGGCCCAGATTGTTCAGGCAGGTTCCCAGTTGCTGGTCCGGCAGCGTCCCGGACGTGCGGGCATGGTCTTCCCATATGCCTCTGGCACGTTGCAGGCACTGTTCCGCCCGGTCCCACTCTTTTCGGCGGTAATACACTGCAGAAAGGTGCAGCAACGCGCTGGCCAGACGGGGAGAATACGCACCAAAGGCCGACTCGCAAGCGGCAACGGCCTCCAGCCCCAGCGCTTCGCTCTTGCTGTAGTTTCCCGTTTCCAGCCAGAGATGGGCAAGATTCTGCATCAGATTCAAAGTTAAGGGAGAAGATAAACCGTACGCATCGCGCAAGAGGACGAAGGCTTCTTCCATAGCAGACACGGCCTCGGCTCCACGCCCCATCGCCAGCAGCACGCGGGCCGTAGCCTCAAGGGTCGTGGCGCGGCACAGAGGAGTATTGTCGCATGTGCGCAACAGCGTGCGTAGCCGCGCAAGGCTGTCTTCCGGGCAACCTTGAGCCAGAGGCTCCAAGGCAGCCTGCAAATCCCTGTTCCACTGTTCCTGCCCTGCCATACTCTCTCCTTCAGCCTTGCAGCATGTCCATATGAAGCAACTGGGGCTCCCGCACATGGCGCATGATCTGCGGGCCATGCGTCCAAAGCCAGTTGCCTGCATCTTCGCTCAAGCCCGTCTGCCGCAGATGCCGCGCAACGGCAGCACAAAAATCTTCCGCCACGCGTGCGGCTTCCATATCTTCCGCCCCGCGCAAAGGCATGGCCGCAAGACGGTTCACGGTCTGCGTCACCTCGACTCCCAGTATGGGCAGTGAGGTCGCAAGACGCGCGGCCCATTTATAAAAAGGCATGTAACGGGCATTGCACAGATACACCAGCGACAGCGCGGCCTCGGCAAAGCGGGCCACGCAGAACATGGCCGCCGGGCCATCGCCCCGCTGCAGACATCTGGGCAGATTGTACTGGCCCGCCTGCGCCATGACCATGCATCGCGCCGCCATCTTTTTCAGCCGTACATCATCGGGATAACCGGCCAGCAATGCCTTGCGCCGCCGTGTGAATTCCCCTGCTCCGTCTTCAAAAACCTCGCCATTGGTGCAGGCAGCCAACTGGTATTCGGGGATAGCCAGCCACTCCTGCCAGGTGGCCGGAAGCTCCGGCAGACCGGTGAAAAAGGCGTAAAAATCCTCAACAGCCAACGGCCCCACCCGGCCGAGGCGTTTCGCAGGCGCAAGCCTGCTGGCAAAGCCGCCAAAATGAGCGGGGAGGCGCCCCAGAGCCGCCTCTATACGTGGCGCATGGCGCTGCAACTCGGCACGCGGCAGCCACAGGCAAAAGGCCGGGCCGAAGTCATGATCACGGGAGGCGGCGTCATCGCAGCCAAAGCACTCAGAACCTTCCCCTACCAGCCCGATTGCGGCACGAGCCATGATATCAGAAATTTCTTCCCACAAAACAGGACGACAAGCGTGGTAAAATTCACGGGCCAGGGTCAATCCCTGCATGAGAACCTCCGGCTCTGCGGCGGACGCTTCAGAATTCAGGCCGTTGTGAAACAGATGGCACTGCTGCGCCAACTGTTCAGTCTGCCTCTGCCATAAGGCTGCGCACGTTTCCGGGGCGGCTGACTTTCACAAGCACCTCGGTAACAAAAAGCTCTTCGTGGTTGGTGGTCCAGAAGTCGGTCACGTAGCGCTCATACGAACCCTGATCGCAAATATAGTTGTTGGATGCGCACCAGCGCTGGATTTTTCTGTAGGTATCACGGATAGCCCCGTGCTCCCCGATATGATAGCAGCAGGCCGCGAGAAAGCCCCCGTACGGCTGCGTTTCTTCCGGCTGGCTGGGAAGAATGGTCTTTTGCAGAATCTGCACCTTCTGGGGTTCATCGTTAATGCGGTCTTCAATGGAAGAAAAGCGGATCATGACAGGCCCGGTGATGCTATTGCGCACCGACTCCACATAGTTGGTGAATTCCAGATTTATGATGGCAGATTTGATGTCGGATGAAAATGTCTGATCATGAAAGAGCAGGGCATCCGGCTGCACGTACTTTACCGACACACTGTGCAGACCATTTTCAAGTACCATTTCAGCCTCGTGCAGCAACTCAAGCCAGTCGCGCACCGAGGTGAGCCGAAGGTGCAATGTCCTCTCTTCTTCCCGAAGCCCTTCGATTTTTTTCATAAAAATTTTGCGCAAGGCCGTAAGCGAGGTATTACTGCCCAGTTCGAAGGCTTCGCGGATTTCACCAAGATGAAACCCCATCTGCTTGTAGTATTTCAGCGGCGGCACTGCCAGCAGGTCTTCCTGTGTATAATAGCGGTAATTGTTGGCTCCGTGCCGCTTGGATTCGATCAGGCCAAGATCGTCGTAAAAGCGCAGGGCTTTTTTCGAGATATTGGAAATCTCGCTCATCTGGCTGATGGAATATCTTCGTTTTGTCATGACAGTACCCGAAATCCTGTACAGAGGGGCAATAGGGGCGATGCCCGGCGGGATGACAGCCCGCGACCATTGGGATCACAGGCATATCGTCCTAAAAGCTGCAACACAGGCCCACTGTGCGGCGGCCGCCTTGCACGGGGAGGCCTCTCGCCTCCCCGTGCAAGCGCCTGTGCAGTTTACCCGGTTCTTCAGTCAACGCTTACATTTTTCAAAGAACCGTCAGGCAAACAGCTTACGTCAATAACCGATGATTATTCATCACTTTTTGTAAACCCGTCGAACCGGCATCTCTTTGCCCGGAGATGAACATGGACCTTTCAACGGGAGCTACGAATCCAAGTCTTCTCGCTATCCACAAGCGGTTCCGCCGTCAATATCAATGTCGACAGAACCGCCCGTGTCAGACACAGGGGCCGGGCATCCGGCGCCAACGCCAGAGACGTTAGTCCGGAATATAGCGGTTTATGGTAGCCGCACCGTCCGCATCAGCGCTGAA
The DNA here is from genome assembly GCF_019424165.1 of Desulfovibrio sp. Lineage (GTDB taxonomy): Bacteria > Desulfobacterota > Desulfovibrionia > Desulfovibrionales > Desulfovibrionaceae > Desulfovibrio. The sequence continues at coordinate 19,456 of NZ_JAHZAA010000025.1, read as the reverse complement.
GTACATGCGCACTTCGCCCTGATCATCAAGTTCAAAACGCGATTCTACCAGCAGGCCGTTGGCAACCGCAGTCATGAGTGCAGTCAGAACGTCTTTTTTGTTAAAGGCGCGAAACGAAGCATACGTTCCCTTAAGGGCGCTCATAACATCTTCGGTGCAGGCTTCAGTCACGGTCGTCATATATTTAAGGATGGCATAGTTCAAAGGTCTCATGACGAATTACCTCTTCTTCCTGAAGAAATCCAACGGATTGACAGCGATAATAAAGATACCGACCACCATGATGACCGCGGCAATCCACACCAGGGGCGCCAGCGCATAGCCGTCAATACCGAACCACAGGCCGAGCACAAGCCAGCAGAAGAAGGGACCCCAGAACGAGAAGGCGCCGTTGCACGACATGCCAAGTCCGGTACCGCACATGGCGTTGCCCTTGTACCAGAGCATGAACGCAAAGTACGCGCCAAAGCCGGCTACGAGGAACCAGGGCATGGCGGCGGTATCGGTAAAGGCGGTCTTGATCATGAAAAAGGCGCTGTCGCCGCCGACAAGGGCGAAAAGGGGAACCAGAATGCAAAGGTTGGTCACAGCAGAGGTGACCTGGCGGATGGTGATGCCGATTTCAGGGTCAATCATGGAAGTGGCGTAACCGCCCACGCAGCCCTCAAGCCCCCAGCCGAAAGCGGCCAGAAAACCAAAGGTCAGGCCAAGAAAAAGGTTCGGTGGCGCGTTTTCGGCAAGGCCGGTGCTGCCGATCATGGCGCTGGCGGAAAAGCAGATGAAAATACCCAGAGCCATGCGGGCAGAAATCGCCTGCTTGAAAAGAATACGGCTCAGAATGGTCCCGATGGCCGGGCAAAGCGCGCTGATGGGCACAATGATAGACCCGGCGCTTTGCAGGCCGAGCACGTAGCAGGTGCTCGCCAGAGGCCCGCCGATAATAGCCACGCCAATAAGAATGGCGCCGGGTTTGGTGCGCAGGCAGCGGAAAAAGTCGCCCAGCTTGCCCTTGCCTATGGCAATAAGCACGGCCCAAAAAGCGCTGCAGGCATCAGTAACGGCCGCGCCCAGCGCCCCCAGAAGAAACATGACGGAAAAATCCGAAAGCCCCGACTCTCCCCCATACCACACGCCCCACACGCCCATGGTCATGGCCAGGGTCATAAAGGCAGTATAGGTGCCGTAAGAAACCCCCGACATGGTTGCGGTGAATACGCCGCGCCGCCTGAAGCTGCTCGTCAGTTTTGTTTTGGCCTCAAGGGCCGCCTCGGATCCGCCCAGGCCGGAAACCCCGGAGGGTTGTGCCGTGTGCTCCATGACCTACTCCTTCTCTGCACTGATAATATGGTGTGATATGGCGGAAAACGTCCTTGCCCCGGCAAAGCCGCTACGCCCAATTACTTCCACCATAAGCTTACCCCAAGCAGGAAGGTCAATAGAGTTCATAAAATATGACGCATAAAATTCCATTTTTTATTGACTGAGAAAAATCCTCAACAATTATGTTGGGCAACGCTTATGTGCCACCTCCCAACAAAAACATAACATGATGTATTTTATATGTATTTCAAAAAAATCAATCCAGTCTCTCAGTGCATACCCAAAGGCGTCATTGAAAAAAACAACTTGAGACACGCTGCTCAAAAATAGCGCTAACCCTGCCTTTTTCCTTTTATCCATCCCCTGCGCGGGAACTGAACAAGCCTTTTATTTGCGTGCATGCTCCAGGGTTCCCCAATGGGGATGTTTTTGTAACTCGATGATAAAACACTACTTATTCATAAAACATCCAATAGGCGCCACATAAAAACATACATAATGCCGAACCAGAAACGCGCTGCGTATCTTTGCAGAAACAGTCGCACTTCTACACAAATATCCTGAAAAACACTGTGCAATTGAACTGCGCAATCACCTGACAGGTTCCGCACAGGTTCCTCCCGCATGCGGCGGACCGTTCTTGTCTCAAAAAAAATTCCAGCAACACTGTTTATTCGCATATGGCTGATTTATTTGCCGAACAATAAAATAATCAAAAAAAATCTTATGAAACTGAAATTTTTATACCAAAAAATTCGAAAAGGCCTTGACCTTGCCCCATAGGGGAAAGGTTACAACGAAGATAAGAATTATTTTCACGGCCGCCAAGGTGGCTTGCGGCACAAATACGAAGCTCATGGAGCGTGTATGCTGTATGCAGGTGAGGAGGCCCTCGGCCTCATTGAAACGCTGGGGATGGTGCCTGCCATTTATGGGGCGGACAACATGCTCAAAGCTGCAGATGTAGAACTGATCGCTTACGAAAACGTCGGTTCTACCCTTGTAACCATTATGGTGAAGGGCGATGTGGCAGCCGTGCAGGCCTCTGTGGCCGCCGGGGCCGCAGCCGCAGCCACCATAGGCAAACTCACGGCGCAAAACGTCATGCCGCGCCCGGTGCGCGGGGTTGGCGGCATCGCCATGGCCCACGTTGTGGACTCCGTACCCGAGGACGATCCCGGCCTGCGCTCACTGGGCATGATCGAAACCTTTGGCATCGTCTATCTTATGGAAGCGGCTGACGCCATGATAAAGACGGCCGATGTGGAACTTATCGGCTACGAAAACGTGGCTTCGGGCTACTGTTCCGCTCTTGTCCAGGGTGACGTGGCGGCCTGCAAGTCCGCTGTGGAAGCTGGCGTCAAGGCCGTAAAAAATATGGGAGCCGACGTGTACAGTTCCTGTGTCATCCCCACCCCTCACCGGCATCTTGTAAAACTTGTACGGCGGTACGCCCTGGCCTAGCGGGCACAACCACGGAGCAGCATCATGATCGGCGACAAGGACCTCATATCTATACAGCAGGCGCGCATTCTGGCCGAAAATGCCATTGAAGCCGGTAAAAAACTGGCCGCTCTGCCACAAGAGAACCTGGACAGCATTGTTGAAGCCATGGCCGACGCTGTGGAAACGCATGCGCAGTCCCTTGCCGTCATGTGTCATGAAGAAAGCGACTGTGGCCGCTGGCAGGACAAAATGGCCAAAAACCTTTTTGTCTGTCGCCGGGTACGTCAGAGCCTGCGCGGCATGCGCTGTGTCGGCTACCTTGGCGGGCAGGAGCAGGAAGGCGTTTATGACGTCGGCGTGCCTCTGGGCGTCATTGTGGCCCTCTGCCCGGTGACCAGCCCTGTATCTACCGCCATCTACAACGTTCTGCTGGCTATCAAGTCCGGCAATGCCATAATTTTCTCCCTTCATCCCCGCGCTGTAGACAGCATGCGCCACGCCCTGAACATCATGATTGCCGCCGGGCAGGCCCACGGCCTGCCCGAAGGGGCCATATCCTATCTGGACATTGTGGCAAAAAGCGGCACGGAAGAGCTTATGCGCCACCCCGGCGTGGCCCTGGTTATGGTTACGGGCGTGCTCGGCATGTTCGCGTCTGCCCGCGCCAGCGGCAAGCCCCTTATCTATGGCGGCACAGGCAACGGGCCTGTTTTCATCGAGCGCAGCGCCGACATCCCTGCCGCCGTAGAGCATATTATCGCCAGCAAGACCTTTGATAACGGCCTGGCGCCTTCAGCCGAACAGTGCGTCATTGTGGATGGCTGTGTTGAGCGGCAGACCCGCCGGGCCTTTCAGGACAAGGGCGCGTACTTCATGACCGAGGCTGAGACGCAGGCCCTGTCACGGGTGCTCTTTCATGAAGATGGACGCCGCCACCGCCATATGGTGGGCCAGTCTGCGGCCGCCCTTGCGGCCAAGGCCGGATTTTCCATCCCTGCCGGTACAAGGGTGCTCATGGCCGAACGCAAGTATGTCACAGGCGAGGATCCCTACGTCAGGGAACTGCTCTCGCCCGTGCTTGGCTATTACGTGGAGCCTGACTGGATGCATGCTTGTGAGAAGTGCGTGGAACTGCTGCTTCAGGAGCGTCATGCGCAAACTCTGGCTATCCATAGCCGGGATGAAGAGGTCATTCGCCAGTTTGCCCTCAAAAAACCTGTGGCGCGCCTGCTGGTCAACACCGGTGCGGCTTTTGGCGGCATGGGCCTGACAACCAACCTTACCCCCGCCATGACGCAGGGCAGCGGCATTGCGGGCTACGGCATCACATCAGACAATATTTCGCCCATGAATCTTATTTATCGCAGAAAGATAGGCTATGGCGTGCGTGATCTCGCCCAGCTGGCGGATTTCACAGCACCGTCCGCTCCCGGCGGGGGCACGACCGGCAACGAGCAGAACTTTGACCTGCTCAGACGCGTACTGCGCGAGGCTCTGGGCACTCTGCCCCAGGCCCGCTGACCCCGGGCCACACACCAAGCCCGCAGGCCCTTCTGACCGCAGAATATGGAGGATAAAACGTGGATCTTCATGATTTTTCGAGTAAAATAGCGGAAGTGACCAAAAACCTTTCGCCTGAAGAGCGCGAGCAGTTGCGCAAGATTTTTGCCACTGTCACCCTGCCCGCCCAATCGGCCCCTGCCGCAGCGGCGCAGCCGTCTCCCGCTGCCCATTCCGGCCCCGGCGTTCCTGAGGGTCCCACGCAGCGCCATGTGCTGCTGAAAGAAAACTACCTCAAGCAGGTTCCGCGCATCACCATTCACCGCGCCCGCACAATCACCAAGATTGACAAAGAAAACCCCGGCATGCCGCGCATCCTGCTGCGTGCTACGGCCTTTCGCCATTGCTGCGAAAGCGCCCCGCTGGTTATCCAGGACCATGAACTTATTGTCGGCGCCCCTAACGGCGCGCCCCGCGCCGGTGCTTTTTCTCCCGAAATTTCCTGGCGCTGGCTCAGGGATGAGATGGACACCATTGACAGCCGCGCCCAGGACCCCTTCCACCTTGCCGAAGAAGACAAGAAAATCCTGTGTGAAGAAATCTTCCCCTACTGGGCGGGCAAGTCTGTAGACGAATACTGCGAAGCCCAGTACCGCGAAGCGGGTCTGTGGGAACTTTCGGGCGAATCCTATGTGTCCGACTGCTCCTACCACGCCCTCAACGGCGGCGGTGACTCCAACCCCGGCTACGACGTCATTCTCATGAAGAAGGGCATGCTGGACATTCAGCGCGAAGCCCGCGAACACCTGGCACAGTTGAGCTATGACCGCCCCGAGGATATCGACAAGATATACTTCTACAAGTCGGTCATCGAAACCACCGAAGGCGTCATGATCTATGCCCGGCGCATGTCCGAATACGCCGCCCAGCTGGCTGCCCGTGAAAACGATCCCAGGCGCAAGGCCGAACTGCTCAAGATTGCCGAAGTCAACGCCCGCGTTCCCGCCCATGCCCCCACCACTTTCTGGGAAGCTATCCAGGCAGTGTGGACCGTGGAATCACTGCTGGTTGTGGAAGAAAACCAGACCGGCATGTCCATCGGCCGCGTTGACCAGTATATGTACCCCTTCTACAAGGCCGATATCGAGGCGGGCCGCATGACGCCTTATGAAGCCTTTGACCTCGCGGGCTGCATGCTCATCAAGATGTCTGAAATGATGTGGCTCACCAGCGAAGGCAGCTCCAAATTCTTTGCCGGCTATCAGCCCTTCGTCAACATGTGCGTTGGCGGCGTCAGCCGTGAAGGACGCGATGCCACCAACGACCTGACCTATCTGCTTATGGATGCGGTGCGCCATGTGCGCATTTACCAGCCCTCACTGGCTACCCGCGTGCATAATACCTCGCCCCAGGAATACCTGAAAAAAATCGTGTCCGTCATCCGCTCGGGCATGGGCTTTCCGGCGGTACACTTTGACGACACCCACATCAAGATGATGCTGGCCAAGGGCGTCGATATTGAAGACGCCCGCGATTACTGCCTCATGGGCTGCGTGGAGCCGCAAAAATCCGGCCGCCTGTACCAGTGGACGTCCACGGCATACACCCAGTGGCCCATCTGCATCGAGCTTGTGCTCAACCGCGGCGTGCCCCTCTGGTTTGGCAAACAGGTTTGCCCTGACCTCGGCGACCTGAGCCAGTTCGACACTTTTGAAAAGTTTGATGCAGCCGTCAAGGAACAGATCCAGTACATCACCAAATGGTCCAGCGTGGCTACGGTCATCTCCCAGCGCGTTCACCGCGACCTGGCGCCCAAGCCGCTCATGTCCATCATGTACGAGGGCTGCATGGAAAAAGGCCGCGACGTGGCCGCCGGCGGCGCCATGTACAACTTCGGCCCCGGCGTTATCTGGAGCGGCCTTGCAACCTACGCCGACTCGATGGCTGCCATCAAGAAGCTCGTGTACGACGACAAAAAGTACACCCTGCAGCAGCTTAACGAGGCCCTTAAGGCCAACTTTGAAGGCTATGACGCCATGCTGGCCGACTGCCTTGCCGCGCCCAAGTACGGCAACGATGACGACTATGCCGACGATATCGCCGCGGACCTCATCGCCTTTACCGAGCGCGAGCATCGCAAGTACCGGACACTCTATTCCGTCCTGAGCCACGGCACGCTGTCCATTTCCAACAACACGCCCTTTGGTCAGCTCCTGGGCGCTTCGGCTGGCGGCCGCAAGGCATGGCAGCCGCTTTCCGACGGCATCAGCCCCACGCAGGGTGCGGACTACAAGGGTCCCACGGCCATCATCAAGAGCGTGTCCAAGATGTCCAACGACAACATGAACATCGGCATGGTGCATAACTTCAAGCTCATGCCCGGGCTGCTGGATACCCCCGAAGGCGAACAGGGCATTATCACCCTCATTCGCTCTGCCAGCATCCTTGGCAACGGTGAAATGCAGTTCAACTATCTGGACAACAAGACCATGCTTGAAGCCCAGCAGAACCCCAAAGACTACCGCGACCTTGTGGTCCGTGTGGCGGGCTACAGCGCCTTCTTTGTGGAACTTTGCAAGGACGTGCAGGACGAAATCATCAGCAGAACTGTGCTGCGCCACTTCTAGACCGGATGCGGCACATGCCGCGCCCCCTTTTTTCTCGTGGAGGGGGCGCGGCAAAATGAAAGATAACGATAGACAGCGCGGTGCAGCGCCTACAGCAGGGTGTTATCGTGATTGAAAGAAAAGCCAGAGTTTTCAACATACAAAAATACAATATGTATGACGGACCGGGCATACGCACCCTGGTGTTTTTCAAAGGCTGCCCCCTGCGCTGCCAATGGTGTTCCA
>NZ_JAHZAA010000025.1:409-12328 GCF_019424165.1 Desulfovibrio sp. | reverse complement strand
GCCAGACCCGCCGCTTTGAGGTGCTGTTTAAAAAGGACATATGCGTTCACTGCGGCGCATGTGTGCCGGTCTGTCCGGTGGGTATCCACAGCATGATCAACGCGGGCAGCCGCCATGTGGTGGACAGAAGCAAAGACTGCATAAACTGCGGCAAGTGCGTGCACGCCTGCCCAGAAGCAGCCCTGGCCATTGCCGGAGAGCAGAAAGGCATTTCAGAGCTGCTCGAGGTCATCGAGCAGGACTGGCTTTTCTACGAAAATTCCGGCGGTGGGCTGACCGTAGGCGGGGGTGAACCCATGGCGCAGCATGAAGCTGTAGCCAACCTGCTGCTGGCCAGCAAACACAAGGGCATCCACACCGCCATGGAAACCTCGGGATACGCAAAACCTGAAGTAGTACGTGCGCTGGCTGAAGTTTGCGACCTGTTTCTCTTTGACATCAAGCATATGGATGCCGACAGGCACTATGCGCTTACAGGCGTGCGCAACGAACAGATACTGTCCAACCTGCAATGGCTGCTTGAAAACGGCTGTAACGTAAATATCCGCATGCCCCTGCTCAAGGGCTACAACGATGACGATGCAGAAATACATGCCGTGGGCCGATTTTTGGCTGGGCATGCCAAAAGAAAAAATTTCAAGGGCGTGGATTTGCTGCCCTACCACAAAATGGGGGTAAGCAAGTACGCCCAGCTCGACATGGAGTATCCCATCAAGGACAACCCCGTGCTCGACGATGCCGACTTGCAGCGCATTGAGTCCATCCTCGGAACCTACGGGCTGGACGTGAAGGTCATCAGGCACTAGAGGGCATCTGCCAAAAACAGGAGCATACGCCATGCTGGCACTGGGACTTATAGAAACGAAAGGGCTTGTGGGAGCCATTGAAGCGGCAGACGCCATGCTCAAGGCGGCCAACGTGCGTCTGCTTGAAAAAACGCTGGCGACCGGCGGCCTTGTGACCATCACCGTTGCAGGTGAAGTTTCGGCCGTACAGTCGGCAGTGGACGCCGCCCAGGCGTCGCTGTCCAGGCTGGAAGGCGCGATCTGTGTTTCCTGCCACGTAATTCCCCGCCCTGACGGCGAACTTGATCGCATTCTGCTTCTGCAGCCCGGACAATACACTACAAATCCGGACCCTGCTGCCGCCGCGACGGAAGCAGAAACAGCGGAAGTTGAAATAGTAGAAATTGTGGAGATTGTGGAAGAAGTCCCGGCCCCCGCAGCCCCGGAAGGCGGCGCGAAGGCCGAGACCAGCGGGAAGGCTCCTGTACAGGAAACCTATGATCCCGAAAAATGCAAAACCATGAGCATGAACAAACTTCGTCAGCTTGCCAAAGACATGAAGGTAGACCTCTCCCGTGAGCAGATCGCCTCGTCCAACAGGCAAACCCTGATGAACGCCATCGACCGGGCGGCACGGAAGGAAAAGGAGTAGGACATGGTTGATAAGGATTTGCTTTCCATTCAAGAGGCCCGCGCCCTGGTTCGCGCAGCGCGCAAGGCCCAGCCCGAATTCGCGCAGTTGAGCCAGGAACGCGTCAATGACGTGATCAGGGCAGTGGCCGAAGCCACGGCAGCCCAGGCCGAAGTTCTGGCAAACATGGCTGTTGAAGAAACCGGCTTCGGCAAACCGCAGGACAAAAAGATCAAGAACCTGCTGGCCAGTGAAAAAGTTCATGCCTGCATCAAGGACATGAAAACCATTGGCGTGCTGTGCTCTGATCCGGTGACCAAGATCGTTGAAATTGCCGTGCCCGTTGGTGTGATTGCCGGTATCGTGCCGTCCACCAACCCCACGTCTACTGTTATTTACAAGGCGCTTATCTCGCTCAAGGCGGGCAACGCCATTGTGTTCACCCCGCACCCCAGCGCCCGCAACTGCATCGCCAAAACCGTGGAAGTCATCCAGGGTGCTCTGCGCGCATGCCACGTGTCGCCCGACCTGGTGAGCAGCATCAGCCTGCCCTCCATCGAAGGCACCAATGAGCTGATGAAGATGGCCGACCTCATCCTGGCCACGGGCGGCCCGGGTATGGTCAAGGCCGCGTACAGCTCCGGCACCCCCGCTCTGGGCGTGGGCGCGGGCAACGTGCCTGCCTACATTGAGCGCAGCGCCAATATTGAAGACGCCGTGACCAAGATCATGAGCAGCAAAACCTTTGATAACGGCACCATCTGCGCCTCGGAGCAGTCTGTTGTTACCGAGTCGTGCATTGCCGACAAGGTTCGTGCCGTGATGGAAGCTCAGGGCTGCTATTTTCTTGCCGGAGAAAAGCTTGAAAAAGTCAAGCGCGTCATGGAACGCGGCAATGGCAGCATGAACCCCGCCATTGTGGGCCGTGATGCTTTGAGCATCGCCCGCGTTGCCGGCATTGAAGTACCCCAGGGTACGCGCCTGCTGGTTTCCGATGAAAAAGGCGTGGGGGCCAAGTACCCCTTCAGCAAAGAAAAGCTCACCGCCCTGCTGGGCTTCTACGTGGTGGAAGACTGGCGCGAAGCCTGCGAACTGTGCACGGCCCTCCTGCACAATGGCGGCATTGGCCATTCGCTGTCCATTCATTCGCAGAATGAAGAAGTCATCCGTGAGTTCGGCCTCAAAAAGCCCGTTTCGCGCATGCTGGTGAACACGCCCTCCACACAGGGCGCCGTGGGCCTCTCCACCGGCCTGTTCCCTTCATTCACCCTGGGCTGCGGCGCAGTGGGTGGCAGCGCCACCTCTGACAACGTAACCCCCCTGAACCTGCTCAACGTGCGTCGCGTGGCTTACGACCTGCAGTCACAGGGCTGCTCCTGCGCGTCTTCCACATCGTGCGGCGTTTCCACCATGACAGGCGTTTCTGCTCCCACGGCTTCCGCCGGGCATTACCCGCCCTCGGCCATGCTTTCGGGCTGCTGCCACCACGGGGCCAACCACGATGCCGTGGTCGCTCCCCAGGCGGCCGCCGCAGCAGCCGGCGGTCTGGACATCAATGCCGTTACGGAAATGATCGTGGCGGAACTGAAAAAAGTTTTGTAAACCGCGGCCCGGCCCTGCCGTTGTCGCATCCGATCAAAAACTATTTGAACATTATTGTTAAAAATCAAAGGAGATACCGCTATGACCACTTCTTCCAACGCCCTGGGCATGATTGAAACCCGTGGCCTCGTCGGCGCAGTTGAAGCCGCTGACGCCATGGTCAAGGCTGCCAACGTTACCCTTATCGGTCGCAGCCAGGTGGGCGGCGGCCTTGTGACTGTTATGGTGCGCGGCGACGTGGGCGCGGTGAAAGCCGCTACCGACGCCGGCGCAGCAGCCGCCAAAAAAGTGGGCGAGCTTGTGAGCGTGCATGTTATCCCCCGCCCGCACAGCGAAGTGGAGATGATCCTGCCCAAGCGCGAAGCCTAACCCATACCCACGACACGAGTCCGGCGGCGGCGCGGCATCCCTACCCCGCCCGCCGCCGGACAGTGGAGCCAAGATGAATACTCAAGTGATGAACGAGCAAGCTCTTAAAGATCTTCTGGCTGGCGTGGTCCGCAAGGTGCTGACACAGGAATGCGGCAAGTCTGCCGATACCGTCATGAACACCGGGCCTATTCCGGTGGAAATTTCAGCCCGTCACGCTCATTTGAGCGTGTCAGACGCGCTTACCCTCTTCGGCGAAGCTCTGCGACCCGACAGGCCGCTTTCCCAGCCGGGGCAGTTTTTGAGCACGGGGCGTGTGCGTCTTATCGGCCCCAAGGGTGTTATGGACAATGTGGCCGTACTCGGCCCCGCCCGCGATGTTTCCCAGGTAGAAATATCCCGGACGGATGCCCGCTCTTTGGGCATCAATCCTCCTGTTCGCCAGAGCGGCGACATTAAAGACACACCGGGCATCATTCTGGCTTCGGCCACAGGAATTGTTGGTCTGGACTGCGGCGTTATCGTGGCTTCACGCCACATCCACATGCATACAGACGATGCCCGCCGCTTCGGACTCAAGGACAAAGACATGGTTGACGTGCGGCTTGATACCGAACGCCCCATGATTCTGGAAAACGTGCTGGTGCGCGTCAGCGACAATTTCAAGCTGGCTATGCACATCGATGCCGACGAAGGCAACAGCGCGGGCTGGAAGCCCGGCGCCACCGGCATGATCATCGGACTGAGCAGAGGTTAGCAATGGACTTTACCGCCGCTGACAAGCTTATGGACACCCTGGAAAAATGCCGCAAAAAGCCCCGCAAGGTCACTGCCACGGAGCCGCTCTATGTGGGCGTGGACCTGGGCACAGCCTATATTGTTGTTGTGGCGGTCAATGCCAAAAAACAACCTGTGGCCTGCGCCATGCGCTTTGCCCAGGTAGTCAAGGACGGCCTTATTGTTGACTACACGGGCGGGCTGCGCATTGTACGTGAGCTTACGCAGGAACTTGAAAAAAAGCTGGGCCGCAAGCTTGAAAAGGCGGCCATAGCCGTCCCCCCCGGAACAAGTGAGCGCGACTGCGCCACCCACCGCCACGTGGCGGAGGGTGCGGGCTATCAGGTCACCTCTGTGCTGGATGAACCCACAGCGGCCAACAGCGTGCTTGGCGTGCGCGACGGGGCCATTGTGGATATCGGCGGCGGCACCACAGGCATCGCCGTCCTGGAAGACGGCAAGGTCGTCTATGTTGCCGACGAACCCACAGGCGGCACTCACGTGAGCCTGGTGCTGGCCGGCAACTACGACATCAGTTTTGAAGAAGCCGAAGATCTGAAAAAAGACAAGGCCCGTCAGAAAGAAATCCTGCCTGTGGTGCGGCCTGTCATTGAAAAAATGGGATCCATCATTCACCGGCATGTACAGGGGCGTAATGTTTCGGCCCTGTATCTGGTGGGCGGCACCTGCTGCTTGCAGGATATGGAAAAGGTTATCCAGAAATATACCGGTGTGCCGACATACAAGCCCGCCAATCCGTTTCTGGTAACCCCTCTGGGTATAGCCCTCAATTGCACAGACTAGAATATTACGGTGTTGAAATGCCCGCTGCCGGCAAAGAACTTTCCCCTGCGGACATCCCGCAGTATGGATGTAAATAGTTCGTAAAGGTAGTCAATTGATCATGAATATGGAAATGCAGAAGGATGCGGCCATGAATGCGGATACGCAGGCCCTCATAAATACCGTGGTACAACGCGTTCTTGCCAAACTTGGCGGCGTGCTGCCGGAGCGGACCGGCCAGGCTTTCGGGCCACTGGTGGAAATTCTGGCTCCCGCCGATGACAGGCTTGCCAGTCAGGTAAAAGCCCGTTTACCGGAAGCCCGGGTACGCTTTGAAGGCGCCGGACAGCCCGGCAGCGCACAAGTGTACGTTCTGCCGGAACTCGGCTGTTCCGACATGGCGGATCTGGCCCTGGGCAGGGCTTCAAGCCTCGCCCTTCGCAAGGTGCTTGACCTGCTGCTTGAAGGCAAGGAAGTGCGCACGCTGGGCTTCGCCTATCGCGCTCACGCCCAGACGGCTCCCTTTGCCCTTCTGAAACTGTATGAAGGCTACGAGGCTGCGCTGGCCGGTTTTGGACTGACGGAGCTTGCCGCGGCTGCTCCGGATTCCACCCGGCTGAACCAGAGCCTCGTAACGGCTGACCATGTGACAGAGGCCGCCCGCACAGGCGCGCAGACCCTTCGCGTGCCGCGCGGGGCAGTGGTAACGCCCCTGGCCCAAGAGGCCGCGGCGGACAACCATATGACCATTTTGAAAAATCTGTAGGTGTCACATGCTTATAGGCATTGTTGTCGGCAATGTTTGGGCCACCCGCAAAGAAGATTCCCTCAACGGGCTGAAGCTCATGGTGGTGCAGCGGCTTGACCTCGCCCACAACAAGCTGGCTGAAAGCTTTGTGGCCGTGGACTGTGTGGGCGCGGGTATTGGCGAGCGGGTGCTTATCACCACCGGCAGTTCCGCCCGCAAGGCCCTGTATAACCAGGAAACGCCCGTGGATGCCGCCATTGTGGGCATTCTCGATCAGGAAGAGATGATGGGCAAAAAACCGGAGAACGCATAAGCCATGGATACTCTGGGCATTGTGGACAGCCGCAGCATAGCGGCCGGTGCTGAAATCACCGACGCCATGCTCAAGGCCGCACCTGTTACCCTGGTGCGGGCATCGGTCATATGCGCCGGACGCCTGCTCATCCTGGTCGAAGGCGACCGCGAGGCTGTGGAAACATCTCTTCGCGCCGCCCAAGAGACCGGTTTTCATCTGGCCGGAAAGTACGCCATCTCGCCCGTGTCACCGCAAGTACAGGCAGCCCTGCGCCGCCAGCCCGCCCATATGGGCGGCCGGGCCATGGCCGTTATTGAATGCCGCAATGCCGCCGATGGCATCATGGCGGCGGATACGGCCGTAAAAAGAGCCGAAGTCAGCCTTATGCGGCTGGTTATGGGCCAGGGCATCGGCGGCAAGTCCTACTTTGTACTTACAGGTGATGTGGCCGCCGTGCGCGAAGCCGCACAGGCAGCAGCCGATGCGCTGGGCAAGAGCCTCCAGCAAATGGTGGTTATTCCCCAGCCCGATGCGGAACTTGTAAAGGCATTTACAGGAGCGGCCCTGTAGGTGGTCGCCCGGAAACCCGCCTCGCGCGGTCCCGAGAGGTAATTATGAGCAAGACATTGATCACCGTGGACAATCTGCAGGATTTTGTCAGCGGCGGCCGCCTGCAGATGGATGGATCCAAAATCCTCACAGCAGGCGCGCGCGACGAGCTGACCAGGCGCGGCATTGAGGTAGCCTGGAGTGACTCTTCGGCTGCATGCTGCGGATGCGGCGGGCAGCATACCGAAACCGCTGCGCCCTCCCACACCCCCGAACAGGAAGACCTGCTTATCGGTGTGGCGGCCATCATCAAGCAACACTACAATATTACCGATCCCGAAGAGTTGAAAAAGATCACGCTGGAAACTGTGACGGCTATCGGTAAGGGACTCGATAACTAGGCTTTTGGACTGTATCGCTTGCCTGACGGGTTCCGGCCTGCACGGCAACATACAGCAGGGCGGATGTATAAAAAATCCGCACCGGGCGTTCCGGCGGCTACCAACTGAATGCCCGCCAGCAGACAATTACGGCGTGACGCAATAGCGCCCGCTGCAACAAACTTTCGGGCCGTGCCCGAAGAACAAACTGAGGTAAGGAGTAAACAATGGCGACGATGACTGACGCTTTGGGTATGATTGAAACCCGTGGGCTTGTAGGTGCTGTTGAGGCTGCTGACGCCATGGTGAAGGCTGCCAACGTGACCCTGATCGGCCGTGAGCAGGTGGGTTCCGGTCTTGTAACTGTGATGGTTCGTGGCGATGTGGGCGCTGTAAAGGCTGCCACCGATGCCGGCGCTGCCGCCGCTTCGCGCGTGGGCGACCTGGTGAGCGTGCACGTGATTCCCCGTCCCCATGAAGAAGTGGAAATGATTCTGCCCAAATGCAGGTAAGGCCGGGCAAGGCTTTACTGACCAGACCACACGACGGTAACGCGGGGGCTTTTTTCCGCCCCCGCGTACGCCTCGGAGGATAACGTGACCCAGTTCTACGGAAAGACGAAAATCTGCTACGGCCCCTACGCGCTGGAAACCCTTGAAAGTTTCCCCGCCAGTCACGCCTTTGTGGTAACTGACCCCTTTATGGTCAAAAGCGGCTTTGCCGATCAGGCCGTAAGCCACTTGAAACGTAAAGGGATAGGCTTCAGCATTTTTTCAGGTGTGGAGCCGGACCCCACACTGCAGGCCGTGGTGGAAGCCACGGGACATTTTCTGCGCAGCAAGGCAGACATGATTCTTGCTCTCGGCGGCGGCTCGGCCATTGACATGGCCAAAGCCATTTCCTACTTCGGGCACAAAGCCGCCCGCGACCGCAAAGCCATGCTGGTGGCCATTCCCACGACCAGCGGCACCGGGTCAGAAGTGACCTCCATCGCCGTCATCACCGACAAGGTCAATGCGGTCAAAATTCCTCTTAATGACGAACTGCTCATTCCGGATGCGGCCATCCTTGACGCCCGTTTTACGCGCACCGTGCCACCGCATGTGACCGCCTCCACCGGCATGGACGTGCTTACCCATGCTGTGGAAGCCTACACCTCGCGTCACAGCAACGTTTTTACGGCCATATACGCCGAACGGGCCATACGCAACGTCTTTACCTACCTGCACCGCGCCTATGAACAAGGTGATGATATGGTAGCCAGAGACAACATGCTCATAGGTTCCTGCATGGCCGGCCTGGCCTTCACCAACAGCGGGCTTGGCATTACGCACAGCATGGCCCACAGCCTTGGCGGCCAGTTCCACATTCCTCACGGCCTGGCCAACGCGGTGCTGCTGCCCATTGTCATTGACTTCAACAGCTTTGATGCGGGCGTGAAGTATCGCGAAATCGCCGAAATGGCAGGTTTGCCCGCCGCCACGGTGGAGGAAGGAACCCGTAACCTGGTGGCAGCCGTGCGCGACCTCAACACTTCGCTGGGCATTCCCGCGCGCGTGAGGGAACTCAAGGTCGATGAAGGCGAATACCGGCGCAATCTTGACGCCATGGCCGCCAATGCCCTTGAAGACATCTGCACGCAAAGCAATCCGCGCATGCCCTCGCGCGATGACCTTGTGAGTCTGTTCGAGCGCGTCTGGTAATTACAGGCACAAGGCCGGACAGGGTAAAAAACGCTGTTTACGCGCCTTCAGGCGCACACGCAAAACGGCCCGGATTTCAGACCGGAGGAACCTCTTCCTCCGGTCAGGCAGAAAACTGCCAACAGGATTGAACTACAGAGTATTTTGCAATCGCGGTTGTCTGCACAGCGGCAAAGCCCGCCTGCACAACCTTATCCCGCTTTGCTGCGCGGGCTTTGTACCGTCAGGGCCTGCGCTTTGCACGGAATTTTCAATGATGAAATGCTAAATCACCCGAGAGGAAACCATGGGAAAAGCAATTGTAGACGCCATACGCCAGGCTGGCGTTGTGGGCGCTGGCGGGGCGGGACTGCCCACCCATGTAAAGGCTGACGCCACGGCGCAAACGGTGCTGGTCAACGGCGCCAGCTGCGAACCCCTGCTCATGAGCGACCCCTACCTTATGGAAGAACAGGTGGACGTCATGCTGCGCGGCCTTGAAGCCATGATGGACTGTACCGGCGCAAACCGGGGCGTTGTCTGCCTTAAGGGCAAGCACGCAGCCGCCATGAAAAGTGTGCGCGAAGCCGTGGCCCGACGTGGTCAAGGTCGCCTTGAAGCTTTTGAAATGGGCGATTTCTACCCTGCCGGTGACGAACAGGTCATGGTTTACGAAGTGCTGGGCGGCATTGTACCCGAGCGCGGCATACCGCTGCAAATCGGCGCAGTGGTCAGCAATGTGGAAAGCCTTTTCAATATTGCTCACGCGCTGGACGGCAAGCCTGTCACCCACCGCTACCTTACGGTCGGCTGCGAAGTGGCCCGGCCCATGGTGGTACGCGTGCCTGTAGGCACCCGCGTGGCTGAAGTTCTCGATTTTGCCGGTGGAACCACCATCAGCGAATACCGCGTGGTGGACGGCGGCCCCATGATGGGCCGCGTACTGCCCGATGCGGACCAGCCGGTTACAAAAACCACCAGCGGCCTGCTGGTGCTGCCGCCGGACCATAATGTGGTGAACCGCAAGGTAATGGATCCGCATGTGGTCAAGCGCCTTACAAACACCGTATGCTGTCAGTGCTCTCAATGCACTGACCTATGCCCCCGTAACCTGCTCGGTCACAAGCTGCATCCGCACAAACTCATGCGGGTTCTCGACGGGCAGACCATCAGCAATCCCATGGCGAAAGAAGCCCTGCTCTGCTCCGAATGCGGCATTTGCGAAAAATTCGCCTGCCCCATGGGCCTTTCACCTCGTGAAGTCAATGCCATGCTCAAACAGGAACTGATGAAGGCGGGCATCAAATGGGAATATGACGGACGCCCTCTTGCCACATCGCGCTTTCGCGAAGAACGCCGCATTCCTACAAGCCGCCTTGTGAGCCGCCTCGGCCTGGCGGATTACGAGGCCCATCCCCCCTTTGCCGGGGACTTTGAACCGACAGAGGTGCGCATTCCGCTGAAGCAGCATATCGGCGCTCCTGCTTTGTCTGTGGTTTCTGTGGGCCAGAGCGTCAATGTGGGCGACCTTATCGGCGAAATCCCCGAAGGGGCTATGGGCGCGCGCGTGCATGCCAGTATCAAAGGCACGGTCAGCGCGGTTGAAAACGGCATCATCACCATCAAGGCCTGAGGGGTAAGGGCATGAAATTACGTACTATCGGCTGCGTTGAACTGAGCAGCATCGGCATGGGCATTCAAACGGCTGACGAAATGATCAAAGCCGCCAATGTGGAGCTGGTCATGGCCCGCCCCACCTGCCCGGGCAGGTATCTTGTGATCATCACCGGCGACACGGGCGCGGTGACAAGCTCCGTGCAGACCGGTCTCAAGCTGGGCGCGGACCTTGTTGTAGACAGCTTTATCATCCCCAATGTGCATGAAGATGTCGTTCCTGCCATGAACGGCACGGCCATTCAGGGTCGCATCAACGCCCTTGGCGTGATTGAAACCTACACGGCGGCCTCCTGTGTTCTGGCAGCCGACGCCGCCGCCAAGGCGGGTGATGTGCGCCTGCTGGAACTGCGCCTCTCTGCCGGACTTGGCGGCAAGGCGTTTGTAATCATGACCGGAGAAGTCAGCGCCGTGCAGTCATCGGTGGATGCGGGCGTTGCCAACGTGACCGAAGGCGGCCCCGTGGTCAGCAAAATTGTCATTCCCTCACCTAGTGAGGACCTGAAAAAACAGTTGCTGTAGGCCCTATCAGGCTCTTCAGCAATAAGCACGCGACGGTGAAGCAAAGATGGAAGAGACCAAACAACGCATCATACAAGAGTATGTGCCGGGCAGACAGATCACCCTGGCGCATCTCATTGCCAGCCCGCAAAAAGGCATCTACCTTAAGCTCGGGCTGGATGATGAATGCGCTACGGCCATCGGCATTCTGACCATCACTCCCTGCGAAGGCGTGATCATCGCCGCAGACATAGCCACCAAGGCCGCCAGCGTTGACATCGGCTTTCTTGACCGCTTCGGCGGTTCCCTGCTGATCACGGGCGATGTGGCCAGCGTGGAGGCGGCCCTGCGCGAAGTATTACAGTATTTCGGCAGTGTGCTGCGCTACGACCTTACCGATATGACCAGATCCTGAGGCCCTGATGCGGCGTATCATGATTATGGGAGAACGGGGCGCGGGCAGGCGCAGTCTTGCCCGCGCCCTGGGTCAGGCCCCCGTGTTCATGCCGCAGCCGCTGGCTGTGGAGTACGCGGGACGCTTTATTATCCCGCCGCCGGAATTTCTTGAAAACAGACGCTTTTACCGCGCGCTCATCACGACTGCGGCAGATTGCGACAGCCTGCTTTTTATTCAGGACGCCGCACGCAGAACATCCGCTTTTCCTCCTGGGCTTGCCCGCATATTCAACCGGCATGTCATAGGTATCATTACTAAAATAGACTTGCCAGAAGCCTCTCAGGACCGCGCAGCGCGCTTTCTGCACAATGCCGGCCTGCAAAAAATATATGCCCTCAGCGCTATCGGCGGCGAAGGCCTGGATACGCTGCGGCGCAGCGAACCGGCCCTGTTCGCCTGAACCGCAAAGCCCCTCACCGAGTCAGTATCCTGTTCTGCCGACTGGCGCTCGCCGTCTGTTTCTGTTTACGAACCGCGGCATTTGCCACGAGTTATCTCACACAGCCTGTGCCTGGATAATTATCTGACACATTGCAGCACATGCGCTCAAGATACAGCACGTTGAGAACGCCTATCGGTTGCAATTACCGTCTGCATTTTATATTCTTGTTTCACGCTGATAATTCCCGCCCCTTTCCTTCCAGCCAGCCTTGTAACCCGCCTCAACCTCCGCTTTCTCAGGAGTC
>NZ_JAHZAA010000025.1:0-357 GCF_019424165.1 Desulfovibrio sp. | reverse complement strand
GGAAACATCGCCGTCAAACTTGCCGTGGGCCTTGCCACTTTTATATTTGTTTTTCGCACCACAAACCGCTGCCAGCTCACGCAAATGACCCCGGTTGACCTTATCGGCAACTTTGTTATGGGCGGAATTTTGGGTGGTGTAATCTATAATCCGGATATCGGCATTACAAAATTCATTCTTGTTCTTGCCATCTGGCAAGTGCTGATCGTGTCGGTAAATTTTTTACGCATGCGTACAGAGTCAGGCCGTAAAATGATCGTCGGCTCACCAAGGCCTGTTGTTATCAAAGGCAAATTTCTTCAGGAAAAATTTTCTGAAGCAGGCCTTGATATTGGCGATTTTGCAACACTCATACGG
>NZ_JAHZAA010000024.1:10356-38479 GCF_019424165.1 Desulfovibrio sp. | reverse complement strand
CATTGGGGCCGGGTATGTTGCCGCTTGCCAGGCGCATGTTGCCGCAACGCTCCAGCAGGTCTTGCAGCTTGGTCACACCGTCTTCCAGGTCTTTACCGTTACGGAAAATGCCCACGTGCTCCATCATGACATCCTGCATTTCATTGCGCAGGGTGTAGCAGTCATCGCCTGTGCCGCGCAGCAGGGCGGCTATGCGGTCTTTTACCTTTGTGGCGGCCGCGGTCATTTCGGCTGTGGAAAAGACGGTTTCATAGCCCTGGAGGAATTCCACCAGTTTTTGGCCCACGATGCGCCCGGAAACAATGGTTTCGGCCAGGGAGTTGCCGCCCAGGCGGTTGAAGCCGTGCATATCCCAGCAGGCGGCTTCGCCGGCGGAGAACAGGCCCTCAAGGCCGTAGGCGTGTCCGTCTTTATTGATGCGCACGCCGCCCATGCTGTAATGGTGGGTGGGGCGCACCGGAATGAGCTGGTGTATGGGGTTCACGCCAAGGAAGTGCGTGGAGATGTCGTATACCTCACGCAGATTCGTGGTGATATGTTTTTCACCCAGGTGGCGGATGTCCAGCCAGAGGTGATCGCCGTACGGGCTTTTTACGCCAAGGCCCTTGCGCATGTGTTCGGTCATGCGGCGCGCAACCACGTCGCGCGAGGCCAGTTCTGCCTTTTCCGGCTCATAGTCGGGCATGAAGCGGTATTCGTTTACGTCCAGCAGGGTTCCGCCATCGCCGCGGCAGCCTTCGGTAACCAGAATGTCTGTGGGTACTGTTCCTGTGGGGTGAAACTGCACGGCTTCCATATTACCCAGAGGAACAACGCCTGTTTCCAGCGCGGCAATCTGGCCGCCGCCGTCACAGATGACGGCGTTGGTGGTGGCCCGGTAAATGCGGCCGTACCCGCCGGTGGCGATAAGTGTTGCTTTGGCGAAGTAGCCTACAAGCTCGCCGGTGCGCAGGTCGCGGGCTATACAGCCCATGCAGCGTTGGCCGTCGTGTACGAGTCCTTCGGCCTGGGTGCGGTCGTGTACGTCCACGCCAAGCTGTAGCAGCCGGTTGTCCAGGGTAAACAAAACGGCATGGCCTGTACCGTCCGAGGTATAACAGGTACGCCATTTGGCCGTGCCGCCAAAAGCGCGGGAATGGATCAGCCCTTCATTTTCCTTTTTTTCTGTGGCCTGAAAGGGTTTGCCGCCCTTGTAATAGGTATGTTCACCCGGAACAACGCGGCTCCAGGGTACGCCCATCCAGGCCATTTCACGCATGGCTATGGGGCCGGTTTCGGCAAAAAGACGCGCCACTTCCTGGTCGCAGCCCCAGTCAGAGCCTTTAACGGTGTCATTGAAATGGATTTCCGGGCAGTCGCCTTCGCCCATTATGGAGTTGCCCAGGGCCGCCTGCATGCCGCCCATTGCCGCTGAAGAGTGCGAACGCTTGGGAGGCACAACGGAAAGACAGATAACCCTGAAACCGGCCTGAGCCGCTTCAACCGCTACACGTTCCCCGGCCAGGCCTGCGCCGATGCACAGGACGTCACATTCAAAAATACGCATACGGCACCCCCTATCCCAGGAACCAGACGCGGGTCAGAGCCAGCGTTCCAAGCAAAAGATAACAGCCCATAACAATCCATACCCACTTGCGCCATGCAGACTTTGTGCTCTTGGTACAGATGCCGTACTTCACGGCCAGACGGTATACGCCAATGCCCGTATGAAGGATGACACAGGGCAGAAAGAACACGTAGAAGGCCAGCCAGCCGTTGTGCAGGCGCTTGGCGCTGCCCGCCACGTTGATGGGCAGGTCTGTCATAACGGTATACACGTGGTAAAAAGCGCCCATAAGAATGGCAATGGCTGTAAATACCTGCACAAGCCACAGCCATGTATCAAAATCTTTCAGGCTTTTGCTGTGGCGCACAAAGATGCCGAGCTCATTGGCGCGAAAGGGCATCTTTCTTGCCGCGATGTAGAAATGGAATACAATCAACAGGATGATAAGCGGTGCCGCAATCTGGGCCAGCCAGGTGGCTTCCAGAAACCAGGCAATGCCGTTTGTGAGCGCCGGGCTGAGCACAACAGTACCCTCCAGCGTCAGATGTACACATACGAACAGGGCCAACACCGCGCCGGAGGCTGCCTGCCAGAAGTCCAGGCGGGTTTTTGCCTCCCCAGGGGTTCTGCTTAAAGCCATGACAACTCCTTATACAAGTATTCTGTACCTATGCCATTATGAAAAAACGATTATTCCTTCATATGCGTTTGTACGGAGCCTGCCCCGTTTCGTAAAAATTGCCGCCGGTACTGTCTATCACCACAATGGCCGGAAAATCCTCCACTTCCATAGCGGCAACAGCTTCCGGCCCCAGGTCTTCATAGGCCAGTACCGTATATTTTTTGATGGCGCGGGCAATGAGCGCTCCGGCCCCGCCCACGGCCGCAAGGTAGGGTACGCCATGCTTTTTCATGGCTTCTACCACTTCCGGCTTGCGGTATCCCTTGCCGATCATGCCTTTAAGCCCCTGATCCAGCAGGCGCGGGGTGTAGGCATCCATGCGGCCCGAAGTGGTGGGGCCGGCGGCCCCTATGGGCTTTCCGGGCCGGGCCGGGCTTGGCCCCACATAATAGACCACCGCGCCCTCAAGGCTCACAGGCAGGGGTTCGCCCCTGTCCAGTGTTTCCACAAGGCGTTTGTGGGCCGCGTCACGCGCGGCCAGTATGGTGCCGGAAATAAGAACACGGTCTCCAGCGCGCAGTGAACGGGCAGTGGCTTCATCAAAGGGAGCGCGGATTTTTTTGATTTCGTCTGACATGGCTCCCCCTTACAGCACGGCTTCGGCGTGGCGCGCCGCGTGGCAGTTGATATTTACGGCTACCGGCAAGGAAGCGATATGGGTCGGCGCCCATTCCACATGTACCTTGAGGGCGGTAGTAAGGCCGCCCAGCCCCTGGGGGCCTACGCCGGTTTTGTTGACCATATCCAGCAGTTCATCTTCAAAGGCCGCATAGCGGGGATCGTGGTTGCGGCTTTCAAGGTCGCGGGCCGCAGCGCGTTTGGCGCATATGGCGGCCATCTCCATAGTGCCGCCGATGCCGACGCCGATGACGAGAGGCGGACAGGAGTTGGGACCGGCGGCCAGCACTGCGTCCAGAACCACCTGGCGCACGCCGTCAATGCCGTCTGCCGGCACGAGCATCTTGAGCACGCTCTTGTTTTCCGACCCCGCCCCCTTGGGGGCAAGCCGCAAGCGCAGCCCGCTGCCGGGCACAAGGCGGGTATGGATGACGGCAGGGGTATTGTCCTTGGTGTTTTTGCGCTCAAACAGCGGCTCGTCCACACAGGATTTGCGCAGATACCCCTCTGTATACCCCTTGCGGATGCCTTCATTGATGGCATCTTCAAAAGAGCCGCCCACAATGCGCACATCCTGGCCCACTTCGGCAAAAACTACGGCAAGGCCGGTATCCTGGCACAGGGGCAGATCTCCCCTGGCGGCGATTTCAGCATTTTCCAGCAGTTGATCCAGAATGTTGCGCCCAACGGGCGAAGGTTCGCGCGTTCGTGCCGCGCGCATGGCCGCAACCATGTCGGCCGGCAGGCGGTAGCAGGCTTCTATGGCCAGTTCCGCCACAGTGCGCGCTATGTCGTCAAAATGAATTTCCTTCATGTCCACACCGTCCCGTTCGTTATCAGCATTAACTGCTGTGATGCTTATGGCCACAGCGCCTCTGGCGGCAGCTTAATGGAAAGGCCAGATCAGGGGAATAAGCAGCCAGCACATGATAAGGGTAATGAGCTGTAAGGGCCAGCCAGCCTTGACATAATCGAGGAATGTGTACCTGCCGGGGCCAAGCACGATGGTGTTGGGCGGCGTGGCAATGGGCGTAAGGAAGCAGGCCGAGGCAGACATGGCTATGCCCATGGCGATGGGCAAGGGGGAAATGCCGCTGCCCAGAGCGATGGGCAGGGCCAGGGGAGCCATAAGGGCTGCCGTGGCAGTATTGGACATGAAGTTGGTGATAACTGCTGTGAGCGCACAGCAGACAAGCATGAGCAGCCAGGGATCGCTGACAGTGCTGACCACAGCATCGGCCACAATAGCCGCGGCGCCGGATTTGTCCATTGCTGCCGACATGGACAGCATGCCCGCAAACAGGAAAATGGTTGTCCAGTCAACGCTGCGGAATGCTTCACGCATGGTCATGCAGCCGGTGATAACCATCATGCAGGCGCCAAGCATGGCTGCTGTCGTCAGGGGAACCAGCTCGCTGGCCATCATGAAGACCACGAAGGCAAAAACGATCATGGCATGCCACATTTTATTTTCGCGGCGCGGCTGCGCTTCTTCCGACAGAACAGCATCGTCGATCTGGCGTCCTTCGGGCAAAAGACGATGCCCTATCAGTCCGTAATAAAGAAGGCCCGCAGCCAGAAGGGGAATGCCGATCAGGCCGAATTCGAAAAAGCCGAAAGGGTTTTGCCCGGTCTGGGAGAGCATGGAATTGATAATGCCGTTGGGCGGGGTACCCACCAGGGTTACCGTGCCGCCAAGCGACGCCGCAAAGGCAACAGGCATAAGCACTTTGCCGGGAGCCAGTTTGGCTTTCATGCACATGCCGAGAATCATCGGCACGGCAACCACTGTGGTTCCCGTATTGGAAAGTACGGTGGAAAGCAGCCCCACGGCGGCCATGGCATAAACAAGAAGCTTGATGGGGCTGCCTTTGGAAAGCCTGACAGCCAGTCCGCCAACCTTGTCGGCAAAGCCGGTAATGAAAGTGGCCTCGCCCACTATGAACATGGCCATGAACAATACCACTGTGGGATCGCCAAAGTAACTGAAGGCGACTTTTGAAGATATGACGTTTGTCAGCGACAGGGCCACCGGCACAAGCAGAGCTGTTATGGGCAACGGTACGACTTCGGTGAAAAACATGATTGCCGCAATAACAAGAATGCCAAGGGTGATGTACGCTTTTGTCGGATCTTCAGGCAGTTTTATACCCAGTTGATTTGCGGCAAAAACATCCTGGGCAGCAATGATTGCCAGCATTGCAACAATCATTGCCAGGAAAAAAGATCGCTTCATCCGTCAACCTCCAATCAAGATAGAGTTGATGGTGTCTCTTCTATGCCATAAAGACAAATTATGAAGCATTAGAGACATTTATGTATAGCGCTATAAAGTTAAACAATATACTTACACGATTGTTTATTCATTACAATAGATTTTTGTTGAATGAGTGATCAATGATACATATTTTCAAGAAAAACAATAAAGAAGGAAAAAAAGTAACTACAATGTATTGAATGTAAAAAAAATCACAATATAATGTGATTGGATAGAGTTGCTAGTTAATCATTATTAACAGAATACTTATTTAATAATGTGCATATGTGTTATTTCTGTGTTATTTTCAATTGATATTTTGTTACTTGCAGTGGCGTTGTGGGTGCTTTGAGGCTTGGCAATGCGGGGTCACCAGGGAAAATGCTTTTGGATGATAATTATATATTCAAATGTTATATGTTTTATATTAAGATGCCATCCAGCCGGTGTGTGCAGTCAAAAGAAGGCTCATTGGCAACGAGAAAGAGCGCCTTGCCGATAATGTCGAACAGGCGTGGCGCACGCGGGGTGTCCCACTCTTACGGCAAGGAGCTCCATGTGCTTACTCCTGATAGTGCAGGGGGTAAAAAAGGCAGCAGCCTGCCCAAACTCCAGGCGGGCCGGGGATAATATACTCAGCGTGGGGAAAGTATGGTCTGTTTCGTGAAGCTTTTCCCGTTGTCTGGTGCTTCAACCTGCTGTTTTTGCTGTTTCAATATGCCGTTTTCAGGTCAAGGGCAGTCATAGCCTTTTTTATGGAAACTTTCGGCAGGATGTCAGACGTACGGCTTTTGCCGGGGCTTGTATAAAAAACGGCAAATAGGGATTGAGTCTGCCGCATTTTGCTCAGATGGATGCGGCGCTGCGGGAGGTGGGGTTGTCCCCCGCACGTTCGCTGGCGGGCGGTTCTGGCCGTTCACGTTGAACATAAAAAATTTGGAGGACTTGTAATGAAACGTCTTGTTGCGCTTTTTGTCGCCGTGGGCCTGATCTGTGGGGTTGCGCTCGGCACGGCTCCCGCTGCGGGGGCGGCTACTGTCATCAAAATGGCCGGCATGAAGCCGGAAGGCGAGCCTGAAACCGTAGGTATGCACCTGTTTGGCAAATATCTGAAAGAACTTTCCAACGGCAAATATGAAGTACAGGTTTTTCCCAACAGCCAGCTTGGCAAGGAAGATGCCTATATTGCCGCGACCCGCAAGGGCATTATTCAGATGTGTGCCACCGGAACCCAGACCTCGGCCCTGCATCCGGCCATGGCCATGCTTGAAACCCCCATGCTGTTCGACGACCTTGACCATGCCCGCCGCGCCATGGCAGGCAAGACGTTTGATCTGATCAATGAGGGCTTTACCGAAAAATCCGGCCTGCGCACCCTCAACGCCTTTCCTTTGGGCTTCCGCCACTTCTACTCCAAAAAGCCCATCAAAGACGTGAAAGACCTTGAAGGCATGCGCATGCGCGTACCCAATATTCCCCTGTACACCAATTTTGCCAGGGAATGCGGCATCAGCGGGCAGCCCATGCCTTTTGCCGAAGTTCCCGGCGCTCTTGACCAGGGTGTGATTGACGGCGGCGACAGCCCCCTTGCGGACATCGTCAGCCTCAAGATGTACGAAATCACTCCCGAGATCAGCCTTTCCGGCCATATCCTGGTTATCCATTCCCTCTACATCAATGACAAGTTCTTCAAGTCCCTGCCTGAGCAGGACCAGAAGTGGATTGAAGAAGCCGCCAAGCGTTCCGCCGACGACGTGTGGGTTATGGTCAAGGACGGCGACGAAAAGGCCAAGGCCACCATTCTTGCCAACAAGGGCAATATTCATGAGCCCAGCAAGGAGCTGCATGAGCATCTGGTGAATGCCGGCAAGCGCAGTTGGAAGCTTTTTTACGACACTGTACCCAATGCCCAGGCTATTCTTGATAGTGCCGACAGCTATCGCGAATCCAAGTAAGACACAGTATGTTGCTGCGATGGGCCGGAAAGCATTTTCCGGCTCTTCACAGCAAGCAAGCCAGACAGGCCGTGCCGCATAAAAGGCGGTTGCGTGCCATTTTCGCAGAGGTTGCAGATGCAAAACGAAAATTCAAAAGAATACCCGCCGGATCACGCTCCCGGAGTATACACCTTACATGAGCCGGATTTGAATCCGCCCAAAGAATCAAAAGGTCAGCTGCTTTTTGAAATTTTTTGTGCAGCGATTTTTTTGGGCATGATCGGCCTGGTTTTTTACAACGCGTTTCTGCGTTACGTTTTTTCGTCCAGCTATCCTCCCAGTGAGGAATGGGCGCGCTTTCTTTTCATTTACATCACGTTTTTCGGCGCCATCGAAGCTTTTTACCGCAACAAGCACATTGCTGTGGACATGTTTGTGGTGCTGCTCAAGGGCGCATCGCGCAAGTATGTTGATATTGCAGCATCGCTTTGCAGTATTTTTGCTCTGGGTCTGCTGCTGTACGGCGGCATCGTCAACGTGCTGCAAACCATGGATACCTATTCCGTGGCGACAAACGTCAATATGGCCTTTATCAACGGCACCTTGCCCATCATGGCCTTTTGCGCCCTGATCTTCCAGTTGCGTTCCCTGGCGGTGCTCATACGCCGTCCGGCAGACACCTTCCACAAGGGATAGGAGAGAAAAATGGAGCTGTTTATTTTTCTGGGAACTCTCTTTTTCTTTCTTGCCCTTGGCATTCCTATCGCTCTGGTTCTGGTGCTCTGCGCCATCGTGCTCATGTGGCACTCCGGCATGTGGGATGCCATGATCATTCCCGGCAGCATGCTGGACGGGGCCAACAACTATCCCCTCATGGCCATTCCCTTTTTTGTGTTCGCCGGCGAAATCATGTCCGCGGGCGGTCTTTCAAAAAGGGTGGTGCAACTGGCCCAGCTCATGATCGGCCGGGTTCGTGGCGGTCTTGGCTATGCGGCCATTATCGCGAGCATTCTTTTTGCTGGCCTTATGGGCAGCTCTGTTGGCGAAGCCGCGGCTTTGGGCGGGCTGCTGTTGCCCATGATGAAGCAGGTGGGGTATAACCCGGGTCGCGCCGGGGCCGTTATTGCCTCGGGCGCCATTCTTGGGCCCATCATTCCGCCGAGTACCAACTTCATTCTGCTTGGCGCCACCATCAGCGGGCTTTCCATTACCAAGCTGTTCATGATCGGCCTTGTTCCCGGTATCATGATCGGTCTGGCGCTCATGGTCGTGTGGTTCTTTGTGGTGCGCATCGACGGCTACAACGAAACCATCACCTTCACCAAAGCCGAAGCCATAAAGATCTTTTTTGATGCAACCCCGGCCTTCATGATGCCGGTACTGCTGCTGGGCGGTATCCGCTTCGGGATATTTACCCCCACTGAGGGCGGCGCCTTTGCAGCCATCTACGCCATCGCGGTGTGCATGCTCTATTACCGGGAGCTTTCATTCCGCGATCTTTTGCGCGTAAGCGCCCGCGCCGCGCACACCACGTCTGTGGTCATGCTGGTTGTTGCCGCAGCCACCGCGGTGGGCTGGTTTATCACCATCGCGCAGATACCCAATCAGATGACTGCGTTGTTTACGCCCCTGATTGACAACCCCATCATGCTGCTGCTGGCGATCAACCTTTTCCTGTTCCTTATCGGCATGGTCATGGACCTGACACCCAATATCCTGATCTTTGCGCCGGTGTTTTACCCGTTGATCCAGCAGGCAGGCATTGATCCGTATTACTTCGGGCTGCTTTTTGTGCTCAACCTCGGTATTGGTGTCATTACCCCGCCGGTGGGTACTGTGCTTTACGTTGTCTGCGGCATCGGCAATATCAAAATCACGCAACTGGTTGTCAAACTGATTCCCTTCATCTGTATAGAAGTGGTCATGCTGCTTCTGCTGCTTTTCTTCCCCTCCCTGTCGCTTACGCCCCTCAACTGGCTCATGGGCGGCAACTAGGGCATTTCGTGCTGAACCATTCTGGTCATTAGTACAGACAGAAAAGCCGCTCCGTGCGGAGCGGCTTTTCTGGAGCATCCAGCTTCGGCCCTGGCCGGAAAAGCGGTTTACAGATGCAGAAGGGCAAAAACTGCTGTCGCTTGTGGGCAAAAGGCCGGGTGCGCCCGGCAGGGTATTATAGGGTATTATAAGGTTGCGACAGTCAGGACCAGAAAGCCTCCGCATGGCCCAGGTCTTCCACCACCAGGGTAGGCTGGATGCGTTCTTTTTCAAGGTCAGCTTGCACAGCCTCGCCGCTCAACACCAGAATGACATCAATGCCGGCATTTTCGGCCAGCTTTTTATCTGTGCTGAGGCGGTCGCCGACCATGACCATCTCATCTTTTGCGTAGCGTCGCAGAAGCGGAGCCAGCACTGTGGGATCAGGTTTGCCGAAAACGTGTTGCGGGCTGCGCCCGGTGGCGGTCTGGTACAGGCTGATGAAACTGCCCACATCGGGCAGGGGGCCTTCGGGGGAGGGACATACAAGGTCGGGGTGTGTTGCCAGAAAGAGCACTTTGTCATCTTGAAGCAACAGGGCTGACCGGGCCAGTTTTTCGTAGGTCAGTTCGGTATCATAGGCCAGAATGACCGCCTGTGCGCCATCCTCCGTCAGTTGCAGTTCGGGCATGCGGCCTTGCAGGTCGTGCTGAAAATCGCTGTTGCCCACAGGGTAGGCGCGGCTGATCTTGTTGGCCCGCAGAAAATCTACCAGCGGGCTTACCGGCGAGAGCATGCGCTCAATACTGGCGGGTATGCCCATGCCCTGGAGTTTTTCCACATAACTTGCAGGGGATTTGGACGTATTGTTGCTGAGAAAATAAAAATCCAGGTTCTGCCAGTGGCGCTGTATAAAGCTTACGGCCCCTTCAATGGGGATATGCCCAAGGTACACGGTTCCGTCCATATCCAGAATCATACAGCGTTTCTTTGACCAGTTCATGGCATTCCTTTCTCTTGTATTGCGTGCCGCGTTTTCATCCCGTTTCTTGGTGAAAATATGAAGAGCAGGCGGGATGGAGTCAATTTTTTAATAAGATTCGCAAGCTTGACGCACAACAGCAAAAAGCTCAACATATCAGGCAGAAAAAACAGATGTCATCCTGCCCTGCAAGGCCGGTTCGAACCAGAGCGGCCCACCGATTCTATCCGGACATGGTTGCATAAGCTACATATATATCAGGAGACTGCATGCTGGAAACAACCGTTGTAGTCATTGGAGGCGGCGCGACCGGCATCGGTGCGTTGCGCGACCTGTGCATGCGGGGCATTCCCGCCATTCTGCTTGAGCAGGGGGGCATCGCCCACGGCACCAGTTCACGCTTTCATGGTCTGCTGCACAGCGGAGCGCGTTATGTCGTCAATGACAATGAATCCGCCCGGGAATGCATTGAAGAAAATATGATCGTGCGTCGTATCGGCAGGCAATGCGTTGAGGAAACCGAAGGTTTTTTCGCGCTTACGCCGCAGGACGACCCCGCATACGTTGAAAAATTTGTGACGGGCTGTCGCGAGGCAGGCATTGACGCGCAGGAAATTGAAGTTGCCGAGGCCTTGCGGCTGGAGCCGAATCTTTCGCCTGAGGTTCGCCGGGTTTTTCGCGTGCCTGATTCCTGTGTCGACGGTTTTCGTCTGGTGCTGCACAACGCCATGTCGGCCCGCCGGCATGGCGGACGCATGCTCACCTACCATGAGGCCACCGCCATAAAGCTGCGCAATGGCCGCGTGTGCGGCGTTACAGCAGTTGACCGTCATACCGGGGCAACCGTTGAAATCGCCTGTCAGTGCGTGATCAATGCGGCAGGCTCGTGGGCCGGGCGCATTGCGGGCATGGCGGGCCTTGATGTGGCGCTTTCGCCCGACAGGGGAACGCTGGTGGTTTTTAACCACCGTTTTACCTCCAGAGTCATCAACCGTCTGCATCCCAGTGGCGACGGGGATATTTTTGTGCCGCACGGTTCCATCACCATTCTCGGCACCACGTCCGCATCCACAGACAGGCCGGACGACACCACACCCACGACTGAAGAGGTGCTGCGCCTGCTTGATATCGGTGAGCCACTTTTCCCCCAGGTGCGTCAGTACCGTATCCTGCGCGCTTTTGCAGGCACACGCCCGTTGTATACCCCGGGCGGAGCGGCAGGGCGTAAGGCCAGCCGCAATTTTCATATTGTGGATCATGCGGATGAAGGCCTTGAGGGCATGGTCAGCATTTTCGGCGGCAAGCTTACTACCTATCGCCTTATGGCAGAGCGCGTTGTTGACCGTGTTTGCACCAAGCTGGGGCATAGTGCTGTCTGCCGCACGGCTACAGAAGCCCTTGTGCCGGACGCGGACGAAGCTACGCTCAAACGGGCGGCCCGCTTTTTTCCCATGCAGGGGCTAAATCTCATGGCCGACCGCCTTGGCGACGACCTCCCGGCAGTGCTGGAACTGGCCGAGCAGCAGGCGGGCAATCCGTTGATTTGCGAATGCGAGATGGTGAGTCTGGCTGAAATTGAATACGTGGCGCGCCAGCCTGCCACATATTCCCTTACAGACATACGTTTGCGTACGCGCCTTGGCATGGGAACCTGTCAGGGAGCGTTTTGTTCCCTGCGCACGGTTGGTGCTCTTGCCGAGCACGGCGTGCAGCTTGAGCTGACGCCCACGGACAATGTCCGGCGTTTTCTTCAGGAGCGGTGGGGCGGGCTGCGTTTTGCCCTGTGGGGCATGCAGGCCCGTGAAATGGAACTGAGCCGTGCCATTTATGCTACTACCCTCAACCTGGATGGAGCCGCTCATGAGCAGGACCGTTGACGTACTTGTGGCCGGTTCCGGCATGGCCGGGCTTGTGGCCGCCCTTACTGCCGCGAGCCAGGGTAAAAAGGTCCGCATGCTCACCACGGGCATGGGGTCCCTCGCCATAAGCGGCGGTAATGTTGACATTCTGGCCTATGCTGACGGCGGATCTGTGTCAGACCCCTGGGCGGGCATGGCACTTTTGCCTGCCGAACATCCGTACCGGCTTATGGGGGCGGAATGTGTGCGCGAAGCCATCGCGTTTTTCCAGCGCCAGATGGAAGCCCGGCAATGGCCCATGCAGGCCGCGTCCACTCCGGCGGGGCAGACCTGCAATGTGCAGATACCTACCATTATGGGGACGCTCAAGCCGACACATCTGTTGCCCGCAGGGGTGAACATCAAAGCTCTTGCCGAGGCGCGCCGCGTTCTTGTGGTCAGCGTGGAAGGGCTGCGCGACTGCCGCCCGGCACTTGTCATAAGCCAGTTGCGTCGTTACAGGGCCTGGGCCGACAGGGAGTTCGCCCAGATGACCGTGCCTTCACCCCTGGGCGAAACGCACCGCAGCGCGACGGCTCTTGACCTCGCGCGCCTGATGGAGAAACCGCAAAGCCGCCAATGGCTGCTTGAAGCCCTGAAGCCCCATGCAGGCTCCTGTGATCTTGTTCTGTTACCGCCCGTCTGCGGCAGCAAGGCCCGGCCGGATGCCTGGCAGGCCGTTGAAGCTGCTGCGGAATGCCCTGTTGTGGAAATGTTGTCCATCCCTCCGGGAGTGGGTGGGCTGAGGCTGCGCGATGCACTTTTGCGGGCCTTGCGGGAATATGATTTTGAACTTTTTGAAAATGCCAGGGTGCTTCACGCTGAAACTGCCGGTAAAAAATGCACTGCGCTTGTGGCGGAAGCCTCCGGTCAGGAGCGCCGCCACGAGGCCCGCACGTTTGTACTGGCTACAGGCGGTATTCTGGGGGGCGGGCTTGACCTGGCTCCCGGTTCCGCGCGTGAAAGCATCATGGGGCTGGATATTGCCGTGCCGGATGATGTGGAACTGTGGTCGGAAGCCGAACTTTTCGGCAAGCACCTGTTTGCCCGCATGGGAGTGCGTGTGGACAGTACCATGCGCCCGGTAAGCTCTCAGGCCGCTGTTTGCTGGAATAACGTTTTTTTTGCGGGACGCAGCCTCGGCGGCTACGATTATGCAACGGAAAAAAGTGGTCATGGCGTTGCCGTTGCCACCGGCTGGCAGGCCGGGCGTATGGCCGCGGCGGCAGCTTCGGAGGAAAGCATATGAGCACGCGCATAAATCCCGATCACTGCATCGCCTGCACCACCTGCGTTGTGCATTGCCCCGTGGCTGACGCTACTTCAAAGTTTCTTGGCCCCCGCATGATCGGCCCTGCCTATGAGCGTTTCCGTCTGCTGGGGCTGAATGAAGACCCGTCTCTGCACTATTGCTCCAACTGCAAAAATTGCGATATCACCTGCCCGCACGGCGTACCTGTCTCCAGCCTGAACATGATGGCCCGGGCCGACCAGTGTAAAAAAACGCCTCCCGGCCTGCGCGACTGGATTTTGGGGCATGGCGAACTGATGGCAAAGTGGCTGCACCTTATCCCTGCGGCGCTTAAAAACTTTGGCATGCTCAATCCGGTGACGCGGCAGGTGCTGCACAAACTCGGCATACACAAGCGCGCCCCCTTGCCCGCTTTTGCCGGCCGTAATTTCCGCACATTGGCGCGTCGGGTGAAACAGCCGGAAACCGGGCGTAATGTGGTTTTTTATCCCGGCTGCTATGTGGATGTGTATGATCCGCAAACCGGGCTGGACATGATCTGGGCCATGAACCGGGCGGGCTACAAGGTTATCGTGCCGCAAGATATTGTATGCTGCGGCCTGCCGATGGTCGCCAACGGCTTTTGGCAGCACGCCAGAAGCAATGCCGAGCACAACCTGCGCGCACTGGCGCAGTGGCGTGATCAGGGCCTGCCGGTGGTTACGGGCTGCCCCAGTTGCGCCCTCATGTTCCGTGTGGATCTGCCCGAATATTTTCCTGACCTGGACGAAAAGTATGGCGCATGCCGCCTGGACGATGCGCAGGACTTTTTGCTGGCTTGCGCCGATTCCGGAGATCTGGACACGTCTTCAGACAAATCCCTGCAAGATCAGCCGGACATGAAGATCATCTATCATGCCCCCTGCCATTTGCGGGCTCAAGGCAACGGCCTGCCCAGCCTTGAGCTTTTGCGGCGGTTGCCCGGAGTCAGTGTCAGCGATGCACATGCCGGTTGCTGCGGCATTTCCGGCAGCTATGGCTTTAAAACTGAAAAATATGACATCGCTCAAGAGGTCGGGGCCGAGCTTTTTGCTGCTGTCAGGGAAAGCGGCGCGGATATTTCCGCTTCAGAGTGCGGAACCTGCCGTGTGCAGATCAGGCATGGCAGCGGCAAAGACTGTCTGCATCCTGTGAGCATCCTGCGGCACAGGCTGGAAGCCGGGAAAAAAAGCAAAAAAGAATAAAACAAGAGGGCGGGTTTCCGCCCTTTTTTGTGAATAACCCTCTGCCATCAAGATTTCAAAATGATTGCTTGCTGCAACGGCAAGCAGATGGCCGCCTGCGTGGCGTGTCAGGCTGAGGTTGCAGGCGGTGTTGCGCTTTTTGAGCGGTTAACGCCAGAATACTCTCATTGCATCCGTTTATGCCGCCTGCCCGGCGAGCAGGGTCCGGCCGGAAAGGGGTGGCGCAAAAGATCAGGGCGGGGAACGCATTGTTCCCCGCCCTTTTTGTCATTCGGTATGTCCCGGTTGCGGCTTGCCTCAGAAAGGTTCAGCCGGGCTGCGGTGACATGTGTTTTTTAGAAAAACAGCCATGTCAGCAAGAGGAACAGGGGAACAAGTATGCCCACAGACCACGCCATGTAGCCGAAAAAACTGGGCATGCGCACGCCCTGGTTTTCGGCGATGGCCCGGACCATAAAATTGGGCGCGTTGCCGATGTAGGTATTGGCCCCCATAAAGACTGCGCCTGCTGAAATGGCAGCCAGCGTCGCCGGAACGTCGTACATAAGGTGCGCGGCATCGCCGCCGGCGGTATTAAAGAACACCACGTAGGTGGGCGCATTGTCCAGAAAACTCGACAGCAGGCCTGTAAGCCAGAAGTACATGGCGTTGTTCGGCTGCCCGTCACTGGACACAAGCTGGATAAGCCCTGAAAGCGCACCGTCTGTTCCGGCCTTCAGAATGGCGATGGCCGGAATCATGCTGATAAAGATGCCGAGGAAAATCTTGGCCACCTCTGCAATGGGCGCCCAGGAAAAGTCGTTGAGCTTGCGGCAGGTCTGGTCGGTGAAGCGCAGGGAAAGCCCGGCAATGCACAGCAGCAGCACGTCGCGCAGCAGATTCTGCCCTTCAATGGGAACTCCATACAGTTCCACCAGCACTCCCATGGGCCAAAGGCCAGAAGCCAGCACCGCCATCACCACGCCTAACAGGAAAAGGAGGTTGATTTTACCGTCAAGGCCCAGTTTTTCAGTGGAATTTTTGTCGTCAGAAGGCGGAACCGGCTTGCCTTCCTTGGCGTAAAGCCAGGAATCAAGAGCCACATAAATAAGCAGCAGGATAACCGAAAGCAGCAGGGTTTTAAAGAACAGGTTGGTTGTGGTCCAGAAGAAGCTCACACCCTTCAGAAAACCCAGAAACAACGGGGGGTCGCCCAGCGGGGTAAGGGAACCGCCAATGTTGGCTACAAGAAAAATGAAAAAGACCACACTGTGGGTTTTATACCGGCGATGGGCATTGGCCCGCAAAAGCGGGCGGATGAGCAGCATGGCCGCGCCGGTGGTTCCCATCCAGCTGGCAAGCACGGTTCCCACGGCCAGCAGGCCCGTGTTTACCAGTGGAGTGCCGGTGAGCGAGCCTTTCAGGCGCACACCGCCTGCCACGGTAAAGAGAGCAAAAAGCAGAATGATAAAAGGTACGTAGTCCAGCAGTATGATATGCAGAAGTTCGTACAGGGCTACGGAAAAGCCAAATGTGAGCGCACAGGGAACAAGAAAAGCCAAAGCCCAGAATATGGATATCTTGCCGAAGTTATGTTCCCAGAAATGCGGTGCGAAAAGGGGCATCACAGCGATGGAAAGCAGCATGCACGCAAAAGGCGCTGCCCAGTAGACGGGTAGTTCTGCGCCGGGAACCGTGGGGTGACCCTGGGCGGCAAAAACTGTCGCAGGAAGAAGAAGCAGTACGGAAAGCGCGGCAAAGGAGGTTAAGTGTCTCAGCATAATTACTCTAGAAGTCTAAGAATGCGTCATGCCTTATGCTGCCCTACAGCCTGGTTGCCCAAACCGCATGGGCTTCAGCCTGCCGGATATGCAGATATCCGTAAGCAACAGTCAAAAACAGTTTATCCCTTTCATTGTTCTATGCTGCCGGAACGCGGGAGCTGCCCCGGCAACAGAAATGTGCCGGAAGCCGCAGGTCTCCGGCGGGTAGCCCCGGTCTGTCTCGTTACCGTGTAGAATTGTTTCTGTTCACCAGCAATACCGGAATGGAAGCATGGCGCAGCACATGATGGCTCACACTGCCGAGGACGATGCTCTTTATTTCGCTGATTCCGCGTGTACCCATGATTATCATGGTGCAGCCAAGTTCCTTGGCTGCGTCTACAATGGCTTCTGCAGTTTCGCCATACCGGATGTAGGTCTTTATATCGCAATCCACTTTACCCAGTTCGGCTCGGATGCTTTCAAAAAGGGCTTCGGCATCTTTTTCGTGTTCCTGCTTGAGTTTTTCGCGCTGTTCGCCCCCGATCAGGCTGGGAATAGGCGCAATGCAGTGCAAAATGTGGAGTGTTTCTCTGCCGGGAATGGCTGCCGTCAACTGGGCAGCAACACGGCAGGCGGCCTTTGCGTCTTCAGAGCCGTCAACCGGAATAAGTATATCAGAATAATTCATATTCTCTCCATTATGATGTTGCTGCTTCAGGGGCAGTGCCGGGTTAAGGCTGCCGTTTGCCGCCAGGCAGCGCTCGCCTGTATTCACTCTGTAAAGACCGTTGTACCGCCGGCGTCTACAGCCGGAACAGCCTGCATCTCGTACAGGCAAAACCAGCAGCGCGTTTTTTGCGGCAACGGAAAGCCCCATACAGGCCGCCTGAAAAACACGGCGCGGTTATTGTCATGCTACTCTCATGAACCGCGTTGGGCATTTCGTTGTGTTATATCAAACAACGCGTTTGAGGCAAGAAATTGTCAACAAATCATTTTTTTTTGGTGACATTATTCCCGTGCGTTGAGAAGGGCAGGATTGTTTTGAAAATCTATGTGTTCTGGCCGCACATCCGTTGATAGTAAAAGTTGCTTTTCGTGTTTCAGGTTCATGATGCTCCCTGAAGCCTCGCCACTGGCCTGTATTCCAGCAAAAACACGATACCCGCACGGGCTCAGGTGCCGCCAGCAACAGGTACGCAGCCATCCCGGCCAGTATGCGTGCAGACGGCTACAGCGTGGTTCACTGCTTGTTTGTGGCCGACTGTCTGAAATCGGCTCTTTAAATTGATCCATCAAGTTGAAGGTGGAGCTACGGAATGCGTATTGTGGATAACGCAGATATATTTTTTTATATCTCATGTGAAAATAATCATTCATGGTGTTTTTAAATTGTTAAATACATATTAATTAAATATAGTTTGTCCGAAAAAAATTATTTTGTATTCACGATTAAAAAAATATCGCTACCGAGTTGCGACTTAAAACCATCATATGTACTCAAATGAAATTAAAATTCCATCTGATAGAGAATGTCTTGTGTGGAGCAACTGTCCTTTGCCTGGATATGGACAGGTTTTTCTTTCTGTTATTTCAATAACTGGAGGGCATATGAGTTGTAGGCGCGTGTTATTCCTGCTCGCGATACTGCTGTTGCAGGCAAGTGGCGCATGGGCGCAGGAAGAGGGGGCCACGGAAGTTTTGTTGACGCCGCTTGAGATGACAGAGCCAAAGAATACCATTGACCATATCACCCAGACAGATATGGAAAGAAAAACGGCCCTTAACCTGTGGGAAGCACTCAGAGGGGTACAGGGCGTATATTTACAGACTTCTGCCGGTCGTAACGAAGGAACCATAAGCATCCGCGGTTCAAACCGTTACCAGGTGGGTATGTATATTGATGATATACCTGTAGCCACGGCATATCGTAATGAATGGGATTACAATAACACACTGACCTATGGCCTTGAATCGGTAGATGTGTCCAAGGGCTACAGTTCGCCGTTGCTTGCAAGTAATAACAACCTGGCTGGTGTGGTGAACCTGCGTACTGCCAAACCCAGAAAAGAGTTTGAGTTTTCCGCAAAATATATGAATTTTTTTGATCGCAGGATGCATGATCAGGGCAGAATGGTTGCCGCCAGCATCGGCACGAGGCAAGACCTCTACTATCTGAAAGGCACCTTCGTTTATGACAAACAGGATTTTTTCACTCTGCCGGAAGGCTTTGACGCTGCTCCCCAGCAGGGTACGGGACGCCGGAAAAATTCCGACCACAAGAACATGAGTGCCAACATCATCGGCGGTTGGACCCCCACCGATGATGTGGACATTATGGTAGGCTACATGCGGCAAAGCTTTAAAAAGGGCCAGCCCTTCGATGCAGCCCAGTACCGTACCGATGCCAGCGGCAAACAGGCATATCCTTTTCAGCGCTCATGGTACTGGCCGGAATATGAAACCAGCCGTCTTTATGCCAACGCCAACTTTAACCTGAGCAAGCAGGCCCACCTGAAGGCCGTGGTGTATTACGACTGGCATCAGGATAAATCCGAAAGCTATACCGATATCAGCATGACCAAAAGGGACTATCCTGATAAAAAGTACGACCAGTATACAGTGGGCGGACAATTAACCTTTGACTATACGTTCAATACGGCCAACAAGCTGGCACTTTCTGCCGGTTACCGCATTCTTTCCCATAAAGAATACAATGATTATGCAGTATTTGATGATAGCGGCCTGCCCAAGAACAAAAAAAAGAAAAAGGCCGACATCGGCGATGAGCTTGATGAGCATATCACAGAGGGCTACTGGGACTTTGGCGCGGAATATACGCTCAAGCCCTTTGACCGCCTGACGCTGGTTTTTGGCACAAGCCTCAGTACTATGACCCCCATGACGCTTGAAAGCCGGGATCATAATACCGGCGGCATGCATTCGTACAAGAATGGTCTGGACGACACCAAAACCCTGTTCAACTACCAGGTAGGCGCGTTTTACGACCTTACGGAACGACATGAAATTTTTGCCACTTTTGCGAAAAAATCCCGTTTCGCCACCATGCGCGAAAGATATTACAGAAGCGGTGATGCCCCTGCCAACCCGGACCTGAACCCCGAACACGCCTACCACTATGAGCTTGGCTACAAGGGCCTTATCGGCGACTGGCTCAAGCTCAACACCAGCGTGTACTACAGTGACATTAACGACATGATTACGTCCAAGGGGCCGAAAGGGGCCATGTATTTTGAAAACCTCAACAGGGCCACTTTTTACGGCTTTGAGGCGGGGGCAGAGGCCGTTATCAGCCAGTACCTGAGTGCGGGCGGCGTGTTCAACTATATGCGCTGGGATAACTGCACCAATGACGAAAAACTCACTCAACTGCCGGAAATGACGAGTACTCTTTATGCGGTTGTTTCTCCTGTGGAAGGGCTTTCCGTTATTCCTCAGGTCAATATCAGCAGCGGTTTTTACTGGAGTACTTCAGCGGATGACGGGCCGTACAGAAAGTCTCCCAACTTCGCCACCGTGGATATCAAGGCTGTGTACGACATCACCAAAAACTTTTCGGTGGAAGCGGGCGTGAGAAACCTTTTTGACCAGGAATACGCGTACAGCGCGTATTATCCCGAACAGGGCCGAAACTTCTTTGTGGGCGTGAGCGCCAACTTCTAGGTACTGTTTTCCATAGGCCTGACTGACGGAACATTCCTGTTGCTTCAGCCGTTGCCCTTGCGTGTAACGGCTGAAGCATATCTCTTGGACGGATTATCGGCGGTTTGTTTGCTGGCCGGTTTCGCATGCGGCAGAAACGGAATGGCTATTTGGTGCCGCCGCTGAAGAGTCTTCACTCAGCGTACCCGGTCATGTTGCATGGCGAGGATACCCCGGCCGGGCGCTGCCGTCGGTCCGGCCATTTTCCGGAGCGGCACGCAAAAAGGATGGTGCATATGCGGAGCAGATGTATTGCCATAGGGCTGCTTGCGTTGCTTGTCATGCCGCTTTGGGTTGGCGCGGCAACAGATATGGCCGCAGCTTCCGAAAGCGGAAGACACGCAGAGGGCGCACGCAGCATCTATTGCGCCACCCCGCCTTCCACGTTCACTCTGTACGCCCTTGCACCGGAACTGCTGGCGGGCTGGAATACGCCTCTCCGGGATTATGAGAAAAAATTTATTCCTGTCCGCTACCATGACCTGCCGGTTCTGGGCGGCTGGTACGGGCAGGGCTTTATCCCCGACAGGGAAATGCTGCTGGCCAGCGGCGTCAAGAAAGCTTTTTATCTTTCCATGGGCGCTCATGACCATCTGCCCATCGAGCAGACCCTGACCAGCCTGGGCATGCAGGTCACCAGCATACCCGGCGCAAGGCTGGCAGACATGGCCCCCTGTTTTCTGGCCATGGGCCGAGCCTATGGCCGTGAAGAGCGTGGGGCGGCCTTGGCCGCCTATGCATCCGAGACGCTTGAAAAAGTATCTCGCGCAATGAAGGAGTTGCCCCAGGAAAAACGGACAAGGATTTACGTGGCCCTTGAGGCTGACGGCCTGGCCTCCATCTGCCGTCAATCCAGGCGTGCAGAGGTGTTTGCCGCCGCCGGCGCCGTAAGCGTGCATGACTGCCCGCCCGGAGCGGAAGAAGCTTTTTTGCGCGTAACTTTTGAGCAGTTGATGGCCTATGACCCGGAGGCGATACTGGTTTTTCATCCGGCGCTCATGCGGCGTATTCCCACAGATGCCAAGTGGGCTGCTCTGTCCGCTGTGCGCGAGGGCAGGGTGTATTTTATGCCGCGCGGCCCGTTCAGCTGGCTGGAGCGTCCCGCCACCTATATGCGCCTGCTGGGCGTGCAGTGGCTTGCAAACAGGCTGCATCCCGATCTTTATCCGGTAGATATCAAGGCAGAGAGCAGGCATTTTATGAAACTTTTCTTCAACCTGGACCTTGATAACGCCCAGGTGAACGATCTTTTTGAGCCATATGGCACATTCTAGAAAAACGCTGTTCGTGCTTGCCCTGCTTTTGCTGGCGGCCATTGTGTTTGCCCTGCCCATGGGGCGCTATCCGCTGCCCCTGGGCGATCTTTGCCGCAGCCTGCTGGACGCCTGGGCGGGGCGTCCGCTGGATGACGAGCAGCGCAGGCACCTTTTTTTGTTTTTTGATCTGCGCCTGCCGCGTATCGGCTCAGCCCTGCTGGTGGGGGCCTGCCTGTCCGCTTCGGGTACGGTATACCAGAACATGTTTCAGAATCCTCTTGTGTCGCCTGGCATACTGGGTGTGCAGCACGGGGCTGCTTTTGGCGCGGCCATAGGCATTGTGTTTTTTTCTTCCTGGCCGCTGACACAGGCTTTTTCCTTTGCGGGCGGCACGCTGGGCGTGGGGCTTTCTCTCTTTTTTGCATGGCTCTACCCCAGGGCGCGGTTTTTGGCGCTTGTGGTGGGCGGCCTTGTAAGCAGTTCGTTTTTTGTGGCTCTGACTTCTCTTGTGCAGTATGTGGCCGACCCCAACCGTCAACTGCCGGAGCTTGTGTACTGGCTTATGGGTACGCTGTCCCGCACGGAGCCGCATCAACTGGCCTGGAGCGCACCCCTCATGCTGATCGGCCTTATCTATATCTGCCTCAACGGCAAAGCGGTAAACGCTCTCGCCATGGGGGACGATGAAGCCCGTACACTGGGAGTACAGAGCACGGCCATGAAGCTGCGCCTTATCGGGGCGGCAACACTTGTCTGCTCGCTTACGGTGGTGCTTGCCGGGGTCATTAACTGGGTGGGGCTGGTTATTCCGCATGTCATGCGCTTCATAAGCGGGCCGGACAACAGGGTGGGGCTTACAGCATCGGCCATGGGCGGCGCGCTTTTTGTGCTGCTTACAGACACGCTCATACGCTCTGTCTGGACTGTGGAGCTTCCGCTGGGCATTGCCACATCACTCATAAGCATGCCGCTTTTTGCCTTCAGCCTGTGGTACGACTGGAAGCGGCGATGATAGAAATACGCAATCTTACCGTCAGCTATCACCGCGCCCCGCCGGTGCTGAAAAATATTTCCTTGCATGTGGACAGGGGCGAGGTGGTCAATGTGCTCGGCCCCAATGGTTGCGGCAAAACAACACTGCTTCGGGCGCTTCTTGGGCTTTTGCCCGCACCGTCCGGAAGCATTGTGCTGGACGGTTGCCCTCTGGAAAAAATCAGGCGGCGCAGTCTGGCCCGCAGTCTTGCCTATGTGCCGCAGCAGCATACGGGCGTTTTCGGCTTTCAGGTGCTGGACGTGGTGCTTATGGGCCGTACCGCGCGCAGCCCCTGGCTGCGCTTTTCTGCAGAGGATCGGGAGTGGGCTATGGGGGCGCTGGAAAAGGTGCGCCTGACCCACCTGGCGGACAGGTCGTATCTGGAGCTTTCCGGCGGGCAGCGCCAGATGGTGCTGATTGCGCGCGCGCTGGCGCAAGACTGTGCGGCGCTTGTGATGGATGAACCTGTTACGGGCCTGGACTATGGTAACCAGTTTCACCTGCTTGATCTTATTGGTGAACTTGCGTGCTCCGGCCCGGCCATACTGCTTACCACGCACCACCCGGAGCAGGCCGTTTATCTTGGCGGGCGGGCGGTGCTTTTGAAAGACGGCATGCTGGTGGCGGATGGCCCTGTGGCTTCGGTCATTACCGAGGAGCAGGTGCGGAAACTTTATGAATTGCCGCCCAAGGCCGAAGTATGGATGCGCCTGACCGGGACCAGCACATCATGAAAAATCACGGTGCTGCAGAAAAACATCTCAGCATGCCCGGGGCTGAGCAGGTGTGCGTCACAACGGTGTTTTCAGGTAACATGATGTTTTTTCTGCTTTCTTTGGTTCTGCATACTGCTGTGCTTGCCGTCTTGTGGTTTCTGGCCGTTCCTGCATCGGGCATGGGGCAAGGCGCAGGCACGGGCGGGTATATTACGGTAAGCCTGCTGTCCGGGCCACCGGGCGATTCCGGCGGCGGGGATTTTTCTGCCTCATCGCATGCTGCTGCTGACGCCGCATCCCCATCTGTACCGGCTCTGGCCGACGAAACCGCTGAACCTCCCGCAAGCACGCCCGCCCCAGATACCACTCATGCCGCAAACCCTGATCTGAAACAGCCTGATGCCGCCCCGGCTGCGCCGGAGCCCCCTGTTACTGCTGCCACGGCCATTCCCGTGCGCACGAAAAAAGACGAACAGAAAACCAGACCCAAAAGCCGAAAGGCCGGGAGGGCCGCCATAGAAAAAGCCGTTCCCGAGCATGCGCGGGTCAGCCGTGATGGCAGGGGGCAAAATGGCGAAAAAACCTCCGGCGCGGGCCACGAACAGCCCGGCATAGCTGCGGGGCGCGGCGGTCAGGGGGGAGAAAAGGGCGGCGCAAGCGGCGAAGGCAGTGCTGCCGCGTCAGGAAGCTCCGCCGGATATCTGAAAGGTAATTACGAATATATCAAAAAGCGCGTCAGGCAGTATCTGGTTTACAACCCGCAGGCCAAGCGCATGGGAATTCAGGGCATGGTGACGGTATCTTTTACCATACAACAGGACGGCAGGGTCAGGGATGTCGCAGTCAGTAAAAGCAGCGGCTATCCTCTGCTGGACGAATCCGCCCTTGAGGCAGTGCGCAGCGCAGCGCCTTTTGCCGCGCCGCCGGAACCGGCGCGGGTAATCATGCCGGTGCAGTTCAGCCTGAGGTAGTGAGGTGATCATGTTTTTTGCAAGAATTCTGCTTTTTTTTCTTCTGCTTTGTACTGCGGTTCCGGCCCTGGCGGACATAAAAATATTTATCACCAATGATGTTCATGGCCATGTAGCCGACAATCCGGAAAAAAAGCGCATCGGCTACGCCCGGCTCAAGGCATTGGCCGATAGCGCGAGGGCCGAGGGGCATACGGTTTTTATCCTGGATGCGGGAGACGCTTTCAGCGGCAGCGCCTATGCACAGAAAGACAAGGGCCGCTCAGTGGCAAAACTTATGGGGCAGGTGGGCTACCGCGTGCTTACGCCGGGAAACCACGCCTTTGACTATGCCGCATCTGAAGGGCCTTTGTACTACGGCAATGAACTGCTGCGTCTGGTGCGCGAAAACAGCCCGGGCAAGGTTGATGCCGTGGCCGAAAATCTTACATACAAGGGGGCAGATACACCGGGCATGGTTACAGAGCCTGTGGTTATTTATGACGAAACATCGGAAAATAAGCGCGGCCTGCGCGTTATTGTCACTGGCGTCATCACGCCCTATACGGTGAAACCCGGCATGCGGCAGGTGCTAAAAGAGTATGATTTCGGTCTGAAACCCACGCCGGAAGACACCAAAAAAGCCATTCTGGAGCGGCTGACGCATTCGCTTGCGCCCTATGACCGGCCGGAAGATATCGTTATAGTGCTGAGTCACCTCGGCCATGCGGGGCCGCAGGGCGACAGGGATGGTCGTATTACAGGACCTGATGTGGCCGCCGTACCCAACGTGGATTTTGTGGCAGACGGGCACAGCCATCAGGCCGTATCCCCGAGCCGCCAATACGGGGCAATGTATGCCAACGGCGGACGTTATCTGGAGCATGTCATGGAGATCACCCTTGACGGCAAGGGAGGCGACATGGCGTTGAGGGCGTATGATGACGTGGCAGGTGTCGTGCCGGACAGGGCCATGGCGGAAAGCATACGTCAGCTTGATACCGCATGGGGCTTTGCGGAAGTGCTTTTTACTTCCCCCGATGACAGTATTTTCAGCGACCGGCGATTGCGAAAGGACAGTACGCCTCTGGGCCGCCTTATTTGCGAGGGCATGGCAAAGGCCACCGGTGCTGCTATTGCCCTGCACAATCCTGGCGGCATACGCGCTGGGCTGCCCGGCGGGCCTGTGCGCCTGCGCGATCTGCATGATGTTTTGCCCTTTGGCGACACCCTGGTTACAGCCGACATGACAGGCAGGCAGATTGCCGGAATTCTCATGCGCGGTGCAGGCCATGGCGGGCGTGGCCTGCCGCAGTTCTACGGACTCACTGCCTGGGCCTGGCGGGATGGAGCAGGTGCTCTGCATGTGGCCGGCCTTCGTCTCGCAGACGGAGACCCGTTGCAGCCGGACAGGACGTACCGCGTGGCTCTTAACGGTTTTATGGCCAGAAATATGGATCTGCCCACGAAAAAAGATCACGGAACGTTGGTGGATGTTCTGGAAAAACAGTTGAAAAGCGGTGTTGATGCCGAAGCCCTGCGGTCAGGAAAGAATCTGTATGTTTTTACTGACAAGACTGCGGCGGAGGCGGCCTGGCAGGCCGGGACTCCCTAACTGCGGCCTTCAGGCAGGCGTTTAGAGCAATGAACAGTTGCAATGCTCTTGTTGCCGGTATTGGGCAGCCTGCCGGATCGCCCCAAGGATATCCGGGTGCGTTGCGGTTGTGAGG
This sequence comes from Desulfovibrio sp., assembly GCF_019424165.1. Lineage (GTDB taxonomy): Bacteria > Desulfobacterota > Desulfovibrionia > Desulfovibrionales > Desulfovibrionaceae > Desulfovibrio. The sequence goes on along the minus strand of NZ_JAHZAA010000024.1, from coordinate 12,957 downwards.
CAGGCACGGCCCTGCTGTGCGAGCTTTCTTGGCTCGACTGGTAATCTCCCCCGTGCCGCGCAACCTGTTTGCGTGGTTACGTGCCATAACGAGCGGCACGTAACCTTTGAGAATGTATAGCCGTAAAAGTATTCTGCTCTAGACGGCCCAGAACATGATGGCTACCTTTGACTGCACACTTTCATGCACCCGTCCGTCACGGCTGATCTCCGCCAGTGTGCGGGTCAGACGTTCTTTTTGCTGCGGGGTGAGCGGTCCCATGCTTTCAAAGTAGCGCAGATACATCAGTTCCGCCTCTTCAAGGCTGCTGTCGCTCTCCCATGCCCTGTCCATATATTCCACTTCGGGGTAATACCCCATCAGCCAAAGAAGATTGAAGGCGCAATAAAAGCTGCGGCTTATGCGTTCTTTATGTGCATCCCAGTCAACCAGTGTCTTTAGATGGTCACGAACCGAGTGGCGGGTATCGACCTGGCTTATCATGCAGCAATAGCCGCAGGAGGCGGCGATCATTTTTTCCAGCGCGGCCCGGTCATTGACTGCCGGGGTTCTGGAGGCAAGAACCAGTTGAAATTTTTTTCTCCAACCCAGGCCGTCCAGGTTCGCATGGCTCCAGTCCAGCACCTGAAAATGCGCGTTGGCGCAACCGTCCCGTGCAGCGTTTTCTTTGGCGAGTTCTACCATTTTAGGGGCTATGTCGAAGCCTTCCACACTTCCCGCCAGCGGGGCCAGTTCCAGGGCGTGACTGCCGGGACCACAACCGATATCAAGTACGGCCTCCGACGGATCAAGCTGCGCCTTGCGGGCGATATGCCCTACAAGGAGGCGCCGGTGCTCGCGTGACGCATCGCGCCGGACGTGATCGTTGAACGAGGGCGCGCGTTTGTCCCAAAAATCTGCCATGCCGGTTCGTTCCGGCTGGTAGTCAACCCAAAGGTCTTCAAAAGTACGTATCGTTACAGGCATGATTCGGCCACCATATTTACCTTTCGACCGCCCCGGGAGAAGATGGCTTCGCAGTCGTCATCCTTGAGGGCAGCGGCTACCCCGTCAGCATCAACCACAACCAGACCCGAAAGGGAGCTTAGCCCGTGGGCGAAGAGCAGGGGATTCATTGGGGTGCTCGGGCCTACCAGGCAGACCTTGGCTTTCGAGGTCAATTCCAGCAGCCTGGTGATGGTTTTGTTGATAAAGGTAGTGCCGGTAATAAAAACAAGGTCCTGGTGCGGTAGAATATATTCCGCTGCCGTGTCCGGAAAATCTCCCGGACGGGGCTGGCGCTCAAGGATTGAAAGCTCACAGCGCTGCTGTAGCTGCGCAAGACCTGGGAAATGCCCGATCACAGCCACTTTTTTACCGTTTGCTTCTGAAAGAAAAAAGTCAAACGCATTCCCGTGGTAACGGTCCAGTGCCGCGCGCAATGGGCTTTGCTGTACAAGGGCCAGCGTGTTGTTGGCTGCGTTCAGGGCGGCAAGGCCGATGGAAGCGGCGTTGAAGTCCCACGATTTTACCTGCTCTGCCACCCGGCGCAAAGGCTGGCCCACGATGTCGTAGCGCGACAGGCAAGAGTCATCCATGCCCTGAGCAAGGGGAAAATGCTGCGCCAGCCCTATGCCGCCGCTGTCTGACTCCAGCATGAGCCAATGTTTGCCGTAGGTAAATGCCTTGACCAGAGCGGTGCCGGGCACAGAGTCAAGCAATGCGTCATACAGAAACCAGCGCTCAGTCATGGCGGGCCTCAAGGGGACGATAGTAGGCGCCGTGAGCACAGGCGTGGCAGTAGGTTTTGCCGTCCCGCACAACTTCCTTGCAGTCCAGCACGTCTTCGCCACAGGCGGCACAGGAGCATACGCGAGCTGGCGGGCCGGGCTGTTCGCCTTCCGGCAGGTCTATGTGTACCTCTTGCCATGAAAAAATATCATCGTCAGCGTATTTTTCCCAAAAGGCTATCTGCTCCTGTTTGGGAGCATGGTGGGGAGGGCGGTCGGACGTGGTTACACAGACCCTGACAGCCCTGCCGCTTTTGAGGTCAAGAAAAGACATGGCGGTTTTGCCGTACCCATAAACCTTGACCCGCCTGCGGCCCAGGGTCACGCCTGTGACCACATAGGCGGCATCAGCCACGCATCTGTCTGTTTCCAGAAAAATAACAAGATCCCGCAGATCATCTTCGGGCTTCAGGTCAAGCAGTTGCAGGGCCATAAGGGCCATGCGGATGCCCAAAACCTGTCCGCTGCAAATGTGACCGTGGTACTTTTCAGCCTTTTCAAGAAATGGTGTGATGTTTGTCATGGTCTTATTGTAGTTGATGTGTATGATATTTTTTAAAAATGTATCCGCTGTTATGGGTTGTGTCAATGTACTGTCGTAATATGCAATGTGTTGTTTGTGTTGTTGTGGGATTATTGTTGATATAATATTTTTTGTTTGGCTTTCGATAGTCACGCTTTTACATTAATCGATACTGTTGTGTTCATGCTAACTGTGTCTTGTTTCCGTTTATGTGTTTGCAGGGCAGACATCAGGTTTTTGCAATGATGCGGCAGCGTAAGTCTGCCTGCTTGCGTCGGAAAGTCCTGCTTGCCCCAAAAAGGCCTCTTC
>NZ_JAHZAA010000024.1:2773-10346 GCF_019424165.1 Desulfovibrio sp. | reverse complement strand
TTTTTTAGTGGCGGCGCATCCGGCCTGGGGGCACAGGTTTGCCGGGCAAACCTGCTTCAGCCCTGCGCGGCCCGGATCTGCTCAAGAACGGCAATGTTTGCGCCAGATCCGGATTGCTGCAGGCGGACTGCCATGCCGCAACTACGAAGTCATGCTTGTTTCGCGTACGACGACCGGGCTTTCGTCCATATCTTCTTCTATAACCGCCTGTGTCTGTCCGGGTTTTTTGTTCAGTTCCCGGCGCAACTGTTCCTGATCAAGTTTGCCGGTTATTTTGGCGATGGTAATGGAGGCCACGCCGTTGCCGACCAGGTTGGTCAGCGCGCGCGCTTCGGACATGAAGCGGTCAATGCCGAAGATGATGGCAAGGCTTTCCGGGGGGATGCTGCTCACGGAGCTGATGGATCCGGCAAGCACGATAAAACCGCCGCCCGTAACGGCCGCAGCTCCCTTGGAAGAAATGATAAGGATGATGAGCAGTGTGAGCTGGTCGCCTGTGGTCAGAGCGGTGTTGGTGGCCTGCGCCAGAAATATGGCCGCCATGGTCAGGTATATGGCCGTTCCGTCAAGATTGAAGGAATAGCCTGTGGGGATGACGAGATCGACCACGCTCTTTTGACAGCCCACTTTTTCCATTTTGGCGAGCATGTTGGGCAAAACTGATTCAGAGGAAGATGTACCGAGTACAATGAGCAGTTCCTCTTTGATATAGCGGATGAACTTGAAAATATTGAAGCCGGAATATGTGGCCACAGCGCCGAGGACGAGAATGACGAAAAGAAGGCTGGTAATGTAGAAGCAGAGGATCAACTCGCCCAGGGAGACGACAGAACCGAGCCCCTCCTTTCCGATGGTGAAGGCCATTGCGCCGAATGCGCCCACGGGGGCAACGCGCATGATGATGTTGATCAGCTTGAAAAGCGCTTCAGAAAAGCTTTTGACGAAATCAAGCACCAACTGCCCCTTTTCGCCACTGAAATTCAGGGCAAAGGCGAAAAGAATGGCTACCATCAGCACCTGGAGTATTTCGCCGCTGGTGAAGGCAGAAACAAAGGTGTTGGGGATGATGTTCATAAAAAAGGCCGCAAGCGTCTGATCTTTGGCCTTGCTGGCATATTGGTCGGCAAGGCCTTTGGCGCTGGCGTCAAAAGTGTTGACGTCAATGTTCATGCCCACGCCCGGCTGCGCGATATTCACGACGACCATGCCTATTATAAGGGCCAGCGTCGTCATGGTCATGAAGTAGACAAGAGAGAGCCCGCCGATTTTGCCTACCGCTTTCAGGTCCTGCATGCCCGCAATGCCGGTAACAACAGTACAGAAGATCAACGGGGCAATGACCATCTTGATGAGCTTGATGAATCCGGCTCCCAGCGGCTGCATTTTTACTGCCAACTGCGGGTAAAAGTGTCCAAGCAGAATGCCGATGCAAATTGCAATTAAAACCTGAACATAAAGAATTTTCAGATACTTGAGCATAAGTCCACCTTTGGCTTGAGCGTGCGCGGGCGCAAACGGCTGAAAGCAGCAATGGGTTCAGGACAGGTCTTGCGGTGTTTGTGCGAAGGGCGTCAGCCGAGACTACCGCCGGCAAGGGCGGCAAAACCGAAAGCTGTCTGCCACAAGTGCGTTGGTGGTTTGCTCAGGCCGTGGGAGCGCGGACTGGTGGGGGGCTTTCCTGGAGCTTGCGCTTGTCCGGCAAGTGGAGGCTGCTTGCCGGAGCAAGGCTTCCGGGGTTGGTATAGGGAATGGTTTGAAGAAAACAGGGAATAAGCTGCTCGGATGGTGAGGAGTGGCTGGCGTCATGCTTGATCCGTTCAGGCAGCAGGACACCAAGGTGGGGATAGCCACGCGTAACAAGCTCCGCTTCAGCAGGCAGGCTTTGTCCGGCTTGGAGCGGGCTTTGAATATTTTTTACGGGCAGGAGGCGACTGGCGGAATGGTGGTTGTGTTCGTGGAGCACGCCAAGGGCATGGGCCTGGCCGACGCCCATGTCTTTCCTCCATTCCATATGAAGGGCTGCCATAAAAACAATCAAAAGAAAGGTAATCTTTTTAAGCATTGTGTAGCCTTTCAATGATTTTTCAATGCGCCTTTTATATTTTATAATGTTGAGCTGGCAGATTGAATATTTTTTGAACGTTATACTATAAGAGCATACGTTTTAATTTTTATGCAACTAAATTCTTTTTTTCACTGGTGCACTATGTTGCAAAAAAACAGACTGCATATTTATAGTATATCAATATATAAAATTTATAATAATTTACATATTATTTTAATTAGATTTTTATACGTATCAATACTATTGATATACATGTTTTTATATGGTTGTTGCGGTATTCTTAACTGTTTGTGCAATCAGTAAGTGCCGATATACATATATTGTATGCCTTGTAATTGCTTATGCAGGATGCGCTATGTGCTGTTTGTAGGTGCATGTACGCATCTTATTGTTTTATTTGTAGAATTACGCTTGCGAGCAGCCTTGTGCTCAAATCATATGCAGATTGCATAAAAAGCACGTTTTCAGGTCGGTGATAAATGGAATAGTGGGCTGGTGCTGCCATTGCCGGAGCGGAGAATCTGCGGCAGTGCAAGTGCACGGTTCACGAATAAATCGGGGCTTGCGAGGTATGCAGAGTGTGATTTTTTGTGTTACATAATTGACAAAAGTAACACAGGGGCGTAGGTCTTTTTCTGTCGTCCCATACTGTTCAAAAGGCCGTGTGCGATGCAGCGGTTATTTGCCGCGGGCATGCTGCCGTTTTTCCTGCCTCAGGGTAGGTTTTTTTACAATCATTGGTGTTACATTTTTTAAAAAGATAACACTAAACTCGGGCCGATGTCTGTCCGCCACTGCTTCGATGTCGAAAGTCGGAGGTGAGCGGGCAAGCACGTGCGCGCAAGGGGGAAGACGTGGAAAATGCCACAGACACCAAGGCCACATGGCTGGACGCCGAAAAGATAGAAAAAACTCTTGCGTCCTGTAGTCAGGAGAACGCCGCCAGCGTGCGTGACGTTCTCGCCAAGGGCAAAGAGCTGAACGGTCTTTCCTTGCAGGATGTGGCCGTACTGATGGGCATTTCTTCTCCCGAGCTTACCTCGGAACTGTATCTGGCGGCCAAGGCGGTTAAAGAAGAGATTTACGGCAACCGCATCGTGCTTTTCGCGCCGTTATACATTTCCAATCTCTGTTCCAATGAATGTCTGTATTGCGCGTTTCGCAAATCAAACAAGGCCGTGACGCGTCGTGCTCTGAACATGGCTGAAATTGCCGAAGAAACCAGGGCGATATTGCGGCAGGGGCATAAGCGGGTGCTGATGGTGGCCGGTGAATCCTACCCCGGCAGCGGCATTGATTATGTTCTGGACGCCATTGACGCCATTTATGCCGTGCGCGAGGGCGAGAGTTGCATCCGGCGGGTCAACGTGAATCTTGCGCCGCTTTCCGTGAACGATTTTCGCAAACTGAAAGAGCATAACATCGGCACATTCCAGTTGTTTCAGGAAACCTATCACCGGCCTACCTACAGGCAGATGCATCTCTCCGGTCCCAAGAGTGATCTGGACTGGCGCGCATCGTCTTTTGACCGCGCCATGTTGGCGGGTATTGATGATGTCGGCATGGGGCTGCTCTATGGTCTTTATGACTGGCGTTATGAAACGTTGGCTCTCATGCAGCACATTGCCCATCTTGAAGAGCGCTTTGGCGTCGGCTGCCACACCATAAGCGTTCCGCGCATAGAGCCTGCCGTTGGTTCAGATCTTGCCTCCAGCCCGCCTCACGCCGTCAGCGACAGGGATTTTCTCAAGCTGGTGGCTATCCTGCGGCTCGCCGTGCCGTATACGGGCATTATCATGTCCACCCGCGAAAGCGCCGCCATACGCAGTCTGACCCTGGAGCTGGGTGTTTCGCAGATTTCGGCGGGCAGCCGCACCAATCCCGGCGGATATAGCGAAGAAAGCCAGTTTGAGGCAGCACAGTTTCAACTTGGCGACCACAGGAGCCTTGCGGAAGTGGTACACGACCTTGGCGCGCACGGCTTCATCCCTTCTTTCTGTACAGGCTGTTACCGCCTCGGGCGCACGGGCAAAGACTTTATGGATCTGGCAAAGCCGGGTCTCATCAAGGCCAAGTGCGCTCCCAACGCGCTTTCCACCTTTGAAGAATATCTGCTTGACTATGCCACTGACGAAGCGCGTCTGGCAGGGGAGGGGGCCATCGCCGCCACACTGAGCGGCATGGAGGAGCGCACGCGGCGCGTGTCGGAAAAGCTGCTGGACAAGGTCCGTTCCGGCCAGAGGGATGTGTACTGCTGACACGTTGCCGCCTCCGGGAGGGCTCATGCGCCGCAAAGACATTCTTGACCTGCTTTTCAATACTCCCTGGCCGGATCTGCGCCTGCGCGCCGTTCATGTTCTGGAGAGTGCAAAAGGTTCACATGTGCATGTGCGCGGCCTTGTGGAGTTTTCCAGCAATTGCCGCCGTAATTGCCTTTATTGCGGCTTGCGGGCGGACAATCACAGGCTGAAGCGCTACACGCTTTCCCGGGCGCAGATACTTGAAGCGGCCGCCGCGGCGGCCGCTGCCGGAGCCGACACCATTGTGCTGCAATCGGGTGAATATGCGGTCAAGCCCGAGTGGCTGGCCCGCGTCATTGCCGATATACGCAGCAGGTCCGGCCTTCCGGTGACGCTGAGTGTGGGCGAGCAGCCTCCGGCGGTCTATGCCCTTTGGAAAGAGGCCGGGGCCGTGCGTTATCTGCTCAAACACGAAACAGCCGATGCAAAGCTTTATGCTGCCCTGCATCCCGGTCATACCCTGCGGCAGCGCATCGCCTGCCTGCGCACGCTGGCCTCTCTCGGCTATGAATGCGGCTCCGGCTTTATGGTGGGGCTGCCGGGGCAGCGCCCCGAAAGCCTTGCTGACGATATTTTGCTGGCGCGCCGCCTGCGAGTAACCATGTGCGGTACAGGGCCGTTTATTCCGCAGGCGCATACGCCTTTGGGAAAAACTGTCGGCGGCAGCGCGGCCATGACGCTGCGGGTCATGGCTGTCCTGCGCATTGCCCTGCCCTGGGCCAATATTCCCGCAACTACGGCCCTGGCTACCATTGATGCCGCCGGCGGCCAGCGCGACGGCCTGCTGGCCGGGGCCAATGTGCTCATGCCGGGCTTCACCCCGCCCGATGTCCGGGAAGGGTACTGCATCTACGACAACAAGAATCGTGTGGATATTGCCGCCGCCCGCCAGGCCATTGAAGGCGCTGGCCGACGGCATGCGCTTGACATGCCGCATATGGCAGATGCCCCTGCCCCAAGGGTGACAGCGCGGCCATAGGCAAGGGTCAAGTTTTGTGCCGGGTTCCGGCTGCACTGTAGGGATCGCGCGTGTAGAAGCGCGCCGGAAAACTGTTTCACCTGTTACCGCCAGGAGGTTGGAATGCCGCGCATTATTATGGAACATATTCAGTATGAGCCACATGTGCCGCCCAGAGGCGCTGACGGCGACAAGATGCTTTTTGTCCAGATTGACGACAAGAAATGCATAGGTTGCGATCTTTGTCAGGAGTATTGCCCTACCGGGGCTGTATATGGCGAAACCGGCCTTGCCCACACGGTAGCCTATCCCGAACCGTGCATTAACTGCGGCCAGTGCCTGACCCACTGCCCGGAAATGGCTATTTATGAAACGCAGACCTGGGTTCCGGAGCTTCAGACGAAATTGAAGGACAAAAACGTCAGGTGTATTGCCATGCCTGCCCCGGCGGTGCGCTATGCTCTTGGCGAGGCGTTCGGCCTTGCTCCGGGTACGGTTACCACTGGCAAGATGCTGGCGGCCCTTAAAGCTCTGGGCTTTGACCATTGCTGGGATACGGAATTCGCCGCCGACGTGACCATATGGGAAGAGGCGTCGGAGTTTGTGCAGCGGCTGGGCGAAAAAAAGCATCTTCCCCAGTTTACGTCCTGCTGTCCCGGCTGGCAGAAGTATGCCGAAACTTTTTACCCTGATCTTCTGCCATATTTTTCTTCCTGCAAGTCGCCCGTCGGCATGAATGGCCGTCTGTCAAAAACCTATGGGGCGGAAAAACAGGGCTATGATCCCGCTCAGGTGTACACGGTATCCATCATGCCGTGCATTGCCAAAAAGTATGAAGGGCTGCGCCCGGAACTGGCCGCAGACGGTCAGCGCGATATAGACGCCACTCTTACAACCCGCGAACTGGCGTACCTTATCCGCCAGGCCGGAATAGACTTTGCCAAATTGCCTGAAGGCCAGCGCGACAGCCTCATGGGCGAATCCACTGGCGGAGCGACCATTTTTGGTGTTTCCGGCGGCGTTATGGAAGCGGCGCTGCGCTACGCGTATGAAGCGGTGACCGGGCAGCGTCCCGATTCGTGGGACTTTAAAGAAGTGCGCGGACTCAAGGGCGTAAAGGAATACGCCGTTACCATCAACGGCACGGAACTGCGCCTTGCCGTGGTGCACGGGGCCAAGCATTTTGCTGCCGTGTGCGACCAGGTGCGCGCCGGAAGCTCGCCGTACCATTTCATCGAATTCATGGCCTGCCCCGGAGGCTGCGTATGCGGCGGCGGCCAGCCCATCATGCCGAACCTGCTTGAGTACGCTGAGCGCAAGGCCACGAGCCTGTTTGCCGGTCTCAGAAAACGGCTTTCCAACGCTGCAACCAACGCATAGGAGGCGGTATGTCGATCATCAGCACAACGAGACGGGGATTTCTGAAAGGCGCATGCATCCTGTCCGGCGGCCTGCTGCTTGGCGTGCGCATGGTGAACAAGGCCCACGCTGCGGTCAAGGATATCAAGGACTATATGGCGGACCGCACCAAGGCTGTCTACGGCGCGGACGCGGCCTTTTCCAAAAGAGCCTCGCAGGATAATGCGCAGGTCAAGGCCCTGTATGACAACTGGTTGGGCAAACCCCTGGGGCACAAGTCTGAAGAATTGCTGCATACGAGCTGGTTTGACAAGTCCAAGGGGCTTAAAGCCCTGGTGGACGCCGGGCTGTATCCCAATCCCCGGCATGCGGAATTCGCGCAGAGCGCCTATCCTTACGAATAAGGCGTTATCGCCGGGGCCGCATTTTTGGCCCCACAGGGAACCTGCATCCGGGTTCCGCCCGAACCGGCCGGCACGGATTACCCCTCCGTGTCGGCCGCCCTGTTCCGGCGGGAGCACCAGTATGGGAGTTTGTCATGAAAGATGCGCCCAAGGGGCTTCGCCTGCACATCGCCTTTCTCGGTCGCTGCAATGTGGGGAAGTCTTCGCTGCTTAACGCGCTGTGCGGGCAGGATGTTGCCATTGTGTCCACCATGCCGGGTACGACTGCCGACCCGGTGGAAAAAACGCTTGAGATGGCGCCGCTGGGGCCGGTTGTCTTTCTTGATACCGCCGGTATCGATGATACGGGCGGGCTTGGAGGATTGCGCGCCGGGCGGAGCCTTGCGGCCATGGCCAGAGCTGACGTGGCTTTGCTGGTAACGGATTCCCCGTCCTGGGGGCCGTATGAACGTGACCTTGCCGATCGCCTGAAGAAACAGAAAATACC
>NZ_JAHZAA010000024.1:0-2763 GCF_019424165.1 Desulfovibrio sp. | reverse complement strand
GGGCATGGCGCGTCCACAAGGCTTGCCTGACGAAGTGCCTTTCGTTTATGCCTCGGTGCGCAGCGGCCTGGGAATGGATGCTGTGCGCGCAGCCCTGGCGGCAGCAGCCCCGGAGGGGGCCCTGCGGCAGCCGCCCCTGGCAAGAGACCTGTTGCCGGACAAGGGGGTGCTTGTACTCGTGACGCCCATTGATTCCGGTGCACCTCGCGGCAGGCTGATTCTGCCGCAGGTTCAGACCATCCGGGACAGCCTGGACGGACGAAAGATATGCCTTGTTGTCACGGAGGCGGAATTGCCCGCCGCGCTGGATTGCCTGAAAAAAGCGCCCGATCTGGTCGTGTGTGATTCGCAGGTGGTGCATGCGGTTGACCGCCATGCGCCGGAATATATTCCCATGACGACCTTTTCCATTCTTATGGCCCGGCTCAAAGGGGACCTGACCTGCCTGGCCCAAGGGGCAGCCGCGCTGAAAAAACTCGTCCCCGGTGACAGCGTATTGATTCAGGAGGCCTGCTCCCATCATGCGCAGAAGGATGATATCGGCAGGGTCAAGCTGCCTCGCCTGCTGCAAGAAATGGCAGGCGGCGGCCTGCGTGTTTCCATTGCCGCAGGCAAGGATTTTTCAGGATACAGCGAGGATTGCAAGGTTGTCGTGCATTGCGGCGGCTGTGTTATTACACGCGGCCAGATGATGACACGCCTGCACGCTGCAACCCGCGCGGGGCTGCCCATAACCAATTATGGGGTGGCTATTTCTCTCGCCCAGGGGGTGCTGCCACGCGTGCTTGCGCCTTTTCCCGATGCGCTGCGCGCATATGAAGAGGCCTGCGGGTTGTGACAGACCGGCGTGCCGCTGAAACGGTGCGGGCGCATGCGCGGCCCGGAAACGTCAAGGCCCCGGACCTTTGTCCGGGGCCTTGATGTTGAAGCATCGGGAATACTGGGTGATTACTGGTCTACCCTGATATCCAGAGACATTTTGTCCTTTGAAAGAATGTAGCGTGTGTGTGCGGCTTTGCCGGAAAGGTCGATGACCACTCTTGTTTTATCTGCAAATTTGCCCAGGCGCACGTTGGTGACCAGAGGGTTTTTGGGAACCCCGGGAGCTTTGATCTGCCACTTGCCTTCAATGTCGATGACGAGCCGTTCCGGATTGTTCAGCGTCATGCTTTTGTATTCGATGGGCGCAGTGCCTACCAGGCGTATAGTGGCCCCTTTGTCGCGGGCAAAAACCACAAAGCGTGTAATCTCAAGTTTTTTAGGGGCAGGCTTTTCCGCCGTGGCCCGTTCCGGTATTTTTTTCTCGGCGGGCTGCGTCTTTTCAGGTGTGGCCGCCGGGGGCGTCTGTGTGGGCGCGGCACTCTTTGTTCCGGCTTCGGCCTGTGGGGAGACTGGTGTTTTGCCGGCGGTGCTGGAGGGCGCGGGGCTGTGCTTTACCGGTTCGGGCAGGGGGGCGCGCACTGTGGCGCTGTCAGCGGCGCGGGGCATTTCCGCATCCGGGCGGGACGCACGGTCGGGCGGCGTGAGGCTGTGTGCGGACTCCACAGGCAGAGGCGGCAGGTAGGGTTCTGCTGTGCCGCCGGAAGCCAGGGGCCGGCTGTCGGGGCCGGGCAGCAGAGCGCCGGGGTCTGCGTCCTGCACTTCAGGGAGTCCCGCGGCGGCATCAGCAGCCTGCGAGCCTATGGTTGTCTGCGTGATGGAGGGCTGCTCCGGTTTACGCAGCCTTTCGTTAAGCATGATGAGGGCCATGCCCAGTACACAGACGGCCAGAAGAAGACTTAATATTACTTTGTTCATGCCAAAAGGCTCCTGCCAAAACAAGTGTTGACCATCTGCTGTTTCATCGGCCGGGCGAAGCGCTTCGCCCCCGATTTTGCAGCTTTTCTTTGCGAATATATACAAGCATGCGAAAATACAAACTCTTGTCGCTGTTCATGCTCATGGCCGTGCGAATATGGGCGGCCGCATCGTCGTATTGCCCCAGCATACAGAGAATGCGGGCCAGATTAAAGTGGGCGTGATCATCCTCCGGGGCCAGCTCCACAACCTTGCGGCTGAACAGAAGGGCCAGATCCGGATGGGCGCTTTGCCGCAGCCTGACGCCGAAGTCTCTGAACATGTGCTTGTGAGCTGTGCAGATATTTTCTGTTGTTTCGGCAAGCTGTTCAAGCGCTTTCAATGCCCCCTGGCGCTCGCGCGGGCGCTTCAGGCGCAGCAGCGCCTGACGGAAGGTTTCGCGCAGCTTCGATTCTGTCATCTTGGCTTTGCGTGTGGCCTCGGGGTCGTAAACCCGGCTTACTGTCGGCGCGCCTGTATTTTGCAGCGTTGGGGGGGAGTGCGGGGTATCTTCTGCAACAGAAAGCTTGCCGCCCGTTGCCCTGGCCCGCGTTTTTTCAGTTTCGGCGCGCGCAAGCGCATCCAGGGCTGCCTCGGGAAAGGCTGTACCCTTCTGCTTCTGTAATAGGGGGGTCTGCTTTTCGGCGGTTCCGGGGCGTGGTGCTTCCTGCGGTACCGCAGGCCGTTGCGTGGCAGCGGCTTGCGCCTCAGGAGCAGCAGGAGAAGTTACGGAAGGCTTCGGGCTCGCAGCGGAAAGTTTTTGCGGTGCAGCAACAGGCGAAGAATCTGGCGGTACGGATTCCCGCCCGGCCGCCGTACCCGCCTCGCGTCCGTTTACAGGTACGTTCTGGGGGGCGGCCTGCCCGGCCGGTACCGCAGCCTGCCCAACCTGTTTCTGGGTGCTGCCTTGGGTTTCATCCTGTTCGG
>NZ_JAHZAA010000023.1:30502-40377 GCF_019424165.1 Desulfovibrio sp. | reverse complement strand
CGCAGCACGGTGGGCGGGGCCATCTCCTTGTAAAGGATGCCATACACGGCTCTGGTCAGCGGGGCCTCCACCTGGAGTTTTTGCGCCATCTCATAGATGGCGGCGGTGGTTTTTACGCCTTCGGCCACCATGCCAAGGCTTTGCGTGATGTGGTCGAGTTTTTCTCCCCGGCCAAGCCGCAGGCCTACCTGGCGGTTCCGTGAAAGGTCGTCTGTACAGGTCAGGGTAAGGTCACCCAGCCCGGAAAGTCCCATAAAGGTATGCGCTTGCGCGCCGCGCGCCGCGCCAAGACGGCTCATTTCCGCCAGGCCGCGTGTGACGAGCGCCGCGCGGCTGTTGGCTCCAAGGCCCAGGCCGTCGCATGTGCCTGCCGCAATGGCCATGACATTTTTGAGCGCGCCGCCCATTTCCACTCCCACCACATCCGTGCTGGAATAGCAGCGAAAGGCGGGGCCGGAAAAGACGCCGCGCAGGTGGCGGCCCAGGGCTTCATCATACGAAGCCAGCACAACGGCGGTGGGCAGGTCGCGCAGCACGTCCGCGGCAAAGGACGGGCCGGACAAGACCGCATAGCGCGGATTGAGGCTGTTCAGTTCCTGGGCCGTTATTTCGGCACAGGTTGCCAGAGAGCCTGTTTCTATGCCTTTGGCGGCATTGACAAGGGTCACACCTGGCTGAAAATGGCGGGCGTGGCCGGCAAGCCAGGGACGCAACTGCTGGCAGGGAACCGCGAGCACCACCAGGGGCCGGGCCAGCACTGCGGGGTCGGTTGTGGCCGAAAGGCGGGGATCAAGCGGCAGGCCAGGCAGGTAGCGCGGATTTTCGTGCTTCTGGTTGATGGCGCGGGCCACTGCATCGTCGCGCAGCCATATGCTGACATCGTGCCCGCCACGGGCCAGCAGATGCCCGAGGGCCGTACCCCAACTGCCGCCTCCGGCTACACAGACGGATATTTTATCAGCCATGCTTTTCCTGTACTTGTCTTTATAAAGCAGTTCAACGTAAAATGCCTGAGTGCTGCCCAGAAAAGAATCCGGCTTCAGGCAGCGTCCGGCGATGCAGCAGTCAAAAAAATGTGGCTCACAAGCCCTAAAAGCCCAGAGCAGACTCCGGCCCGGGAACAGCGGGCAGCGGCGCGGCATTGCGCGCCGTGCGCGATCCGGCCGGACGCTTCGGGACTCCATCGCCAAAGCAGACCAGAAACATGCCGCTGAAAAGCTGACCCCGATAAATTTCTACGCGGAATATCCGGGCCTGTCTGTCTACCGAAAAACGCGGCATGAAGTCTTTGCGGCGCAGTTCCACGCCCGCTTCGTCGGGTTGCCCGTTGTCAAAGCCGATGGCGTTGACCCTGTAGCCTTCAAGAGGGTGCACCAGCAGGCTGTCCTTTGCATAAATGATCTGCCCGAAGGGGACCAGAGTGTCCTGCCCGTCCACGCGCACCGGAGCCGCGCCAAGGCTGTCGTCCACCTCACGCCATTCGGGGCGGATGAGGGTGATCATGCGGTTGCCGTAGTGTACGCAGAACTGGCCTTCATTGCCTTTGGCGCAGGGCAGCACGGCCATGATATGCTTGGTCGGTACGGCGCGGGCCGGGGCGCTTCTGGGCAGGGGCAAATAGTTTATGGCGGGCCGGACGTCTTCCAGAGGCAGAAAAACCCGGTTGTCGGCAAATGATACGGCCAGATCGTCCTGAAGCGCCTGGCGTACGCCTTGGGGCGTAAGGGCAAACGAGCGGCTGAAGTCCACGCCTGCCTGCCGCAAAAAGGACTCTACCATCAGCAGGTGGTAATAGGCGCGCAGTTCTACAGAAAATTCCTTGCTGGCTTCAAGGCCGAAGGCCGCCTTGCCTTGCCGCACGGCATAGTAGGAAAGGCTTTTTTCCATTTCGCGGTCGCCCGCAGCCGTATTGGTATTGCGCACATGCAGGCGGTGGTCCGGGGCCAGAAGCCCCGCATTGGCGGCGGCCACGGCTTCGTCAGCCATCGCGCCCAGAGAGCTCATGAATGCGCCGGGCAGGCTGGTCTGGTCAATAATAACCGACTGCCCCCATCGGGCGGGATTGCGCAGCCTGCTTTCGTACTTGTGGCGGTAATAGCCGCTGCCGTCATGCAGGTTCAGCACCAGGGCCACATCGGGATGATCAATGAGATCTTTTATGCGCCGAACAGTGACATACTCCGGATCGCTGTGGTCAAGGCGGGCGAATTTGCGGTTCATGTCGCCGTGCAGCCCGCGCGACCGTTTGATAATACTAGGGAAATTGAGATTGGGTACTACCCATACACTGCCGTTTTCCACGGTATAGTGGGTGGTCAGCAGGCTTGCGGCCGAAAAACCGCCCGGCTCATCGCCCTGTATGCCGCCCACAATTAACACCGTGCGCGGCCCGCTTCCCAGGTGCACCACGGTGAAGTCCAGAGGAAATGCATCCTGCGCCCGCGCGGTGGCCGTCAGACTGAGCAGGGCGCAACACACAAGCAGACTGTAAATACACTGCTGTACCGTGGGCAGGCCCCTGTACTTCTTGTGTGCTTGTGAGAAAGGATTGTATACTTGCATGGCGGTACTGTTTGGGCGCATGGTTGTCCGGCGGTGCTGCCTGTAGGTTATGGCCGCTGTGCTGCCGCGCGGTTGATGCATGCCCTGGTGCGGTTTCCGCCATTGCGGCCCGACCTGTTCCGCGCGAATGGCGGAATGCTGCTGTCTGCTGCGGACCCTGCCAGGAGCTGCCCTGTTCTTTGCGGCTTTTCTGCCCTCGCGGCCTGTGGCGAACCGGCCGGGATTTTCTCGCGGCGGTGCGGGCATAACGGGCTTTACATGTACGCCATGCGGGCGTGAACGGCAAGGTGATGGGGCTTGAGGCGGGCTGAAATTGTATCTGTTCAGGCGCGCGGCCCGCGCTGGTCGTTTCTACTGAAAAAACCGGCGCAGAGCCGCCGCGCATTGCCGAAAGGCTCGGGAGAGGCCTATTCCGGGTCAAAACCTATATTGCTGATGGCCGTGCGCAGGGCGTCCATGTCTACAGGACCGTCCTCTTCGTAGCGCAAAACTTTTTCGTCCAGGTCCACCAGCGGATTTTTTATGCCGGCAACCTTGCCCGCCGCCTCTTCCACAGCGGACTTGCAATGCCCGCAACGCATACCATTGACTTTCAGGCTTTTCATCATATCCTCCTTGGGGAAACAGTTTTCAATTTCAATGTAGTGCAAGTTTACGCGCGGTCATGGCAAATGACAAGCCACGGCAAAATAACCCTGGGCCGGACAGCGGCGGTGCTCTGTGCAACGTCGCGTCATTCGGAACAGAAAGGGCTGGAGGATGAATATGAGCGAGGCCATTGCTGGTAAGGACGCCGCCGAAGGGGCATGCCCCCTGCAATTTGATATCGGCGGCATGCACTGCGCCGCCTGCTCTTCGCGCATCGAGCGCGTGGTGGGCCGTATGGAAGGCGTGGAAAAAATCAGCGTCAATCTTGCTACCGCCAAGGCAGAAGTGTGGGCCAGCCCCGGCCGTGAAGACGAGGTGCAGCGCGAAATTATGGGGCGGGTCGCCACGCTTGGCTTCAGCGCCACCCCCGCCAGCGATGATGACGCCTCGGTCGAATTTGCCGAAGGCAGAGCCAGGGCTCTCAAGGATTCGCGCGACCGTTTGCGCCGTCTTGTACCCATGGCCTGCTTTGCCGTGCCACTGCTTGTTGTATCCATGGGGCATATGGTGGGCCTTGATCTGCCCGGCTGGCTTGATCCGCATGCTTCGCCGCGCACCTTTATGCTGGTGCAGCTTTTTCTCAGCCTGCCCATAGTCTGGCTTGGACGTCACTTTTATGTGGACGGCATCCGCGCGTTGCTGCGCAAGGCCCCGGCCATGGACAGCCTTGTGGCCGTGGGTACGGGCGCGGCGTTTGCTTACAGCCTGGTCAATACGGTGCTGGGTCTCATGGGGCTGGATCCGGTGGAACGGGCCATGAATCTTTATTATGAATCCGGGGCCGTACTGCTGACCATGATAGAATTGGGGCAGTTTCTTGAAGCCACGGCAAAGCGCAAGGCCGGCGACGCCATGGGCGCGCTCATGAGCCTTACCCCTGAAACGGCCTTGCAGCTTGACCCTGCGGATGAGGCCCAGCCGCCGCGCGAAGTTCCCCTGTCCGCCGTCAGGGCTGGCGATCACCTGCTGTTGCGTCCCGGCGGCCGCGTGCCTGTGGATGGCGAAGTGCTCACCGGCAAGAGCGCCGTGGACCTTTCACTGCTCACGGGCGAGTCCATTCCCGTGGCGGTGGGGCCGGGAGACAAGCTGGTGGCGGGCAGCGTCAACGGTGAAGGCTCGCTTACCCTGCGGGCCGATGCGGTGGGCCGCAACACGCGTCTTGCGCGCATTATCCGCATGGTGCGCGAGGCTCAGGGCAGCAAGGCGCCCATTGCCCGCCTTGCGGACCGGGTGAGTTATTATTTTGTTCCCGCTGTCATGATTTATGCGGTGCTGGCGGCGCTGGCCTGGCTGGTGTTCAGTTCCGAACCGGTCACCACGCCGCTGACCGTTTTTGTGGCTGTGCTGGTCATGGCCTGCCCGTGCGCCATGGGCCTTGCCACGCCCATGTCCATCATGGTGGGGACCGGGCGCGGCGCGCAGCTTGGCGTGCTCATCAAGAACGGCTCCGCTCTGGAGCAGGCCGGGCATATCGATGTGCTTGCCGTGGACAAGACCGGAACCCTGACCACGGGCAAGCCCGTGCTCACCGGGGTAACCCTGCTGGAAGGAGCAGGAGACTTTGACGAAAACGGCCTTCTGAGCCTGGCCGCCGCCCTTGAGGCACGTTCCGAGCATCCGCTGGCCCAGGCCCTTATCAAGGCCGGGCATGACCGCAGCCTGCCCGCCCGCCGGGTAGAGGATGTGGTGGTGACGCCCGGTATGGGCATTGCGGGACGGGTATTTGCCGATGAGCAGGATTGCCGGGTGGCCGTGGGCAACCGCGCCTTTATGAAAGAGTGCGGCCTTGAGGTTTCGCAGGATATTGCGGACCGGCTGGCCGTGCTGGCCGAGGCCGGGCAGACGCCCCTGCTGCTGGCTCTGGACCGCGGCGGAGAAAACCACCTGGCGGGCATATTGGCGCTGGCCGACGGCATACGCCCGGAATCGCCTTCAGTGGTGGCGCGCCTGCGGGAAATGGGCGTACGCGTTGTCATGCTTACGGGCGACAATGAGCGCACGGCTCGTGCTGTGGCCGCGCAGGTAGGCGTGGATGAAGTGGCCGCCGGTCTGCTGCCCGCCGAAAAGGCCGACTATGTGCGCCGTTTGCAGGATGAGGGGCATGTGGTGGGCATGGTGGGCGACGGCATCAACGACGCCCCGGCGTTGGCTCTGGCAAATGTGGGCATGGCTGTGGGAACAGGTGTGGACGTGAGCGCGGAGGCCGGAGATATCGTGCTGATGCGCGGCGGCATGGAGGCCGTGCTGACAGCACTGGCGCTTTCGCGCGCCACCATGCGCAATATCCGGCAGAACCTCTTCTGGGCGTTTGGCTACAACGTGCTGGGCCTGCCCGTGGCGGCCGGTCTGTTGCACGCTTTTGGCGGTCCCATGCTCTCGCCCATGATAGCGGGTACGGCCATGGCCCTGTCGTCGGTGTCAGTGGTGACAAACGCCCTGAGGCTGCGTTTTTTCAAGATAGAACATTTTAACTTTGAAAAAGTTTAAATGTGCTAACGTTGCACGAGAGTACAGCGCGTCGGAACACGGCGTGCTTTCTGCCGGGGATTGCATTTTTCGGCAGGATGACAACTTTGGTATATAAAGCATTTCAAAGGTAATCGGCTCTGGAAGACTGGGACAACGCCGCAGCTTCTGTTGTTATGAAGCGCGGCTGCGGCATTGCCGGATACATCGTGGTCTTGGCCGCTCCTGCCGTAACCGGCCGGAGCGGCATTTTTTATTTTTTATAAAATCCGAAGCGAAATTCAGAAACTTCGGAACTACTGGGTCATGAAGGCATGCATGGTCACCAGGGTTTCCATAACAGTGGTGCTGAAGTGGCTGAGGGCGCGGCCCGTGTCCGCCCCGGCCCTGATGGCCATTTCAAGCTCCAGCGCGGCGGCGGCCAGCGCCTTGGCCCCCAGGTTGGCTGCTGCTCCCTTGGTGCTGTGTACCAGTCGCCTGGCTTCATCGGCATTGCCGTTCTTGAGAGCCACAGCCACCCTGTCAGGAGTGTCGCGTTCCGTTTCAATAAATTTGCCCAGCAGCTTGACGTAAAGGTCACGCTTGTTGAGCACACGGCTCATGGCATCCTTCCAGTCCAGTAATTCCTCGGTCATGGTTTCCTTCTTGGCGCGGGTTGATAACAGACGGCAGATGCCGTCAGGGCCACAGCGCGGGGCAATGGTCCCTTGAGACTTCAGACAAGCGGAATTGGTGTGGGCAAATACTGCCAGTTAGGCTTGCGCATGACAATAATTTTATTGGTATAAAGTGCCGATTGTTGCAAAGGCGCGCACAGCACGCATATGGGCAGACGGCCGCCGCGGGTCGCTTCAGGCCCGGCGGGGGGAGAGAACGGGTAAAGCCGCTTGCCGTTTTTTCCGGCTGTACTGACCGGAGCAAAAACAGCCGCTGTGTGTGCGAAAATAAAAAAGCCACAGAGATGGTACGCAGGAATATACCTGCATTTAACGAAACAGCGCCGCACGCGTGGAATTGCTTGCCGTGCTGGAGAGGCTGCACATCTTTCAATGTGCACTTTTATAGTATGGTGATGTTGATAGCGTGCATTGTCAAACAGCAATGCGCGCCAGTTGCGGTAGCTGGTCGCGCAAATACATTGCGCCCGGGCCTCTGCAACGGGTGCTTGCGCACACCGTCCCAGAGTATTTTCAAGATGAAAGTGTTCTAATAGACGAGGGCTTCGGGCAGTACGCAGAATGCAGCCGGACAGCCCGGTTCCAGGCGGCCTGCGCCGCCGGGGAGCAGGTTGAGGGCAGCAGCGCCGTTGACAGTCATGAGGCGCACCAATGCTTCGGGGGGAACGTCAAGGTTGTCGCGCAGCCATACTGCTTCTTGCCGAACGTCCAGGTCGCGGTTGCTGGTCAGACCGTCTGTGCCAAGGCAGAGCAGGCAGCCGCTTTCAAGCAGGTCGCGTACCGGCGGCACGCCAAGGCCGAGATTGCGGTTGGAGCGCGGGCAAAGGCACAGGGCCGTGCCACTGGCGGCCAGCACCTCCACCTCCTGGGCGTCAAGCTGTGTGCCGTGTACGGCAAGGGCGCCTGTGCCGAGAAGCCCCAGTTTGACGGCGTAGGCCAGGGGGCGCAGGCCGGGGGCCTGCCAGTCTTCGGGCAGAACCGCCTTTTCGTAGAAATGGCGCAAGGGACCGTCACCCGTGACCAGCATCTGCGTTTCATCGGGCGATTCCGCCAGGTGAAAGCTGAAAATACGGCCCATGCGGGCGCAGTCCTGTCTGGCGGCGGTCAGGATGTCAGGCCCGGTGGAGTAGAGGGCGTGACCGCCGGGGGCGCAGCGGGCCGCCAGAAAGGGGTCGTCCTCCAGAACCTGGCGGCAGCGGGGCGGCCAGGGGCGGATGCCGTCAGCAAAGGGTGCGCCAAAACCGAACCATTCGCAAAAATGGCTTGCGGTAATGCCCGTTTCCCGGCAGGCCACGTCAGCCAGAAGCGTGCCGCCAGGCAGCGAGCCGGTAATATTGCCCGCGTACAGGGTCCCGGTTCCGGCCATATGAGCGCAGGCATTTTCCACGGCCTGCGCATCGGGAGCTTCGGGCAGCAGGGGAACGAGGCTTTGCAGCCATGCAGTGAAACCTTTGCCCCAGACAGTGCGCCCGGCAAGATGTGAGAGTTCAAGATGCGTGTGCGCGTTGACGCAGGCCGGGGCCAGGCACACAGCGCCCACATCGCGCACGACAGCTCCGGCGGGAGCCGCGGCGGCAGACCAGGGGCGAACCTCTTCCACCAGTCCGCCACGCACGATAAGCACGGCATTGTCGATCTTTTTCAGGGGCGCAAACAGCCTCGCCCCCCTGGACGGGCCTTCACCCGCAAGGGTCACGATGCTTCTGGCCCTGATAGCCAGCGCAGGCTCAGCGGACTGGTTCGCCTGGCCGCTGGCGCTCCCGTTTTGGGGCTGCGCGAAGGCTGCCTGTGAACCTGTAGGGAAATCTGAAGGCCCCTTCGGGTGCATGTGTGTTCCTACCGCCCGCGCCGGGCAAACTGCCCACCGGAGACATAGAAGGTGTTTTCAACGATAAAGAGGGCATTGGGGTCAATGCTGTACACCAGGTTTTCCAGCCGCTTGAGGGCGATATTGGTGGTGACGGTGAGCAGGATTTCGCGGTCAGAGCCGGAGTAGGCCCCCTTGCCGCGCAGCATGGTCGCCCCGAAGCGTTCCGTTACCAGAATGGCCTCGCTGATTTCCTCGCCGTGATCGGAGATGACCATGACCAGCTTGCGCCTGTTGAACATGCCCAGCACGTACTCAAGAGCGCTGGACGAGATGAACATCATGATCATTGACGCCACGATAAGGTCCAGCGGCAGGCGGTACGCGCCAAGCAGAAAAAGCAGGACGTTGAAAATGACGTTGAACTGGCCGATGGAAAAATTCCAGCGGTCTTTGAGTACCACGGCGATAACGTCAGTGCCGCCACCGCTGCCCAGGGTGCGCAGCATCATGCCGCAGGCCGTGCCGTGCAGCACGCCGCCTACAACCGCAGCGTAAAGGTCGTTCTGTACCGGGATGGTAAAATCGATAAAAAAGCCGAAAACCGTGGTGCACAGGGTTCCGTACGCGGTATAGAGCAGAAAGCGCTTTCCCACAAAAAACCAGCCGAAAATATACACCGGTGCGCACAGCAGCGCGTACCAGACAAGGGGGGTGAGCGTGCCTGTCCAGTAGTTGGTCAGCAGGGCCACGCCCATGATGCCCCCGGCGAGAAAGTCGTGGGGCGCGGCCACGCTTTGCACGCAGATGGTCATGAGCAGACCGCCGAGGGTCAGCCAGAGCAGATTCCACCAAACAGATTCGGCCAGCTTGTGATTGTAGGTATAAAGCTTCATACCCCTTATCCTGACAGCAATTTATGGTTACAGCAATCCCCAGGCCATCTTGACAGCCACAAGGATCAGAAAACAGGCAAAGCCGCGCTTGAGCTTGTCGGCGGGCAGGGCGTGCGACAGTTTTACACCCAGGGGCGCGGTAAGAAAGCTGGCCGAAGCAATGCCGAGGAGCGCCCACAGATTGACAAAGCCCAACGTCATGGCAGGCAGGTCAGGACGCCCCCAGCCGCCTATAATGTAGCCAAGCGTACCCGCCACGGCGATGGGAAAGCCGATGGCGGCCGAAGTACCCACGGCATGGTGCAGGGGAACATTGCAGGTGGACATGAAAGGCACGGAGAGCGTGCCGCCGCCGATGCCCACAAAGCTTGAAAGAAGCCCTATGCCCAGACCAACGCCTGATGTACCCGCAAAGCCCGGCATGTTACGCGTGGCAGGGGGGCGGTAGCCGGAAAGCATCTGCGCCGCCACCACAAACAGAAAACAGATGAAGATGATCTTGAGCGCCAGGGTGGGCATGTGTGTGGCGATAAGCCCGCCTGCAAACGTACCCAGAAGAATGCCGGGGGTAATGTTGCGGAAGATGTCCCAGTGTACGGCCCCGCGTTTGTTATGGGCGCGGGCGCTGGAAATGGATGTGATCATGATGGAGGCAAGCGACGTGCCGAGCGCCATCTGCTGCACATATTCCGCCGGTACGCCCACGGTGGGGAAAATAGCCACCATCATGGGGACCAGCACAATGCCGCCCCCTACGCCCAGCAGCCCGGCCAGCACACCAGCCACCGCGCCACAGGCAAGATAGATCACAAGCGTTGC
>NZ_JAHZAA010000023.1:5884-30492 GCF_019424165.1 Desulfovibrio sp. | reverse complement strand
TGAAAAGTTCCGGAACATACTGAAAAAATACAAAAACAGCCCTGATAAAAGGACGGCAACCCGGCCCGGACAAGCCGTCAAAAAAGGCCGGGCAAGCGCCTTTCGGGCGCGCCCGGTGGTATGGCCTTCTTCTAACTAGACAATGGCCCTGCGGGCGTCAACAGACTTTTTGCTTTACAAAGCACCCTGGCGCGCCTACATAAAGGACATGATGTCTGTCGCTCCCGAAACACGTGGTTCAGGGCGGGCGTTTTTTCCAGCGCCCGGTCTGCCGGATTTTTTGAAGTTCCCGCCGTTCAGGGCTGCAGCCGTACCCGTCGTTCCCCGTTGAAAAGCGGGGCTTTTTTTTACCTTTTACACAGCACTGCCATGAATACCGACAATCGCTACCACTGGCCGCACAAGGACCTGCTGGACGTAACGCAGTTGAGCAGGGCGGATACCCTGCATCTGCTTGATCTGGCCGCCAGCTTTCAGGAAATAAACAGCCGCCCGGTCAAAAAGGTTCCTACCCTCAAGGGCAAGACCGTAGTGCTTTTTTTTGTGGAAAACAGCACGCGTACCAAAACATCCTTTGATGTGGCGGGCAAACGCCTTTCGGCAGACACTTTTGCGCTGGGCAAGAGCGGCTCAAGCCTCAACAAGGGTGAAAGCCTCAAGGATACGGCCCTGACGCTTCAGGCCATGTCTCCGGATGTCATCGTCATGCGCCATTCCAGCAGCGGCGCGGCACGCTATGTGGCAGACCTGCTGCCCTGCGGCGTGGTGAACGGCGGCGATGGCTGGCATGCCCATCCCACACAGGCGCTGCTGGACTGCTTCAGCCTGCGTGAAGCCTGGAAGAATTCCTTTGAGGGCCGTACCCTGCTTATTCTGGGCGATATAGCTCACAGCCGGGTGGCGCGCTCCAATATCCACCTGCTTACCAGCCTTGGCGTGCGCATACGGGTATGCGCCCCGCGCACCCTGCTGCCCGCCGGGGTGGACCGCTGGCCGGTGGAGGTATATACCGATTTA
Source organism: Desulfovibrio sp. (assembly GCF_019424165.1). Classification (GTDB taxonomy): domain Bacteria; phylum Desulfobacterota; class Desulfovibrionia; order Desulfovibrionales; family Desulfovibrionaceae; genus Desulfovibrio. Next base: position 29,475 of record NZ_JAHZAA010000023.1, on the reverse strand, counting down.
AGGCAGGCAGTGCGCGATGTGGACGCCGTAATGTGCCTGCGCTTGCAACTGGAGCGGCAGCAGGCAGGGCTTTTGCCCGATCTGGCCGAATATTCGCGGCGCTTCTGCCTTGGTCTTGAACACATGGCGCTGGCCCGGCCCGGCGCCGGTGTGCTGCACCCCGGTCCCATGAACCGGGGCCTGGAAATTTCAGACGATATGGCCGATGCCCCCGCAAGCCTGGTACTTGATCAGGTGGCTGCGGGCGTGGCCACACGCATGGCAGTGCTGTATCTTCTGGCCACGCGCAATGATGGAGGACGCGCATGAGGCTTTGCATTAAAAATGCCCGCCACCTGGAAGCCCCGGTGGATCTTCTGGTGACCGGCGGAAAAATCACGACCATGACCCCGGCGGGGCATCACACGCCCCCCGAAGGCTGCGAGATTTTTGACGCGCGCGGCCTTGTGCTCATGCCGAGCCTTATCGACGCCCACGTACACCTGCGCGAACCCGGCTTTGAGTATAAAGAAGACGTGGCATCGGGCCTTGAAGCTGCCGCACACGGCGGTTTTGGCGGGGTCATGTGCATGGCCAATACAAAGCCCGTCAATGATACGGCGAGCGTTACCCGTCATATGCTGGACAAGGCCCGCCAGAGCCATCCGCACGGCCCGCGCCTGTTCCCTGTGGCCGCCGCCACCGTGGGCCTCAAGGGTGAAATGATGGCCCCTCTGGCCGAGCTCAAGGAGGCCGGCTGCGTAGCTGTTTCCAATGACGGCCGCCCGCTGGAGAATGCCGAACTCGTGCGCCGTATCATGGAATATGCGGCGGATCTGGGGCTTGTGCTCATTGATCATTGCGAAGACCCGCACCTGGCCCGTGGCTGGATCATGCATGAAGGGCATACCAGCGGTCTGCTGGGTCTCAAGGGGCAGCCCGCCGCAGGTGAGGCCGTGCAGGCCGCCCGCGACATCATGCTTGCAGAATATCTTGATATTCCTGTGCATATTGCGCATGTTTCGGCGGAACTGACGGTGGATATCATCCGCTGGGCCAAGGCGCGCGGCGTCAAGGTCAGCGCGGAAACATGCCCGCATTACCTGCTGCTGGACGAGCACGCGCTTGAGAACTACAGTACTCAGGCCAAGGTCAGCCCGCCCCTGCGCACGGCGCGTGACCGCGATGCCCTGCGTGAAGCTGTGAAAACGGGTGTTGTGGACATTCTTGTTACCGACCATGCGCCCCATGCGGCCCATGAAAAGGATGGGACCCTGGACGAGGCCCCCTGCGGCTTTACCGGCCTTGACCTGGCCCTGAGCCTTACCTGGGGGCTTGTGTGTGAAGGCGTGCTGGCTGAGGCCGATGCGCACCGCCTGTGGTGCCGCCGGCCAGGCGAAATTTTTGCCTTGCCGTGGAACGGGTTTATCCCCGGCGACCCGGCAGACTTCTTTTTGTTTGACCCGGACGAAACATGGCTTGCCTCACGGGAAACCATGTATTCCAAAAGCCTGAACACGCCCTTTATGGGGCAGACACTGCGCGGGCGCGTCAAGCATCACTGGATGGGGGGCAAGCAGCTCTTCTGACCCCCGCCCGCGCCGCAACGGGGGTTACATGTATCAGATATTGCAGGATAAAAGCCTCTTTCGCCCCCACTGCCTGATCAACGGGCAGTGGTGCGACGCGGCGGACAAAAGCGTTATCGAAGTCACCAATCCGGCCAACGGCAAGCTGCTTGGCCATGTGCCCAACTGCGGCGAGGTCGAGACCCGGCATGCCGTGGAGTCCGCACACGCGGCGTTTGATGCCTGGAAGGCCAAAAGCCCGCAGGAGCGCGGAGTCTACCTGCATGCCTGGGAACAGGCCATACATGCCAATCTTGAAGATCTGGCCCGGCTGCTTACCCTCGAAGAAGGCAAGCCGCTGGCCGAGGCCAGGGCGGAAATTCTTCAGGGCGCATCTTACTTTCCCTGGTATGCCGAAGAGGCGCGGCGGGTAAGTGGCGAGGTTGTACCCACGTTCCGTCACGGCGCTCAGGCGCTGACCCGGCACGCTCCCCTTGGAGTGGCGGCGGCTATCACGCCGTGGAACTTCCCCATGTCCATGATCCCCCGCAAGGTAGCTCCGGCGCTGGCCGCGGGCTGCACTGCCATTGTCAAGCCTGCCGGCGCTACGCCGTACAGCGCGCTGGCCCTGGCGGAACTGGCCGTGCGGGTGGGTATTCCCGCCGGGGTGTTCAACGTCATTACGGGCAATGCCGGGGCCATCGGCGCAGTCATTACCTCAAGCCCGCTTGTGCGCAAGCTCAGCTTTACAGGCTCCACGCCTGTGGGCAGAAACCTTGCCGCCCAGTGCGGCCCCACCCTCAAGCGCGTATCGCTGGAGCTTGGCGGCAACGCGCCGTTTATTGTCTTTGACGACGCTGACCTGGACCAGGCCACAGCAATGGCCATGGGCAACAAGTTCCGTAACGCCGGGCAAACCTGCATCTGCGCCAACCGTTTTCTGGTGCACAAGGACGTTTTTGACGCCTTTGTGCGCCGTCTGCTGCATGGCATGCGCGGCCTGCATGTGGGGGACGGCCTGAAAGCCGATACCACAATGGGACCGCTCATTGACGCCGGGGCCGTGGCGCATGTGGATGCGCTTGTGCGTGATGCGCAGGAAAAGGGCGCATGCCGCGTGACGGGCGGGCAGCCCCACAGCCTTGGGGGAAATTTTTATGAACCCACGCTGCTCACGGGGCTTCGGCCCGAGATGCGCATCTTCCGCGAAGAAATCTTCGGGCCGGTAGCGGCCGTGATGTCTTTTGAAAGCGAAGAGGAAGCCATCGCCCTTGCCAATGATACGGAATACGGGCTGGCGTCCTACGTCTGCACACGGGATATGGCGCGCGTGTGGCGGCTCTGGCAGGGTTTGCGCTTCGGCATGGTCGGCATCAATGATGCGGCGCTGGCCTCGGCCGAAACGCCTTTTGGCGGCGTCAAGGGCAGCGGGCTCGGCCGTGAGGGAGGTCGGGAAGGTCTGCTGGAATATATGGAAACACATTACGCCCTGCTGGGCGGTCTTGCGCAGGCATAATCCGGCCTGCACCTGTATCCTGCACCACATTTCAGGTTTCTTCCCCCGGCAGATGACAGATGCCGGGGGGAGCGACCGGGACGGCGACGAGGGGGCCGCAGAAAAAGGGTCTTTCAAAAAGCTCATAAATGTGCTCTAAAGGGTCCATAGATTATATTATAAAATGTTTTGATACGGCGGCAGCGCGCGGAGACACCGGGTTCGAACGCCCGGTTGCCCTGGTCGCAGGGTTCGCAGCGTTTTTTTATATACGCCAAATTCCGGGAGCAGCCATGAGCATACGACACCCCATTGCGGCGGGACGTTTTTATCCTGCTGATGCCGAGCAGTTGAAAAAAGAAATCCACATGTGGTTTATGTCCGGGGGTGTACCTGAAAATCTTGTCCCTGGTGAAATGCCGCGTGAAGAGAATGCGCGTTTGCTGGGGCTTATGCTGCCTCACGCGGGGTATGTTTACTGCGGGCGTGTTATTGGCGGCACGCTGACCAGCGCCTGGGCTGGCTCCACAGCCGGAGCCAACCTGCCCCAGCGGCTTTTTATCCTGTGCCCGAACCATACCGGGCAGGGGCGGACGCTGGGCGTCTGGACCGACGGCCACTGGCTGACCCCCCTGGGGCCGGTAGTGGTGGACGAGGAGCTTGGGCAGGCGCTGGTGCAGGCTGCCGGAGGTTTTTTTGAGGACGAACTTTGCCATGTGAGTGAACACTCCATTGAAGTGTTGCTACCGTTTTTGCAAAGTCTGCCTTTACCCCGCGAGCAGTCTGGGCGCAGCATCGTGCCTGTCTGTGTAGGCACGCGCAACCCCGATGCCTTGCGTGCCGCGGGCCTTGCCCTGGCGCGGGTTGTACAGGCGTTTGAGGCGGACGGGCAAAGTGTGGGCATAGTTGTCAGTTCTGATCTGAACCATTATCAGAGCCAGGAACTGACCCTGCATAAAGATGCTCTCGCCCTTGCCCAGGTGCTTGCCTGCGATCCCGATGGCCTGCTGAACGTGGTGGAGCGTGAAAGCATCACCATGTGCGGCGCAGGGGCCATGGCACTGGCCCTGTTTACAGCGCATGCCATGGGCAGCCCCTGGGCCGAACTGGCCCTGTATGACACCTCGGCGGCCGCGTCCGGCGATACCAGCCGGGTGGTCGGTTACGCGGGTTTGCGTTTCGGCCTCGCGTAGCCCTGTCTTGAGCTTTGCTCCGTTGTTCCGGCTGGGTGGCGCGGGCCATGCGGATGCAGCGGCAAAGAATGAAGCCGCCCGGATAACGGTTTGCGCATGAACGCAGTACGGTGCACCAGGCTGCTTTTGCGGGTCTGATCCATTATGTATTTTGTATAAACTCCCCAGCCTACGGCATGCCGTAGGCTGGGGAGTTTTTTGTATTGCACGGGGCCGTGGTTTTTTCTTGACATCCGCTGCTTGAATATTATGCTCATTTGAGCAAAACAAAAAACGCGGTTCTGCCGCGTAAAGGAGCGGACTATGAAAGTTGCCGTTTCAAGTGAAGGTCCGGGCCTGGATGCGCAGGTCGATCCCCGGTTCGGACGTGCTGCGGGCTTCGTGGTTGTGGATACAGACAGTGCGCAGCAGGAATATGTGGACAACGGGGAATCGCAGGTAATGGCCCAGGGGGCGGGCATTCAGACCGCGGAGCGCCTTTCGGCCCTTGGGGTCAAGGCCGTGCTCAGCGGCTATGTAGGTCCCAAGGCCTTTGCGGCGCTTCAGGCTGCGGGAATGGAAGTGTACCAGGATATGGACGGCCGCAGCGTGGGCGAAGCCGTACGCATATATACAAACGGGGCGGCCAGCCCGGCCCAGGCCCCCAACAGGTAGGGCGGCATGCGTATTGCTTTTGCCAGCGGCAAGGGAGGGGCGGGAAAAACCACAGTGGCGGCCTCGCTGGCTGTAACGTGGCCCGCCTCCTGCATGTTGGTGGACGCGGATGTGGAGGCGCCCAACCTGCATCTTTTTCTGCGTCCGCAACTGTTCGCGCCCGAGAAGGTTTTTTTGCCCGTGCCGGAACTGAACAAGGAAAAGTGCACGGCCTGCGGGGCCTGTGGAGAAATCTGCGCCTATAAGGCCATTGCGATTCTTGGCGGCAAGCCGGTCATTTTTTCAGACATGTGCCACGGCTGTGGCGGCTGTTTCGCGGTATGCCCGTCCGGCGCGCTGGACGAAGGCCGGCGCGAGCTTGGCAGCCTGCAGCATGGCGTATGGAGCGCGGCCCCGGACAGGGAAAATACCTTGCTCATGGGCAGAAGCCGTGTGGGCGAGGCCATGTCACCGCCCCTGCTGCGGGCGCTCGAAAAAGCGCTTGATGCCCGGTTGGGCGCTGCGGCGGGCGTCAGTACTGCATCTGCTCCCGCTGCGGATTCCGCACTGGCTGCCGTGTCGCCAGATATGCCTTCGGATGCGCTGCCGGATGTTTTGCCGGATGTCCTGATAGACGCCCCCCCCGGCGTGAGCTGCCCGGCCATGACCACGGCCCGCCTGGCGGATGTTGTTGTGCTGGTGGCCGAATCAACCCCATTCGGTATGTATGATTTTACGCTGGCCCATCAGGCCTTCAGCCATCTGGGCATGCCGGTGGCTGTGGTGATGAACCGCGTGGGTATGCCGGGCAACGAGTCCGGCGATGAGGTTCTTGATCACTACTGTGCAGAAAAGGGGCTGCCGCTGCTGGCTCGCCTGCCTTTTGACCGTCAGGCTGCCGAAGGTTACGCGCGCGGGCAGTTGCCGCCTGTGGGGCAGAGTGCCGGAGCACCGAGCTGGCGGCGACGGTTTGAAGCGCTTGGCAAAGACCTGCGGCGATGGGCTGCCGCAGCGCAAGACCGCGCCAAAGAAGCGCATGTTTCCGTAACTTGCGGTGAATCCGCCGCAAAGGAGGAAACGTCGTGCGCGAAATAGTTGTTATCAGCGGCAAGGGCGGAACAGGAAAAACCACGGTGTGCGCCTCGCTGGCGGCGCTGGCCGCTCGCGGGGGTGAAAAGCCCGTGCTGTGCGACCTGGATGTGGATGTGCCTGATCTGCACATCATCTTCAGGCCCCAGATATGTAAGGAGCAGGCTTTCATTTCCGGCAATACGGCTGTCATCAACCGGCAAGGCTGCACGTTGTGCGGCCGCTGTATGGACCTGTGCCGGTTTGGGGCCATAAGCCGTAAAGGGGAGTTTTACCATATAGACGCTCTTCACTGCGAAGGCTGCGGCGTATGCCACAAGCTTTGCCCGGCCGAGGCTGTAGATTTTCCACAGCGCCACTGCGGCACATGGTACTTGAGCCGCACGCGGTTCGGTCCCTTTGTGCATGCCCAGCTTGATCCGGGTCAGGAAAATTCGGGCCGTCTGGTGAGTCTGCTCAAGCAGCAGGCGCGCGAAACAGCCCGGAGTGAAGGCAGCGACCTTGTGCTTTGCGATGGTTCGCCCGGCGTGGGCTGCCCTGTAATCAGCTCTCTTTCCGGGGCCACTCTGGCCGTGGCAGTGGTCGAGCCGACACCATCCGGGCGTCACGATTTCGACCGCGTGGCCGACCTGTGCGGGCATTTTCGTATACCTGTGGCTATCATCATCAACAAGGCCGACCTCAATACCGAAGAAGCCGACGCCCTGGAGGCAGAGGCCGCAAGCGCGGGGCATACTGTGGCGGGGCGACTGCCCTTCAGCCCGCTTGTGGTGCAGGCCATGGCGCGCGGCGAAGCGCTGACCGAGCGCGATTCGCCCCTTGCCGATGAACTTGCCCGCATCTGGCGGCGCATTACCGGGGCGGCGGATGCGGCCACCCGGTCAAATACAAACAGCACCATAAAAACCCTGTAAAGGATGTAGTACAATGAGCAAGACAGTTCTGGCGATTCCTTCCGAACTCCCCGGCGGCATGGATGCAGGCATGGGCATGCACTTTGGGCATTGCGCCATCTACACGATTGTTGAAATAGAAAACGGGGCTGTGACGGCCCAGTCCACCCTGGCGGCTGTGCCGCATCAGCAGGGGGGCTGCCTTGCGCCGGTGCAGTATCTTGCCGGCCACGGCGTTACGGCCCTGCTGGCGGGCGGCATGGGCATGCGCCCCCTTGCGGGCTTTAACCAGATGAACATAGAAGTGTTTTTTGCAGGTAACTGCGCCACCGTGGGCCAGGCTGTAGAGGCTTTTCTGCAAAACAAGCTCAACCGCTTCAATCTGGACCAGACCTGCGGCGGCTGCGAGCACTAGGGCCTTTGCCGCCTGCAACGTTCTTGTTAGTTTTATTTGCACTGGCGCGGCGGCTCCGGGCAATGGACAGCAAAAAAGTTGTCGATCCGCTGTTTCGCAGAAGTGCCGGGCATAAAGCGGGAGCTGTTTCAGGAAGTACCTGCTTCTGGTAAAACAGTCCCTGAGCGTTGTCGGCGCAAGATTATTCATCCGTCTTACCGTTATGCAGGTTTTCAGCCTGCGGCGGTTCCCCGTGCGCGGAACCGGTTTACCCCTCCGGTTCCGCGCAACAGACTCTGCCGCTTCACCTTCTCTTGACGATACCCACACCATGTCCTACCTTGGATACAAGAGCTACCAGTAAACAGTCTCAGCACTGGAAAATTGAAATTTTATGCCCAGACCCTGTCATTGCCGCCGTGTCAGCGCCCTTCCAAAGAACAGTTATTTTAAGCCCAAGGGTGTACCCCTGACTGACCTTGAAGAAACCATCCTGCCTTTGGATGGTCTGGAGGCCTTGCGCCTGGCCGACTATGAAGGCCTGAACATGGATGAGGCCGCCGCGCGGATGGGCGTTTCACGCCATACCTTCGGCAGGCTTTTGCGCCGCGCGCGGCGTTGTGTGGCCGAAGCCCTTGTGGACGGCCTTGCCCTGCGCATTGAGGGCGGCGTCTGCGCCGTGGGCATCCCGGAGGATGAGGCGCCGGTTCCGGATGACGAAGGCGTGCTCGTGGCCGTGCCGTCACAGGGGCAGGGCGGCCTTGAATCCGCGCCGCACCCCCATTTTGGGCGCTGCTCTGCCTATACGCTGGCCAGGGTTGAAAACGGCAAGGTCGGGCATGTTACAGTGCGGACCAATTTGGGGCATATGCCGGGCGATTGTGGCGGCCCCGTGCAGCTTCTGGCGCGACTGGGAGTGACAGTTCTGCTGGCAGGCGGCATGGGTCTGCGCCCGCTTCAGGCCATGCAGGCTGCCGGCATTGCGGTATATCACAATGCGGGGCTGCCCAGCGTCGGCTCCTGTCTTGACGCTTTTGCCGCCGGCAGGCTGGCGGCTTTCAGCACAGAACATCTGTGCCAGGGCGGGTGCGCGCCGGAAGAATAGATTTTTCTACGCACGCATGGCCGGGCATGGTTTACGCCTTTTTCGGCCATCATAATCGAGTGCAGGGACGCCATGAGCAATACAGTGAAAACTGACGGCAAGGCCCCTGTAACCGCCATACCTTCTGAACATTCCCCCTTTGTGGCGGATCAGGGCAGGCAAACCCGCAACGCGGCCCAGACCAGGCAGAGAATACTGCTGGCGGCGCGTAGCCTCTTTGCCAACAATAACTATGAAAGCGTGGGCACACGGGAAATAGCGGCCAAGGCCGGGGTCAATGCCACGCTTATCAACAGGTACTTCGGTTCAAAGAGAAAGCTCTTTGTGGCCGTAGTGGAATCCCTTAGTGAATTGATACCTCCAAGAGACGTGGAGGCCGATGTGGCTGGTCTGCTGGCTCAGGCATAGGAGAGCATAGTCAGTGGCTGGACGAGTTTCGTATCGTTCTTTTTTCGGCGCTTGATCAGGAAGTTTCTGATATTATCGTCGATTTTTTTGAAAAAAGACGCAAGGGGCTGGCGCGGCGATTGGCTGGCCCCGGTGCTGCTGCCAGAGCGGATGCGGTTTTTTCGCTTTTGACAGGGGCGGCAATAGTCGTGAGCCTGGTGCGCGGCAATCAGAAAAATGATCTGGACCAGAAGGAATTTCGCAAAAGACTGGGCCAGGTGCTGGTCCCGCTGCTTGCAGCCGGGTAAAGGCCCGTACTGGAACAAAATACGCAGAGGCGGAACAGCGTGGGCGGGTTGCCCGGCTGTTCCGCCTCTGTTGTTTTTATTGGCGCCATGCCGTCAGTGCACGGCGTACACCTTTTATCGCGCAGACGGCAGCAATGCTTTACCGTCACGCAGGCATTTCAATGCGAATATGCTTTAGAGCCATTGCACTTTGAAATTGCTCTGACGGCTGCACGGGCAGGCGTATGTCGTCCAGGTGTATGCGCAGCTTGTCTGCGCTGTTAAGCGCCGTACCGGACGTGTCTTAACTGTTGAGAATGTATATTCTCAACAGGTTAAATGCCTAGTTGAACAGCCCACTCTGGCGCATGAGCTCCTGCCCGTTGGCCAGTGAAGGCAGCAGGGTTCCCACCATGATGAAATAGTGTACGGCCACCGGGCGGAACGAGTAGCGGGGCAAAACAAAAATAAAGATAAAGCACAGGGCCGCGATGACAAATACAAAAATATTGGCCTGTTGCGAACCCCAAGGGATGCCCTTGAGGTGCAACAGCGCATATATGGCCCAGGAAAGGGCCATGGCGCAGACAAACAGGATGTTGAACAACGGGTGGCTGCGCCAACTGGCAATATAGGCGTCGATCATTTTCCCGCCCGCGCCGCCACGGGGCCAAGTCCACCGCCAACGGCTACGGCGGCGGCAATATTGCGCGCAGCCGTGCGCAGATTGTCTGCACCTTCGGCCAGGGCCTCGTCAATGCTGCAGGGGCGGTAGAGCACGCTGAAGATGGCGTCAATGCCGTGCTCATGCACCACATCGGCGTCATGGCGCAGGGAACCGCCGATGGCGATTACGGGCTTGCCGTGGCGCTTTGCCACGCGGGCCACGCCCACCGGGGCCTTGCCAAAGGCAGTCTGCCCGTCAATGCGGCCTTCGCCGGTGATGACAAGGTCCGCGTCTCTGACAAGCGCGTCAAGCCCTACGGCCTCGGTGACAATTTCGCTGCCCGGGCGCAGGCGGCCATGCAAAAAGGCGTACATGCCGCCACCCATGCCTCCGGCGGCTCCGGCTCCGGAGATTTCGGCCATATCAATACCAAGGTCGCGAAGGGTTATGGCTGCGAAATTTTGCAGGTAGCCGTCAAGCTGCTGCACCATTTCGGGCGTAGCCCCTTTTTGCGGGCCAAAAATAGCCGATGCGCCACGCGGGCCGCAAAGGGGATTGTCTACGTCACAGGCCACGTCAATAACGGTGTCCTTCAGGCGGGGATCAATGCCGGACACGTCTATGCGCGCAAGCTTGCCGAGACCAAGGCCCGTAGGCTCGATTTCTTGTCCCTGCTCATCAAGCAAACGCACGCCGAGTGCCTGAAGCATGCCTGCGCCGCCCTCATTGGTGGCGCTGCCGCCGATGCCGAGGATGAATCTGCGCGCTCCGGCGTCCAGAGCCGAGCGTATAAGCTCGCCTGTTCCGTAGCTTGTGGTACGCAGGGGATTGCGTTTTTCAGGCGGCACTAGCCCCAGGCCGCTGGCCGTGGCCATTTCAATGACGGCCATGCCGCCATCGCCCGTAAGGCCGTAAAAAGCTTCCACGGCTTCGCCGAGAGGCCCCCTGACCGTCACCGGCACAATGGTTCCCCGGGTTGCTTCCACCATAGCTTCCACAGTGCCTTCGCCGCCGTCGGCCACGGGAACCTTGATGTACTCGGCCCCGGGAAAAATCTCGCGAAAGCCCGACTCTATAAGCGTGGCGACTTGCAGGGCCGACAGGCATTCCTTGTATGAATCCGGCGCAATGACGATTTTCATGCAATGCTCCTTATGGCATGTTACGCTTGAGATAGCCGCTTGGGCGTAGCCGGACCAGCCTGCGCACCCCGCAGGCATTGCCGCGCTGCGCGCCGCCAGGATTTTTCATGCATCAGGGCAGGCAACAATGGGATACCCTGAAAAGAGACAATTGACAGTCACAGGGCGTTCGGTCTTCGGCCTGATGCCCTGTTGTTCAAGGGCAGGTTCCCGGGCAGAGAGGGCTTCTGCCCGGGAAAACCGCGCTTTGTCCGGGCAATCCCCGGACATGCCTGCCGCGCGTATTTCACCGCCGTAACATCCGGCATGGAGCGGGCGGCAGGCGCCTTGGGCCGGCGTTCGCCACGAAGATGTAAACACCGCGGTGAGCGCCGTAGCAGCCTTGAGAGCATACATTCTCAAGGCTGACCTGCCTAGAGGAACATCTGCAGCAGCAGCGTGCCACCCAGGCCGAGCACTGCGGCGATGGTGGTTCCCGCCGTGTAGGTAGCATACATGGAAGCCATGGGAATGCCGAGCGATTCTTTGACGAACCAGAAGCCGGAGTCCGTCACCTGCGAAGCGCCGATGGCCCCTGCACCGATGACGATGGCCATGAGTGCCGGGTCAAGCTGGGGGTTGGCGCTGAGCACCGGCAGAATAAGGCCTGCCGCTGTCATCATGGCCACAGTGGCGCTGCCGAGGGCAAAACGCAATGTGATGGCGATAATCCAGGCCAGAATGAGGGGGCTTACCTGAAGGCTGGTGAGCACCTGCTTGAGCACAAGGCCCACGCCGCTGTCGGTGATAATCTGGTTGAGCGCTCCGGCAGCACCGATAACAAGCATGATGGATGCCAGGGGAGCCATGCCGGATTCGCTGAAGCGCCCGAGCTGGTCCCAGTTGAATCCGCGGGCGCGGCCCAGCACAAAGTAGGCCACCACCGCCGAGATGAACAGGGCGATCATGGGTGTGCCGATAAAGTTCACATAGGTCATGTAAGCAGGGGGATTCTGCTTGTCGATGCTCAGTTCCACAACGGTTTTGGCGATCATGAGCAGCAGCGGCAGCAGAACCACAAAAAGGGTGCTGCCGAAGGGGGGCAGTTCAGATTCCTTGCGCGGCTCGGTGTCGGCATAGGCTCCGGTAAGTGGCACAGGGGGCAGCCGTTTGGCAATGAACTTGCCGTAAATCGGTCCGGCCACGCAGGCGGCGGGCAGGCCCACCAGCAGGCCGAAAAAGATGACCTTGCCCACATCGGCCTTGAGCAGGTCGGTAACGGCCATGGCCGCCGGATGGGGCGGAACGATGCAGTGCACCGTGGTCAGGGCTACCACAAGGGCCATGCCCACCTGAATAAGCGGCAGTTTGGATTCTTTGACAATGGAGAACATCAACGGCGTGAGCAGGATGATGCCGACCTGAAGAAAAACAGGAATGCCGCAAACATAGCCAACAATCATCATGGCCCAGTGCGCCCGTGACTGCCCGAGAATGCGTATGAGGGTGCGCGCCAGCCTTTCTGCCGCGCCCGAAACCTCCATAAGTTTACCCAGAATGGCCCCCAGCGCGAGAATGGGCGCGAGAAAGCCCAGGGTTTTGCCAAGGCCGCCTTCAAAGGCCACCACAATTTTTGCCAACTCCATATTGTGGGTCAGCGCCAGAAACAGGCTTGCGGTGGTCAATGAAACAAATGCGTGTATCTTGAAGCAGATGCACAGCACAATGACTATGGCGATAGCAATGGCCAGCATTGTCATCGAATAGCCGATACCAAAAGCTTGAGCGGTTCCCATCATCACTCTCCGAACGGCGGTTGCGTTATGGCCCGGCGAATTGCCGGGCCGGGGTGTACGGGGTTAACAGGCGTCCCCGGAAGAGCCGATTGCCAGTCCATTCTTGTTCGTTCTGCCTCAGGCGTGAGCGTTCCTGAAGGCGGGTGCGTACAGGGCGGCAAGCCGTATGGCTTCCACCATGCTGACAGCGCTGGCCTTGCCCTTTCCGGCAATGTCAAAGGCCGTGCCGTGGTCCACAGACGTGCGCAATATGGGCATGCCAAGGGTCAGGGAGATGGTGCGCTCAAAATCCACCATCTTGGTCGCGATATGCCCCTGGTCGTGATACAGCGAAAGCACCGCGTCCCACGCGCCCTTGAGGGCAAAGTGAAAGACAGAGTCGGCCGGATTGGGGCCGTGCGCATTGAGTCCGCCCTTTTTGGCTTCTTCAATGGCCGGAACGATTTCCACATCTTCTTCATTGCCGAAAAGGCCGTGCTCGCCGCAATGCGGGTTAAGGCCGGCCACTACAATGGAGGGGTTTTCAATGCCCAGCAGGCGCATGGCTTCGGCGCAGCGGTTCAGGTAGTCCAGCACGCGCTCTTTTTTCACGGCCCGGCAGGCGTCCATGAGCGAAAGATGCCGGGTGAGAAAGAAAACGCGCAGGTTATGAACCTGGAACATGGTCAGGGGGTCGGCCGTACCCGTAAGGTCGCCCAGAATTTCGGTATGTCCGATATAGGGCACGCCGCCCGCCTTGAGCGATTCCTTGTTGATGGGCGTGGTGGCGAGAACATCGGCTTTGCCCGCCATGGTCAGTTCAACACCTTTTTTGATGTACTCAAAGGCCGCCTTGCCGCACTGCGCCTGAATCTTGCCATATGCAAAATCGGCCAGATCCAGATTGTCCATGTTCAGGATATTGGCTGCGCCTTCGCGCCATCCACCGAGGTTTTCATCAACTTCGTTGAAATCCGGGGTCACATTCATGAGCGCGGCGGCGCGCTTCATGATTTCGGTATTGCCGACCACAAGTACGCGGGCGGTCTCGGCGACCACCGGGTCTACGAGGGACGCTGCCAGAATTTCCGGGCCGATCCCGGCCGGGTCGCCCATGGGGGCGCAAATGAGGGGTTTCATATATATTTTCCTTGTTTTTTGGTATTATGATGGGCGCTTGCGCGTGGAAATCTTGGTAAAGAGGTATTCCACGCATTCGACCAGGCTGTTTTTGTCGCCCACAAAGCCGCCCTTGGTGATCATAGGCAGGTTTTTCTGCACGCCGCCGATGATGTGACCGTAAACAGCAAGGGGCAGCACCTGATCGCGCACCGTGAAGCCGCCTGCCGCAAGCGTGCGGATGACAGACACCGTGACTTCGCCGCCAGAGGTGTACAGGCCGCCGATGCGCAGATCTTCCCGACGCAGGGCGCGGTCGGTCACATCGGCGATGGCATTGTTTATGCGCAGCGAAATTTCCGCATGCGTCAGGTTCATCCGGCGCGACATGTCGTCCAGGGAAAAGACATCTTCCTTGCTGGCCGCCGTGCAGATACCGAGAACCGTGGCGCCTGCCGGGGGTGTGCATACGGCATCAAGCACACGCGTGCATTCTTCGGCCGCTCCGGCGGCTCCTTCAAGAATCTTGCGTACATTCATGTGGATGAGATGGCAGGGGTGGGCAAGGTGCAGGGCTTCCATCTGCACGCGGGTAAGCTCGCTGGTGCTGCCAATGGCAAGAAACACGCGGTCTTCATATTGCGCCCGAGGCGCCTGCACACGCACGGCCGCCAGTTCGGCCGTGAAGGGGCCGGGGTCTACAGATATGAGAGGATAGGGCGCATCAGCCAGGGACTGGGCAATGGTGGCAATATCCTCGTCCGACACTGCATCGCAGGCCACCACGCGGCAGCCTTTGGCGCGCAGGGCTTCGATGAGCCCTCGCACGGCCTCCGCACCGGCAAGTATGGTCTCAAGGGGAACAAAGCCGCAGGCCAGCGAGCTTTGCTCTGAAAATATTTTGAGCACCGAGGTGTTTTTGATGGGGGTGGCCGCATCCTGCGCGATAGGCGAACGCTCCAGCGGCACACCGTGGACAATCTGGTATCCGCCAACGCAGATGCGGCCCGAAGACGGGTAGGACGGCACAAGCACGGCAAGAGAGTCCTCATGCCCGTAACTTTCGTCCATCGCCTTGACGGCGGCTTCTATCTCCGCGCCGACATTGCCCCGCAGGGTGGAGTCTACCCGCTTGGCCACCAGAGCCGGTTTTTCAGCGCAGAACATCTTGACCGCCGCGTACACGGCGTCCCAGGCTTTTTGCGGTGAAAGCAGGCGGCTTTCGGCATTGAGCGATACAGCGGTGAATGCTTCAAAATACTGCGGGTCCCACTTGTCAAGGCCCAGGCAGGTGGCGCTGGAAAATCCCTTGGCGGTAAGCAGCGCCCCGTTGGCGTTGGCCCCTGTAAAATCGTCGGCGATGACAGCTATGTTCATGTAATTCTCCTGTTTCCCGGCAGTATGGCGGAAGATGGATGCCCGCGGAGGGGCTGGTCAGGAACCGGCGTACAGCAGGCTGGCGCCGGCGGCTTCAAGCTGCTGGCGCGCTCCTGCGGGGAGGCCGCCGTCTGTGATGATACGGTAAAAATCCTCAACACCGGCCACGCGCCAAGGGCTGAACTTGGCGTACTTGGATGAGTCCACAAGCAGGATGCTTTTATCCGCACTTTCCATAAGCTGTGCTTTGCGGTGCATCTTTTCAGAGGAGCTGGTGGTTACGCCGTGCTCGGCCTCCCATACGTTGATGCCCACAAAGGCCATTGTGGTGCGGATGCGACGCAGGTATTTCATCACGTCAACATCGTTGCAGGCCCGGCTGACGGGGTCTACGCGGCCTCCGGTAAGAAAGACTTCAATGTGCGCATGCCCGGACAGGATCAAGGCAATTTCAAGGTCGGGCGTAACCACGCTCAGGCGGCTGATGGGCAGGGACGGCAAAAGGCGTGCAAGTTCAAGAGTGGTGGTTCCCGCGTCAAGGGCGATAAAAGCATCGTCCTCGATAAAGCCGCAAGCGGCACGGGCAATGTCGGTTTTGGCCTGGCGCATGCACGACGCCTTGTGGGACCGTGGTATGTCGTGCGCCTCAAAGCCCACAGGCACGGCTCCGCCCCAGGTGATTTCAAGCAGGTTCTGCTCTTCCAGCACCTTGAGGTCACGGCGTACGGTCATGATGGAAATGCCCAGGATCTCGGCCAGTTCGCGTGTGTTAACAGCGCCCTGGCTTTTGATGATATGGGCCATTTTTCTACGTCGTTCAACCGGCAGCATGGCAAGTATCCTGTTACACCTGTGTGTTATTTCTTAGGCTATCTTGTTAAATTTTGTTATCTGCGGTTACGGCACTTCAGTCAAGTGGTTCAACGAAAAAAGCTCCGGATTTTATCCGAAGCTTTTTTCGTTGCGAGCGTATCTACGACTTTTTGTTAATTTTTGTTTCGGCGGGCGGGCAGCGGCAGTTCCCGGGATTTTTTCAGGCGGCTGCGCGGAATTTTGCCTCTTTCAGCTCATGCAGATATTCCCTGTTTTTTTGCAGATAAAAGGTCAGCACACGGGAAAAATCCTTGCCAAGCAGACCCTGCAAAAGCTGGGTGGTAATTTCGCGTTCAAGACGCAGCAGCGAATGCAAAGCCAGAATCCCCTGCTTTTCCTCCGGCGGGATGGTATTGATTTTTTGCCAGAAAATCTGCCTGGCGCGGGGCTTGAAATACCACATGTACATCATGTCCAGCATGTGCTCCAGGGCCTGCTTTGCCGCTACAGGGTCGTTTTTATAGAGTTTTTTCCAGTATTCCTGAGGATGTAACAGCATTTTTGCCAGATTGCGGTGGGGGAAAAGCAGTTCCTGGGTGGCGAGGCTTTTGAAAATCTGCGCAAACTTGCTGTTGTAATCGCTTTGCCGCATGCGCAGGTAATGGTTGCGGTCGGCAAAGCCTTCAATAATAGCCGCCACGAGGTCTGAAGAACACTTGGACACAATGGCCGCGCAGTTTTGCAGCAGCATCATGGGGTCCGGCAGTTGCAGGAGAATGAAAAACTGCAGGAGCGCATGTCCGAGCAGCATGGACAACGGTATGGACAGGGCGCTGCGGAACAGGTTGCCGACCACAGCCTCCTTGGGCAGGCCCCGGAAGATGTTGTGCCCGGAAATATAGATGCTGTTCACAAGGGCAATGACCGTATAGACCATGATGGCATTGTTCTGCACGGTTATGTCCATCAGGTCTTCAAGCAGCCACAGGCGCACGGCCACTTCAAGCAGAGGAACGGATATGCCCGTATACATGAGGGAGTCTGCCATGCGGCTCCAGCTCACATAACGGTTCCACGGCACAAGCATGGACCGGCTGAAGGCCCCGCCGCCCACCATGGATTGTGCCACGTTGCGCACGGCCGTGATGGCAAACCAGAGCAGCGCGCCAAACCAGGTGAGCACCCACCAGCTTCCCACATACCAGAATGCCCATTGCGCGGGCAGAAAACCTGCCAGAATCTTGAGCAGGTTGACCACATCGCTGTTCATATAGGTAGGGTTCCAGGGGCTGACATCAAAGGCGGGCTTGGCGCTGTCCTTGGTATTCTCCCTGTTCATGCCCTTGGCATCAACGCCGCCCAGGGTAACGAGGTTGCCGCCCTGGCCCACTGTGGTTGTCTTTTTTTCAAGCCCCCAGCCGTGCACGCAGTGGCAGCCAAGCTGACGGAGCCCGGGCAGACGGCGCAGGCGTTTTATCCACCACGGTTGCGCATACGGCGGTTCGTGATGCTGCTCGAAGCTGTAAATATCTGTATGCACGGGCAGAAGCAGCCGTTGCTCCTTGTCTTCCCGGGCAAGGGCGTCGCGGGCCTGCTGCGGCAGGGTTTCAACAAAGACCAGCCCCATGCCGTGAGTATGGTGCGAGCGGCTTGTGGAGTCTGTGCCGATGCGCGAGCCGAGCGGGGCGGACGCATAGAATTCCTGAAGCCGTGGCAACTGGTCGAGCACGGCCTGCAACAGCGGGCGGCGGGCGGAGTCTTCCGGCTCTTCACGCACGATCTGGCGAACAACCTGTTTAAGACGCAGTATGCTGCCTTCATTGATGGCCCGTTGCAGGCAGTTGATGGCTTCCACATGGCCGAGCTGTCCGCTGGTCCATTCCCGCAAGTTGAACAGCTCAAGGTGGGTGATGTGCCCCTTGCCGCGCCACAGCAGCTCCAGAATATCCTGGGGAGTCAAGCCCGCGAGGTTAAGCACCATCTGGCACGGATGCAGGGGGGTAAGGGCTTCCAGCAGCGCTTCGGGCTCACGCTGTAGCACATCGGGCAGGCTTTTGTGCGGCGTATAGGGAAAGACCAGGCCCGGGTTGGCGGCCGGACTCAGCCATTCCGCGCGGATGGTGTCGGGTATGAAGTCTTCAAGGCTTTCAACAAGGGCTTTTGTTGCGTCGCGCGCGTCGCCCTGCTGTTGCTCCATCTTCCGGCGCAGGTTGCCCGCCGTCTCATGCGCCAGCGGCGCCCACTGGGAAAAGATGTATTCTGCCAGATGCAGGGATGAAGGCTGCCGATGGCCCACATAGGCCAGAAAGCCCCCTTCTTTCAGCGGCGCCGGCACGGGGATGCCCAGTTGTCCGGCCAGACGGGGGGCGTGAATGGTGTTCCAGGCCCGCAGCAGGCGCAGCACATGTTCCTGCATCCACGTATTCACGGCGGCATATTCCGACAGCGCCCCGGCGATGTCGGGCCTGCGCAGCAGGTCTGCAAAAGCCTTGGGACTGTTGATATCAAGGGGAACCCAGGTGAATTCCACCATCTTGTCGCGAAAGGCCGCGCGAAATTCTATGCCGATACGCACCGTGATATCCATGATGCGGGCGGCACGCAGCAATTCGCTGGCAGCCTCGGGATCAACGGTATTATAGTAGATGACCGTTAAAAAGCGGATGCCCTTGACCCAGGCGTCCATGACCAGATGCGTGGGGCTTTTGCGTCCCTTGGTGTTGGCGTCGTGCACGTGATGGTCAAATGCCTGCTGATTCCAGGCCTCGGGCATTTCCAGCAGGTGATAGCGGCACAGCAGTTTGCGGATGATGCGGGGAGTGCCGCGCACAGCCTGATGAAACTCGTGGGCCAGAGGGAGCTGCAAATGGGTGTGCGGGCTGGAGCGGACAAGATCCTTCATGAGCTGGATGAGCACGCGCGCGGTATTTTTCTGCAAGGGAGAGCGCACGGAATACAGCACTTCGTCATGCAGGCGGCGCAGGGCGTGCAGCCTTTCCTGGGGGCCGCCGTCTTCAAGGCTTTCAAGCAGAATGATGGCGGCCCGCGCCATGCGCAGGCCCGGCTCGGAGGTCAGCTCGATAACGCCGTTGGGGTGCAGGGCCGGATCCGGCTGGGGCAGGGACTGGTTGCGCGCGCGGGCGGCAGAAAAGTCGTTGACGAGGCGGACCAGTTGATGGTCCTGGGGGTCAAAAAGCCACGGCGCGCAGTGCGGGGGGGCAGCGTCCATGCCCGGCTTCGGCGTGCGTGTGGTATTTTCTTTTTCAGCTATGGAAGTATTCATTATATTGCAGTTCTTTACACCGGCTATCAAGAGATGCTTCGCGCGTTCGCCATGTTTGAACGCGGCGGCCTTGGCCTTCGCCAGCGAGATGCAAAGCCCCCCTTATCTTGCGCGTAAGAGGGGCTGCAGTGCCTTGCCGCAGGAAATGCGGAAAGGCCGGGGAGGATACTAGAACGAATAGTGGAAGTTGAGACCCACCTTGAACACATTGGGATTGTCGGGGCGCTGCGCCCATTCGCGCCCGTATTTTACCCCGTCGGGAGCCGTGTAGCTCCAGGTGTCCTTGTCAAAATCCACATAAAGGTACGATGCTTCAACAACAAGCTTGAGATTTTCGTAAATCTTGTATTCGGTATTCCAGTCCACTTCCATGGCCCAGTCATTGGTGGTCAGGTATGAACCGATGGCCCCGGCCGGCGAAATGCCGTTGATGTTTTCGTCTAACAGATATTGTGATTCCGCGATCTTTTTGGGCATATTTGCGGAGTTGGTTCCCCGCATGTAGAGCACCTTGATATGGCTTGTCAGGTCTTCCATCAGGGAAATGTCCCGCAATTGCAGCGCGAGGCCCCAGAGGCCGATGGGCTGATAGGCGAAAATGCCGTCATACGCGCCTGAAGACGTGGTTCCCTTGAAGCCGGTGTGCGTATATTCCCAGTTGCCCGACATGGCCGGCATGCGCTCCGAACCGTTATTGAGGTTGTCGTCATCGCCGGAACTGTACCAGGCAAAGATGCCGGGCGTACCCCAGTCAAGTTTGTATTCGGCAAGCATGCTGGCGAACCAGCCGCTGCGGTTATAGCGGTCGGCATCAAGAGACCCGTGCTTGCCCAGTTTTTTGACCTTGCCGTTATCCTTGGTATAGGTCTCGTCGCGGTACATGCCGTTACCTTGCTTGTTGCCGTACATAAAGTCAAATTTCAGTATGAAGGGGTCGAAACGGTTGAGATTTGCGGAAACTCCGCCCCACCATGTGTAGGTTTCGCCACCGCCGTATTCGAGCAGCATGGGGGCCTTGCCTGTGCCTGTATAAACGCCCATGCCTTCCTGAAGTTTTTTACGTGAGGTTTTGATAAAGTTTTCGCTGTAATCCTTGTTGGGGTTGCGGCCGATGCCGTCGCCCATGGCGGCAAAGCCCACCCAGGGGGTCATGTTGAAGCCGTCAAAACGCACGGGAAAAAGCAGGGCGAAAAAGTCCAGCGCGTCGTTATCGGGATTGTCCGGGTCGTAGGCCGTGCCATTATAGTATGATGGCGTGGTATCAAGGGGGCTGTCATTAAGCAGGCGCGCCCACATGGCCGTAACAGAAAAGTTTTCGTTAACGCGCGAAGAGGCCACAATACCGGCGGCATCGTCATCCAGCACAAAGTTGCCGCTGGAGGCGAACAGGGGCAGCTTCATGCCCTGAATGCCCATGCGCACCTTGATGTCGGTGCTGGGAACCTGCCAGTCAAGAAAGGCGCGCTTGAGCTTGATGAGTGTGCCGTCGGCCCCCAGGGCGCCGCCCATGGCACGGTTGTTTTTTTCAGCCTGTCCGTAGTAGATATCGCCAATTTCAATACCTACCGTGCCGGAAAGGGATTTGGAAGCCTTGGCTTCAAGGTAAAGGCGCAGTCGTTCACCGGCAGAAAAATCGTCTCCGGTGCTGTCTCCGGCGCGGCTGTTTGCAAAGGCGCTGTTAGTGGCAACTTCGTAGGAAAAGCTCCAGTAACCCCTGATTTTGAAGTCAATAGCGCTGGCGGTGCTTACCCCTCCAAGCGTAAGTGCGGCAGCCAGAATCAATGTGGACAGCTTTTTCATCGGCATTCTCCATGCAATGACGCGGATGTGGTTTATCCAGTGTCAGGTTTTACCCTCTGCCCGGCAGTAGGTTGACCCTGTTCAGTCGCTTTACGCTTTTTGGTGTCTTGCACGGAGCTTACAATGTTTCATCAATGGCACGTAAATCAGAATTGCCAATGGGGAAGATAATGAAACGTTATCTATAAAATTTACCGAAATAAAACTGGCAGGTTTGGTGTGGCGGCAAAAACGCGCCATGGCGGCACGGTTGACAATCACCGCCATCTGCACGAGCATTTGCGGACATTGAGCATTTTCAACAAGGCCGGTTGATGCCCGCATGAATATTGATCACTTGAAAACATTTCATAAAATTGCCGAAACCGGCAATTTTACCCAGGCCGCGCGCGACCTTTTTCTTACACAGCCCGCAGTGAGCATGCAGGTGCAGAGCCTTGAGAACAGCCTTGGCGTTCCCCTGTTTGACAGGTCTCGGCGCAAGGTGAACCTCACAAGCGAAGGGCGTGTGCTCTATGAGTATACGCAGCGTATATTCAGCCTTGTCAACCAGATGCAGGACGAGTTTCAGCGCCTTAGCCAGCTTGATACCGGCCGTCTTGTGCTTGGCGCTTCGGCCATTATGAGCGCCTACTATCTGCCCAGTTATATGGTACTTTTTCATCAGCGTCATCCCGGCGTCACCCTGGATCTGGCTGTGCACAATTCGCACGTCATTGCCGAAAAAGTGTACCGGGGAGAGCTGGAAATCGGTTTTTGCGGCTCATCGCCGTCGCATCCCAATCTTCGCGCGCATTTTCTGCACCGTGAGCCGCTTATTGTGGTTGCGGGGCGCAAGTCCACCCTGGCGCAAAACACCGGCCCGGTCAGCGCCGATGACCTGCTGGCGCATCCCTTTATTTTGCGGGAGCAGGGAACCCGCGTGACCAACAAGGTGCAGGAATGGTTCAAAGCCCGTGCCAGTCGGCCGGAGCGTCCGTCATTCATGACCGTGGACAATATGGAGGTTGCCAAGCAACTGGTGATCAACGGGCTGGGCGTTACGGCCCTGCCGCGGTATGCGGCCGCGCTGGAACTGGCGGCAGGGCAGTTGACGCAGTTGCGGCTGGAGTCTTTTGACCTGCATGTGAACTACTCGCTGGTCTATATGGAAGGTCAGCGCCTGAGCCGCACGGTCAGCCGTTTTCTTGCGCTGCTTTTTGAGCTTGGCGTGCCGCTGCCCGAAGATATTCTGGAGCGTTTGCCGTAGGGCTGTGTATCGCCTTGAGCGCACTGGCCAGGCATCGGCTCCGTCACCGGCAGGGGCGGGCCGTGCCGCGCATGTTCCTTGCCGACACACTGAAAGCGCCCCTTGCGGGGCGCTTTTCTGCAGGCAATGGGGTTGCCTGGGGTGGAGGGGTTAGGGGGATTTTGCAGCCGCCAGAGCCTAGTCGCTGATGTTGCGGGCCTGCGGAGAAAAATACACGCGGGGATTGCCGTCGGGATCAAGCGCGGGCTTGTCGGCTTCGGTAATGACGGAGCGCTCAAACTGCAGGGCTGCATCGCCGATAATGCGGACGGCTTCGGTGCGGTCCAGCATGCCGTTGCTGCTCAGGTAGGGTTTTCCGCTCTTGTCCTTGCCCTTGTACGAGGTGAACCATGTCTGAAGTATGTTTGTCACGCCGGGAAACTGCTCGTCGAGCTGCTTGACGCCGCGTACTTTTTCAAAGGGCGAACCCACGGCGGCCATGACGATCTTGCTGTCTTCCTCGCCGCTGTCGTTGAGGGTCAGCACGCCCAGAGGACGGGCCTTCAGAATGCTGCCTCTGGGTACGGCATCACCAAGAACGATGACGTCAAGCGGGTCCCCATCGCCGCCCAGTTCCTTGGCGAGAACGGTGCGCGGCACAAAGCCGTAGTTGCCGGGATAGGGGAGGTACTGCACGTAGCGGGGCTGGCCGTTTTTCTGCTCAAGAACCATAAGGCCGGTGGCATGATCCACTTCGTATTTGGCCGTGGTTCCGGCGGGTATTTCAATGACCACGTTGACAGTTCCGTCCGCATTATGCGCCGGATAGCCGGTAAGATAGTTTTTTTCTCCTTTGAGCACAGCCTGCTGGGCGCGCGCTGCCGTTGTTTCGCCAAAAGACGCTGCGGGCATGGCAAGAAGGCATATGGCAAGGAGGAATATGAATCTTTTCATTGCATCACGCTCCTGAATGGTAATAGCGGTGAACCATGACATCTCATCAGGGCAGTTGAACGTGTTCAGCGGTCACCTGCTCTGCATCCAGAGCAGGGTTGCTTTGCGGTCACCTGCTCTGCATCCAGAGCAGGGTTGCTTTAGTGAGTGGCGTAAAAAAATTTAAAAATACGTATTCGTAACGTTACAGGGCGTTAGGAGGGGTCGTCATTGTATGCGGCTTTTTCAGGAGCCGGAACGCCCTTGGCGGCTTTGCCAGCAGCTTTGGCTGCCTCTGCGGGCGCTGCGGAATTTGCTCCGGCGGCGGCATCAAGCGAAATATGCTGATACTGCGGTATGTCAAAATGGGGCGGCTTGACGCCGGGGATGACCAGGATGTGGGCATTTTTTTTGCTTTCCGGGTCTTCATAGCGCATTTCGGGGCTTTTGCG
>NZ_JAHZAA010000023.1:0-5874 GCF_019424165.1 Desulfovibrio sp. | reverse complement strand
CGGGGCGTAACCCAGCAGATAGGCCGCCCCTTTGCACCACGGCTGGCTGCCGGGATCAATGGTTTCCTGCATGAGCACAAAGGCATTGAGCAACTGTTCCGGCGTGCGGTCAATATTGCGTTTGGAATAGCGCCCGGACTTGTTGTTGACGAGCCAGCACCCGTTTTTACGATCGTTGATTATTTCGCCGCTGATGCGGCCGGGGCCGCCCGCCGTGCCGGACACATGGCCGTAGTTTTCGGTGGTGCCGGCTTTGCGCTGCGATTTGTCCTCGGGGCGGAAAAAACCATTGGGATAGGTGCGCCCGTAGGGATGCGGGGCTTCTTCAATAAGGGCCACGCCGCCTTCGGGGGTGATGACGTAGTTGTAAACGGGCCTTTTGGCGTCAAGTACGGCGTGAAAATCCTTGGTGGCTACCTGAAGGTAGGGGTTGAGCAGGACATTGTGCTCCTTGTCGGCCTCGTAGTGCTTGATGTAGGACGGTCTGTTGGCAATGCCGTAAAGGGCATCAAGATTGTCTGCGGCCAGGGCCGTTCCCTGCATGATGCAGAGCGCGCCAAGAAAAATCAGGCATTTTTTCATCTTATTGCTCCTTGTGGTTAGCCCTTACAGCGGCTGGTCAAGCAGTACGCGTACCTTGGAGCCGAGCCATCTGTGCACGTCCTTCATGGCCAGCTTTTCTCCCAGCCGGGCGTTCAGGGCCTGCATGAGCTTTTCGCCGGCCTTGTGGGCTTCAGTCTGCTTGCTGAAGTCACCGTCATAGCCAAAGGAAAAATCGTACACAAAAGGCGCGCCGCCTTCGGTGCGCGACCAGGCTTCCATAGAGACGGAAAGGGGCCTGTCCAGACCGGGCAGTTCCATATGGCCCGGGCGGCAACGCATGCCGTAGGCTACGTGGGCCGTCAGCTTCGTGTCCGCGGGCAGGCCGAGCTTGAGCAGTTCCGGCACATACGCGCCGAAGTCGGCCAGGTTCATGTCGCCAAGTTCGCCCCGTGTAAGGCTGAAGTTGGCGGACTTGTCCAGATAGCTGACAAGCTGGCCGCCTTTGCCGATGCCGATATTGTCCTCTACCGTGGTTTTGCTTTTCACGCCTTTTGTTTCCAGCCTGGCAGCGAACACCTTGGCGAAAGGACCGTTGAGACTTTTGACCGAAACGCGCACCGGGCTTGCGGGGTAGCCGCGCTGGTAGTTGGTGGTGACGCGGATGAGGTAGCCCTTTTTCCACAGGGCCAGGTCCGGCGTGTCAAAGTAGGTTTTGATTGTCGGAGCCAGGGCAAAGGGGTCTTTCTTTTTTTCTGTCATGACAATGTGCAGCGAGTCCGCCACAGTTTTTGCCTGGTTCCAGATTTCCCTGAATGCCTCGGTGACGTCGGTGTTCACCTTTTCAGGAGCTACAAGAAACTTGTACTCCCGGCCGGTAATGTCCTTTACCTGCCCCTTCCACTGTGAAAGATTTTGCTGGTACAGGTCCGCCGCGACTGCCGGAAGGGCAGCCATAAGACCCAACAATAACAGTAAGCCAAGTATCTTGCGCATAAATGCCTCCGTTGGAGGTTGCCGCGCGCGGAGCGCGCTACCAGAGCCTGCTGTCAAACCCCATAAGAGGCATGACGTACTGCGTCCACAGGATGAGCATCAGCACGCAGGCGACAAGCTGGAACATGCCGAACTTGAACGATTCCCAACTGGTGTACTGGTTTGTGAGGTAACTGATGTTGGCCGGTTTGGAGTTGAAATACAGCACGTAAACCTGGTTGATAAGAAAAGCCATGGGCAGGCAGAAGCCTATGACGTCCCAGCCGAATTTTTTTGCCACGCTGATAATGATGGGAAAAAGCACGATGGTGCGGGCGGTCTTGCTTTCGCTCACCAGCGTCGTCAGGGCAAAAAGCGATGCCAGCAGGGCGAATACCGCCACCTTGGGCAGGGATGCCGCGTTCCATGTGTCCAGCGAATAGTGCATCCACAGGCCCACAATGTCTGTTTTATCCATAAGGCCGCCCAGCACATACGCTCCCCAGCTGAACATGAGCATGTGCCAGGGAATATCCGCATCGTTCCATTTGATGACGCCGATGCGCGGCAGTTTGCACACGGCAGGCATAAGTACGGCAATGGCCCCCATAAGCGCGGTAACCTCGGCCCGGATGCCGTGGTAGCGGTCAGTACCCCAGAGCAGCAGCACGGTCAGAAAAACGATGCCCGCGCGGATTTCCGCCGACGAAACCGGGCCAAGTTTGCCCAGTTCCTGTTGCAGGCGCTGGTGGCCCCCGGACAATTTGGGTTTGGAGTCTTCCTTGCGGATGGGGAATATCCAGCGGGTTCCTGTGTACCAGGCAAAGGCGCACTGAATGATGGAAAGGGGCAGAAGGGCCATGAGCCAGTCGCTGTAATAGACCTTGTAGCCCGCATTTTCGAGCAGTTGCGCCGCCAGCAGGTTTGCTGCCGAGCCGGTGATGAAGGCAGAGGCGGAAACGTTGTTTGCCAGCAGGTTCTGAAGCACCATGTTACGGCCCACATTGTTGCGGCTTTCGCCACCGGTAGAGCCGTACATGGCCGAGATAACCATAAAGAGCGGAAGAAGCAGGGCTGTTTTTGCCGACGTGGCGCTGATGAATGCGCCAAGAAGCAGATTCAGCGCGATAAAGCAGGCCAGGATGAGCGTGACGTTATTGCCCATGGACAGAACGACATAAAGGCATATCCGTTTGGCAAGGCCCGTGACCACAAGGGCGCTGGCCATGATGAAGCTTGCGATGTTGAGGATCATCACGGGTTCGCCCAGCATGGCAAAGGCCGGGCGCATTTTCATGACACCGGTAAGTATGGTTGCCACGATAATCAGAAACGAAGTCAGATAGTTGGGGATGGCCTCGGAAAGCCAGAGAACAAGAGAAGAAACAAAGATGCCCAGCGCCGCATAGCAATGTTCCGGCGGAACTTTTGTCTGTTCTTCAAAAACCCCGATGGGGCCGCACCATTGCAGATAGAAATAAAGAAAGGAAATGATGCCCAGTGGAATGCCCGCAAACTTGATGCGGTCCATCCACACGCCGCCCTTGAGTTCCGGAAGTTTTTCAAGGGAGTAATTGCTGATATCCAAGGGGTCAAATGCCTTGGTGCTTGCTGCTTGCGACACGTTGCCTCCTTGATCTGCGGCCTTCCCAAAGGCCTCGGGAGAGACGGGCCCTTGGGAAGGTGCTGAAACACCGCCGGGAAGTGAGAAGCCGGCGGGTGCTCCAGCAGATTACTCCATACCTACAACACGGCGCGCGGCCTTGAGATAGTTGGTATTGGGAAGTTCAGCGATGCCCAGGGCTTCCACGGCTTTTTTCATGCCCGCGTAATTTTCGCTTTCGCAGCAGGCCGATTCGAGCAGGGCGCCGTTAAACCAGACCTGAGCGTATTCGCAGATGATGCCGTCGACCGTGAAGCCATAGCGCATTTTTTCTACGCTTACGGCGGCCATGTCCGGGTGTTTGCGTACCATTTCGATAAATTCTTCAATGCCGTACTGCTCTTTGGCAAGAGGCATATCGACCTTGAGGTGGGAAAGAATCACCGCCAGGTCGGACCTGGAAACGGGAAACTGAAATTTGCCGCGCGGTTGAAAGATTTCGTATCCTTCAGGCGTTTCGCCCACCTTGGTCTTGATATCCAGCAGGCCGTCGCGCACCTTGACGTTGGCTTCGGTGGTATGCACCGAAAGAAAATACGTTTCAGCGGGCATTTTGCGGGCCTTGAAAAGCACCGCGCCGCAGTCCCACATTTTTTTTCTGACCGTGTCGACAATGCCGTGGCCAAAAGCGCGGAATTCGGCGCGCGGAACGATTTTTTCGGCTTCAGCCGCAGAGGTGGATACGTTTTTAGCAAAGACGTCAGCCATGAAGATTCTCCTGTCTACCAGCGGGTAAAGGGATGTTTGATAAGGTTGGAATTGAAGTAGCGGGGGTCACCGGTTACTTCTTCACCGATCCAGTCGGGTTTGCCGAACTGCTGGTCTTCGCTGGTCAGCTCGATTTCAGCCACGATAAGCCCCTGGTTGTCGCCGAAAAATTCGTCAACTTCCCAGGTAAATTCGCCTTGCTTGATTTTGTAGCGCTTTTTTTCGATCAGCGGCTTTTCGGCCAGGTCGTCCAGAAGAGCATTGCAGTCAGCAAAGGGAATTTCATACTCGTACTCGGCCCTGGTTGCGCCCACCGTGATGCCCTTGATGGTCAGAAAGGCCTTGTCGCCCACGGTGCGCACGCGCACGGTGCGTTCCTTGGCGCTGTTGAGGTAGCCCTGACGGTACATGGTGCCCTCGGCAAGAGCGCGCCACGCTTCTCCCTTTATGAGGAACTTACGTTCAATTTCTTTAGCCACTGTCATTCTCCTTGGATTTCATGAAAACGTCCCGTTGACGTCTGTGCTAACGTATCGCTGCCGGCCAAAAGTTAAAAATCAGAAGTGTCTGCATTGTCCATAAGCTATACTTATGGATCACGCGATCTGTGTGTTTTTGTATAAGATGCCCTTATGCATTGCATCCGTCGATTTTATTGTACAGCGGCATAGTGCGTGTGGCATGATTGCGCCAAATAACTTCAGTAGCCGCAAGGAGTTCCTATGTATAGACTGACAGCTCTGCTGGTAATGGGGATTTTGCTTTCCGCATCTATGGCGCTGGCTGTCGGGCCGGGCCATTATGAAAAAAATGTGGCGGCCTGGAAGCCCCACGGGGCCGTCAACGGCCTTGAGTACAAAATGGCCCTGAACCCCGCCCTGTTCAATACGGACAAGGCCAAGGCATCGTTTAAAAAGCTCTGGGATGCCCTGTCTGCCTCGGCTTCAAAAAACGGCTTCGTGCTGACAAAATCGGAAAAGAACAAAATACGCCTGCGTGCAAGAAGCTATTATGATACGGAAAATCTCGCCCTGCGCGACGCGGGCTTTGTGGTGCGGATCACCACCAACTACAAGAAAGACGGCAGCGCCAAGGACGGGAGAAGGCTGACCATAAAAACGTCCGGCAAGGATCCTGCCTTTATTCTGGGGACGCCGCTGGACCCTGTGGGCGTCAAGGGCAAGATTGCCGCTGAAGACCATCCCTATCTTGACGCCCAGGGCAATATGGGCAGTCGTCTGGAAAAAAGCGTGAACATACGCGGTGAAGACCACACCTTCGGGGATCTCGACCGCCCGCAGTTGCAGCAGTTTTCTCGTTTCGTTCCTGCGCTGGGCAAGAGCGGGCTTGCTCCTGAAACACTCCTTAAACCCGTAACTGTCTGCACCTATTCTGCCAAGATGGGTTTTGTGGATCTGGCCGGGGTTGAGGCGGAGATAACCTTTGAGGCATGGGCGCAGCATTGGGGTGGGGAGCCGATTGCGCTGGAAATTTCTATGGGCATTGAAGATCAGGACTATTATGCCATACCCGGGATAGTGGCGGCCGGAGACGAGTTTTACCGCAGGGTGCTCATGCAGGGGCTGGCCCACATGAAGCTGCCTGCCGGCGGCCAGTTTGGCGGCTCCAAGCTCAAGATGCTGCGGAATATGCAGTAAGCGCCTGCCGGGCGGGAGAGTGTCGGGACCAATGTAAAAAGCGGGGTAATCCCCGCTTTTTACATTGTGGCGCATGGCCGGATATTTTTCTTTTGCCCGTATTGAGGGCCGCAGCCTGTGCGGCTTTGGCCGCGCCGCAAGCGGGCCGCCGCGTGCCGTAATGTTCAGGCCGCGGCGCGGTATGTTGTTATTGCCGTTGCGGGCCGACCAATGTTACCTGGGCGCACCCTGTGTTGCAGAGAGCTTTCCGCTTGCTTTCAGCAGCTCCACCATCAGGCCCAAAGCCCGCTTGCCTTCGTCGCTGCGCAGTGCTCCGGCCACGCCCAATAT
>NZ_JAHZAA010000022.1:41589-41966 GCF_019424165.1 Desulfovibrio sp. | reverse complement strand
ACGCTTGATGTGCCTGAAGGGCAGATTGTGGGTTTTCTCGGTCCCAATGGATCCGGCAAGACAACAACGCTCCGGATGATGTG
This sequence comes from Desulfovibrio sp., assembly GCF_019424165.1. Lineage (GTDB taxonomy): Bacteria > Desulfobacterota > Desulfovibrionia > Desulfovibrionales > Desulfovibrionaceae > Desulfovibrio. The sequence goes on along the minus strand of NZ_JAHZAA010000022.1, from coordinate 41,883 downwards.
CGGCCTGCTGACGCCGGATGCAGGAAGCGGTACCTGCCTTGGTTACGATATTCTGACACAGGCGGATCAGATCAAGTTGCAGGTGGGCTATATGCCCCAAAAATTTTCGCTTTATGAAGACATGACCCTTGAAGAAAACCTGGCTTTCACGGCCCGCATTTACGGGCTGGACAACGTGCGGCGTGAAACAGCGGCAGTCTTGCGCAAGCTTGGGCTGTGGGAGCAGCGCAACAAGCTGGCCGGATCGCTTTCAGGAGGCTGGAAACAACGGCGGGCCCTGGCGAACTGCGTTAT
>NZ_JAHZAA010000022.1:40879-41579 GCF_019424165.1 Desulfovibrio sp. | reverse complement strand
ACGCCGGGAGTTTTGGGAAGAAATTCATGGTCTGGCGGCCGAAGGCATAACCGTGCTGGTATCGACCCACTACATGGATGAGGCAGAGCGCTGCCACAGTATCGCTTACATTGCCTATGGCAATCTGCTCGCCTGCGGCACAAGCCGTGAGCTTATCGACCGTTTTCCGCTCAAGATGTATTCCGCCAGACTCAAACCGGGCTTTGCCCCATCAGTGCTCACCCGTATTGCTCAACGGCTTGAGGCGCAACACAATATCGATGTGGTCATTCCATTTGGCAATGACCTGCATGTGGGCGGCGCAGACGCTGCCCTGCTTGCTGAAGCCATCGCCCCGTGGCGGCACGATCCCGCCCTTGCCTGGTCCGATGCACGCGCTTCGCTGGAAGACCTGTTCATTCTGCTGATGAACCGGGCCTTGAAAGAACAAAAAATGACGGAGCCATCCTGATGTTTGCGGGTTTTTCCTTCCGTCGGTTCTTTGCGCTGCTCACCAAGGAACTGATCCAGATGAGGCGCGACAAGGCGACATTTTCCATGCTGCTCAGCGTACCTTTGATGGAAATCCTTCTGTTCGGCTATGCCATCAATGCAGATCCGAAGCATTTGCCAACTCTTGTGGTAGACGCTGACCAGTCAGTGATGAGCAGGTCGCTGGTCAGCACACTGGAAGTTTCGGGTTATTTTGACATCACCAACC
>NZ_JAHZAA010000022.1:37455-40869 GCF_019424165.1 Desulfovibrio sp. | reverse complement strand
GAAGATGAAGCGCGTAGAGCACTGGCCAACGGGGCCGCCCAGTTTGTGGTGAACATTCCTGTCGATTTTTCGCGCAGGGTTGCACGCGGCGAACGCCCGCAAGTATTGATTGAAGCCGATGCCACTGACCCTTCAGCAACATCCGCAGCCATCGGGGCGCTCTCAGGCCTGGCGGCAAAGGCCATTGACGAAGATCTGCGGGGGCCTCTGGCCGAGCTGAAACAGGGCAGTGCACCTTATGAACTGTTGGTTCATCGCCGGTACAATGAAGAAAATGAATCCGCCTTCAGCGTAGTGCCGGGCATACTTGGAGTGGTTCTTTCCTCCACTATGATCATGATGACCTCCATAGCCATGACCCGTGAACGAGAGCGGGGTACGCTGGAGAGCCTGCTTGTGGCCCCTATCCGCCCCCTGGAAATGATGCTGGGCAAGATATCGCCCTACCTGCTGATAGGCTTCGGTCAGATTCTTGTCATCATGACGGCGGCCAAGGTGCTCTTTCATGTGCCCATGCTTGGCTCAATGCTGCTGCTTTTTATGGTATGTGTGGTGTTTATTTGCGCTAACCTGGCCCTGGGATTTATCTTTTCGTCCATTGCCAAAAACCAGATGCAGGCCAACCAGGCTTCGTCCGGATTTTTGTTGCCGTCCATCATTCTGTCAGGTTTCATGTTTCCGTACCGGGGTATGCCGGAATGGGCGCAATGGCTTGGCGAAATACTGCCCGTGACGCATTTCTTGCGCATAGTGCGCGGCATTCTTCTCAAAGGAAACACGCTGGGAGACGTATGGGGTGATTTCTGGGCGCTTGTTCTTATTCTCGGCGTTGTTTGCGTTCTCTCAATACGCTGCTATCGGCGCACGTTGGATTAACTTGCAGGTACATTCATGCTTGATGTTCTTTCCAAAAAACCCCTTTCCGTATGGTTGCTGATTACGAGCCTGTATACGTCACAATTTCTTGGATTAAGTTTTTTTTCTGTGGCCTTGGTTGCCATTTTGCGTGAGCAGGGGGCATCGCTGGAGCAGGTCAGTTCGGTATACATTCTGGGTATGATCGGGGCCTGCAAATTCTTGTGGGCGCCTTTGGTGGACAGGGTCCGGTTTACGCCCAAAATCGGCCACTTCCGTGGATGGCTGCTGCTGATGCAGTCCCTGATGGTTGTTGTTTTGTGCTTTCTTGCCAATCTGGATGTCACTACCGCCTTTGGCTCCATTTACCTGCTTTGCATCGTCATGGCTGTTTGCGGGGCCACGCAGGACATAGCAACTGATGGCCTCGTCTGCTCTCTGTTGACGGAAGATGAGCGGGGCATAGGCAACGGCATACAGACTGCGGGCGGCATGTTCGGTTTTATGGTGGGAGCTGGGCTTGTCCTTATGGTCTACCCCAGTCTTGGCTGGCAGAAAGCAGTGATGCTGCTGGCAGTGGGAACTGCCATTTCGCTGGTGCAGTTAGTGTTCTTTGTTGAACCTGAATTTAAAATTCAAAGTCGAAAGGGTTGGCAGGCGGCCACGCGCCTTGTCACGTTTTGGCAGCAGCCGGGTACCCTTGGCTGGCTGGCCATGCTTTTGTTTTTTCCTGTGGGTATTACCGTTGCCTACAGCCTTTTAACGCCGCTTCTTGTGGACAATCTGTGGCCGCTGGAGCGTATCGGTCTCATCGTGAATGTTTTTGGCCCTGCAATGGGCATTGTTTCCAGCCTGTTTGCGGGGTGGATGATTTCGCGTCTCGGGCGCGGCAAGACCATGAATTACTGTATTGTCATGCAGTTTATGAGTGTTGTTGCCGTGCTGTTCATCGTGCAGGGGCATGTTTCAACCATGGCGGTAGTTTTTGCGGTTGTCATACATTTTCTGGGCTACGTTCCTTCCGTCACCATGCTGAGCACATTGATGATGGACCGTGCATCCAGGGAAAGTCCTGCCACAGACTATACGGTGCAGTTCAGCGTGTACCAGTTTTTTGCCATGGGTACGGGGGGCCTCGGCATGGTCATGGCCGGACGCCTGGGCTATGCCAGCACAATTCTAGGAGCTATCGGCTGCGCCTTTTTGGCAGGTTTTGTTGCAAAACTCTATATATCAAAGAGGGGTAGGTGTCGGTAGCCGCAGTATCAATGCGTTCAGACGCTTATTGGCCTTTAACCCGATAATGGTCAATTACGCGCCGCCAGGTGATTGATTCTTAACCAGCCTGTGCAGTTCAACCCTGGGTTGATTGGCTGCACGGCGCTTCGAGTGGCAAAGAGGTACGGATATGCTTTATGCGCGTGACTTGGGGTGGCCACAGGATATTATTAACAACTACCGTGCGGAAGGCTATTGGCGCGACGAAACGTTCAATACCCTTCTACAGGACGTTGCCGGGCATAATGCAGACTGCATGGCAGTTATCGACGGCGACGTTCGCCTTACCTATGCCGGACTGAAGGAAATGGCTGACAAGGTTGCGGGCGGATTTGCCGCTCTTGGCCTCAAGGCCGGGGACCACGTTGTGGTGCAGCTTCCCAACTGCTGGCAATTTTTAGTTGTATTTTTCGGCCTGTCACGGCTGGGAATAGCTCCGGTTTTGGCCCTGCCTGCGCACAGGCTGTCAGAAATTTCCTCTTTCACAGAATCCGCTGAGGCAAAAGCCTATATTTGCGCCGCCATGTCGGCCGGCTTTGATTACCGGCAGATGGCGCGTGAGCTGCAAGAAAGGCACCCTGGCCTGAAGCACGTAATCGTGAGTGGGGAACCGGAAGAATTCACTTCCCTTGAAGGCCTGCTGACGTCATCTGTTAATCTTCCTCAAGATCCTGTTTCGTCAGATTCACTGCTCTGTTTTCTTCTTTCTGGCGGCACAACCAGCGTTCCCAAGCTGATTGCCCGCGTTCACTGCGAATATTTGTGTGTTACCCGTTACAGTGCCGCCGCCAACGGTTTTGATGAAAACACTGTCTACCTGGCCGCACTGCCAGTGGCGCACAACTCCCCGCTCGGCGCTCCCGGCGAGCCGGGAGCGCTTCAATGCGGCGGTACCGTGGTCATCGCCGAAACGCCTGAACCGGACATGTGCTTTGATCTTATTGACAGCAACCTGGTTACGCATACCGCCCTTGTGCCGCCCGCAGCCATACTCTGGTGCGATATGGCTGAACTGCTGGAGCGCCAGAATACCTTTCCAAGTCTGATCAATATCCAGGCTGGCGGTTCGCGGGTTGGTGAAGATCTTGCCCAACGCACCACAGAAATTTTTGGCTGCCGCTTTCAAAATGTCTTTGGCATGTCTGAAGGGCTGATCAGTATGACACGTATGGATATGGATGAAGAAAAAGTCCGCAACACGCAGGGAATTCCCGTCTGCCCGGCTGATGAATTTCGTATTGTTGACCCTGCGGGACGTGAAGTGCCGGATGGAGCCGTGGG
>NZ_JAHZAA010000022.1:31709-37422 GCF_019424165.1 Desulfovibrio sp. | reverse complement strand
CCCGTACACCATACACGCTTACTTTAAACGGCCTGATGCCAATGCGGAATCCTTCACCGTGGACGGATTTTTTTGCACCGGGGACCTTGCGCGGCGCAGGCCCGATGGTTGCCTGGTGCTTGAAGGGCGTGAAAAAGATCAGATTCAGCGGGGAGGTGAAAAGATCATTCCCGAAGAAGTGGAAAATGTTCTTGTCGCCCACAAAGAGGTTCGGGATGCAGTACTTCTGGGCATTCCTGACAAGCTGCTTGGTGAAAAAATCTGCGCCTTCATCTTTGTGCACGAGCACAGGGATGAAGACGAGGTCAATGACCGCACCCTCCGGCGATTTCTTCAGAGCGAAGGCCTGAGTACGTTCAAGATTCCTGATCAGTTTATTTTTGTTACGTCTTTTCCAAGTACGGCAGTGGGCAAAAACAACCGTCGCAAACTGAGAGAACAGCTTCTTCAGCAGTACTACAGGAGCGTCAATGTCCCTGAAGGAGTGGAAAATGCCAGCTGAAGCGCCAATTACCTCGCGCGAAGGTCTGCTTGCCTGGGTGGCAACCGCACTCAAGTGCTCTCCGGACGCAATCAACGAGAATGATTCGCTTATCGAGCTGGGGCTGAGTTCCCTTATGATGATGCGCCTTCCCGTCATGCTCAAAAAGCAGGGGGTAAGCGTAAAGCTGGCGGATATGTTGAAAGACGCCACCGTGGCGAGCTGGCTCCGGCTTATGGCTGGCGGGCAGGGCAGTGCGAATGAAGAAACCCTGCAACCGGTTGCGGACGGGCAGCCCTTTGCCCTCACGGATATGCAGCGGGCGTACTGGCTCGGGCGCCAGGCCATTTTTCCGTTGGGCGGGATCGCCGCGCACGGCTATCTGGAAATAGAGGCCGCTGGTGGCGGCTTTGACCTGCCGCGTCTGGAAGAAGCCTTGAACAAAACCATTGCTGTTCATCCAGTACTGCGAATGGTTCTGACCACTGACGGGCATCAGACCGTGCTTGGGAAGGTACCACGCTACACCATTGAATACAGCCATGGGCCGGAAGAAAGAGCAAAATGCCGTACCGCCATGCAGGCGGAAATTTTGCCTGCCCATACATGGCCTCTGTTCAAAGTCTGCATGACAGGAAGCGATGATTCACCGCACAAATTTCTGCATATCAGTTTTGACATTCTACTGCTTGATATAGCTTCTCTCGCACTGTGGCTACGCCAATGGCACGGGCTTTATGTGGGGACAAGAGCGGGCATACAGCCGCATGGCCGTCATTTTTCGCAGTATCTCGTTGAAACTGAGAACAAAAGGACGAGCAGGGCCGCAGAAGAGCACCGGAGCTGGTGGCGCGCGCGCGTTGATGACCTGCCCCGTGCTCCACAATTGCCGTTGGCGCGGCAGCCAAGGGAGCTTACACCCCCTGCAATTTTGCGGCTGGAATCACGTATTGAGCCGGAAGCAGCAGCCCTGCTCAGAGGGCAAGCCGCCAGGGCAGGCGTAACCGCCGCCGGGCTGTTTACAGCCATTCTGGCCCTGGGGCTTTCACGTTTCAGCCGTTTTCCTCATATGACGCTCAACCTGACGCTTTTTGACCGTTCGGGTGAGCGGGCAGCGTATGACGGTATACTGGGAGATTTTACCTCCATGTTGCCGGTGGCGGTGCGTACGGGTGACGGGCAGAGTTTCGCATCGCTTTGCCAGGCTGTTCATGCCGAAATATTTCAGGCGCTTTCCCATGCTGAAGTCAGCGGAGCGGAAGTAAGTGCGGAGATTGCCCGTGCTCAGGGAATATCCAATGAAAATCCTTTGCCTGTTGTTTTGACCTGCGCAACAGGCGATGGCGCGGGCAGTTATCTGGACGCCGCTGCGCTGTTTGGCAAGCTGGTCTTCGCCCGCAATCAGGCGCCGCAGACCTGGATAGATGTGCAGGTTGTGGATTACCAGGGCGGCATTTCCGTCATATGGGATTACGTGGACGGCCTTTTCCCCGATGGCCTTATTGATGAAATGTTCGGCCTGTTTATGGAACTGTGCCGCGAAGTGACGGGCGGTTCAGCCTGGTCTGCTGCGGCCCAGTCGCTGTGCGTAGGCAGGATGGAACCCGCAGTTCTTGATGTTCTTCCCGGGGCAGATCGAAACCTTGTGGCTCCTTTTCTTGAAAATGCCATTATGCATCCCGCCGCTCCGGCACTGATAACGCCGGAAAAAACCGTCAGCTACGGCGAGCTGGAACGTCTCAGCCGCGCTCTGGCGCAGCGGCTTGCCGCATCCGGTCTGGTTCAGCGTGGCAGCCTGGTGGGCGTGGCGCTGCCAAGAGGCTGGCGTCAGATAGTGGCAGTTCTGGGCGTTCTGCGCGCCGGGGCGGCCTATCTGCCTGTAAGCGTTAACGATCCCGCTGACCGCATCGCGCTGATATTTGCAGAAGGCAATGTTGCCGCAGTTGTATGCGATGATGAACGTGCGCGTACTGCACCGGATACCTTAGCAAAGTTTGTCGTCGACGAGGACGCACCAGCGGCAGAGGTCGCTTCTGAAATACTCCTCCTGCCAGCCGATCCGGATGATGTGGCTTATGTCATCTTTACCTCCGGTTCAACGGGCAAGCCCAAAGGCGTTGCCGTATCTCATCAGGCCGCCTTGAATACGATATTGGATGTCAATTTCAGAAATACCGTCACTGCGAAGGATCGCCTTTTTGCCGTATCGCAGCTTAATTTTGACCTTTCGGTTTACGACATATTTGGAGCACTGGCAGTGGGGGCAGCGCTCGTCATTCCCACGCATGCGGCAGTTCCTGACCCTCATGAGTGGGTGCGGCAGGTCGAGGCCGAGAGGGTAACCGTTTGGAACTCCGTTCCGGCGCTGGCGCAGTTGCTGATCGAAGCAGCGCATGTCTCGGGTGGATCAATAGAGTCACTGCGCCTGTTTATGCTCAGCGGAGACTGGCTGCCGGTTGATCTGGCCAAATCCATTCTTGCTCTGACGCAAAGGCCCCGATTGGTCAGTATGGGCGGCGCGACGGAGGCTGCCATATGGTCGGTTGAGAAAGTAGTGGAAACCGTTGCGCCCGATCAGAAAACCATCCCCTACGGCAAACCGCTTTCCGGGCAGATCCTCTATGTGCTGGATGCCGCCATGCGTCTTTGCCCGCAATGGACGCCGGGCGAAATCCATATTGCGGGTGTGGGCCTGGCTGAAGGTTATCTGCACCGGCCTGAACTGACGGATAAAGCCTTTGTGCTCCATCCTGTGACTGGAGAGCGATTGTACCGCACGGGCGATTGGGGGCGGCTGTTGCCTGATGGCGATATCGAGTTTCTGGGCCGTGAGGACTCTCAGGTCAAGATCAACGGTATGCGTATCGAGCTTGGCGAAATTGAAGCAGCCATCACCGCATTGCTGGGCGTTAGGCAGGCAGTTGCCGTCATTACGGAAAATGGTGGAATAAAGCAGATAGCCGCGTTTGCTGTGCCGGACGACACCCAGGCTATTGACGAAGAGCGCCTGCGTGAGGCGCTGAAAAAAAAGCTGCCGCATTCATGGCTGCCTTCCGTCTTGTGCCTTGAATCAACCCTGCCTCTTTCGGCCAATGGCAAGGTTGACCGAAAAGCTCTGGCCGTCAGGGCAAGGCACGCCCTGCATGCAGCGCGACCTGGGAAGACCGTATTACCGGAAACAGAGGGGCAGCAGAAAATTGCCGATGTGTGGGCCTCGGTGTTGAACGGTGCGCGTCCGGGATTGTCGGTTTCCTTTTTTGATGCAGGGGGGACATCCTTTCTTGCCATGCAGCTGGCTTCCAGGCTGGCGGCTCTGCTGGAACAGCCTGTTCCGGTGATTTCCATCTTCCAGTACACCACCATCGCCAGTCAGGCGAAGCATTTCATCGAATCTGAAGCATTACAGCCTATGAATGCTGGCCGCGGTCAGGCTCGTGCCCAAAAACTTGGGGTACTGGCCGCCCGAGCGCGCCAGAGGGGAAGATCATGAATGATGACGCATTGAAAATAGCTGTAATAGGTATGGCCGGGCGCTTTCCCGGCGCGGGTGATCTGGGCGCATTCTGGCACAACCTGAAGCTCGGTATATCCGGCGGCAAGGTTCTTTTCCCGTCTGATGACGGGCTGGTCCACTACGGTTTTCCGCTTGATGATACCGACCAGTTTGATGCCGGTTTTTTTGATGTTCCAGCACGCGAGGCCAGGATGCTGGACCCGCAGCACCGTCTGTTTCTGGAATGCGCCTATTCGGCCCTTGAGCATGCGGGCATTGCGCCGCGCAGTCCACGGCAGATCACGGGCGTTTTCGGTTGCTGCAATTTCAACGGGTATGCCCTGCGTTTCGCAAACCGGATTTTGCAGGCAAATCCTCTTGATCTCGTGGACATGCTCGCTGCCAATGACAAAGATTATCTCGCCGCACGCGTTGCCTACAAGCTGAACCTGAAAGGCCCGGCCCTGACGGTGCAATGCGCCTGCTCCTCTTCATTGGCTACAGTAGCCACGGCTTGCCAGGCGCTTCTTTCCGGTCAGTGCGATGTCGCTTTGGCTGGCGGCGTCGGGCTCAAGACCAGCGAGGGCGCGGGGTACAGCTACGAGCCAGAAGGCCCGCTTTCCATTGATGGTCACGTGCGGGCCTACAGTGATGACGCCAGTGGCGTAAACGAAGGCGAAGGTGTTGGCACGGTTGTGCTGAAGCGTCTTGATGACGCCCTGCATGAGGGAGATGTCGTGTACGCCGTTATTTCCGGCTATGCCATCGGTAACGACGGGGCGGACAAAACCGGTTTTTACGCGCCCTCTGTTACGGGACAGGCCACGGTCATTGCCGACGCGCTGGCAATGTCCGGCGTTGACCCTTTGGAGATAGGGTATGTCGAAGGACACGGCACCGGAACGCCCATCGGCGATCCAATGGAAGTGGCGGCACTGGTGCAGGCATGGCAACTGCCGGATACCGCACCTAGGCAATATTGTCGCCTGGGTTCCGTAAAAACGGGCGTCGGCCATCTGAACGCGGCTGCCGGAGTAGCAAGTCTGATCAAGACCGTGCTCGCCCTGCATCATAAAACCATTCCGGCTTCTCTGGATTTTCACGCGCCCAATCCCCGTTTGAGGCTTGAAACTACACCCTTCAGTATTGCCGCCCATACTACGGATTGGGAAGTACCAGTAGGAAAAACCCGCAAGGCGGCGGTAAATTCTCTGGGTATTGGCGGAAACAATGTGCACCTGATTCTGGAAGAAGGGCCGGAACCTGCCACAACGACATGTTCCGGAGCGGCTCTCATTACCCTGTCCGCCAAAACGAAAACCGCTCTGGAAAAAAAGGCGCTGGAACTGGGCGCATGGCTACGGGAACATCCGGAACCCCTGGCCGATGTGGCACATACGCTTCTTCGTGGGCGTGATATGCAGGCCTTTCGCCTGAGCCTTGTTTGTGAAGATGCCGCAGCGCTTCCCGCCATGCTGGAATCACCGGGACTGCTGCGCAAGTCTGCACGTCTTGACGATCCGGATAAAGCAATCCCTGTGGCTTTTCTTTTCCCCGGTTTCGGCTCGCAGCATCAGGGCATGGCCTTGAACCTGCGTGATGCCCTGCCTGCTTTTAAACAGCCCTTTGACCGGATATGCGCAGCCTTTGGTAAAGAAACCGGCACTGATGTACTTGCCGCCATTTCCAGCGCAGAGGCGCTTGCCGACACGGAAACAGGAACCTTTGCCCTGTTTGCC
>NZ_JAHZAA010000022.1:30441-31699 GCF_019424165.1 Desulfovibrio sp. | reverse complement strand
CTGGCGCGTCTGCTGATGGCTTTGGGCGTAATGCCTTCAATAGTGATGGGGCACTCCGCAGGAGAATACGTTGCGGCCACAATTGCCGGAGTATTTTCAGAGGATGATGCCATCCGTCTGATTGTGGAGCGTTCACGGCTGATCGGCAATTCGCCGGAAGGCGGAATGCTCTTTGTGCAGATGGGGCATGAGGATCTGCGCTCACGGTTGCCCGGCGGCGTTTCCATTGGGGCGGTCATCACCCCTGATGGCTGCGTTGCTTCGGGGTCCATACAGGGCATTGAAGCTCTGCACGATACGCTGAGCGCAGAAAATGTGCCTGCATCAAGAATCGCAGCAGACAGGGCCGGGCATTCCAGCCTGCTGGAAGGCGCAAAGCCCCAACTGCGCAAGGTGCTGGAAAGCGTTACGCTCCACAAGCCTCGGTTGCGCATTCTTTCGAACGTCACTGGCACTCTGCTGACGGACAACGAAGCCACAGATCCCGAGTACTGGGTTCGCCAGATGTGCGAGCCGGTGCTTCTTTCAAACGAGATTTCCACGCTCTGCGATACAGAACGGGCCGTTATGCTTGAGGTTGGCCCATCACGCAAACTGAGTGCCATGTTACGCAAACATCCCGTCTTCAGGGACAGACCTGCGATGATTCCGACCATGCCGCCAGAACAGGGCAGAACCAGCGAAGTATCCGCACTGCTTGAAGCTCTGGGGCAGTTGTGGCAGGGCGGCGGCCACGCAGACTGGGAAAAGGTGGATGCATTGTGCGGCAAGGGGCGCACGGTGGCCTTGCCCGGTTATCCCTTCGAGCGCAAGCGTTTCTGGCTGGAAGGCCAGGATAAGGACACTGCCGGAAAAAGCGCGCCTGATAAAACGCAGGTATCAAGTCTTTGCTGGCAGCAGATGCTGTTGCCCCGGAAGGCTGCATTCGACGGGCTTGTAGGTTTTATCGGCAGTGAAGGTGTTGGCTGGGCCGAAGCACTTGAAAAACTGGGCTGGAATACAGCAGTATTTCAGACGCTTGATGCCTTGAAGCATGAGTTAACGATCCCTGATGTGCTGGTGGACTGCCGTTTTGGCGGTGAGGGGGCCGACGGCCTGGATGCCGCGGCCACTGTCTGCCGCCAGGCTGTGGAACTTTGTTCCTGGCTGGCTGAGTCCGCCGGGGGCCGCGAGCTGAGTGTATACTGGCCCACCGCTGGGGCCGCAGCTTTTGGCATAGAAATCCCGCGTATCGACAAAAGCGCCTTGCTGGCTCCGG
>NZ_JAHZAA010000022.1:10470-30431 GCF_019424165.1 Desulfovibrio sp. | reverse complement strand
GTGCGTGCTTGATGTGGAAAAAGGCCTGTCAGACGAAGAAATGGCCTGCATTCTGGAAACAGCCATCACGCACCGTGTGGCGTCCACGGCGTTGACCTCTCTGGTGGCGGCGCGCTCCGGCGTCTTTTGGCAGGAAGCTCCTGTGGATATCTCGCTGACAGGCGAATCCGTATCGGCCATGCGGCTGCGCGAGGGAGCAGCCTATATTGTGTTGGGCGGCAGCGGCGGCATTGGTCGCACGTTTATGCATGAGCTGGCAGCGCAGGCCATTGCGCAGCAGTGCCGCATCACGCTGGTGCCTGTGCAGCGCCAGCCGCGTTCTGTTGATTTCTGGGAACAGATTGAAAACAGTTGGGTTGCAGTTCAGCCATGCTCTGTGGATCTGAATGACCATGAGGCTTTCATGAAGGCTGTGGACACTGTGCTCGCGCAATATGACAAAATAGGCGGTATTGTTCATGCCAGCGGTGTTACCGGCGGCGGCCTGATGCAGGCGCAGTCCGACGGAGTGCAGAATACGGAAAACTGGAACGCCAAGGTCGTTCCCCTGCTCGGTATTGAAAAGATTTTGCAGCACAGGAACGTAGATTTTGTAGTTCTCAATTCTTCCATCGGCGCCTTATGCGGTTCGGTGGGGCAGTTGGACAATACAGTGGCGAACATACTGCTGGATGTTTGGGCCTCCCGGCAACAGGCGCAGGCAGGTTCGCGCGTTTTGAGCCTGCGGTGGGATGTCTGGCGGCAGGTCGGCATGATAAACAAGATGGCCTCCTTGCACGAACGTCTTTCCGGGGAAGAGCTGAAGGGAGGAATCACGCCAAACGAAGCAATGCTGGCCTTCAGAACCTGCTTTGCGGCCGATGTGGCAACGCCTGTTGTGAGCGGCCGCAACCTGCTTTCCATGCTGAGTGAATCCCGCGCCCGACGGGGGCTGGCTACAGATGCCCTGGAGTCGGCGAACCTCAAGGTCGAGGGCGCAGCGTCGCAGCGTCCGGTGCTGGCTGTCCCATGGAAGGGCGCGCGCCATGTGCTGGACAGTGTGTTGATTGCCCTTTTTGAGGCGCGTTTGGGCCTCACGGGCATTGGCATTGACGACGACTACGTAGAACTGGGAGGCGACAGCCTCATGGCCATGCCACTGGCAAAGGAGATACGGGAACTGCTGGATCTTTCTTCGTTCAGTGTTGCCCAGATTTTCCGGCGCAGAAATGTCGCCAATATTGCAGACGCGCTGACGGAATCCCCCGAGGAAAAAGAACGTCTTTTCGCGCTGGCCGAACTGCTTGAAAGCATCAAGCGTATGACGCCGGGTGAAGTTTCAAAGTCTCTGGAGGTTCTGTCATGAGCATGACCGCAGAGCAGTTGCAGCTTTTTGCCCGGTTGGCCAACAAAAACGGCCTTACCAGGCCACCCCAGGAAAAAACCCCGACAGACAACGAAGCGCCGCTTGAATTTCCAATGACAGATGTGCAGTGGGCCTATTGGGTTGGCCGCACGACAGGCGTCAAACTGAGCGGCGTGGCAAGCCACGGATATCAGGAATTCGACTGCGGTGCACTTGATGTCGATCTGCTTCAGACCTCTTGGGACAAGGTTATAGCACGGCACGACATGCTGCGCGCCACGGTGACGGGAGATGGCGTGTTTCGTGTGCAGCCCGAGGTACCGCCGCTTCGCTGGGACATTGAAGACCTGCGTGGGCTGGGTACGGAAGAAAAGAAACATCGTCTTGAAGCCAGGCGGCAGGCATTTTCACACCGTATTCCCGATCTTTCGGTATGGCCGGTGATTCTGCTTGGAGCCAGCATAGTTGCTGACGATTTCGTGCGCATCCACCTGAGTTGCGATGCCGTTATGGCAGACGTGTACAGTATTGGCAATTGCCTGCGGGAACTGGGAGCATTTTACTCTGACCCTGGTTGCGAGTTGCCTGCCCCCGGCATGACCTTCGGGCAGTACATGAAGGAACAGAAGCGGAAAGAAGAATCTGCGATTTACGAAAATTGCCGGGTGTACTGGCATAACCGACTGGCGGATTTTCCGGCAGCGCCGCAGTTGCCGGTACGGGAAAACCCTCCGCAGGCCCAGCGTTTTCGCCGCCTGAGGGCCGGGTTGCAACTGGAAGAATGGGGGACGTTCAAAGCCATGTGCGCCCGGTTCGCCCTGACTCCGTCAGTGGTTCTTTATGCGGCCTTTGCGGCCATAATGGGAAAATGGGCAGCCAAGGCGGAATTTTGCCTTAATGTGACGGTTTTTGACAGGGATTCAGAAAATCCGGCTATCAAGGATGTGGTGGGCGACTTTACTTCCACCATGCTTTCAACAGCCAGAAAAAAGCGACAGGAAGAAAGATTTATTGACTATGTCAGAGAGCTTGACGCCGTATTCTGGAGAGATTTCGAGCACAGCGCATTCTCGGGCATAAAAGTTCTTCAGGCTTTATCTGAAAGGCGCAAGCATTCCGTCCTGATGCCCATCGTCTTCACCAGCACTATTGGTGCGGGCGATGTGGGTGAAATACTTGATATCAATAACGGGGTGTTCGGCAAGCCCGCGTACACCATAACGCAGACTCCTCAGATATGGCTGGATCATCAGGTTCTTGAAGAAGATGGAACATTGGTTTTCAACTGGGATGTCGTTGATGGCATTTTTGATGACGCCGTGCTCAAGGATATGTTTGAAAGCTACACCAGATTTGTTGAAACCCTTGCGCATCCGGGTACGGACTGGCAAAAGCCTGTTGAGATTCCCCTGCCGGAAGAACAGCAACTGCGCCGTAACGCGCCACCTCCTACCTTCCATCGGGATGACAGGCTGCTGCACCACGGCTTTCTGGATCATGCCCTGGCCTCGCCGGACAGGACGGCCATCGTCGCGCCGGACCGCACGTTGACCTATGGCGAACTTTTCACGGCGGCAAGGGATGTGGCCCGGCGTTTAAAAACAGTTTTGCCCCAAGAGACCAAAAACACGCTTGTGGCCGTGGCTCTACCCAAAAGCTGGGAACAGATAGCGGCGGTTCTGGGTGTACTGCTGACCGGGGCGGCGTATGTACCCGTAGATCCGGCGTGGCCCCTTGCCAGGCGCATGGCCGTGCTGCGACAGGGCATCCGTGCGGTTGTGACGGATGCGCAGGACATGCCCGCGGACTGGGCCGGCCTGCCACTGGCATCTGTTGCCCCTGTTGGCAAGGCGGAACCAGCCAGCAATGCCGATCTGCTTTCCTTGCAGCATGTTTCTCCTGACAGGCTGGCCTACGTCATCTTCACTTCCGGAACCACAGGAACGCCCAAGGGCGTTATGATGACGCACGAGGCAGTGCAGAACACCATTCACGATATCAACACACGGTTTAGCCTTTCCTCTGAAGACAGCGCTTTTGCGTTGTCGGCACTTTCATTCGACCTTTCCGTTTACGATATTTTTGGTTTGCTTTCGGTGGGTGGCCATCTTGTGCTGCCGCACAATACGGAGCTGCGCGACCCTTCCGCCTGGGCGCGCCGTCTTGCCGCGCATCCGGCGACAATCTGGAATTCCGTGCCGACGCTCTGGCATATGTTTATGGAACACGGCGAAGCACCGCCGCGTAGGCCAAGGCTGGCTCTGCTTTCTGGCGACTGGGTGCCGGTTCGTCTACCTCGGGAATCCGCGCGGTTTTCGCCGGAAACAAAACTTGTGAGCCTGGGCGGAGCCACAGAAGCAGCCATCTGGTCCATTGCCTATGAAATGTCAGTTGAAGATCCCCCGGCAGGGTGGAAATCCATTCCTTATGGGCGCGCTCTGACCCATCAAAGTATTAAGGTACTACATGAAGATCTGACCCCCTGCCCGGATGATGTGGTTGGCGAACTTTTTATCGGCGGGCGGGGGCTGGCCCTTGGTTACCTGGGCGACGAAATGCTGTCAGGCGAACGGTTCATCACCCATCCTGTTACCGGGGAAAAGCTTTACCGCACAGGTGATATGGGCCGCTGGCGAGACAACGGGCAGATTGAGTTTCTGGGCCGCCGGGATACGCAGGTCAAGATCAATGGCCTGCGCATCGAGCTTGGCGATGTGGAGGCCGCGCTGTCATCCCTGATGGGCGTTGCGGCAGCGGTCGCAGCAGTGATGCCGCTGGCGGGCGGGATGGACGGTCTGGCGGCCTATATCGTGCCGCAGGATGCACAGGCTCCGCCCCGGCCGGAAGAGTTGCGCGAGGCCCTTCTGGCAAAACTGCCTCACTATATGGTGCCGCAACGCTATGTGTTTATTGGCAGATTGCCTCTCTCTGACAATGGAAAAGTGGATCGCAAGCGTCTTCCTGTGCCGCGTTTTGAAGAAGCTGTGCCGGATGAAGCAGGCTCGGAACTTGAAGAGCGCATTCGCGCCGTTGTGGCACAGCACCTTGGCGTCTCGTCCTTTGGGCTTGACGACAAGTTTTTTGACCTTGGAGCTACATCCCTTTTGATGGTGAAGATTCACCGCGGTCTCAATCTGGTCCTGCCTGATCAGATCGCTCTCATACAGCTCTTTGAAGCGCCAAGCGTGCGGGCTTTGGCCCGTCTGATCGCTAAAGAAGAAAATGACGCTACCGGCAAAGGACGCGGGCATGCGGAGAAGAGGCTGGCGGCACGGAGTTCGCGCCGGAACAGAACCGGGAGAGACAAATGATGAAATTGCATGAAGAAAGAGTCGACGCCATTGCGGTTATTGGCGCTTCCGGGCGTTTTCCCAAGGCGGGTACACTTGAAGATTTCTGGGCCGCGCTGCGGGATGGAAAAAATTGCACGGATACTGTCAGCCTTGAAGCCTTGAAATCCAGCGGCGTTACTGATGCCGAGCTTGATGCCGAGGGATATGTTACGGCAATGGGCCGCCTTGACGGTGTAATGGAATTTGATGCCGGTTTTTTTGGCCTGAGCGCCCATGACGCCGCCTTGATTGACCCCCAGCAGAGAAAATTTATCGAGTGCAGCTACGAAGCGCTTGAAGAAGCCGGTTATGCATTTGATTCGCCTGATCGTCGTATTGGCGTTTATGCTTCGGCCAGTCATAGCTCTTATTTGCCGTCAGCCATTCTGGGAGCTGGTACGGCACGTGTGACTGAAGCGTTGCAAATGGCCATCGGCAATGACCGTGATTACCTTGCCACGCGGATTTCCAACCTGCTGAACCTGACGGGCCCCAGCCTTACGGTGCAGACCGCATGCTCATCGTCGCTTACAGCCATTCATCTGGCCTGCCAGAGCCTGCTTGCCGGTGAATGCGATATGGCCCTGGCGGGCGGGGTTTCCATTACTCTGCCGCAAACAGACGGATACCATTACCGCGAAGGGCTTATTCTTTCGCGAAGCGGCGTGTGCCGCCCCTTTGATGCGTTGGCTGACGGAACGGTCAACGGTAATGGCGTTGGCGTCATTTTGCTCAAGCCTCTTGATGCGGCGCTCAGGGATGGTGATCTTGTTCGTGCCATCATCCGGGGAACCGCCGTCAACAATGACGGATCGAACAAGGCCGGGTACACGGCTCCTTCCGTCCTGGGAGAGGCCGCCATCATATCCGAGGCTCTGGCTGTAAGCGGTGTTGGAGCGGAAGAGGTGGGATTCATCTCAACGCACGGTACCGCGACAGCCATCGGGGACCCCATTGAAGTGGAGGCCCTGGTTCGGGCTTTCAACACGGCGCAAACAGAAAGCTGCACCTTGGGAGCGGTCAAGGCCAACATTGGCCACCTTGACGCGGCAGCCGGGGTTGCCGGGTTTCTGGAGGCCATGCTCGCCCTTGAGCACAGGGAACTACCACCGATTGCCGGGTTCAATACGCCCAATCCCGGCCTGCGTCTGCATGAAACTCCTTTTGTCATCAGGAAAAAAGCCGTTATGTGGGATGCGGACAAGCGCTTTGCGATGGCAAACGCTTTCGGCTTCGGCGGAACCAACGTATCGGTAATTCTGGAAGAAGCTCCAAAGAGGGAAAATCCGGGCGTGAATGCGGAAGCCGGGCCGTTTATCCTGCCGCTTTCCGCCTCTACGCCAGAAGCCTTGCGCGCCTTGATGCACGCATGGCAGGCCAGCCTGCAAAATTGTGAAAATGTCGCTGATGCCTGCTGGGCTGCCGCCTGCCGGCGCAATCACTTCGCCTGCCGTGCGGCCGTCGTGGGGCAGGGGCGTGAAGATCTTCTTGATGCTCTCAAAGAAAAACTAAGCGCGGAAGGGACAGATGGGGCGGATCATGCCGAAAAACCATATCTGCAAAGCCCGGATTTTCCGGCAGCGGAATTGCTGCGTTGCCTCTGCGCTTCGTTTGAAAAAATTCGCATCACTGTTGAGCAACAGGCAGTTTCAGCCTCATTGTCTGTGGAAACCGCCCTGGCGCAGCAACGTTTCTGCTCGGATATGCTGGCCGATATCTGCCGGGATACCGGGATAGACGCCAATGGGTTGCAGTTTGTGCCTGGGGGCAATGAACAGGAAAACAGCGTCCGCTTTTTGCGTGAAGTGGCCGAAGCGTATGAAGCGGGCGAGTCCGTGCATTGGGAATTCTTGCTGGCGAAAATACCGCTTACGCCCTTCAGCCGGATCGAGCATTGCCATGCCCTTGCCCATCGGCGTGAGTGGGTGCCTTCTGACCCCGCCAGTTCCGCTCAGGCGGCGGCGGCCAGAATGGCCGTTTCAGCCGAGTATATTCTGGAACCGGAACTGTTGGCGCAACGAGAAGCTTTGCTTGAAGACCTTTGCGCGGCAGGGGTGGCGCGTGCGTTCGCCCGCCTCGGCTTTCCGGCCAGGACAACGGTGGCTGGCGCACTGGAGGCCATGCGTATTCCCCCCCAGTTTTCACAGCTTGCTGAAAGGCTTGTGGAGGCGCTGCACGAAAGAGGAATGCTGCAAGGTGAAGGCGATTGTTACCTGAACCTTGAGGAAATTTCAGACGAACGGTTCGATGCACTCAAAGAAGCCACACAATCTGTCTGGGATGCCTGGGGCGCCATGAAGCAGGTGGTCATTTCAACCGTGGACCATCTGCCGGAACTGTTGCAAGGGCGGCTTGATCTGCGTGAAACGTTCATGCCTAAAGGTGACTTGAGCGGCGCTCGCCGGGTGTACTCTGAATTGCCCAATTCCACATATTTCAACAGCCTTGTCCGGGAACACGTGCGCCAATGGCTGGCTTGCGCCGCGTCTGGAGAAGCCGTTCGTATTTTTGAAATCGGCGGTGGAACTGCCGCCACAACCGAACGTGTTTTGCCTTTGCTGCCGCCGGACAGGGCTTCTTATACATTCACGGATGTTTCCCCTGTGTTTTTGCGGCAGGCGCAAGAGCGCTTTGCCGAGTACGGCTTTCTGCGAACGGGCATTTTCAATATGGAAGAAAGCCCTGAGAAGCAGGGTTTTGAAGCCGGCATTCATGACATCGTCATTGCCGCCAATGTGCTGCACGCTGCGGAGGACCTGACTCTGGCGGTCCGGCACGCGTCTTCCCTTTTGCGTCCCGGCGGGCTGCTGCTTCTTTATGAAATCACGCGCGCCAATTTTTTGGGTGAAATCACCACCGGCCTTCTTCTGCCGAATATCTCGGACAGGGACGTGCGCGGCATTCAGCCGATGGCCTCCAATGATTTGTGGGAAGACATCCTGGCCGCCAGCGGGTTTGAAAATGTGCGTATACTGCCACAGGAAGGCCAGGCGTCCGCCGTGCTGCCCGACAGGGTGATCTCGGCCCGCCTGCGGCCGCAGGCAGATCATATGGATGTGGCTCTTCCCCGAAATTGTACTTACCAGACTGTCTGGGAGCCGAAAAAAGTTATGGGCGGCAGCGTGCCGCTGGGGTTGATTCTGCTTTTGGCAGACAGCGTCAACGCGCCGCTTTTTGAAACAGCGGCGCAGCATCGTGGGCTGCTTGTGCGGCATGTACCGGAACATCTGACGGCGGCTGATTTACAGGAATGGACACGCGGGCATTCAGTCTGCACGGTACTTGATGCCAGGGCCATAAGCGAAATTGAACCATCTCACGATTGCATAGAGCAGGAACGCCTTTGCGGCGGTCTGCTGAAACTGCTCGCGGAATTTACCTCCGCGGATTGCCCAGGTGTGGAATGGAACTGGATTTCCCTGACCTGGGGAGCTGCAGCAAAGGTACTGCATCCCCAGCAGGCGGCCTTTTGGGGAATGAACCGCGTGGTGGAAATGGGACATCCCGAATTCCATCTCAAGCAGTTTGATCTTGCGGACAAAACGGCGCATGCGGTGGAAACGGTCTTTGATGTTCTGCAAAGCGGCTCCAGCGAGGAGCTTAACGCCATCGCGGACGACCAGTGGCTGGTGCCGAGACTGGAGCGCTGCGCTGTTTCCGATTTTTCGCTGAACAATGCTTCTCCCGACAAAACGGGCTGGCAGGTGATTGTTGGGGGGCTTGGCGGCCTTACGCTGGCTGAATATCTTGCGGCAAAAGGCTTTCGTAAAATAGTGCTGGTCAGCCGCCATGCTCCGGACGCTGTAACAGCAGGCCTACTTTCCGGCTTAGGGAAACAAGAATGCACTGTTGTTGCCGTCCAGGCGGACGTCACAGATTACGCTGCCCTTGACCGGGCTGTTGCCTCCCTGGAAGAGAGTGCTCCAGTGCGGGGCATTTACCACTGCGCGGTGGTCAAAAGGGTGAATGATGCCGACGAGCGTGCGCCGTGGGATGCTTTTCGTCAGATTTTGGCTCCCAAGGTGCAGGGCGCATGGAATCTTCATCGGCTGTCCATTGACCGGCGGATGCATCTGGACCATATGGTGCTGTTTTCGTCTTCCGTGAGCGTGGTGCCGGCCTACAGCCTGCCGCACTATGTGGCCGCCAACACGTATCTGGACGCGCTGGCGGTCTGGCGGAAAGGGCAGGGTTTGCCTGCGCTTTCCATCAGTTGGGGGGCCTGGAAGGATGTGGGCACGGTTTCGGACCCGGCGCAGGCCGATCATCTCAGGAATGGCGGGCTTCACAGTCTTGCTCCCTCTGAAGCATTGGCGCTTCTGGCAGCCGCACAGGAGCGCGAGGTTGCGCATCTGGCTGTCATGAAAGTTGACTGGACACGGTTGATGCGCCAGTTCGGACACCGCGCTCCGGCATACTTCAAAAAGGTTGCGGGCAATGCCCATGCAAAAGCGGAAAGCCGTGTGCCTTCCAGCACCAAGCCTGTTCAGGATACTGCTTCTGCGCGACAGGATATTCTCACTTGCCTGCGGGGAACATCTGAAGAATCTAAACGGCGCGCATTGTTGGAAAAGTGGCTCACGGGCAGGTTCGCCGCGCTTTTGAAGATTGCGCCCGAGGCCGTTGACCATACGGTCAGCCTTTTTGATCTGGGCGTTGATTCGCTGATGTTCATCGAAATGTCCGATGGGCTTGAAAAGGCTCTGGACATCAAGATTTCTCCCAGCAGCTTGTTGCAGGATTTTTGCATTGAAAAAATGGCCGCAAAGCTGCTGCCTGACCTGAAGCTGGAAACTGCAAAGGCAAGTGCTCTTGCTGACCTGCTCATTCCCGAACCGGAAAAAAAATATGAGCCTTTTCGCCTGACAGACGTACAGAGGGCCTACTGGGTTGGCCGCCGTCAGGAGATGGCCCTGGGTAATACCGCCTGCCAGGGATACATAGAATTTGACTGCGAAGCCCTGGATGTGTTGCGTCTTGAAGACTCCTGGCAGCGGCTGATTGACCGGCACGATACGCTGAGAACAATTATCGAAGAAGAAGGATTGCAACGGGTGCTCGAAAAGACGCCCCCGTTCAGAATAACGGTCCACGATCTGGAAAATCGGCCTGGGGCTGAGCAGCAGGAGGCCCTTCAGGCCGTGCGCGACCGTCTTTCGCACAAGGTGCACGACCCTGCGGTATGGCCGCTTTTCGATGTTGAGGTTTCTCTGCTTTCGGACGGTGTGCGGCGCCTTCATGTGCTCATGGATAATGTCGTAATGGATGGTCGGAGCATCAGCATACTTCTTGCCCAATGGGCATCGCTCTACCACAATCCGGAACTTTCACTACCGGCGGAGACTGTCTCTTTCCGGGATTACGTTTCGCCGGTGGACCGCTGTCGGGCGCCTGAGGCTTTTCACGAAGCGGAAACCTACTGGAAGGAGGAAGCCAGGCATCTGCCTCCGGCTCCGGCTCTGCCCCTGGCAAAGGACCCGGCATCCATCAGTAAACCACGGTTCGTGCGGCACGATTACCGTATGAATCCCGATGTATGGGAAGCCCTGAAGGCAGCCGCAGGGCGGCATGGCGTAACATTTTCTTCCGTGCTTCTGGCCGCCTATGCGGAAATTTTGGGCCTGTGGAGCCGCTCGCCCGACCTGACCGTGAACGCGCCTGTTTTTACCCGGCTTCCTGTGCATCCGGACATCAACAATGTGGTGGGCGAATTTACCTCAAGTGTGCTGGTGCGTTGCGAAACGGGCAGGAGCAAATCCTTTGCGGACAAGGTAAAGGCTGTCCAGCAGCGAACGTTTGACGGGCTGAAGTTCTGCCAGATGAGCGGCGTTGAGGTTATGCGGCGTAAAATTCGTGACGGCGCGTCTGCCGAATCCGTGCGGATGCCGGTGGTCTTTACCAGTACCTTTGGTCTGGCAAAAATGGCCGACACCGGATTTGCTTCTTCCATTGCCGGATTTTCCTCGCTGGGCCGTGAAATTTACAATATCAGCCAGACACCACAGGTCTGGATAGACAACCACGTTCATGACCGCGACGGAACGCTGAGCATCTATTGGGATACGGTTGAAGAGCTGTTTCCTGAAGGTATGGTCGGCAGCATGTTCGGGGCTTATTGCCGCCTGCTTGAACGTCTTGCCGAAGACGCTGCATCCTGGGGAGACTTTTCGCCCGCCTCGCAGGTATCGGAAGAGGAAATATCCGTACAGACTACGGCTGCTGCCGGGCTGCTGCATGCGGGATTTTTGCGAAACCTGGTGGAACAGCCTGACCGTTTGGCGGTCGTTGATGGGGAGCGCAGCCTTACCTATGCGGAGCTTTTCAGCGTAGCCGCAGGCCTGGCGCATCGGTTGGGCAAGGTGCTTGCTGCCGCCGGAGAAGATACGCCCCTTGTGGCGGTAGCGCTGCCCAAGGGCTGGCGACAGGCCGTGGCCGTGCTCGGCGTGCTGTTTGCCGGTGCGGCCTATGTGCCTATTGATCCGAACTGGCCGCTTTTGCGACGCCGGGCCGTGCTTGAGGAAGCAAGGCCGGTTTGCCTTGTCGCACTGTCTACGGAAAATCCCGAGACCTGGAATGGTATGCCGATTTTTGCCGTCGACGAAGCCGCTCCGCAGGCTGCTGCGCCGGATACGTTTCTTCAGGCCAGTTCAGACAGTCTCGCCTATGTCATCTTTACTTCAGGCACAACCGGAACGCCAAAGGGCGTTATGATGAGCCATGCCGGAGCTATGACCACCATTGCGGAAATCAATCGCCGCTTTGCCGTGACGTGGGCTGACAGGGTTCTGGCTTTGTCGTCCCTTACATTCGATCTGTCGGTGTATGATTTCTTCGGCATCTGGGCTGCTGGAGGCGCTGTTGTCATTCCGGGCGAAGACGAGGTTCGAACCCCGGGTGTCTGGCGGCGTCTGATGGAAGAGCACGCCATGTTCTGGCAGATGCTGCTGGAGTCCGGGGAAATTCCTGACCGGTCGCCCCGGCTGGTTCTTTTGAGCGGCGACCGCATTCCCCTGAGTCTGCCCGGAAAAAGCGCGGAGCTTTTCCCCCATGCCCGGATGGTAAGCCTGGGCGGCGCGACAGAAGCGGGCATCTGGTCTATCTGCCATGAAATGCTGCCGGACGATCCGCAACCGGGCTGGCAAAGCGTACCCTACGGCAAGGCGCTCGCCGGGCAAAGTTTTCATGTGCTGCACGACGACTTGCGCTTCTGCCCCCAAGGCGTTGCAGGCGAGCTGTATATTGGCGGCGCGGCCCTTGCGTTGGGCTATCTGCACAATAAGGAAAAAACAGAAGAAAGCTTCATCCTGCATCCTGTTACGCAGAAAAGGCTGTACCGCACAGGAGACCTGGGCGTCAGGCATGCCGATGGCGAAATCGAGTTTCTTGGCCGTACGGATTCGCAGGTGAAGGTGGGCGGATTCCGCATTGAGCTTGGTGATGTCGAGGCTGCTCTTGCAGCCATGCCTGAAGTGAGCCATTGCGCCGTGGTGTTGACAAAATCCCGCCAGCTTGCAGCCTTTGTGGTGCCTGCAGACGGGAGCCGCAGCCCGTCAGAAGCGGCAGCAAGGCTGTTTCTGGAGGAAAGGCTCCCCCGGTATATGGTTCCGGCTTCTGTCAACGTGATTGAGCGCATGCCCCTCACGCCCAATGGAAAGGTTGATCGGTCGAAGCTGATCGATATCTGCGCCGGAGACAGACGCACGGCTTCGGATGAGGCACGTTCCGGAAGTTCGCCTTCCGAAGCCATGCTGTGCGACATCTGGGGCGAAGTGCTGGAAGTCGCCGTGGCGGCTTCGGATAACGTGTTTGCTCTCGGGGCGGATTCTCTTGCTGCCGTACGGGCCGAAACGCTCCTGAAACGCCGGTACGGCATCAAGCTTTCAATTCAGACAGTATTCGATCAGCCCGTTGTGCGTGAAATGGCAAAATCGCTGGACGCGCACGTTCAGTCCGATGTGTCTACCTTGCGCGACTCCGGATCTTCAGACGTGCTGTTCTGCCTTGGCGACGCTGTCACCGACGGAAGCAGCTTTCACGATTTTGCCCGATACTGGCCTTTGGGCCATGTCAAAACCGTGTCCGTCCTTCCCAAAGACAAGGATACGCTCGAAACCGTCATTGAGCGTATCAGCCGCCACATTTCCCTTACACAACCGCAAGGCCCCCTGAGGTTGGCCGGTTACTGCGCGGGCGGGTTGCTGGTCTGGCTGGCTGCGGAACATCTGCGCAAACTTGGCCGTGTGGTCGACAGGTTGATCCTGATTGACTGCATGCCGCTTCCCCCAGGCATCCATAATGCGCCCGAGTCTCTGGAGGGCATCGTGATGGGTATGGCCGGGCATTCTTCGCCCGAGTTGCTTGAGAACCTTGGCAGCCTGTGCGCCATCCTCGAAAGCGCGGAATACCGCAACACCGACGTGCCCTTCACCTTTGTGGAAAGCAAGGAAATCGTCGGGCAGGGCATGGGTTTTGAATTTTGGCGTTCACGGGCAAGTTGCGCTCACAAAATATCTTCACCAGGTAACCACGCCAACTGCTTGAAGCGCAAACAGTTGCTTGAGTGGATAGGGCGGCTGATTGACTGGTATGAAACAGACGGGGGGGAGCAGCATGCCTGAAACCAGCCCCTGGCTTATCTTTGACAAAAAACCCGGCCCGGATGATCTGATCCTGTTTTGCCTGCATTTCGCAGGCGGGCATGCGGCCCTTTTCAGGCAATGGCAGCAGCATGCTCCGGCAGGCGTGGTTGTCTGCCGGGTGCAGATGCCCGGCCACGGCACACGCATGGCTGAGGAGCTTCTGACCGACATGTCCTCACTTGTCGACGGCTTGCAGGAGGCCGTGCAACGCTGGATCGGGCGCCGCCATGCTTTTTTCGGCCATTCGATGGGCGGAACCGTTGCTGCGGAGTGGGCGCTGCGTCATCAGGACGAAAACTTGCCTTTGCCTGAGTGCCTTTTTGTCAGCGCATCGGAACCCACGCACGAAAACTGGTGGCCTCCCTGCCGGGATCTTCCCTCCGATGCGTTCAGGTCTTTCATCTTCAAAACCGGTGGCGTGCCCAGGGAAGTTCTGGAGCATGAAGAGCTGATGGCGCTTTTTGAACCCATCATCCGGGCTGACTACACCGTGCTGGAAACGTGGGCTCCAAAGCCGATTCGCCCTATCCACGTGCCAATGGTCGCCTTTGCCGGTCTGGATGACCGCGTGGTTCCCGTGGAGGTGGTGGCAGAGTGGGAACGCTTTGCCGCGGCATCGTGGGAACTGCGCATGATGCCGGGAGGGCACTTTTTTATCCAGACACATTCCGAGCTTATTATGCGCAGTGTTTTCGACCATCTGAAAAATTTATAAAGGAGCGGCCTATGAATAGTTTGAGCAGTGTTTCAGATGCCATCGCGCCCTTTGAAAAACAGAACGTCATGCGGGCCGTGGTGCTCTACAAAGCTGAAGACGAAAAACTCATGGCAATTGCCGATGAGGATGAACGCCTCAAGGCCGCCATTCACGTTGAACGTAATATTCCCATCCCTGTTCCCGGTACGGGCGAGGTGCTTGTAAAGGTCATGGCCGGCGCTCTCAACTTCAACACCCTGTGGGCGCTGAAACGCAAGCCGGTAAGCACGTTCGACCGTCTGGCAAGATTTGCCAAACTTGATCCCGATGCCGTTCGTCACAACCTCGATTACCAGATCATGGGCAGCGACGGTGCAGGTATCGTAGTCAAGGTGGGCGAAGGCGTCACAAACTGCCGTCCCGGCGATCACATCGTTATTTATCCAGTGGTGTTCAATCATCAATCGCCAGAGGCGATGGAAGACTATCTGTTTGACGACCACAGCCGCATTTGGGGGTACGAAACAAATTTCGGTTCTTTTTCGGACTATTGCCTTATTCGCGCAACCCAGGTTCTGCCGAAACCCAGACATCTTTCCTGGGCCGAGGCAGCAGCTTTACCGGGGGCCAATTCCACTGTGTACAGAATGCTGATCTCGCCCAACGGGGCGCAGCTAAAAATTGGCGAGAGCGTGCTCATCTGGGGCGCCAGCGGCGGCATCGGCAGTATGGCGGTGCAGTATGCGCTCAGAACCGGGGCTTTTCCCATTGCCGTAGTTTCTTCCGAGGAAAAGGCCGAGCTGGTGAAGGCGCTTGGTTGCCGTGCGGTGATTGTTCGCCACAATGAAGAAAACGAATTCGTCAATGACGACGGCACACCGGATATGCGGCGTCTTGTGCGCTTTCGGCGTGAAGTATTACAGGTCAATGAAGGCAAGTCGCCGGATGTGGTTTTTGAGCATCCGGGGCGCGGCACGTTTTACGCCAGTGTATTTGTTGCCGCCAATCGGGGGCGTATTGTCACCTGCGGGTCCACAACGGGGTATGAGCACCTTTACGACAACAGGTATCTCTGGATGTACGGTAAACGTATTATTGGCTCCCACTGCGCCTCCTGGAATGAAGCCGCGAGGGCCAATGATCTCATATGCAAGGGATTGATCATGCCGGCACTCAGCAGCGCGTTTTCGTTGGACAGATTTGAAGACGCTGTTGAAGAACTGAAAAACAATCATGTTGGAAAGGTATCCATACTCTGCAATGCCGAAACCATTGATGAAGGTGTTGAAGATGTGGAATTTCGCAATGTCATTGGCGAAAAACAGTTCAGAATATTCCGCAAAAAGGAAAAATGATGTCCACTGCGCCGGAAAAAATGCAAAGCCCGCTCAATGTCTACTGGCAGGCTGCCATGCCGGAGTGGGGCAAGCTTTCGGTAACGCTTTTGCTTGCCTGCTTTGCTGCATTGCTTGAAATTGTACCCTTTATCCTGATTTGGCTTATGGCCGAAGAAGCCATGAGCGATATCCCCCAGGTGGAGACTATTCTCTGGCTGACGGGGGGAATTTTGGGGGCCGTGGTTTTGCGCTTTCTGGCGCAGGGGGGGGTGACCATACTCGGCCATCTGGCCGGGTTTAGGTCAGAGTGCCGCCTGCGCAGCCAGCTTGTTGAGCGGATAAAATCTGTTGTGCCTGTGGCAGTGGAGGGGAAAAGCAGCCATCTGAGCCGGGCAGTTATGGATGAAGTGGGCCGCCTTAACACTATCCTGGCCCATACCATTCCTGATGCGGTAGCGGGGTTGTTTTTGTCACTGGTGTGCGTGGGGTTGCTGTTCTGGATCGACTGGCGGCTGGCACTGGCCTCACTTGTCATGCTCGCGCTTGGGATATGGGCTCAGGGGCGGATTGCAAAATCATCGCCGGAGCTCTTCGTACGCTGGGTACAGGCGGACGGCAGGGCTTCTTCGGCGCTTCTTTCCTACGTCAGGGGACTGGCCACATTACGGGCTTTCAACCGGCAGGCAAATTCCCTTGAAGAAGTGACAGACAGTATTTTTGCCATTGGCAGACTGGCGGGAGACGTAACCCGTGTTTGCGCCATGCCTTATTCCCTTTTCGGTCTGGCCATGACTACTCCGTTGCTGGTGGTATTGCCCTTTGCACTCCTGTTTTACGCATTGGGCTCGCTTACAGCTTCAGATCTGCTTTTTGCCACGGCAGTCTGCGGGGTCATGCTTCTTCCTCTTACCAAGGTCATGATGAGCCTGTCGGCCCTGCGGATGCTTCAGGCCGGAGCAGCCCAAATTCAGGCTGTGCAGAATCTGCCCGTGTTTGGTGAACAGGCTTCGCCCCAATCCGTCGCAGGTGCTGAAATTGTTTTTGAAAATGTCTCCTACCGGGTGCAATCCGGCTCAAATGACGGCGTTACTGTATTGCAGGATGTAAGCTTTACGCTACCGCAGGGTCGTATCACTACGGTGACTGGCCCGTCGGGTTCAGGAAAAACAACCCTGGCCAGACTTCTGGCCCGTCTTGATGACGTTTCCGCTGGCCGTATTCTTATTGACGGACAGGATATCCGCTCCATTCCCCCGCAGCAGTTCCAGCGTCTCATCAGCATTGTTTTTCAGGATGCCTTTCTTTTTCACGGCACGATACGCGAAAACATCCTTCTGGCCAGACC
This sequence comes from Desulfovibrio sp., assembly GCF_019424165.1. Classification (GTDB taxonomy): domain Bacteria; phylum Desulfobacterota; class Desulfovibrionia; order Desulfovibrionales; family Desulfovibrionaceae; genus Desulfovibrio. The sequence goes on along the minus strand of NZ_JAHZAA010000022.1, from coordinate 13,736 downwards.
GGAAGCGACAGAAGACGAATTGCTTCAAGCGGTGGAAGCGGCGGGCTGCACAGAAATGTTGAAGATTCTGCCCCTGGGCATGGATACCCCTGTGGGGGCCAATGGATTTGGTCTTTCCGGCGGCGAGCAGCAGCGTATAGCCATTGCGCGGGCTTTTTTGAAAAATGCCCCCATCCTGATTCTTGACGAGGCCACCGCCCACCTTGACCCCATTGCGGCCAAGGATGTGTCGCGCAGCTTGAACCGGCTGATGGCGGGCAGAACTGTTTTTGCCATCTCACATCGTTTGCACGAAATTGAAAATGCCGACGCCACTCTCGTTATTGTAGGCGGTTCCCTTGAAGCGAAGGGAACGCATGAGGAACTGTTGGCACGTTCCGCAATCTATCAAAATCTCTGGTCCCTGCAGAAGCGGTCAAGTTCGTGGCGGCTCGGCAGAGAACGTGCGTGAGGGGAGAGGCATGATACGCGAATATCTCGGTTTTGATCTGACGGAGTACCGCGACGGCAATATGGCCAAGGGGGTGATCTATGCGTCCCTGGGGGCCTGCGCTGAGGCTTTGCCCTGGTTTATGGCGGCGCTGGCGCTGCCCTATGTTCTTGAGGGCGGGGATGGAGCTGTGGCGGCGGCAGTCGTACTTGTGCTTGGCATTGCGGGTTTTTTGCTGGGCCTTGTTTTCAAGATGCGGGCGCTCAACGCCAATTTTGATGCAACCTACGCAATGGTGTCACACGCCAGGCTTTTTCTTGCCAACCATCTGGCCAGGCTGCCGCTTGGACGTGTGCTTTCACAGCGTGACGGAGCCTGGGCTGAACTCATGACAGCGCAGTTCAGCATGTATCAGGATATTGTCACAACTGTATGGGGTTGCGTGGTGGCCGGCACCGCTTTTCCTGTCCTGCTCTGGCTTTTGCTGCTCTGGCTTAACTGGGCCAGCGCCCTTGTACTTTTGCTGGCATTGCCGGTGGCCATGCTGAGCGTGCCGCTGTCCTACCGACTTCTGGATGGTGCGGCGAAAAAAATCGCCACTGCCCGGCAAACAGCGGCAGTAAATGTGCTTGAAATTGCCACCGGAGCAAGGGACTTGCGATTCTTTGATCCGCGTTGCCGGCGGTATGACGCCACACTGCGGTCTCTTGAGCACTACCGCGATCAATCAATAAAAACAGAAGTGGCCCCGGCTCCGGCCTTGCTGTTGTTCAGCCTTGTCATCTTTATTGGCGCGGCCCTGGCCATAGGCGTTGCAAGCGTGCAGTTCGCAACCTGGGGCGGCAGCCCGGCCAGCTATTTCGTGGTGGTTCTTCTGACCTTGCGACTGGCAATGGCCATCAATGAATTCGGCCCCTATCTGGCGGAAATGCGTTTTGTGGGTACCATCATCAACCGTATCCGCAAGGTTTTGGACGAGCCGGTCATGCCGCAGGCAGTTCAGGGGCAGAACCCTGAGGACGGTTCCATTGACGTGCGAAATGTATCCTTTGGTTACGGTGATACCGAAGTTGTCCGCAGTATTTCCCTGCATGTCAGGCCAGGGAGTATGGTTGCTCTTGTGGGGCCATCCGGTTCCGGCAAGAGCACGCTTGCGGCCCTGATCGCACGTCTTTGGGATGTGAAGGAAGGTGTTGTGCGGATAGGTAATGTAGATGTCAGGGATATTGATGAGCCAACACTGCACAGAACTGTCAGTATGGTGCTGCAGGATGTGTTTCTTTTTCCTATGTCGGTGGCGGACAATATACGCCTTGGCAGGGCGGACGCGCCAATGGAATGCGTGATGGCGGCGGCAAGGGCTGCTTGCATTCATGAGCGCATCATGCAGTTGCCGCAGGGCTATGAGACCTTGCTGGAGGGCGGCGATATTGCGCTTTCTGGCGGTGAACGCCAGCGAATAGCCATAGCCCGTGCCATTTTGAAGGACGCTCCAGTGCTGATTCTTGATGAGGCCACGTCCAGTCTTGATCTGGAAAATGAAGCCGCAGTCCAGCAGGCGCTCGCCAACCTTTGCCGTGGAAAAACAACCATTGTCATCGCACATCGCCTTTGGACGGTTCACGACGCTGATGAAATTTTCGTTCTGGATAAAGGAAAAATCAGGGAGCACGGGGCGCATGCTGAGCTTCTTGTGGCTGATGGCCTTTATGCAAAGCTGTGGAAGGCGCAAAATGAAAATGCCTAACTGCGGCGCCTTCGAATGCGGGCATCATGACTATACGGCAGATATGGATGCCGCAGTATCTGCCCTTGACCTGGAGCAGGCTCCTGTCGTGATTATAGCGAACAAAGGTTTATCGGCCCGGATTGAAAATAAGCATCTCTCCACTGAAGAAAGGGCGCGCGAAGCAAAATTCATCAGGCAAGAGGATCGTCAGAGATTCAGAATAACGCATTTTCTCAAGCGTCGCGTCTGTGCGGCATTTACAGGCATTCTGCCGGAGCAAATGAGCTTTGGCACGGATTCGAATAATAAGCCCTACCTTAAGGCGTTTACCGGCCTGTTTGCCTTCAACTTGTCCCACAGTGGAGAGTGGGGTGGTGTAGCTGCTGGCAGGGCCGATTCATTGGGATTCGATGTACAGGCTGCCACTGAGCTGGCGAATTTTCCGATGGACGAAATCACACACCCGCAGGACTGCATCCGGGCTGACAGCCCTGCCTCAGCGGCTTTGGTATGGGCTATCAAGGAGGCCGTGGTTAAGGCCAACGGCATTGGCCTTGGTCATTCGCTCAAAAACCTGTGCATTGAGTGCACACCGGACGATGCGGTAAAATCCGTACAACTTTTGGGGCAACGGTGGTTTGTACGTCACGGCGCTCTTACGGACGCCAGCGCCATTGCCGTGGCAATGAAGACATGGGGTCAGAAAGAAAAATTCCAGCTGCTGGAGGTGAAATTTTGATATATATATTATGGGAAGACACCGACTCCCGGCTCCAGCTTCAGAAATACTGTCCCTGGTTAAGAGAGGGGGAACATTAACTTCGGTTGAGAGGAGACGGTATGGAAACAACGAAAGAGATGTATGCTGATGCCGGTGAATTTTATGATGTAATGTCGGGAAGGCTGTGGGAGCGCAGGAAGAAATTTCTGGAAGCTCTGTCACGTGTTGCGGATGTGGAAGGGGCGGTTTTGGATATCGGCGCTGGTACGGGGCATGGTGTTGTGGCCGCAGCTGAAGTTTTGCCCGGCGTGGATATCTTTGCGGTGGAACCCTCGCCGACCATGCGCGCCGTGCTTGTGTCACGCATCATGCAAGCAGAGGATCTA
>NZ_JAHZAA010000022.1:5508-10460 GCF_019424165.1 Desulfovibrio sp. | reverse complement strand
ACGCTGATCTGCCGGAACGGGTCAGGGCGGTACTTTTTCTTGCTTGCATAGGTCTTATGGATGACAAGGCGCGGCGCGCCTTCTGGGCGCGGCTGGCGACGCATATGCCGCCGGGTGGACTGGTGCTTTTTGATGTGATGATGATTGATAAGCCGCAGCCCGTTGAAAAAATACACGTGGCTGAAGTAGTTATGGGGCAGAATACCTACCACGCCTGGGCTGAAGGCGTCCCGGTTGACGATTTACGCGAAAAGTGGGTTTCCACATACCAGATTGTCAGGGATAACAACGTAATACTTGAACGCCACGCTGAATATACCTGGCAGACCGTAAGTCTTGACGATGTGGCGCGCGAGGCGGAACCGCACGGATTTGTCCTTGAGCGGCAGACTGACGATACAATGATTCCTTCAGGCATCCTGCGTAAAATCGCCACGTAGCGGCTGCGCACAAAGAGAAATATCCCACCGAAAAGCCCTTATGGTACATTTGCCATAAGGGCTTTTTCCTGCTGAGGCGCACACGTAATTCAGGCTATCCAATGCGCGTGTCATGCCGAAGTTCGACAAAGAACGTTTCGCCTGCCGGTGATGAATTGGCGAGTGTTGACTGCAGCATCTGGGCTTATCCCAACAGGTACGGAGTAGAGAACATACTCGGACCCCGTTTTTAAAAACGAAAAAAGGCCGCATTTTCATGCAGCCTTTTTTCAAAACTAACCCCCGGGACTAACCCCTGTGGGTATCTGGTGAGGTTTTTGTTATAACCTCTTGGAATCATTTGGCGTCCCCAAGGGGATAAGTAGGTGTACTGTAAGTACCTGAGATGAATATTTATCAGGCATGGGGGAATTGTCAATACCTACAGAAATACCTACAAGTACAGTGGGTTATGGCGAATTTCGTTGGACGTTGTTGGTTGTTGTGCGTAGTGTGCTCTTCGTCGCTGGGGGTGAACTCGCAAGGATTTCTTGTGAGTTCCAACATGCCTAAATTATAGTATAAATCGGCAGAGTTGAACAGTCAAATAATCTTTCATTGTTGCTTCCATTGGCGATTCTTCATAAAAAATATTATTGGGTGGAAATGGGTGTATTTGTGGCTTGACTAATTGGGTGTTTGTGGGTGTATAAATGGGCATGATAAAAACCGACACATTGAACATCTCACCGGAATTCCTTGGCCTGATTGCGGAAATAGACGAATTCAAAGGCGCATGGAAAGCCTTGGGAACTCTCGCGCCTGAACGCCTTTCCGCGCTGCGCCGGGTTGCTACCATTGAGAGCATCGGTTCATCCACTCGCATTGAGGGAAGTAAGCTTTCCGACAGTGAGGTGGAAAAGCTACTGTCCAATCTTTCCATTCAGTCTTTCGCCTCTCGTGACGAGCAGGAAGTTGCCGGATATGCCGAAACTATGGAACAAATATTTCAATCTTGGGAATACATCCCACTGACAGAAAACCACGTCCGCCAGCTTCACCGGGATTTGCTGCGACACAGCGACAAAGATGAGCGCCATCGCGGTAATTACAAAACTTCCCCGAACAGTGTGGCGGCCTTTGACGAGCATGGCAAGCAGATCGGTATCGTCTTTGAAACTGCCTCGCCCTTTGATACTCCCCGGCTCATGCGCGAGCTGATCGAGTGGACAAATGTCGCGCTGGAAACCAAAAGCCTGCACCCTTTGCTGGTGGTAGGCGTTTTTACTGTGAACTTTTTGGCAATCCACCCATTTCAGGATGGAAACGGGCGCTTGTCGCGCATTCTGACCACTCTTTTACTGCTGCGTTGCGGCTATGCCTATACGCCATATAGTTCGCTTGAAAGCGTGATAGAGAACAGCAAAGAGGGCTACTATCTGGCCTTACGCCAAACCCAAACCACTATCCGTACTGATGCTCCTAACTGGCAGCCTTGGCTGTTGTTCTTTTTGCGCGCTCTGCATCAGCAAATGAAGCGGTTGGAAAAGAAAGTGGAGCAAGAGCACATTGTGCTGGCCGCTTTACCGGAACTTTCTTTGCAAATTCTGGAATATGCCCGCGATCACGGGCGGGTGACGATCAAGGATATGCTCATCCTGACCGGGGCCAACCGGAACACCCTAAAAGAGCATTTCCGGAAGTTGGTGGAAAATAGGCAATTGGCCATGCAAGGTAAAGGCCGGGGGGTATGGTATCGGCTTGGGTGAGGGTGGCTGCTGCGCTCACGAAATCTTGTTTTGGTCAGCAATATAGCGGTCGGTAATCATGTCCAGGATTGCCCCTGGGCGGACTTCCAGCGCAAGACCGATACGAATGAGCATTTCGATTGATGGGTAACGTTTACCACTTTCCAGCATGGAAATGTACGGGGTACTCATGTCCATGCGATCAGCAAGCTCATCCTGAGAAAATCCTGCCTGCTGCCGAAATTCCCGGATAGCAACACCGACTCCGACCAGTTTTCTTCTTGTTGTCTTCATTCCCGAAATGTACCGGGAATGGGTATTTCATATCTTAATCATGTAAGTTAAATTAACTTACATGATTAAGATAATATTGCCTGTTCTGCTGCTCTGCGCTATTGCTGTTCCTTGTCACGCATGGCCCGCCCGCGTTGTCGCGGTTGCCGATGGGGATACCCTTACTGTGGAGCCCATCGGTGAAGGTGGCCGCGTGAGGATACGATTGCACGGTATTGATGCACCAGAACGCAAGCAGCCTTCGGGAGAGACGGCTAGAGCGCTGGTGCTCGCGATTGCCTTGCATCAGCGTGTAACTGTTGAGGAAAAAAGCCGGGATCACTACGGGCGTGCGGTGGCCATCGTATGGCTGGACACGGGGGAAAGCCTGCAATCCATATTGATAGCTGCTGGGTTGGCTTGGGTCTGGCCCCGGTATTGTCAAAATTGTCAGGAATGGGAAAAGTTGCAATTGGAGGCCCAACAAAGGAACTTGGGGCTCTGGTCAGAGTCATTCCCTATTCCGCCTTGGGAGTGGCGACAGGGAATACGTCCATAACAGTGAATTTTTTACGGCACAATATCGTTCACTTCTGGCCAGGAAACATAAGAAGCCCCTGGTATTTTTATCCAGGGGCCCAGCCATGAGATATCGAGTTTTCTTTTTGTCCAGCATTCCCAGATGACAACAACACGCCACCCCGCATCAAGGAGTCTTTTTACGGTACGCATATCTCGGTTGGTATTTTCGCTGAATTTTTTCTGCCACTTTTCGGGATGAGTTTTTGGTGTTGTTGCATATTTGCAGTCTAAATGCCTGTGCCAGAAACAACCATGCACAAAAACGGCGACTTTGTATTTTGGCAGCACGATATCGGGAACCATGTTCAACACTTTTGTTCCGAGGCGATATCGAAAGCCTTGGGCGTGAAGCATACTTCTGACAATAATTTCTGGCTTTGTATTTGCAGAACGTATCCCTGCCATCATGCGGGATCGTGTTGCGGGAGTGACGATATCCATGTACTATTTTCTCATTCGAGCAAAGATGGTGTTATTTAATGCAATATCTTATAATAGTTGACTTGTTCGCGGGGCCGGGCGGATTGGGCGAAGGATTCTCCTCCTTTCAATCCGAAGGACATCACCCATTTAAGATAGCGGTATCTGTAGAAAAAGACAAATTTGCGCACAGTACATTGCGACTTCGCGCTTATTGGCGGCTTTTAAAACGTCATGGGAAACCTCTTGATAATTTGTATGCATATTACAAGGGGGTGGTGGACAGTCCCTGGACAGCCGATACCGTAGATTTGTGGGGCGAAGCCGAGGCCGAAGCCCTGCAACTGGAGTTAGGGAAAGATAAAGATCGGGATAATGTCCTGCTCCATGATCGAATTTCCCGACTAATCGCAAATGATGAACACTGGGTGCTGATTGGTGGCCCGCCTTGCCAGGCATACTCGGTTGTGGGTCGTGTCCGTGTTGGGGAAAAAAACAAAGAAGATCCCAAGCATCATTTATATAAAGAATATTTGAATGTCATCAGGCAATTTCGTCCTTCCATATTTGTTATGGAGAATGTTCGAGGAATGCTGTCATGCCAATTGGAAAATGGGCATATCATTCATCGGATCATGGAAGATTTGGCTTGTCCTGGCCAAAGCGAACGAGGTGCCAAAAATTATAAATACTCAATCCATTCTCTGGTCGCGGATACTTTTTACAAGCCAGGAATGAATGCTGCCGAACTGGATTTGAAAAAATTTATTGTTCAATGTGAGCAGTATGGCATTCCTCAAGCCCGACATAGAGTGATCCTGGTAGGCATCCGGGAAGATGTCGCAGCAGCCTTGCCAAAGTTGGTTTCTTCCAACCCGGTGACTGTGTGGGATGCTATTGGCGACATGCCTCCTCTCCGAAGCGGCCTTTCCCGCCAGGAAGATTCTGTTGATATATGGAAAAATTTGGTGGCATCGGAATTTGACGATTTGGCCAAACACGCCTGGAAGTCCGGACGACGTACACTAGCGCAAATTCTTCGGGATGCGGGCGAGGAGGTTACACGTGAAAATCTCCCTCGCGGGGGGCGTTGGGTTGAAGGGAAATATGGAAATCCTCCCATGCATGTGACTCCATTGCACGAGTGGCTGCGAGATGAGCGTCTGGGGGGGTGGCTCAACCATGAAACACGGGCGCATATGGCCAGTGATCTGCGCAGATACGCTTATATAGCTACCCATGCCAGCGTTGAAAAGAAAAACCCCGTTGGCCCAAAGGATTTCACCTTGCCAGGGCTGGCCCCCAACCATGCCAACTGGGAAACCGGCTACTTTGATGACAGATTTAAAGCCCAGTTGATAAATCGCCCTTCTACCACAATAACTAGCCACCTTTCAAAAGACGGGCACTCCTTTATCCATCCAGATCCTACCCAATGCAGAAGCTTGACAGTTCGTGAGGCTGCCAGACTCCAGACTTTCCCGGACAACTACTTTTTTGAGGGGCCAAG
>NZ_JAHZAA010000022.1:244-5498 GCF_019424165.1 Desulfovibrio sp. | reverse complement strand
GCGCAATATGTCCAGGTTGGAAATGCAGTTCCGCCCCTGTTGGCCACGCAGATTGCCGATTGTGTGTGGTCTGTTTTGCGCGATGCAGCTTTTATTGAGCAGAAAAATATTGAAAACGAAGCTTCAATGATGTTTGGTGCATAATAGAATTAAGTAGCGATACTAACATGGCAAAATCCAAAGTCCTTCCCCCCAGTGCGCGCTCGCTGTCCGCTTCATTGCGCGATCTTGGCTACTCGTTGGAGACTGCTGTTGCCGACATTATTGATAACAGCATTTCTGCCCAGGCAACTTCCATAGACATCATCTGCGACATGTCGTTCGAGTCTCCTGTTCTGGCTATTCTGGATAATGGCACAGGGATGAATGAAGACGAACTGTTGGCGGCAATGAAGCATGGAACATCAGGCCCGGAAGTTGAGCGTCTGCGAACCGACCTTGGCAGGTTTGGCCTTGGCTTGAAAACAGCATCCTTTTCACAATGCCGCCAACTTACTGTTGTCAGTGCTCATGGTGGACAGCTTTGTGGAGCGGAGTGGGATCTTGATGTTGTAAAAGATGAAGACGATTGGGTTATTTCCGTTCTGGAAAATTCGGACATTCTCAATGTTCCTTTTATAGAGCGTCTTGGGGCAGATGGAACACTTGTTTTATGGAGAAAGATTGACAGGTTGTTTGAAGAAGAACAAAAAAATAAACGTGATGAACTGATAAACGAAAGCCTTTCTGTTCTTGGAAATCACATTTCATTGGTCTTCCACAGATTCATGGATGGAGAATTTCAAAATAGAGAAAAAATATCCATATCTATAAACGGAGATCCGGTTGAATATTTTGATCCGTTTTGCAAAAAAAGCGGTTCACAATGGATCATAGAAAATGAAAGGGTTGTTCTAAACGGCGAGAGTGTGCTGATTAACGCTTATATCTTGCCCCATTTTTCCAGACTTTCCGCAAAAGATGAAACATACTACAAAAATCGAAGCGATTTCCTTTCCAACCAAGGCGCTTATGTTTACCGAAATGGCCGCCTCATGGCTTGGGGGGACTGGTTCCGGCTTATGCCGAAGGGAGAATCCACCAAGCTTGCCAGAGTGCAAATTGATTTTCCCAGCGCGCTCGACAATATCTGGACGATAGACATCAAGAAATCCAGCGCCCGCCCGCCACATCTTGTTCGTGAAAGGCTGAAGCAGATACTTCCGGAAATATCCGAAGGCAGCAAACGGATATATAAAAAGCGGGGCCAAAAATCGTTCAGTGACATCAAGGCTCCCATATGGGATCGATTTGAAGAACGAGACGGGATTCATTACGCGATAAACAGAGATCACGCCCTGGTAAGAGCCTTGTCGGACAAATTGTCCGAAGACGATGGGCGGTCGCTGGAAATTTTGCTTGATTCGATATCCTCAGCCCTGCCGGTTGCAAGCATATACGACGACTATGCAACAAAACCGCGACTGGTGGAGACCGAAGACGTTTCCGACGAAGCTCTTTGGGCCAAGTTGCAAGATTTGCATTTGGCATTGTTCAAAAACTGTGCACCAGATCGTGAGATGTTCCTTGACGTTGTGCAATCACTACAACGGGTCTTTGGCAACAAGATGGCACTGGTTGAAAAGTATGTTTTGAAGGAGTTTTCATGAACGTCTCTGGCTTGGAAAAAGAAAAAGAAGTCGTTAATCTTCTTATTATTTCATTGGGCAAACAGGTCCCCACTCCGACCAAAGAAATTGTTGAAGAACGAGCTGCAATGTTTGCCAAGATGCAAGGCTTTGATGGCGATCTGGCAAATATTGTCGAGGAAGTTCTTGTAGCAATCGATACCCGCGTCGGCAGGGGGGTATCAATTGTAGACACAACAACTCCGCATGATAATGAATGGGTTTTGAAGCGGGAAATTGCATGGACATACTCCAGTGCTTACGAAAACTATCTGAAGCGTGAGGGTTGGGCTCCGGACGCTGTACAAGCCATCTCGGAAACCAGCGAACGCATTCTGGGGCATTTGCAAGATCCGCGCAACGATGGCGCATGGGACAGGCGCGGCCTGGTAATTGGCCATGTTCAGTCGGGAAAAACGGCGAACTACCTTGGAGTGGTCGCCAGGTCTGCCGATGCTGGCTACAAGTTTATTATAGTCATTGCCGGGATACACAATAATTTACGAAAACAAACCCAGGAAAGGGTTGATGAGGGGTTTATCGGGCGTTCCAGTGACCCGGCAAATTTAGTTGCAATTGGCGTCGGATGCTTTGAACCAAACTATCCTCATCCGGCAACACTTACCAATATAAAAGAAGACTTCAATAAAACTACTGCTGAAAAAAGTGGCTTGAAACTTAATGATATTACCAAGCCTATTATTATTGTAATCAAGAAGAATGTCACGACGCTCAAGTCGCTACATAAGTGGCTTAAGGAACTGAATTCAAAAGATGGCCAAATATCGGATGTGCCAATGCTGATGATCGATGACGAAGCGGATAACGCATCGATCAATACCAACAAGCCAGATCTTGACCCTACCCAAACAAACTCTTGGCTGAGAAAGATATTGAGCCTCTTCGCAAAGTCTTGCTATGTTGGATATACGGCTACCCCATTTGCAAATATATTTATAAATCCAGAATCCTATGGTAAAGATGTTCGCGAAGAATTGTTCCCTCGCGACTTCATATATTCGCTTGATGCCCCCAACACATATTTCGGCCCGGAGAAAGTTTTCCTGGATGACGAAAGTAGCGTGAGAATATTGCGCACCATTGCCGACTGTGAAGAATATATCCCGTTTTCGCATAAAAAGGATTTTTCCCTCACGGAACTTCCTCCGAGTTTATATGCGGCATTCAATGCGTTCATTATCGCCAAAGCAATCAGAAATTGCCGGGGGCAGCAAAACAAGCACTGCTCCATGCTTGTCAATATTTCAAGGTTTGTTCCTGCTCAAAGAACTGTGAAATCTCTATTGGCCATATACGAGAAATCCTTGCGCGAGGCTGTGAAGGCAAATTATGCCATGCCTGAAAGCTCCTCGTCGAAAAACAAATACATGCAGGCGTTACGAACCATTTATGATAGAGAATTTTCTGACTGTGAAGTAGATTGGTCAACCGTAAAAAGTAAGCTTTATTCGGCCTTTGATACATTGAAATTGCTTGTTATCAATAGCCAATCAGACGATATCCTTGATTATGGTCGCTACGAAAAAGATGACCATGGCTTGACAGCTATAGCCGTTGGCGGTTTCAGCCTGTCTCGTGGGCTTACGCTTGAGGGATTGTGTGTTAGCTATATGTATCGAAATACACGCATGTACGATACATTGATGCAAATGGGTCGATGGTTTGGATACCGCAGGGGGTATGAAGATCTTTGCCGTGTGTATCTTCCGGAAGAATCGATTGAGTGGTACGAGCATATCGCAGAAAAAACAGAAGAATTGAGGCGGCAGATCAGGATAATGCGCCGAGAAGGGCTGACGCCCAAACAGTTCGGGTTATACGTAGAAAGACATCCTGACAGGCTGATGATCACTGCTGCAAACAAAATGAGAAATGCAATTACGACAACGGTACAGCAAAGCTATAGCGGCCACCTGAGAGAGACTTACAAGCTTCCGACTGACATTACAATAAATGCAGAAAATGAACAACTGATGCAAGATTATTGGAAAAATGCTCTTGGAAAAACTATAATTCCAACGAGCAAAGGCTGGGAGGCCAAAGACGTCAATACAGGTGTCGTTGAAGACTTTTTATCCAAGTTTAAAGTCCATCCATATTTGGAGGAAGAAAAACAGCGAATACTCGAATACTTGGGAGTTATTGCAGATATACATGACAAAAGCGATGTCCTATTGATTTCTGTCTCGTCAAATGAGGAGGACGCCAGTGCCTATAAGCTTGGCTTCCAGACAAGAAGTGCCAAACAAAGCGGAGATGCTTGGGTGCTGCCCAAAGCCCGTGTCGCAAGCCGAGGCGATGAACGTATTGGTCTAGAAAAAACTCAGGAAAAAGAGGCCAGGGATCTCGCTCTTGAAGACCATGAAAGAGATCCTAAAAATAGCAATAAGCCTTCGGATGTGCATTACCGCAAAGTTAGGAACAAGCCTCTTTTAATGCTGCACCTTCTGGAACTTTCTGATGGAGAGCAAACTGCGATAGCCCCGGCCTTCGGTATCAGTTTTCCGTTTGGGGACTATGGCCGCACTATCAGAATCGCTGCCAACAAAATTTGGGAAGAGAACAGGCAGGAAGCAATGGCATACATGGAAGATGAGGAGGATTTCGATGAGTGACCATTTGCCTTGGCACGACATTGCGATTCCCGACGCCGATTATAATGTACGCCTTGCCCCTGATTGTGGCGCGATCCCCGTCTATTGGGGCAAAGACCGTGACGGCAAATTCCTTTGTTTGGTGTCGCTTGCTGGTGACTTTCAGTCGCGCTTTATGCAAGAAAAATTGTCGGTCAAAGGAATGCACATAGACCTCCGGCGAGATGCTTCACAAAATTGCCAGAACCTGATTCTTACGTTGGAGCGCCAAGTTGACAGCGACCTGTTCCATACCCTGTGCAAAAGCCTTGTTGCAAGCCTGCGGCAAGTGACACTTCCTGAAGTTGCTCTTTCCGTAACCCTTCAGCACCTCAAACGCTGGCGTATTTTTTTGATGGGGAAAAATGCCCACCTCCTGTCCGCGCAAGAATACCGTGGTCTTTTTGGAGAGTTGATTTTTCTGGAACGACTCCTGGAGTTGGCTCCCATTCCGGCACATGCGATCAGCGCCTGGACTGGCCCAGACGGGATTCACCAAGATTTTATTTTTTCTGGAAGAGCAGTGGAAGTGAAATCGCTTTCAAGCAGTGATCGGAGTTCTGTCAGGATTTCCTCCGAAAATCAGTTGGGAACCATAGAAGCCAAGCTTTATCTCGTCTGCTTTTCACTTGCCGAATCCCAAGAAAACGCCATGGCAATGTCTTTGAATGATCTTGTCGGTAAAATAGCCGCCCTGCTGGATGACAAGGATGTTTTGGCCAGCTTTGAAGCGAAGTTGGCCGACTATGGATATATTCCCTTGCCGGATTATGACTCTCCAAAATTTTTTATTGCAAATATTCGAGCATATCTTGTCAGTGATGAATTCCCCAAACTGGTGCGCTCTGGCCTGCCTGCGGGTATCTTCCATGTAAACTACCAGATTGAACTGGACAAAATTGATTCTTTTACTTGCGACTTCAAGCACATTCT
>NZ_JAHZAA010000022.1:0-234 GCF_019424165.1 Desulfovibrio sp. | reverse complement strand
ATGATTTTTTTGCCGAATTCAAGCAAGGCATAATGGCAGGCGGCGAAGCCAATAACACTTCATCGTTAAGAGAGTTTGTGACCATATTTGGGGATGAACTGGCAGCGACAGGCTCTGTCGAGGATTTCAACTTTTGTCATTATCGCCCTCCTCAAGGTGGAATACGCGTTGATGGATATTGGTTTGATGAAGAAGAGGGAATATTGTCCCTCTTTATGGCCGATTATGCTTCAA
>NZ_JAHZAA010000021.1:30088-43246 GCF_019424165.1 Desulfovibrio sp. | reverse complement strand
ACCACACAGACGTTTCACCGGCGCTGATCAGCGCTGTAACCGATGAAGTGGCCGAGGATGTCCGTCAATGACAAGGCCGCCCTCTGGATGCCATTTATCCTATCCTTTACCTGGACTGCATTCATGTTAAAGTACGCGATTCCGGCACGGTCAGCACCAAGGCGGTGTATCTGGCCCTTGGCGTGACCATGAGCGGCGTGAAAGATTTGCTGGGTATGTGGATTTCCCCGAACGAGGGCGCAAAGTTCTGGTTGTCCGTGGTGACGGAGCTGCGAAACCGAGGAGTGCAGGACATCTTCATCGCCTGCGTGGACGGGCTTAAGGGCTTTCCAGAGGCCATTGAAAGCGTCTTTCCTAAAACGCAAATCCAGCTGTGCATTGTGCATCTGGTCCGGAACAGCTTGAAATTCGTGGGCTGGAAGGAGCGTAAAAGCGTTGCCGCCGACCTGAGGGAAATATACAGCTCGCCAACGGCAGAACTCGCCCAGTCAGCCCTTGAGCGCCTGGAGCACAAATACAATTCCAGTTATCCGCTCATCGCAAAATCCTGGCGAGCCCACTGGCAGCGGATAATCCCTTTCTTTGACTACCCGCCGGAAATCCGGAAGGTGATCTATACGACGAATGCCATAGAATCGTTGAACATGAGCCTGCGCAAGGTGACCAAGGCCAAGGGGGCCTTCCCCCACGATGAGGCCGTTTTCAAAATCTTCTGGCTGGCGCTGCGAAATATCAGCAAAAAATGGACTATGCCCATCAGGGATTGGAAGGCAGCGTTGAACAGATTCGCCATACAGTTTGAGGAAAGGTTTCCAGCTTAATAGGAAAATCGATTACACAAAATTCTGGACATCCCCAAAGATGTTGATAGAATATTTTGTTAAAATAAGGTAAGGGCGATACACGCTACTCGATATTGTCGATATTTGTATATTCAGCGCGTGTATTTCTTCAAAACTTCCAGGAGGAAGTGTGCACATCTTACTCGTGGCAAATGCTGATTCTATTTGGGTACAAAAATATATTGAGAAAGTACTCATCCCCCTCGGCGCACGCGTAACAGTTCTTTCGCAGTCTCACACTGCTTTTTGTGAGTTTTATGAAAAAAATGATATCTGCATCGTTACGACACTTCCCGATACCCTAAGGCACCCTGCCAATACAGCGCCTATCAGCCAACCATTGATGCAACACTGCATGACGGTTATCAAGCCTGTTATTCCCCAAAAAATAAAGCAATTCATACGAAGAATTCTTACGACATACTCCTCCACGAAGTTCATGCAGAAAATATCTCCCCCAGATATCATTCATATGCATTATATTCCTCCAGACATGCAAGATGTCTTTTCTCCCCTCCTGCGCAAATTTACCAGTAAAGTAGTGCTGACTTATTGGGGGAGTGATTTGTTGCGCTTTACAAGTGCGCGCTGTAACGAAGATCTGTTGCAACGCTCGTCTGCTGTAACATTCATGACTGCGGGTTTATGTGAGCATTTTCATAGCGTTTATGGCTCAGATTTTAACAACAAACTTCAGATCATTGACTTTGGAGTTTCCGTATACGATGCCATAGACCTGCTGAAGCAAGCCCCCGAGGCTCAAGCTGAAAGCCGCAGACGCTTTCAGATCCCAGAAGGCAAAATTTGCATCATGCTAGGCTACAATGCCAGTCCTGGGCAGCAGCATGCGGAAATGATTGATTCTATCGAGAGGCTTCCGCAGGAAGTAAAGGAGAAGTGCCATGTTCTCCTTCAATATTCATACAACTATACAACTGACAAAAAATATTACAAATCTATCCGTGATAAATTGCATACAGCGTCTTTTTCCTGGGGCATCATTGATGACTTTTTGGATGACAACCAATCAGCAGGTCTTCGCAATGCCGTTGATGTTTTCATTCACGCCCAGACCACGGATGCACTATCCGCCAGCATGTTGGAATATTTATATGCGGGGGCTATTGTGCTAAATGGTTCGTGGTTAAAATATCATGAGCTTGAATCACGGGGAATCGCTTACTTGCAGTTCGACAACTTTTTTCACCTGAGTCAGCTTCTTGAATCCATTGTTGAAGCCCCTGGCAGGTTTAAAAAAACGGCGCAACCGAACCAAGCCGCCCTGTATGCTTTAAATTCATGGGCTGCTGTGCAAAGCCATTGGGTCGGACTTTATGAACAATGTCTTGAGGGATTATCGCATGCAAAAGTATGACAGAAAGATATGGTTAAATGAAAAAATCTTGTCCGTACAAGAGGCCACCATAAACGTGCTTTCTCCCACAGCCCAATTTGGCGCCAATGTTTTTGAAGGCATCCGTTGCTACTGGAGCGCCTCCACACAATCATTGGCAGCTTTTAAACTTGAAGAGCACTTTGATCGGCTGGAACGATCCTTGAAAATGTTTCGCATCAAATGTCCTTACCCTCGCCAAGATTGGCTGCCATACATTCGTGATATAGTTCAAGCCAACAATTATCGCGAAGACATCGCCATTCGCCAAACAGTCTTTGTAGACGGAGATTCGGGAAGCTGGTTTTCAACAGAGCCCGTGGGCATGTTCATAGCCCCCATTTCCCGCCCCAGAAAAGCAGTGCCTCTTACTACGGGCATTTCGTGCTGTATCAGCTCTTGGGAGCGGATCAGCGAGCGTACGATCTCCCCCAAGATCAAAGTCGGAGCAAACTATATCAATAGCCGCATGGCGCAGATAGAAGCTACAACAAATGGCTATGACTCTGCTCTGTTTATGAACAGGGAAGGAACCGTCGCCGAAGGCCCGGGTTCATGCTTTTTTATGGTGCGCAATGGTGTGCTGATTACGCCCCCACTTTCTGCTTCTGTGCTTGAAAGCATTACCAGGGAAGTTTTACTGGAACTTGGCCGGATGCAAGGAATCTCCGTTGTGGAACGCGCCATCGACAGAACAGAGCTTTATATCTGCGATGAGGCATTTTTATGTGGTTCTGCGGCAGAGCTAACCCCCATTCTTTCCGTTGACGGTTATACCGTTGGTTCCGGAGCCCCCGGCCCGCTGACCACTGCTCTACATGAACAATACCTGCGCGCAGCAGAAGGAAAGCTTCCTGGCTGTGAAACCTGGGTAACTTCGCTACATTAAGCATTCGAACAAAGCATTACAGCAGGGCCAACACAGGCACACAGGCGGCAAGGAACAAGCCATGATGACAACACACACGGTTACAACAATGCTTATCGGCGCGGGGGAGGCCGGGGTAGAGCTGCTGCAAGACCTTGCGCGCCACCCGGAAAACCCCACCCGCGTCGTTTGCGTTATTGACGATGATGCAACCAAAACGGGAACGAATTTATGTGGCGTTCCTGTTGTTGGGGGTCGCGAATGCATTTTGTCCTGCGTTGAGCGGTACGGGGTACACAACATTATTTTGGCCATTCCCTCGGCGGATGTCCAAAGCAGAAAGAATATTCTTGACATTTGTCAACAAACGGACTGCACCCTGAAAACACTGCCCACACTTTCACAGTTTGTTGATCCATACGCCAATATCCAGCTTGTCAGGGATGTAAGCATCGACGAATTACTGGGGCGTCCTCCGTCAATGGTGGATCTCTCTGCCATCACCCGGCATGTGGAAGAAAAAACCATATTAGTAACAGGTGGCGGCGGCTCTATTGGGAGCGAACTGTGCCGCCAGCTTGCCCATCAGCCAATTAAAAAGCTGATTCTTTTAGAAATATATGAAAACGGTGCCTACGATATCCAGCAGGAATTGCTTGAGGAAAATCCCAATGTTCCCTTGGAAATACTGATTGGTTCCGTGCGCGACAAAGATCGCTTAAAACATATTTTTTCTCATTTTCAGCCGGATATCGTCATTCATGCCGCCGCTCACAAGCATGTGCCCCTCATGGAGGCCAGCCCTCACGAGGCGGTTAAAAACAATGTTTTTGGCACTCGGAACCTCGCGGAACTTTCAGATATTTATGGGGTAAAAAACTTTCTGCTCATTTCTACTGATAAAGCCGTGAACCCCACCAACATTATGGGGGCCTCCAAGCGCATCTGCGAAATGATCGTACAGATGTACAACAACCGCTCGAAAACGGAATTCGTGGCAGTTCGATTCGGCAATGTTCTGGGCAGCAACGGCAGCGTTGTCCCCCTGTTCCGCAGGCAGATTGCGTCAGGGGGGCCGGTTACTGTTACCCATCCTGAAATCAACCGCTTTTTTATGACCATTCCTGAAGCGGTTTCTCTTGTGCTGGCGGCGGGCGCCGCAGCGCGGGGCGGAGAAATTTTTGTATTGGATATGGGGGAACCCGTCAAAATCGTGGATATGGCCAAGAAGTTGATCCGGCTTTCCGGCTATGCCCCCAAGGACATTCAGATTGTGTTTACCGGGTTGCGTCCTGGCGAAAAATTATACGAAGAAATCTTGATGGATGAAGAAGGTCTTAATAAGACTGACAACGAAAAAATTTATGTAGCCGCACCGATTGAGTTTGACGAAGACTTTTTTCTTTCGCAGCTAAACGATCTCGGTCGGCTCGCTCATGATGAAAAAGCCGATATCCGCCAGGCCATCATGAACATTGTGCCGACCTATCGCCCAACAGCATATTCTAACTGACAGAAGAGCCATGACCATTGAATACATGTACATCACCAATCGCCCGGAGGTGGCTCGCATCTGTGAAGAGGCGGGCGTAGAGCGTATATTTGTGGATATGGAGTGGATGGGCAAGGCTGAACGCCAGGGACATCTGGACTCGGTCAAATCATTCCATACTTTGGAAGATGTCGCCAACGTCCGGCGCGTACTCACCAAGTCAAGTGTTTTGGTCAGGGTCAACCCCATGCACAAAGACACCGAAGCGGAAGTCGCCGGCTCCATTGAGGCAGGCGCAGACATGCTGATGCTGCCCATGGCGCGTACCGCAGATGAGGCGCGGCGATTCATCGCGGCAGCACAAGGCAAGGTAAAAACGATTTTACTGCTTGAAACGCGCGATGCCGCCAATAACCTTGAAGTCATGATTGACGCTGGCTTTGACGAGATACACATCGGCTTGAACGACCTTTCGCTGGAATACGGTTTGCCGTTTATGTTCTCGCTTCTTGCCAACGGCACTGTGGAAAGCTTATGCACCCGCATCAGGCAACGAGGAATTCCATATGGCTTCGGGGGCTTGGCCCGTGTAGGCGGAGGCAGGCTGCCCACGGAATTCGTGCTTATGGAGCACGTTCGTCTGGGATCATCCAGGGCAATTCTTTCTCGCAGTTTTTGCAATACAGAGACGCTGCCGGATCTTGACGCCGTGAAACATGTTTTCGCCACGGAGCTACCAAAGCTGCGTGATGCTGAATACGCTTTGCGTGGGGTCTCGACGGAAGAATTTCAAAAAAATATGCAGCGCATCAGGGAGTTGTGCCAATGAACCTTTCCATGCCGCTTGTCACGCAGCTCATGCGCACGCACGGCGATGCCTTGTATATTCTGAACAGCAGCCTCTTTGCCCAGAACTTTGTGGAAATGCTTACTGCCTTCCGCAAGATATATCCGGAAACACACATAGCGTACTCCTACAAGACGAACTATATTCCCTCCCTCTGCCGTAAAATTCATCAACTCGGGGGCTTTGCGGAAGTGGTCTCTGAAATGGAATATGAGCTGGCTGTCCGGATTGGGGTTTCACCCACAGATATCTATTACAATGGCCCTTACAAAAAAGAGCCCTTTCTGCGCGAGGCATTGCTGAACGGGGCCAACGTAAATCTGGACTCACTGGCGGAGGTGCGAATGGCGACAGCCCTCGCACGCGCACATACAGACCGTTCTGTCGCGGTGGGGTTGCGGTGCAATTTTGAGATTGATGCGGAAGGCGTTTCGCGCTTTGGTCTGGATTGCGAAGGTGAAGAGTTCGCTCAAGCTCTGGAAATGATCAAACAAGAAAAAAACCTCATCATCACGGGCATTCACTGCCACTTTCCCACGCGGCAGCTTGATTCCTTTCACGCCCGCGCGGCGGGCATGACAAGCCTCTTGCGCCGCCTCTCTCTACCCGAGTTGCGTTATGTTAGCTTCGGGGGCGGGTATTTCGGAAAAATCCCACCAGACTTCGCCACCGTTTTCGGCTTTTCTCCGCCGACCTATGCTGATTATGCCGCCATTGTGGGCAAGGCCATGCATGACATCTTTGGCCCCTCAAATGACGTGCGCCTGATTATTGAACCCGGCAGCGCCATCGTGGCGGACGCCATGAGCTTGGCCGCCCGCGTTGTCAGCATAAAAACTGTGCGAGGACGACATATCGCCACCCTTGCAGCCAGCAGCTACAACGTCAATCCCTCTACCAAAGGCATACGTCGCCCTATGGACGTTTTCCGTGACGAGGCACACAACGCGAGCGGAAACGGTACCAGCAAGTCAATGAAAACTTGGAATATTGTCGGCTATACCTGCATAGAAGACGACTGTCTCTACACCGGATATGAAGGCCATCTGGCGGAGGGTGACATCGTCGTCTTCCACAACGTGGGTTCTTACAGCGTTGTGTTCAAGCCGCCGTTCATTCTGCCTAACGTCCCCGTCATTGATATCGCGGATGGTGCGTACAAGGTGGTCAAACGAGCGGAAACCTTTGATGATATATTTGCCACCTTTGATGTAAACGCATGCACGAAGAGGCAGCAATATCCGACCAAATAGCGAGCCAGGAATAATATCTGTGAAACCAGAATATGAAGCGCTTTTACGGCCGCATTTTGAAAATGCGCCTTTTCCGGAAATAGCGGGGGAAAAACCGCTTGTTTCCATTATTACGCCATATTACAACAACGCCCAATACCTTGAAGAATTTTTGGAGTCTGTTTTTGCACAGACTTACGAAAATTGGGAAATGCTGTTTGTGGACGACGCCTCTCCGGACGGGATAGCCGAGGAGGCTGTCAAACGGCATAATGATACGCGCATTAAATTTCACAGGCTGGAAAATAATAGCGGCGGTGCGGTGGCGCGAACTGTTGGTTTTCATATGTCCAGCGGCGAGTATGTGCTGTGTTTTGATCCGGACGACATTATGCACCCGTGGCATTTGCAAGCCTTAATGGCCGAGGCACTTTCCAGTAAATCCCCCGACATCGTCATGATGAACCTTATTTGCTTTGGTGCAAAAACAGCGCACAGAACATCTGTTGTTCGGACGGAACGCGAACTGACGACACAACAGTGGATTCCGGGGCAGTCGCTGACCAAACGCAAATTATGGCTGGCAACCGGTGGCCAGAGCGCAGCGCCGGAAATTCGCTTTGGCAGTCAGGACTGGGAGTTCTGGCTGCACTGCTTTGAGAAGTGTGCGCCCTTGACAGTGGCCCATGTTCCCCTGCCGACTTTTTTATATCGGCAACACCCGACGGCGCTCTGTAGTAAAAGCGATCATTATGAATACGAGATCCGTTCTCGCATTATTGCGGATCACCCGTCCATTTTCGCCCGTTACGGCACAGCCCAGCAGTTCCTTGCCCAAGGATATGCGAAAACTGTCTTTGCTCTGGCAGTTGCGGGAAAATGGCGAAAGATGGCGCTTGTTTTATGGGAAGGGGGAAAAAAAATCCCCTTTCGTCTCTACAGTATAACGCTTGCACGCTGGGGGGTCCAAAAAGCCAGAACTGCGTTGAGCATCCATGTGAAACGCCCCCTGTTCCGAGCTTTGGGCATCCACGTGCGGGATAATTCATGATCTCGGAGAAAAATACTTGCTACAGATGAAAGAAGAATACAAAAAGCTATTCCAGCCGCATTTTGACGGCCTCGAACTGCCGGAAATTGCAGATGAGCCCCTGGTATCTATCATTATGGGGCATTATAATTGCGAAAAATACTTGCCCGAATTCCTTGATGCCCTCATAGCGCAGACGTATACCAATTGGGAACTGCTTCTTGTCGATGATTGTTCGCCAAGTGGTGGCGCGGAAGCCATTGTGGCTGCCTACGGTGACTCCAGGATTCATTTTGCGCAGCTGGAGCAAAATTCTGGCGCGGGAACAGCTCGAAATGCAGCTTTTGCCATGTCGCGCGGGGAATACATAGTATGCTTTGATCCGGACGACATCATGCACCCCTGGTTTTTACACATGCTGGTTTCCACAGCACTTGATAACTCATCCCCAGATATTGTCATGTATGACCTGCAGTGCTTTGGTTCCAGCCTTGCCGTGTGGAAGGGCGACGTCAAAGATGAGAGGTCGCTCACACTCAAAAACTGGATTATTAGCCAATCCCTTGTCAAGCGTGCGCTTTGGGACGCGACAGGCGGCTACTCCACGGCAGAGGAAATACGCAAAGGGAGTATGGATTGGGAATTTTGGCTACATGCGGCTGAATACGTTTCTCCTCTTAAAGTTGCTCACGTTCCGGTCTGTTTGATGCTGTATCGGCGGCATGACGATTCCATGTCTGCAAAAAGTGATTTTCACGAATACAGTATCCGCAAGCGTATTCTCGTAGATAGACCGACCCTGTTTGAGCGGTATGGAACCGGTGAAACGTTTCTTGCAGAAGGATATGCCATGAGTTTCTATGCGCATGCGGATGTGCGAAGCTGGCGCAAGGCTTTCGCCATTTTGCGAGAAGGTTGGCAGACGCTGCCTGCGCCACTGTTGTGGCGCTCGTCAAAAAAGCCGATTAAAGAGCTTGTCAGGATTGGACTTAGACGATTGGGCCGCAAGTATATTTTAAATCCTCTGGGCTTAATGCCCAAAAATGACACGTAACAAGCACTGGCAAAGCAGTAATGAAAATCGCGTATGTCGCCGCCTTCGGTAACCGTTTTTTCAACGGGGTTTTCCGAAAGATTGAATCCCAACTGGCCGTGTGGAAGACTCTTCCTGGGGTGGAAGTCTCCTTATTTTTTCGCGCAATACCCGGCCTGGACGTCCCTGGTGGGAAGCCTTACCCCATTGGGGGAATGCCCACATGCAGCTACAACACTGAAATATTTCGGGACATTGTCGCCTTTGATCCCGATATTGTTTACCTGCGTCATGAAATCGCGGGTCCGCAGATTTTACAAATTGCCAAACGGTTTTCAGGAAAAATCATTCTTGAAATCAACGCTGATATTGACGCAGAATTAAAGCTGGAAAGTCAGGCTTCGCTGAAGCGTCGCGCCGCTTTTTGGATCAATAAAGCAACTTCGGGCTATCTGGAAAAGCATCTCGGTGGCTGTGTTTGTGTTTCTTCCAATTTTATCAAGCTGTTTCCCCGCGTGCCTTGTGAGCGAAAAATAGTTTCTCCAAATGTTATCGACCTTGCACAGCATCCGGTGTGTAAGCGTGTCCCCACTGCGACAGAGCGAACCGCGCTGCTTTTTATGGGCACGCCAAGCCAAGCGTGGCATGGTGTGGATATGTTGCCACGTCTGGCTCGCAGCCTGCCCGAATATGATTTTCATGTTGTGGGGCCGGATGCGCTTGCGGATGCTCCCCCCAATATGAGTTTTTATGGCTATTTGCCTCCTTCCCAATTGTCCCGGCTTTATGCTCGTAGCCACATTGGCATTGGATCTCTGGCTTTTTTCAGAAAAAATATTTCTGAAGCCAGCCCTCTTAAGGTTCGAGAGTACATCGCAGCAGGATTGCCAGTAATCTTGGGGTGCCAGGACAGTGCTTTTTTAGATCATACTCCCTCATGGGTTTGCTACACGCCCTCCAGTGAATGGGGCGGCGACAAGCCAGAAATTTTGATGAAATTGCGTAGTTTTGTGGCGGAGAATGCAACAAAAATAGTCTCGCACCAGGAAAGTACACCGTATATTGACGCTGTTTCCTTCGAAAAAAGAAAAATAGCTACGTTGCAGAGTTGGTTTTCTTCATCTCAATAGATCTGGCAATAGCCCAAATTCGAAAATCAAACCGACTTTAACATAATTTTAGATCCTTGAATCCCACGTTAGGTATGTGGTCTGTTCTTGTTTTTTCTGTGTGTTGGAGCCAGTGGATAAAAATAAGACGCTGGCATATAGCTCTTTGCCCTGCGGGCCAAATCGCTCTTGGGCGAGAATAAGCCATGGTCAAAAAAAAGGAAATTTTATATACTCATACATTGACAAACAAGCCATCCACATAAATTTTACATTAAACTTTTCGCTGGATGTTGCTCTACGATGAATTATCATTTGACTTCAAAAGGAACTCTGCATGGAATTTGTAGACTTGAAAGCCCAACAGGTTCGCATAAAAAACAGTATCGACACACGCATCGCCACTGTACTTGAGCATGGGCAATATATTATGGGCCCTGAAGTTTCTGAGCTCGAAACAAAGCTTGCCGCATTCATTGGAGCCGAACACTGCATTGGCTGTGCATCTGGTACCAATGCTCTGGAACTTGTCCTTGCGGCCTGGAACATTGGGGAAGGTGATGCTGTTTTTACAACACCACTTTCTTTTATTTCCACGGCTGAAGCGATTGCAAAAACGGGTGCCATCCCCATTTTTATCGATATTTGCCCAGATACATATAACCTGGACGTCACCCGTTTGAACGCAGCCATATGCGCCGTTCAAGCACAAGACAGATCGCTACACCCGCTACCGCAAGCCGCTATGGAGCGAGCATTGCAACCACGGGCCGTTGTGGTTGTGGATCTCTTTGGCAACCCGGCAGACTACGATGCCCTGTTGCCCATCGCAAAAACGCATAATCTGCGTGTGCTTGAAGACGGCGCGCAGGGCTTTGGCGGGCGCTACAAAAGCTCCAAACTTTGCAACTGTGGTTGCCATGCCGCAACCACCAGTTTTTTTCCGGCCAAACCTCTGGGTTGTTATGGCGACGGGGGTGCCGTTTTTACCAATGATGCCGAACTGGCTGCAATTGTGGATTCTTTGCGCTATCACGGAAGGGTTGACGCCCAGAATAAAAACGACAATATACGTTTGGGTTACAACGGTAGACTTGACACGCTCCAGGCAGCCATTCTTCTTGCAAAACTAGAAATCTTTGCTGACGAACTGAGATTGCGCGAAGAGGTCGCCAACCGTTACACAGCCCTGTTACAAAAAGCTTCCCCCAATATTGTTACCCCACAAATCACTGCCGGAGGGTTCAGCACCTGGGCGCAATATACGGTTCGCTTGCCTGAGCAGGCTGACAGGTCTGCGGTCATGCGATCTTTAAAACAAAAAGCTATTCCCACGACAATAAACTACCCCAAGGGAATGCATTCGCAAGGTTGCCTTGCATCTCTTGGCTATGCCCCGGATGATTTTCCCCATACTCAAGCTGCGTGCGCCAATGTATTATCGCTGCCCATGCACCCATATCTCACTGAAAATGACCAATATTTAGTCGTAAATGCGCTCATTACAGCTTGCGGAGGCTCCTTATGATTCGTGTCGCTCTTGTTGGTTGCGGTCGTATTTCCGTTCGCCACTGTGAACTGCTTGGTGGTGGAAAAATTCAGCACGCCAGTCTCGCTTGCGTTTGCGATATTAATCCCGAACGAGCCCAGGCCCGTGGGGAACAATGGAGCGTGCCATGGTTTACCGATATGCACGAGATGATGCAAACCATGGGGGAACAAATTAACCTTGTGGCCGTACTGACAGAAAGCGGAAACCATGCCAACCACACCGTTGAATTGGCACAATACCAAAAGCATATTTTGGTTGAAAAGCCCATGGCTCTAACCCTGGATGATGCAGACAAAATGATCAAAGTCTGCGACCAGGCTGGAATCAAGCTTTTTGTGGTTAAACAGAATCGCTTTAATGTCCCTGTTCAGCATGCCCGAAAGGCTCTTCTGGCAGGGCGCTTTGGCAAGCTTGTCATGGGCAGTGTTCGTGTTCGCTGGTGCCGGCCACAACGCTACTATGATCAAGATGCGTGGCGCGGAACCTGGGCCCTCGATGGCGGAGTTTTGACCAATCAGGCCAGTCATCATGTTGACTTGCTGGAATGGATGCTGGGTGATGTCGAAAGTGTTTTCGCCAAAAGCCGTACAGCGTTGGTAAATATAGAAGCAGAAGATACGGCAATAGCGCTGCTTAAATTTCGTAATGGCGCACTTGGCATCATCGAAGCGACCACCGCCACGCGACCCAAAGACCTGGAAGGCTCTCTTTCTGTTCTGGGAGAAAAGGGAAGCGTTGTCATCGGTGGATTTGCTGTCAACAAAATGGAAACATGGCAATTTGATCCTTCGCTTCCCGAAGATGAAGATGTGATGGAAAAATACTCCGTCAATCCCCCGGATGTATATGGGTTTGGGCATAAAGCATATTATGACCACGTAGTTTCATGCCTTGAAGACAACAAATCCTTGTTGGTAGACGGATTGGAAGGCCGCAAAAGCTTGGAACTCATTATGGCCATCTATGAATCCATTGAAACAAATAAAGAGGTTTTTTTACATTTTTCGCCTCAAAAATGTCGCTTGGGGCATAAGGAATAGGCAAACAGCATGCCATATTTTTCCCACGTCAGTGCGCACGTTGACCCTGGCGCTAAAATTGGAGACGGAACAAACATATGGCATTTTTGCCATATCAGAAGCACGGCAACCATTGGAAACAACTGTAACATAGGGCAAAATGTTTTTGTCGATGCAGAAGCCAGCATTGGAAACCGGTGTAAAATACAAAATAACGTCAGCATTTACATGGGTGTCATACTTGAAGATGACGTGTTTTGTGGCCCCAGCATGGTTTTTACCAACGTCATCAATCCGCGGGCCCATATTAAAAAGATTGACCAGCGCCTGGAGACCAGAGTCAAAAGAGGGGCGACTTTAGGCGCCAATAGCACAATTGTTTGTGGGGTAACAATTGGGGAATTCGCCTTTGTTGGAGCTGGAGCCGTTGTAACCCGGGATGTTCCAGCTCACGCTTTGGTTTTTGGCAGTCCGGCCAAAATCCAGGGATGGGTGTGCGCTTGCGGTGAGAAGCTGAATGCAGAATTGACCTGTCCCTTTTGCAATAAGAAGTACATCAAGCGCGATGGTGGGTTGGCAGAAGCAAACGCTAACTGATTACGAAAGATAAAAACCTGTCTTCTCTGAACAGAAGCCAGGTCGCGCTATGCCCTCTTAATGTGTTTAAGGGCATACCCCATGGAAGATCTATGCAACGTCATTTTTCTCTTTTGTTGGCTACAGTTGGAAGATTTCATGAAC
>NZ_JAHZAA010000021.1:28874-30078 GCF_019424165.1 Desulfovibrio sp. | reverse complement strand
ACATATGCTTTTTTTTCCGTTGTTCTTGTTGACCAAAACGATGATGAAACATTTTTACGCCCCCTGATTGAACGCTACAGCAAAGTTTTTAAGATTATTTGCTTGAGAAGCCCCAAAGGACTCTCTCGTGCGCGCAATCTTGGCTTGAAATATTGCACTGGCGATATTGTCTGCTTTCCTGATGATGACTGCGAATACCCCAAGGACCTGCTTTTTGAGGTCAATAATATATTTAACAGATCAAATTGTGATATTGTTATAGGACGTCAAATTCCTTTGGAAGGAGACGCGTATGGTTCTCCTCCCTCTTTTGCAGAAAAAATTAAACTACGCTTTTCTTCGGGAAAATCGCACGAAAATATTTACACACTTTTTTCTGATGTGCCGTCCATTTCCCTTTTTTTTAGCCAAGAAGCGGTGCTGCGCACGGGCAATTTTGATGAAACGCTGGGGGCTGGAGCGGGAACTCCTTGGGGATCAGGCGAAGATACTGACTATATCGTACGCGCTTACTTGGCTCACTGCCGCATTGAGAGGCATAGGAATCTCGCCATACGCCATCCCACGGCCATTTACTCCAGGTCTACATTTTCCAAAGCTCTAGCCTATGGCCGTGGGCGTGGCAGACTCCTGCGTAAACATGAGTTGGGACTTTTGTTTTGTCTGCAAAACATTGCATACCCTATATTGAAAGGGATTGGAAAGCTGCCTGATGTCACAGCAATGTCGTATTATATCTTGATGTCGCTAGGTAGAGCTCATGGTTTTTTCCAATCAATTGATCAGAAAAAAAACCACACCCCATAAAGAGAGCCCAATTACGCCGCGTTAAAAAACAGGCTACTTTGCAATGATCACGGGAAACCCTTTGCCGTGATCGTTCGAGCTTCCCAATCCTCAGTTACATATGCCCAAGAACGCAGTTGGGTGGAACAGAGCAATCTGTATGCCTTAGGATGGTTGGGGGAGGAGTTGGAGAACTGTACAAAAGCAAGAGGTAAAAGCACTGATTATCCTCCACGCCGCGCAGACGGAGATGGGATTTTTGCTTTGGGGCGAGAGTCCGTCAGCCTCTTCTACGTCTCCCGTACCTTCTTCTGCTGCTTCTGTTGCTGTGGAGGAGGGCACAGCCCCGGCACTCCCCCCGAAACGCGCAGCAAAAACAAAAGCCGCAAGCCCCGCCCCTTCTCCCTTTGACGCGGGA
>NZ_JAHZAA010000021.1:21445-28864 GCF_019424165.1 Desulfovibrio sp. | reverse complement strand
GCCGCTCTAGATGCCGTTCTTGCTGAACACCTCGGCCTTTCGTCAGACGTTGCAAAGCCGCTTGAGGCCATCGCCTGGCTGCCGTCCTCAAAATCCGGTCCTGTGCCGTCGAGTCGGCTCCTCCACGATGTGGAGTACGCTGGCAAAACAATACATCTGCGTCCCTGGCGCGTCTCAGCCGCCCTGCTTGATGCCCAGGAAGCCGTAACTGCTCTGGCAAACGCCACAGGCAAGCAAACTCTCGCCCGTGGCGTTTTTTTGGGTCATGACCTTGCTTATTGGGCGGAAATGCTCAGATTTGCCGGGGCGCTGGTTGCCAGGCAGCAATATCTGCCCGGCGTGCGGGTAATCGGCGGCCATTACCACTCCGTATGGGAACCGGTGATTACCGCAGAGGAACAGTCGCGCTTCGCTGCCTTTGCCGCCGCCATGCCCCCGTCGGCCAGAGCCTTGACCAAGGCTGACGGCAAAGCGCCGCCTTCCACCGCCGCCGCTTCTGTTCTGCGCGCTTTTCTGACGGACATGGTTGATGCCCTTGTCCGCTCCGCCATGCCGCAAGCAACGGCGGGTAAAAAGGGCCAAGTCGGCACTTCCAGCATATCATGGGTACCACGGACGCAGCCCGCTGTGGAGAGTGCGCATGATGCCTGGCTGGCCGCCCTGCGCTCGCCAGATGGACGCATAGACTGGCCGAAGAAAGATGTAACAGATCTAAAAAATACCCTCACTCGCTGGAAGCGCCCCATAACAGTGCTGTCCAAATCCCCGGTGCGGCTCTGCTTCAGGCTTGAAGAGCCCACAAATGACGACGCACTCTCCGATAATGTGTCCTCCCCTTCCCAGCCTTGGGACGATTCTGCCTGGCGGATTTCCTATCTTCTGCATCCGCACGATGACCACAGCCTCCAGCTCCCCATACAGGATCTCTGGTCAGGCCCAAAAAAGCGTGCTTCAGTATTGAAGCACCTGGGTGCGGATGCCAGGGAATATGTGCTTTCGGCGCTGGGCCAGGCTTCCGGCATTGCGCCGGAAATTGAGGCCAGCCTCAAGGATGCCGCGCCCCAGGGCTACAGTCTGGACGTTCAGGGCGCACACCGCTTTCTGACACATACCTCCCTTGCTCTGGGGCAGGCCGGATTCGGGGTCATGCTGCCTTCGTGGTGGACCAAGAAAGGCGCGAAGCTCCGGCCGGTCATTCAGGCCAGGGTGGCGGCCCCCAAACTCCGCTCTTCAAGCGGTCTTTCCCTTGATACCATTGTGGAATTCGACTGGCAGGCTTCTCTTGGTGGGGAACCCATTACGTATAAAGACCTTCTGGCTCTGGCCCGGCTCAAGGTTCCACTGGTGCAGGTGCGGGGGCAGTGGGTGGAGGTCAATGCGCAGGAAATTCTGGCCGCTGTCGATTTCTGGAAGAAAAACAACAAAAATACCGCTCCGGCCCGGGATGTTCTCCGCATGGCCCTTGGCGGTGAGGACGCCCCTCACGGATTTGCCTTTGGCGGTGTGCAGAGTGCGGGCTGGCTCAGCGAGTTACTCGACCAATTGGAGGGCCGCACGGCCTGTGCGGAGTTGCCGCCCCCGGCGGAATTTGGCGGCACACTGCGGCCCTATCAGACGCGGGGATTTTCCTGGCTCGCCTTTTTACAGCAATGGGGCCTTGGGGCCTGCCTTGCCGATGACATGGGCCTGGGGAAAACCATCCAGACCCTGGCCCTGCTGCAAAGATTATGGTCTTCCGGCAAAAAGATGCCCAGCCTGCTCATCTGCCCCACATCGGTGGTCAACAACTGGGCCAGAGAAGCGGAAAAATTCACCCCCGAACTGCCGGTCATGGTCCATCACGGGCTTGACCGCAAAAAAGGGGCGGCCTTTCGGCGGCTCGCGTCCGCGCAGGCGCTGGTCATTTCAAGCTATGGGCTTCTTCAGCGGGATATGGCGGTACTGAAAGATATTTCCTGGGGCGGCGTCATTCTGGATGAAGCGCAAAACATCAAAAACCCCGAAACAAAACAGGCCAAAGCCGCCAGGGGCATCCCGGCGGCATACCGCATAGCCCTGACAGGAACGCCGGTGGAAAACAATGTCGGCGACCTGTGGTCTCTTATGGATTTTCTCAATCCGGGTTTTCTGGGCAGCCAGCAAGAATTTCGCAAGCGTTTCTTCATGCCCATCCAGACCGGGCGCGATCCCGAGGCTGCCACACGACTGAAGCGCCTTACCGCGCCCTTTCTCCTGCGCCGCCTCAAGACAGACACGTCCATTATTTCCGACCTCCCCGACAAGGTGGAAATGAAGGAATTTTGCCCGCTGACCAAGGAGCAGGCATCGCTGTACGCCGCTGTGCTTGAAGACCTGAATCGTACATTATACGAGGTGGACGGCATACAGCGCAAGGGTATTATTCTTGCGACCTTGTCCCGGCTCAAGCAGGTATGCAATCATCCCGCTCACTTCCTTGGCGACAACTCGGCCATAGACGGACGCTCGGGCAAGCTTGCCCGCCTCACTGAAATGCTGGAAGAGATTTTGCCCGTGGGCGACAAGGCCCTGGTATTTACCCAGTTCAAAGAGATGGGCCATATACTCAAAGCGCATTTGCAGGACACCCTCGGCAGGGAGGTGCTTTTTCTGCACGGCGGCGTAGCACGAAAGGCGCGCGACCGGATGATTGAGCGCTTTCAGGGTGATGCCCAGGCCCCGCCGATTTTTATTCTTTCGCTCAAGGCCGGCTCTACGGGGCTTAACCTCACTGCGGCAAAGCATGTTTTTCATTATGACAGATGGTGGAACCCGGCGGTGGAAAATCAGGCCACGGACCGCGCCTTCAGAATCGGCCAGCACCGCAATGTTCTTGTGCATAAATTTGTCTGTAGCGGTACGCTGGAAGAAAAGATTGATGCCATGATTGAACGCAAGAAAGAAATTTCCGATGCCGTGGTGGGCGTTGGCGAGGCCTGGTTGACAGAACTGTCCAACCAGGAGCTTCGGGATTTGTTCGCGTTGCGGGAAGAAACTCTAGGGGAGTAAACATGGCCTGGTATCATGAATATGGCGGCTTTCCCCCATCCCAAGCCCGCGAGGTCAAGGGGGGCATCAAGTCCCAAAGTCGGCGCGGCGGCTTTGGGCAAAGCTGGTGGGCCAAACGCTGGATCGAGCTTATTGAAAGCTTCGGGCTGGGAGCACGGCTGACCCGTGGGCGCGCCTATGCCCGCAAAGGGCAGGTCGTGTCCATTCAAATGGAAAAAGGCTGCATTTCCGCCAAAGTGCAGGGTTCGCGGGCCAAGCCGTATACTGTCACCATGCGGGTCAAACCTCTGGAGGCTGACGCGTGGGCCACCATCGGCCATGCCCTGCGCAAGGAGGCCCTCTTTTCCGCCGCTCTCTTGTCCGGACAGATGCCGCAACAGATTGAAGAAATCTTTAAAAATGCCAAACTGTCGCTTTTTCCTGTAAAAAAG
The DNA here is from genome assembly GCF_019424165.1 of Desulfovibrio sp. GTDB lineage: Bacteria > Desulfobacterota > Desulfovibrionia > Desulfovibrionales > Desulfovibrionaceae > Desulfovibrio. Next base: position 25,406 of record NZ_JAHZAA010000021.1, on the reverse strand, counting down.
GATGATTTTATAACTGACTGCTCATGCCCTGACTGGTCAAACCCGTGCAAGCATATCGCAGCCGTGTACTACCTTGTGGCCGAGGAGTTTGACCGGGACCCCTTTTTGCTGTTCAGGCTTCGGGGCATTGAGCGGGAGGCCCTTCTGGAACTGCTGGGTACTGGCGCGAGCGATGCCGAAGCCGACCCGGATGCCATGCAGGAAGAGGCAGAACCGCTCCCCTGCGATCCTGTACAGTTTTGGGGCCACCACGCAACGCCGACTGAACTTGGAGCGGTTATGCTTCCCGCTGTTGCCGCCGCCCTGCCCCGGCGGCTTGGCGGAATCCCTTTTTGGCGGGGAAATGAAGAATTTATGGGCACAATGGTGGGCATGTACGGGGCGGCAAGTGATGCGGGCCTCAACTGCGCCATAGGCTGCAACATCGTGGGGGAAACTCCACAAGCGGAGTAGACTCTTCTCACTCGGCAACGCCGATTTTGATAGCGGACAGGGATTTCAAGATGTTTTTTTCTGAGCGTGACCACCTTGCACAACAGAAATGAATTTCGCACAAACGCTGCTGTGCGGAATTTTGTCTCAAGGCTCCACAATTGCCAGACTTTTTGGGTATCGCACAGGCGCACAGGCGCACAGGCGCACAAACAACATACTGTTCTTGCTCTTTTTTGGCAAAACTGGAGCATCAACCGCCCTGGTAATCTCCCCCCCCCTTTTTGCTTTACCCTTCTTTGTTCCGTATAAAAAACTGCTGTGCAGCTGTGCGTTTGTGCGAAGGTTCGAAACACCAAGAAAATACAGGTGTTTTATACAAAAAATCGCACAAACGCTTTTGTGCGCCGCACAACTTAAAAGTCACAATCGCTGGCTTTGGAGTCTTTTGCCACACTCATGTGCCGCTCTTCCAGGTCTCCACGGCCTTCCCAGGCGGAAGGGATGAATCCATAGCCACGTACGTTCCGCCCCTTGATGCATTTTGTTTCCGTAGGATTTCCTTTGGTGTTCATCAACAACCACCCCTGACGCTTCATATGCTCCAGCAACTCATGGCGATTTACTCCTTTGGCGAGGTCGTTGAACGTCGGGATTGTCATGAATAATCGCAGGTCACCCTTGTCCTCCCATCTATAGCCAGCCAGATCGCGCATACTCTCACCCAGGCCGTCCACATCAGCAAAACGGCTTCTGCTATAGCGCGCAAAAAAATCCTTAAAGCGATCAAGAGCTTTCATGATTTCCAGATTGCCAACGCCGCCGCGCTCGTCAAGCCAGACGTTGAGCCATTCCACAACGGCATCACTTGATTCTTCCGGTGTCCAGGGCAGGATGCCGGCCTTTGCAGCGAAGATACCAGCCGCAGCAATCAGCCCGAACTTCAGAACCACACGCTGAACCTGTCCACAGGCTCCTTCTGGGCAATAATTTTTTGTGAACATAGCGATATTATTGTTTATTTCATATAGATTCATGTCCAGATCATGCCCGCCAGTGCCACACAAAACCTTCAAAAAAGCACGCAGCGGTGTACCATAATAGGTTCGGGAAGCATTTTTGAGGTGCTCACTCAGTGCCGCTGGATTTTTGAAGCCATGCAAAGTGCTATAGACATTTTTGCCTGTGCCGCCATCAATGGGAAGATTGATCACACGTACATTCTGCCCGGCCATTGCACGGTATTTACCTGTTTCTTCTATTTTGTCTTCTATGCTCAACTCGCCAGTGGAAAAGAAATTGAGAAGCCATTGATGAGCCTTACGCTGTGTGGCATCACTCCGCATGCGCTCCTTGCCCTGGCCGTTGGGCAACATGTACGTGACCTGAGTCACCGTTTCTGCTGTGGCTTGGCCTATTTCATCGAGAACCAGCAGGCAATCATTATGCTGGGCCGCGATATGCTCAAGAGCATTGTGCGTGCTGCGCCATTGGCGGATAAACCCTTTGCTGTCATTGCCGCCGCAGAGGCTGCCGGCCAACAGGGCCAACGTTGTTTTGCCGGTGGACGATGGCCCGAACAGATGCAATCCACCGCCTTCCATTTCACAAGGGCGCAAAAGCGACCCTGTCAGGGCAAAGGCCACAACCAGCATGAGCAGCGTGTTGCCCTGGCAATAACGGCCCACATGCTCATGCCACTGTTCCAATTCGCCTGCATGGTTGAACAGGCCGTGTTCCTGCGTGTAATGGATTTCTTCATTTTCTCCTCCGCCAAAAATATTATCCGGCAAGACATAGCACTTGCCGTGCCAGCCCAGGCGCTCAACATTGGTAAAAATCTTGTCGGAACCCGCCAAGCGCAGGTACTCCATAATTAATTTTTCCATTCGCCCACCTGACAGTTCAAGCCCATGCTCGCAAAGCCGTCCAAGGACGACATCGCCGCGCCCCACACATTCCTTCATGGTGATGGTCAGCTTTTGTTCTTTGCCATCTGGCGTCAGCAACTTAACCAGTCTTGCCCAGCCCGTGCCGTCCGTATTGCGCATCTTGCCAAGGACTTTTAAGGGGCTGCACACTTTGAAACTGTCGCCCTCCATCATGCCACGGGATGGTGAATAGTACAGGCCATCCTTTTGGGAACTGAATGATTCTGCGGCGACCACAACATCACTCAGACGTTTGCGTTCAAGGTCAAGCGGGCTGCGCACCTTGCAGCCAGGGTCGCACTGAAAAAGCTCCTGAATATCAGAGCAGTTGGCTGGATATCCCTTATGCAGGGCATGCAGAAATTTGGTTCGGGTTTTTTGTGCCGAGTATTCCGGATGGGGGCGGCTGTATTCCTGCGCTAACTCAAGCCCTTTTTTTCCCAGCGGAGCCAGAACACGCAACATCAGGAACCATTCCGGCTCACTCAGCGCTGCGGCATTTTCACGGCAATGGCTCATGAACTGGCAGTCGGAAAGCTCTTGCAGATTGAGCTTACGCTGGCTACAAGATTGCAGATCCAGAAGGGCGTGGTCATAAAGGGCTGTCATCCCCGTTACCGTGGGCGGCGGAGTTTGTATGACGCATGTTCTTACCGACTGGGTCAGTTCCAGTAATGAGTCAATTTCCCATTCAAAAAATTCCTCAACGCTCACCTGCACTTTGTAGCGTCCGTCAGGGCGCCTGATATCGGGAGCCCTCAGCAACTTCCCCTTCCCCATGCAATACAGGCTTGTGTCCACAAGGTCGCCGACAGTCTTGCGTCTGAAATCATCGGGTACGGGCTTGCCCAGCGCCAGCAAGCCCAGATTACGGCCAATTGGGGAGTGCTGAAAAATCCGCTCCAGCATTTTCAAATGCAGCTTGGGCAGGCAGGGATGCCCGTTTTCTCCACCAAATACCTCAGCTGGAATACAGATATGGACGCCTTTGCTGCCGCTCATGTAGTATTCGAGCATGGCAGGGTCAAAACCATCATACCGATTGCGCAGACCCTTAACAAAGTCCCTTGCGCCCACAATGGCGAGAAACGGCGCTTCCTTGCAGTCTATGTCCAGCCAAAGATCGCCGTAGCGCATGGGTTCGGGTTTATCTTTTTTCGGCTCATAGGCGAAGCTCACGGTCGTGAATGCCTTGCAGCCCTGTTCAAGTGCCTGGGCACGCGACTCAGGCGAATCTTCTATAAATGTCCAGGGGCCATAGCCAGGTTCTGGTGTTCCGGCGTAGACAAATTTTTTCGTATCCATGATAACATCCTTATTATTCAGGCCACTACAGGGTAAATCATTCCGAAACGGGCAAATACTTGCCGCATAGAATAAGAAAGGGGCATGAAAAAATTCATGCCCCTGCGGTTGTTCGTTGCTGGTGCTTTTTTGCGGTCAGTTACTGCCGCACATGCTGCCTGAGCCATTGGAGGAAGCTTCGACGCTCATAGCAGACCTTTTTTCTGATGCGGATTTTTACCCTTGGCCCTTCCCCTGTGGCGTCAAGGTTTGAAAGAGTCTTGGCCCGTATCAAGCCGCCCATCTGCCGGGCC